>JBMOKG010000135.1:0-7987 GCA_049315385.1 Bacteroidales bacterium
CAGCAATAAAAAAGCATAATGTGCTATACTAAAACAATTAGCGTATTTTTATTTGATTGGAGTGCAGGCAGATCTTTTTAGTTTAGGATAAAGTACGCCTGGAAATCTTCAAAACAACTGAATATTTTTTACATTCAATATCCTATAATGAGCAAGCCAACTATTTCCATTTCGGAATTAGTTGGCTTACTACTTTATTTTAAGAATGTGAACTTTTAATATTTTACAAAAGAAGTTTATTTAAATCCAGAAATATCTGAAGCTTTAATGAATTACTCTTTTACTATTTTCTTAAATTCAAAACTTTTTCCATTTTCAAGTTTAATTAAGTAAATACCGGGTGTAAAGTTTGTAGTTTGTACAATGGTCTTTTCAATAAGTTTTCCCTTGAAAATTACCTGACCAATAGCATCCAGAATCTCAAAACTGAGTTTTTCAATATTCCCTTTTAATTCCAAAATGAGTTCATTGTGGACCGGATTTGGATAAACTTTAATGTTATTGCTTAAAGAAAATTCATTAACTCCAATATAATTGTAATATAATACATTAGATGAATCCGATTGACAACCATTTAAAGTAACTATGGTAAAATAATTACCGGTTTGAACTGGATTATACGTTGAAGCTGTTGCACCGGAAATTAATCCAGTAGTAAGATTATACCATTGATTACCTAAAGCAGCATTAGATTGCAACACATTAATATTTAATGTAATTACAGGTGTTGGAGGCGTTACAGGCTGTGTATTAATAACCACATTGGTAGAAGCAACAGAAGTACAGCTTGAAGCATTGGTAACGTTATAATTATAAGTGCCTGCTGTAAGATTTGAAATAGTTGTACTTATCCCTGATCCACTGATATTTCCCGGATTAATTATCCAGCTACCTGATGAAGGTAAACCATTTAAAACAACACTACCTGTTGCAACTGTACAACTAGGTTGGGTAATAGTTCCTATTGTTGGTGCCGTTGGCGTTAATGGTTGAGTATTGATAACCACATTGGTAGAAGCAACAGAAATACAGCTTGAAGCATTGGTTACGGTAAAGTTATAAGTTCCTGTTACAATATTAGTAAGGGTTGTTGTTGAACCTGACCCACTGATATTTCCCGGATTTATTGTCCAACTACCTGATGATGGCAAGCCATTTAATACAACACTGCCTGTTGCTGTAATGCATGTAGGTTGAGTAATGGTTCCCACTGATGGAGCAGTTGGTGTAACAGGTTGTGTATTTATAACCACAATAGCCGAAGCAACAGAAGTACAGCTTGAAGCATTTGTAACTGTATAATTATATGTTGCAGCAGCAAGATTAGAAATAGTTGTTGTCGTTCCTGATCCACTGATATTTCCAGGATTGATTGTCCAACTACCTGATGATGGCAAGCCATTCAATACAACACTTCCTGTTGCAACTGTACAACCAGGTTGAGTAATTGTACCAATTGTTGGTGCAGTAGGAGTTGATGGCTGAGTATTTATAACCACATTAGCAGAAGTAACAGAAGTACAGTTTGATGCATTTGTAACAGTATAATTATAAGTACCTGCTGTAAGATTTGATAATGTTGTACTTGCACCTGTTCCTGTAATATTACCTGGATTAATTGTCCATCCACCTGTTGAAGTTGGTAAACCACTTAGGACTACACTCCCAAGTGTAAAACAAGTAGATTGGGTGATTATTCCTACTGTTGGTGCAGTTGGAGTTGATGGCTGAGTATTTATAACCACATTAGCCGAAGCAACAGAAGTACAGCTTGAAGCATTGGTAACGGTGTAATTATAAGTTGCAGCAGTAAGATTAGAAATAGTTGTTGTTATTCCTGAGCCACTGATATTTCCGGGATTTATTGTCCAACTACCTGATGATGGTAAGCCATTTAATACAACACTTCCTGTTGCAACTGTACAACTGGGTTGTGTAATAGTTCCAACTGTGGGTGCAGATGGTGTTGAGATAGATGCATTGATAACTATATTAGCTGATACTGCTGATGTACATGAAGTTGAATTTGTAACTGTAAAATTATAAGTTGCTGCTGTAAGACTTGAAATAGTTGTAGTTGTTCCTGAACCGCTGATATTTCCGGGATTAATTGTCCAACTTCCAGTTGATGGTAAGCCATTTAAAACCACACTACCAGTTGCAACAGAACAGCTAGGTTGAGTAATTGTTCCTACTATTGGAGCTGATGGTGTTGTTGGCTGAGTATTGATAACTACATTAGCTGAAGCAACAGATGTACAATTTGAAGCATTGGTAACTGTATAATTATAGGTTGCTGCTACAAGACTTGTAATGATTTTTGTTGTTCCTGTTCCAGTAATACTGCCTGGATTGATAGTCCAGCTTCCCGAAGAAGGTAAGCCATTTAAAACTACACTTCCTGTTGCAACTGTACAACTTGGTTGAGTAATGGTTCCTACTGTTGGTGCTGTGGGTGTTGAAGGTTGAGCACTGATAACCACATTGGCAGAAGCAACAGAAATACAGCTTGAAGAATTTGTAACTGTATAATTATAAGTTGCAGCAGCAAGATTAGAAATAGTTGTTGTCGTTCCTGATCCACTGATATTTCCAGGATTGATAGCCCAGCTTCCTGTTGCAGGTAAGCCATTTAAAACTACACTACCAGTTGCAACAGAACAGCTAGGTTGAGTAATTGTTCCTACTGTTGGAGCTGTAGGTGTTGTTGGCTGAGTATTGATAACTACATTAGCTGAAGCAACAGAAGTACAGCTCGAAGCATTGGTAACTGTATAATTATAAGTTGCAGCAACTAGATTAGAAATAGTTGTGCTCGTTCCTGAACCACTGATATTTCCTGGGTTAATTGTCCATGTTCCTGTTGAAGGTAAACCACTTAATATTACACTACCAGTTGCAACAGAACATGTAGGTTGAGTAATTGTTCCTACTATTGGTGAAGTTGGAGTTGATGGCTGAGTATTGATAACTACATTAGCTGAAGCAACAGAAGTACAACTTGAAGCATTCGTAACTGTATAATTATAGGTTGCTGCTGCAAGACCAGTAATAGTTTTAGTTATACCTGTCCCAGTAATATTACCTGGATTAAGAGTCCAGCTTCCTGATGCAGGTAAGCCATTTAAAACTACACTACCAGTTGAAACACTACAGCTGGGTTGAGTAATTGTTCCTACTGTTGGAGCAGTGGGAGTAACAGGTTGAGTGTTGATAACCACATTAGCAGAAGCAACAGAAGTACAGCTTGAAGCATTAGTAATAGTATAATTATAAGTTGCTGCTGTAAGATTAGAAATTGTTGTTGTCGTTCCTGAACCGCTGATATTTCCAGGATTGATAGTCCAGCTTCCTATTGAAGGCAAACCGTTTAAAACTACACTACCAGTAGCAACAGAACAGCTAGGTTGAGTAATGGTTCCTACTGTTGGAGCTGTTGGTGTTATTGGCTGAGTATTGATAACTAAATTAGCTGAAGCAACAGAAGTACAGCTTGAAGCATTGGTAACTGTATAATTATAAGTTGCAGCAGCAAGATTAGAAATAGTTGTTGTCGTTCCTGATCCACTGATATTTCCAGGATTGATAGCCCAGCTTCCTGTTGCAGGTAAGCCATTTAAAACTACACTACCAGTTGCAACAGAACAGCTAGGTTGAGTAATAATTCCTAAAGTAGGAGCTGTTGGTGTTGTTGGCTGAGTATTGATAACAAGATTAGTCGAAGCAGATGATGTACAATTTGATGCATTGGTAACTGTATAATTATAAGTTGCAGCAGTTAGATTTGAAATAGTTGTTGTCGTTCCTGAACCACTGATATTTCCAGGGTTAATTGTCCATGTTCCTGTTGCAGGTAAACTATTTAATACCACACTGCCTGTTGCTGTTAAGCAGCTAGGTTGAGTAATGGCTCCTAAACTTGGTGCAGTGGGTGCTGCAGTTACTGATATCGATTGAGTGCTTGTTACCGTACCCAAAGCATTTGTAATGGCTATTGTTCCAGACATAGTTGCATTAGCTAAAAAAGCTATAGTATCTGAAGATACTAGAGTATAAGCCGTACTAACTCCGCCTATTTTCACAGAAGTGACTCCTGTAAAACCTGAACCTTTTACTATAATAACGCTATTTTCACAGGCAGTGACTGGTGAAACAGAAGTAATTAAAGGGGTTGCCATTAAGAAAATATCAGTACTTGCAAAATAGGGTTGGTATCTACTAGTAATGTTTTTAAAATTACCACCTACATAAACTTTATTATCTGATGCAAAAATTGTTCTGATGATATTATCAGGTTGGGGTTGCCAGTAACCGATATATGCTCCTGATGTATTTATTGAACCCAAATTATTAATGGGATTTCCCTGATTGGGGAAATTGAAACCACCACCCAGATACAAAGAACTGTCCTTTGAAAACAAGGCATTTACACCGCTTGTGTTAATTGCACCCGGATTTAAAGATGTGAGTGTATTTGATAAAACATCAAACTCTGCCATATTAACCCTTGCAGTAGCAAATACATTTGCAAAACTACCTCCAATATATAATTTATTGTTAGCAAATGAAAGTGCATTAACTATATTATCTGCATTTGGATTCAGGGCTGTAAGCGTAATGCCTGAGATGTTATACGAGGCTATGCGGTTACGGGTTTGACCTCCGATAGAAGTAAATGCACCTCCTATATATAAGGTATCTCCTCCAATACATAAAGCATTTACATTGCCATTGGCTGTAGGATTAAAAGCAGTAGCAGCACCAGAAGTTGTGCTTAAGGCTGCAATTTTCGCCCTGACAGCACCGCCTATATTGGCAAAGCTCCCTCCGGCAAAAAGTGTAGTTCCTTTTACTGTTAATGCATAAACCGAATTATCGGCATTGGGATTCCAGCCAGTAGCCACAGCTGTAGTAGCACTTAATTGCGCGATATGGTTTTTTGTAATACTGCTATTTACCGTAGTAAAATCTCCTCCTAAATAGACATAATTATTATCTGCCCATATTGCTCTTACAATATTGTTTACATTTGGATCCCAGCTGGTAAGTTGCCCGGTAGTAGCATCTATTGCAGCTAGATTGTTTCTTACAGAAGCACCAACACTGTAAAAAGAACCACCAGCATAAATATTTGTTCCCTGAGTTGCAAGGCAAGAAACCGTTGAAGTTGTTACTTTTAATCCTACTACATTAGGATTCCAGCCTGCAGCTGTTCCGCTTGTAAGATTTAAAGAAGCCAACCGGTTTCGTACTGCACCACCTATATTGGAAAACGCACCACCGACAATTAAATTTCCTCCGGCAATGGCAAGTGTATTTATTACTCCATCTGCAGTGGCATTAAATGTATTTGTTAGAGCATTCAAATAATTCATAGCTGCAATGTAATTACGACTTGCGCCACCAATTACAGTAAATGAACCTGCTGCATAAAGCACATTGCCATTTAATAAAAAGTCAGTTATCCTGCCATTGGCACCCATATTATAACCATCTGTAGTAAATGCAGGTAATGTAAATCCACATCCATATTGTTTACTTACCCCACCTATAGTAGTAAAATCGCCACCAGCATATAATTTTGTACCGTTTACATAAACTTTATAGACTGCAGCATTTGCATTTGGATTCCAGGTAGTTGCCTGTATATAAACCGTATCAACAGCACCTAAATAATTACGAGTAGCACCTCCTAAAGAGGTAAAATTACCTCCAAAAATAATCTGATCAGCATACAATTGAATAGAACGAACTATTCCATTAGCATTTGCATTCCATAAATATGGATCTCCTGTGGCTGCATCTATTTTTGCTGCATAATTATTGGCTATAGTTTTTACTGTTGAAAATGCTCCACCAGCATAAAGTGAAGAACCATATAAAGCCAAGGTATTGACAGCTCCATTAGGTTCTGGTTTAAAAACAGTATCTAATGTATTATCTGCCTTAATATGAGCAAGGTTATTTTTAACATAACTTCCAACACGAGTAAATAATCCTCCAATATACCAGCCTCCGTTTCCGTCTGAAATGGCTGTATTTATGGTGCCATCTACCCTGGGTAATGCAGTATTTGCAATGCCTGAACTTGTATCTATTTGTGTACCGCTTCCTGTTACAGGCCCAAAAGCATTAAAATCTCCACCTATATAAACATTATTCCCATTTTTATAAATGGCATAGACTTCTCCATTAGGACCGGGCAAATTATCTTGAGAGCCAAGTTTTGAAACAGCAATGGAAGCTGAATAATCCTGATTCCCTATAAACGAAGTATTGGTTACATTTACTGTATAAGTGCCGGAATTGCAAACATTAATAGATTGTGTGGTTTCTCCTGTTGACCATTGATATGTTTCACCAGTAGTAGTTGATGTAATAGTAGTACATTCCCAATTTTTCAAGACACTTGAATTTAATGATGTTAAAGCTGGAATTTCATAAAATTGAACCTCCACTAATCTACGCCAAGCTCCAGCTCCAGCGCTAATATCTATTTTCCAATATCTTGATGATTTATTTGTAAAATTATAACTAGGATTTGTTGTTAAGTTATTATCATATATTTCAAAAACTTTATTCCAAGGACCTAATATTGAATATGATGTAAATATTTTTACATTAGCATAAGTAAAAAGACACCACCATGCATCAATCCTATTTATTGTATGAACTTTACCTAAATCAAATATCAAACTTGCAGTATCATTAAATTCTATCCATTCTGGCGAGCCACAACTAAAATTATTGTTTGATAAAGTAGGATAGTTTGATAAAATTTGAGAATATGGAATAATTGATTGCTGAGAATTTCCTGAAAATCCAATAAAAAGAAATAAAAATAAAATGTATATTTTTTTCATAATTTAATTTTTTATAGGTTTGTTAATAAAAAAACGTTCCGATTGATAATCAAGATTATTCTTTCTAATAATGAGAAATGCGAAAATTTCTTCTTCTGGTAAATATTCTACAAGACAACCATAAGAATAGTTATATGGTATATCTAATAAACCTAAGATTTTCTGAATATCATTAGATTCTTTTGCATAATTATAGTTTTTCTTAGCCTCAATACATAAAAGATTATGATTATTTGAGCCTCTTTGATGAACTATTATATCAGGTATTATTTCTGTTTTTGTATATATTACAATATCTCTTTTTTCAATATACTTGGGATACATTATTGTTTTAGAGAAAAACCTTTGTTCATTATCATTTGTTACATTTCTGTTATATTCAATATCCACATTATATAGTGTTTTAGGGTAAGCAATTTTAATATTTTTATCAATATAAATTGCTAACCAATGGTTAATTGCTTCTTCTTTAGTATTACGATTTATTAAAATACTATCATTGTTGTATAATTCAATTAAAGAATTCTCAATTACTTTTTTTATTTTTTCCATGTTATTAATTTTTAAATTTTTCTAACCATAAGGCGTTTCAGTAAATCCTCGTTTTTATAGTGCTTTCTGGTCTCCGCTATTATTTATTAATTAAATGTAAAAGTCTCCTTATATTTCTATTTCAATTTTTTTATTACCTGTTTGTTTAGGTTTTAGTTTTACTCGTACTTTTTGAGAATTTTGGCTTCCTTCATTGAGGTGTCCTCCAATTCCCAAAAACTCTACACCTATTTTTCCATCATTCGTTTCAGTGAGTGTCAGCTCAAATTCAAGTTCTTCTACTAAATAAGATTTTTTGTATGTGTTTCCTTTAATTTCAGCCATTTGCTCAAGCACATTTTGAATAAAATTCTTTAGTTCCATAATTATTACTTTTAAAGATTATTATAAGTCTAGACATAAAAAAACAGCGTGGCCAATTGCCTACGCTGTTTCTAAGGTTCGACCAAGAACCCAACCACAAGTGTAAATCAACGACCACGCCTTGACGTGGCGTTTTGGCTTACAATCCTGTGGTTTCAATAAATTTGGTCGATTTTAGAAACAGAATTCGGCTAAACGCTATATTTTAT
>JBMOKG010000247.1:0-1797 GCA_049315385.1 Bacteroidales bacterium
TCACAATAAAAGCCTGCTACCTTTTATTGTGGGTAAAACATTCATAAAATATGGGTGCAATGTGTAGCAGCGTTGCGCCCTATTTTTTTATTTATCGTTGCTATACAAATATTTATTAATCAATACTTTATGTTTTTTTGCGTGTGAAATATGGTATAGTTAGCGCAACGGTAGTGCAAAAAAATACCCCACTATACCCTTTAGGTAAAGAAAAATATAAAAGTAACTTTTAAAATATTTTGGGAATATTATCGTACTATCGTTGTAATAATGAAATTACAATTACAATCACTTAATAATCAAACACTTAATACGCAACGATAATAGTACGATAGCGCAACGATAATATAAATTAACGTTTTTTGATATGATTACACTATTCAAGTCAGTAAAGGATACCCAAACGCCTTTTGTAGTTACCGATGAATTTGTTTTTGATAAAATAAAGTCTGGTTCTGTAAAAGATCTTGTTCAACAAATACGAACAGAAAGAGATAAGGACAAGCGGAACTTATTAAAAGCTAAACTTCCTGCGATATGTTTTAGTGGCGAGTTTTCGCACCGTTCAAAAAATGGATTCAAAAAACATTCAGGTTTAATATGCCTTGACTTTGATCACTTTGAAAGTGACGAAGCACTTGCAAGCGTTAAAGATGTTTTAATGCAATCTGAATACACTTATGCGTTATTTGTTTCGCCTTCTGGAGATGGGTTAAAACTTGTAATGAGAGTTCCAATAGATGCAACCGTAGAAGATCACACAGCATACTATGTAGCTGCATGTGATTTCTTATCAGTTGAAGGATTAGACGCAAAAACAAAAGACGTGGCACGTGCATGCTACATGTCGTATGATCCAAATATCTACATAAATAAAAATGCTACGGTTTGGACTACAAAAGAAGAATGGGAGCAAAAGCAATATCATTATGAACAACCTGCTTTAATTCTTAGCGATTCGACAAAGATTATTAATCAGCTTCGTAAATGGTGGGATAAGAAGTATTCAATGCAGGCAGATGGCAGGAATAATTGCGTTTATATTTTGGCATCGGCATTTAATGAATATGGTATTCCAATAAATGAATCTATGAACTACATAATGCAGTTTGAAGAAAAAGGATTTACACGAATAGAAATAGAAACATGTGTACGTTCTGCATATTCAAAAAAGTCAGTTCATAATACTAAGTTCTTTAATGATATAGATACTTTAAAAGACATTAAAGATTTAAGTAGAAAAGGCCATAATAAAAAAGACATCACAAAAAAGTTATCATACAAGATTATAAATAAAACAGAACTCGAAGCCGCAATAGATACCGTTACAAAAGAGCTAACAACAGATGTATTTTGGTATGTGAATGATAAGGGTCAAGTTTCTATTATTAATAATGATTTTAGAATCTGGTGTTCAGAGCAAGGTTTTTATAAGTACTACCATGAAGGGAGTAGCACATTTGTGTTTATTAGAAAAGAAAATAATCTAATTGATAATACAAGTGAAGTAAAAATAAAGGATTATGTAATGGATTTTTTGGTGAAAGGTGAACACTTTAAAATGTATGAATACCTTGCTCCAAAAACTACATATTTTAGCGATAAGTATTTAAACATACTACCAACATTGAATGTAGATTTTAAGAATGATACTAAAGATATTTGCTACCTTTACTTTAAAAATAAGGCTTTAGAGATTACAAAAGACAATATAAAAGAAATTGATTATATTGATCTCGATGGCTTCGTATGGAAGCAGCACCTTATAAATTCAGATTACAATAAATCAGACTATAC
>JBMOKG010000136.1:0-7828 GCA_049315385.1 Bacteroidales bacterium
GAGACGTTCCACCATTTATTATAGCTTTTATCCATCCATTGAACATTCCATTACATACATAAGGCTTTTTATTGAAATTAACTGTAATTGCTCCAGGTTGAATGATTGTTGCTGTATCTTTGTCAATACAACCTAATGAATCAGTAACAGTAAGCATATAAATTCCTTGATGTAAATTATTTATTATAGAAGTTGTATCATTTGTTGACCATAAATAATGATAAGAAGGATTACCCGAAGTTACTAATGCTGTAATTTTGCCATCAACAAGTCCATTGCAGGTAATATTTTGCTTATTCAATTGAATGACAGGTAAAGTATGGATAGTTATATTGTGCATAATTGTATCTTTACAAGCAAACAAACTTGATGCAATCAATTGTACAGGAATACTACCAGCATTTGCATAAGTATGTGTAGGATTTTTTTGAATAGAATTGGTATAGTCTCCAAAATTCCAATTGTAAAGTAATGTATCTAAAGAATTAATTGATGAATTATTGGTAAAATTCACTGGCACACCTTTACATTGTGACCCCATAACAAATTCAGCATTAGGAGTTGGATGAATGGTGACATTTTTTAAAGTATCTTTATAACAGCCTGCTGAACTATATACCCTTAGATTAACCGGATAAATCCCTGTTGAATCAAAAACATGCATCGGATTAGCAATATTGGCAGAATCGCCATCACCAAAATTCCATTGATAGGATGCAATTGTATAAGGAGATGAAACTGTAGCCTGAGAAGTAAAATTAGTATTTCGCATTTCGCAATAAACAGGTGCTGTAAAATTAATGACAGGTGCAGGTTTTGAATATCTAATAGCTATTAAGGTATCATTTACTTTATTATCATCATAAGCATCAATAATCCATAATTTAAAAATATAAATATTGTTTGCAGAAATATTAATAGTAACAGGAAACGAATGTATTAAATCATTAAATGTAGAGCCAGGTATGGTGTCATAATAAACTGTATCACCATTTATACTATATGCCAGCGGAATATCTGTAAAAGGTATATCTCCAAATTGTTTAAGATAAATTTTAACTGTATCACTATTGCCATGTACACATTCCAATGTAGGACTAATCATTTGTGTAATTCCGAAATCAACTTTAAATTCTTTTGCGCCAATATCAGTAGCATTATACATCCTAAGTTTATCATCAATATCAATGCCAATACCTGGGTAACCATAGCATGCACCATTTAAAATTTTTTGATAAGGCAACAAATTTGTATCTGAAGCAAAAAATGGATTATACATACCAAAATCTGCACCAATACCAACATCTGTATTAAATAATAAATAATCACTATAATTTGTACCTGTACCACTATAATATCCAATTTTTGAACCTGATGAATAAATATTATTATCTATCCACCATCCATTATTTCCTATAGGCTTATAATTCAAGTAGGCACCAAAACCTCCACCTTTATTGGAAAAAATATTTTTTTTAACTTCAATGTAATCACTACCGTTTATTTCTATTGCTTTTCCTTTCATAGCATCTGTACTTGTAATATTTATACTGTTATGTATGATTTTTGAAAAGTTTGAACCTGTGTTAATCACAATGCCTTTAGCAACGCCAAATCCTGTAATATTTATGTAATTGTTGGCTATTAGGTTTTTTGTTCCTTCTACTCTTATCCCTTCCGATTCAGTTAAATTCAAAATTCTATTTTGATGAATTTTTGCATTGGTACTTAATACATGAATACCAATAATATTGGCAGAATTTATTATTCGGTTTTTCTGAACCACAGTACTATCTCCTTCAATTCTGATACCTGTTGTATTGACATTAAAAATTGTATTATTAACGATAGAATCTGTTTTAGTTCTAAAGAAAGTTCTAATGCCTTCATTAAAAATAGTGATTGTATTAGAATCAATTTTTGCATTAAAAACACTATCTATCATTAAAACGCCATAAGATAGGCTATAAGAATTACTAGTTATGAAATTGGATTTTACTTTTAAATTAGATGATTTTTCTGCAAACACTCCACATCTGTAATCTCCGCCATAACCCGAGTAATCATTGGGCGTAATATTATTTGATATTAAAGAGATATTCTTGCATTTGTTTGTATAGATTGTTTTAGTATAATTATAATAACATTGAGAAGTCAATTTATTTCTTTCCAGCCATATATCTTCACAATTATTAAAATAGGTTGAACTTGAAAAACCTGCAAAAAATATACTTAAATTTGAATTTTTCATAATGAAGTTCTTACAGTTTTCCGAATAGATATTATATCCACTTCCCCAATTCCAACTCCCAATATTAAACATACTGCTATCAATGTTAATTCTATCAATATTAAAAAATTTTGTTTCCCCAATATTTAGAGTATTTTTGATGTTGATATTTTTTGATCGTTTAATATTGTTGCCTATTATTGTTAATGTTGTATTCTGAAAATCACAATTTTTTATAACTAAAACACTATCCAAACCCAGCGTATCTGTTATTAAACCATTTATTTTGCAACTGTCAAAAGTAATGTAATTGTTTAAATTTCTTAACCAAACATTCCTATTGCCATTCTGACGATTAATCGTTAAATTCCTAAAAGTTACATGAGTTGTACTATCCAATCTCAAGGCAAAATCATTATTAATATCAGTAACTGTATAGTTAATACCTGGGTATGTAGTTATAAATGTGTCTCGTTCAAAAGTGATAGTTTTAGTAAAACTATTTCCTTTTACGGGTCCAATAGCAACATTTTGATTGAAGATAGTATCTCTTAATCTGAATGTTACCGAGCAAGAAATTCCTACTCCATTTAATGCAAAAACAGCATCTGCAATTGAGTTAAAATCCGGATTTAATCCGCCAACAGTATAAATGCCACATAAGGGCCCATTTATTCTGAAATATTTAGCAGTATCGTTGTAATTATTGCAATCGGCAATACCATTGGGTAAACTTGTCCATATCTTCAGATTCGATTGTGCTGCAGTAAAAGTATATGGAATAAGGAAACTTATCTGCATTGTTGCCCCTTGTCCTAAGGAAAGTCCTGTCATACTTAGCAAAACAGGAGTAGCACCGTTAACACTATAATAAACATTTACTATAGAAAGAGTTGCAGTACCATGATTTTGCAAAATACCTTTTATTGTCATAGTTGGACTTGTAAGATTATGAATCATCCCTACCACTGAATCAATACCTGCATCATTAATACATGGCACATAAACTTTTGCGCCAATATCATTGTTAGAGATTCTACTTGTAGAATCAATATCCAGAGAAATCCCCACAAATTCAGCATTGTTATTCAGTTGAATTTGATTCATTTTTAAATTTGTATCAGAAATATAAAACGGATTGATGTTTTTAGAATTAGCATCTTGTCCGCTTGCCGTAATCCATTGATTTAGTTTTTGTATATTTTGACCATTTCGGTTAAACAAGAAATCTCCATAGGTAAAAAAGCAGTTTTTATCGGCAGTAAATGAAGCTGAAGCAGTATTGGTTTTCAAAGCATAGCCATTGGTTTGATTGGCAAAAATATTATTCTTAACAATAAGATTGCTCGCATTCTGTATTTCAAATGCAGCACTTCCAGTTGCATCATTCCCGGTAATATTGATATTGTTATTGTAAACATAACAATTGGATGGATTATCAATAAACTGCAAACCAATAGGATTTAAATCTCCCTTCGTGTGCATATAATTATTCTGAATATCAACACCATCTTTGTTATTTGTCATTGCTTTTCCGTTTGCAATTCCAGTAATTCTGTTTTGATAATATTTAGAATTTGTAGCTTCGTTTATTATACCTATTCCACCATCAATTTTATAAATAGAATTTCTTATAACTAAGCCCAAATTCCCAGTTGTTTTTATGCCAATGTCTTTAGCATAAATAATTATATTATTTCTTGTAATGTTGTTAGCTGAGTTATTCAGTAATATTATCCCATTACGATATAACTCAATGTAATTATCTGATATTTCATAATTAGTAATAGCATTATCATAAATATAAATTCCTGTGCCAGTATTATCAAGATTAGGTGATAGAATCTTATTATTTTTAATGATTAGACTATCACCCCCTTTTGCCATTATTGCATTTCGACTTCCACACCATCCAGAAACACCGTTTTGAAGAAAAAACACATTTTTTTCAAAAACTCTTAAAGTGTCATTTTCTGATAAAATTCCAATACCATCACAACCGCCTGGGGTTGCAAAATATGAATTCTTTATTTTTACATTATAATTTGAATTAAGTACCAAAGCTCTTGCTGAATAGTAATTGGTTGTTAACAATGAATCATAATCAAATGAAATATTTCTCGAATTGCTAACATTAATCAATGTAATTGTACTATAATTCCAATCATTCCATGAGATATAATTAGAATCAATTTTAGCTTGATTACATTTATTAAGAGTTAATCCTTTAAACTTATTATTACTGATTCTTAAATCATAAGAGTAGGTATTTCCTGAATAATCAATACTTAGGAAATTTGAAGTCAAATTATTGTTTTTAAAAATAAGTAAAGAATCAAGACCTGAAATAGCAATATTATTCAAATAATTATTAGTAAATCGAACATCTTTACAATTGTTTTTAATAAATATGTTATTATTAGCTCTTAATATAGATAATTTATTAAACCTTATATAATCAGTTCCATTTAAAATTAAGGTATAATCATTGTTAGGATCTGATGGAGTATAGTTAAATAATACCAATGAAGAATCCCCTGATTCTGATTCAAAAGTAATTGTGGCAGTTGAACTTACTCCTTGTATCTGATTTAAAATAATATGTTCATCATAAGTACCGTTTCTTACTTTAAAGATTACAGAACAAGCAATACCACCACTATTTAATGCTACAGCTGCTTCTGTAAAATTAAGAAAATCGGGATTTGAACCGCCAATGGTATAAACTCCGCAAAGTTGAGTTCCCAATTCGGTAATTCGTGCAGAATTATTAAAATTATTACAATCTGTTCCTCCATTTGAAGCTGTCGTTGTGGCAGTTAAGTTATAGGTAGTTCCAGGAGTAAATGTGAAATAACCTATTGTGTCATTATCTGTTTGTCCGGGAGCTAAATTTCCATTCCATGTAAAGGCTGGTTTAGAAACTCCATTAACGGTCCAGTTAACGATTACAGTTGTTAAATTTGAGGTTCCGTGATTTTCCAATTCTACTACTATGGGTGTTGCAATTCCAGTAGTTAATGGACTAATCAATCCGATAAACTTATGTACACCAGCATCTATCGGACATTTTGTATATTCATAAGCACCGATATCTGGCGTTGTTAATCTTGAAGTATTGTAAATATCAGTTGTAACCGATGGCAATTGCATTGCTGCATTATACAACTTCATTTGATTATGTTTCAGCAAAGTATCTGTTTCATAATAAGGGTTGTAATTTACTGATGATACATCCATTCCCGAAGCTGTTTTCCAATCAGTTAATGTATCATATTCCGCTCCATTAAAATGAACCAATTTATCTTTAAAACTATAATAGTCGTTATAATTAAAATCCAGATTTCCTGGATTTCCACTAACAAAAAGCGAATAACCTCCTTCTTTATTGGATAAAATATTGTTTTTTAACACAATATCTGAACCTCCATTTATTTCAATGGCTTTACCATTCATTCTATCGACAGAAGTAATGTTGATACTATTGTTGTAAGCAGTTAAAAAATTTGCTGCATTGCTATAAATACCTTTTGCAATTCCTAAACCACCTGCCTGCAAATAATTATTAACAAAAGTATTGTGGTGGTTATTATTTGAAATACAAATACCTTCATTAATAGTTGTTATTTTGTTTTTTAGAACTTGAGTGTTTGTTGCAAATAAGTTAATGCCATTACCAGCAGCTATGGTATTCATGGTATTATTTTCAATAAGTCCAATATCGCCACTGTTTATCTGTATAAAATAATCCTTAACATTAATAATTGTATTATTCTTAATAGAATAATTCTTTAATTGGTCGAATAATATTCCTTTTTGGGAGTTTACGATAATATTATTCTCAATATTTACATCTATTGCTGTTCCTGATGAGAATATGCCAAATCCATCAAAAGTAAAGTCTGTACAACTTATAAAGTTATTCTTAATATCAACCGTTTCTGAGTTATTCATTCTAATTCCATATCTTGTATGACCACACCACCAACCACCACCACCACTTTGCATTAAAAAATAATTATCCTGAAATATACCGGATTTAGAAGATTCAAAAATCACTCCATACGTTTCACATACCCCATTTACAAAAGCTTTTGAATTTTTTAGTGAAACAGTATTACATTGCTCAAAATAGTAAGCAACACCTCCGGCATAAGAGCTTGTATCGTAATTACATTTAATATTACTACTATTTCTAAATTCAAGATTGCTATAAAAAAAATTGCTATCGCAAATTACATTATCTGTATAAGTAAACTTTGTGTGATTAAATGAATTGTGTTTTGCAACTATATTTCTTGATAGTGTATTGCTTTTTTCCATAAAAAACTGACCTACACTATTATTATTTGTGATTATTATAGCAGAATCAGGATATGTATTGTTCAAATAAATATTATAAATATAGTTGCTATCTAATAGAATATTTGTGGTGCTATTATAAAAATTGGTAGTAGTAAGATTATTTTTAATAAATTTCAAATTTTTAGAGGTATTGTTAAAAGCTAATCTGTCTATATTATTACCATAAAAATATACATTATTGATAGGTTTATCAAATTTAAAATTAATATTTCCATTCGTTCTATAAATACCCAAGTTATGAAATTTCAAATTATCACAACTGTCAATTGCAATCGTATAATCATTTGTTGGATCAACATTCTGATAATTAATCACACAATTTGCTGCATTTCCACTTTCAGATTCAAAAGTTATTGTATTCGTTGAAGAACTCCCTTGTATTGAACTCAACTTAATGTGTTGATTATAAGGATATATACTGTCTCTGATTTTAAAAATCACAGAACAACTAATTCCAGATAGATTTAATGCCTGTTCAACGGAATATAGATTTGGAAAATCGGGATTAGTACCACCAACTGTAAAAGTTCCACATAATTTGGGATATAGTGTGATATAGGCTGTATCATTCAAATGATACATATCGCTTAATCCTCCATTCATTGTACTTATCCATACTTTTAAATTAAATGTTCCTCCTGCCGGTAAAGTTATTGTTCCAATGGAATCTATCTGAATTTGTTGATTAAATGCAAGATTACCATTCCAAGTGTATGATACTGTACTTCCATTATTTATATTCCATTGTATTTTAGCATTGCTAACATTTGAACAGCTGTAATTTTTAAGATTAATTTTAATATTATGATTTCCAGAAGAAATGGGATTAACAGGAGCATTAATAGAAGTTACGCTCATATCTCTCGTAAAGGTTGAATATATTTTCACATTATCAATTAACCAGTAACCTCCATTATTTCCATTCCATTTAAAACGAATCTTTAAATTTGAAACCCCAGCTCCTGAGGCTGAGATATTGATTACTTGATTATTAACAATCGAAATATTTGAATCAATGTTATAAACTGTCTGCCAAATACTGCCATTAAACACTTCAACTTGACCAGTACTGTTAGATCCTATATCAAATTTTTGATCAAATATTAGATAAATACAAGAAGCTCCCGAAGCATCTACAAAAGGAGATTCTATACTAACTATCTCATTACCATCTGAATTTGAATAATTCTGGCTATCAAAAATAGCAAATGGAGCTGTAATCGGGTAATTTAC
>JBMOKG010000053.1:0-31454 GCA_049315385.1 Bacteroidales bacterium
CTTCTGTAATCTCGCCTATTACTATTGAATTTGAAGGCAAATTAATAATTTCAACCAATTTACAGCTCAAACTTAATGGACATTCATCAATGAAAGGTGCATTTTTCAATTCACCGTAAGATGCTTTAAACACTTTGGATTTATCAGTTTTCTTTCCGGAATAAATGCCAACATAATCGGTTGATTTCAATAAATCTTCAGCAGGAAAGTTAACACTGAATTCTTTGTTTTCATGAATTCCTTTCAGCGAAAAATGATGGTTTCCTATTCCCATCGCAATCATTGGAGGATTTGCATTTACTCTGATTATCCAGCCAACTGCCATATAATTTTCTTTTTCATTTATTCGAACACCTAAAATACTCATAGGCATTGGGATGAAAACATTATTGTCAATTTTTATTTTCTCCTTGATGATTTAATATTTGAAAGCTGTCTGAAAAGTATATTGTGTATTACTTTTCAGACAGTTGCTTAATAATTATTCTTAATATTAACTATTCTGATAAACCCAGGCAAAGGTTTGTGAAAAAGCTTCATAGGTAGTAGGAGTGGTATTTGCGGCTGTTCTCTGATGAGCAGAAAACAAACTACCATCATTTATTGCTTTTGACAGGTCTACCATTAATCTGGCAGCATCTTCTCCACAAAAACCTGAGGCAACCATTCCTTTTATACTATCTTCATAGGAAAACTGTATATATTTTAATTCAGGTTTTTCAATTGCACTTCCGGCAATAGCAGTAATTTCATCGTAACTATAATCTTTGGCACCTAAAACAAACTCCACCGAATTAGCTTTAAAATTAAGGTCAAGCAATCTTTTTGCAGCTACAGCAGCAATATCTCTGGTAGCAACCATTGGAAACTTGACATCTCCTTTAACCGGATTTCCTGCAATTCCCATATGTTTTATTGTTCCAATCATTCCAAGAGTATTTTCCATAAAATAGGTAGGACGAAGATTCAATACATTTATTTCTTTCAATTGCAGAAATAAATCTTCCATATAACCCAGTCCGTCAACTATTCCTGCGCCTTTACGCAAATGAGCACCTACACTGCTTAGTAAAACAACATTTTGTATATTATTTGTTTTTACTGCTTCAAAATAATTTTCAGCTATCAGATTTTGTTCTTTACGTACATCTGCAGCATTCATATCAGGAGTTAATAAACAGAAAACAGCATCTGCACCGGCAAATGCATTGATTAAAAAGTTTTTGTCAGTAATATTTCCTGTAACAACTTCTGCACCTAAAGCATGCAACTCTTTTAACTTATCAGCATTTCTGGCTATAACTTTTACATTTTGACCATTGGCAAGTAAGTCTTTTGCGATATTTTTACCGATATTACCGCTTGCTCCTGTGATTACATAATTTCTCATTTTTCATTATTGTTTTAAATTATTAATTGTTGTATGTACAAATGTAAGATAAAAAATTTATGCTTTTTCTAATTTTAAAGCAGTAGTATAAATATTTTCTGTAAGTTGATTTGCCATGTCTTCACCCAGAATATTAATATAATTCTGGTAAAGACTAAACCATGCAGCTTCAATCTTTTTATTTATTTCTACCGATTTTGCAGTAGGATAAATCAAAGTTAGTCTTCCTTCGGTATGTCTTTTTACCAATTCCTGAATTTCTAATTTTTCGAGTAATCTGGTAACAGTAGAGGGTGTTAGCATCATTATTCCTGCCAACTCACCAGCCTGTAAACCAGGGTTTTTATTCACCGTCATTACAACAAAAGCATAGCTAGGAGCAAGATTTACCACTGAAAATGCTTCTTCTGCCTTTTTTGTTATTATTCTTGCCAAAGCATTGGCTGAATAATACAAACAATTACAATATGTATTTTTTTTATCTGACATTTATTGATGCAAAATTAGAAATAATATTTGTATATGCAAATAAAATTTTTAGTGAATTTTAATTTTAAATTTCAATCTGATTAATGTTTTTCTATTGACTCTTTATACTGAACTAATTATTTCTTAAAAGCAAGTTTATACAGCTTGCTTTTTTCATTTGAATTATCATTATCTTTGTGAAAAAATACAAAAGATGAAACTAAGATTCATATTAATAATGCTACTTCTGTTTTCGAGTCTGATAATGAATGCCCAATATTTCAATGCAGGTATAAAACTTGGGCTTGTTGGTTCACAAGTCGATGGAGATGGTTTTGGGGGTTACGATAAATTAGGATTGGATGCTGGATTATTTGTTAATTATCAACTATCGATGCGGACTTCACTTCAACTTGAAATGGAATATATACAAAAAGGCAGTAGTCATACTCCCAATTATATTGATGGAGATATAATTGAATATAAGATGAGAGTTAACTACTTACAGCTTCCTGTTTTGTTTCAATACAAATTAGCTCAAAATTTTTCAGTAGAAACCGGTCCTGGTTTTGGCATATTATTAAGTAATTATGAAGAATACAATGGATGGGATATCCAAAGCAATCTTTTCAGGAAATTTGCTTTAAGTTGGATTACGGGATTAAACTATAAAATTTCTGATAGCTGGAATGCAAATTTCAGACTGGATTATTCTTTGATTGGAATAAGGCAGAAACCGGCACCTGGTGATCGATGGATATTCTTCCAATATGGTCAGTTTAACAATGCTCTGGTAATTTCATTACATTATTTAATCAATCATGCAAAAAAAAATTAAGATAGCAATAGGCGTTACAGGTGCAAGTGGAGCCATTTATGCTAAAGTTTTATTTGCTAAACTGCAGTTGTTGTCTGATCAGCTAGCTGAAGTGGGTGTTGTTTTTAGTGAAAATGCAAAACAAGTTTGGGAATATGAAATAGGGGATGAGGCCTATAAAAAAATACCTTTTGAAACCTATTCTTCTAATAATTTTTATGCTCCTTTTGCATCGGGTTCAGCTAATTACGATGTATTGATAATTTGTCCCTGTACAATGGGAACATTAGGTCGTATTGCTGCTGGTATGGCTGGTGATTTAATCTGTCGTGCTGCAGACGTAATGTTGAAAGAAAGAAAGAAACTAATTTTGGTTTGTCGTGAAACACCATTGAACCTCATTCATATCAACAATATGAAAACTGTTACTGAAGCCGGAGGAATTATATGCCCTGCAACCCCTTCGTTTTACAGCAAACCACAAACCATTGAAGAAGTCGCTGCTACTGTTGTTGACAGAGTTATACAACTTACCGGACTGGAAGTGGAAACTTATCAATGGGGGGAAGGGAGTACTTAGATTACTTAAAGTGCCTTGAGTTCTTAAAGTACTTGAATCTCAAAATATAAGAATAATTATAAATATGTTTATTATTAGTATTAAAGTAAATTTTTTTTAAAATACTCATAAGTACTCAAGGCACTCCAAGTACTTATTTATTTAATCCGGCACAAAAAAAACAAGACATGGAAGACGAAAAAACTCAGAAAGATTTATTTGAAAAAGTATTGAATAAAGCGATTCTCAAACAACAGGTTTACAAAAATACATTTGAAACTGCTAAGTTGTTTAAAGAAGTTATTGTGGAGATTGTCACTGAATTTAAAAGTAAATTACCGCCACAGGAAATGCGTATCTCTTTCGAATACAAAGACAAGGATGCGTTTGAAATGGAGCTGAAATTTGCTGGAGATGTACTTATTTTTATGATGCATACCAATGTATTTGAGTTTTCACGGAATCATGAAATCATGAGGACGAATTATATCCATGAGGATAAGAAAAGATCGTATTGCGGCATTATCAATATTTATAATTTTTTAGCAGATTCCTTTAAATACAACCGTGAGAATGATGTTGGTTACCTGATAGGCAGAGTTTTTATTAACTGTGAAAATCATTTTTATATTGAAGGCAAAAAAGAATTAGGATTGATTTATAATAATTTTGCCAATAATGAAATGAATAAAGAAGCTGCCAGAAGTATTGTTGAGAATGCAATTTTATACACCTCTAATTTTGATTTACTTACACCACCTTATGATGAAGTAAAAGAAGTAAGTGTATTTGAAATTCAGGCAAATATTGATAATATCCGTTTAAAAACAGGTAAAAGACTTGGTTTTAAATTTCAGGCCGATTCGGATAATATGATAGGATAAAAATCAAAAAAATCAGCGATATACTAATACGTTATCCCTGGATAAAAAGCATCCTCAATATGATGAATGATATTTTTTCCGTTTTTTGTTACAATTGCAATGATGTCAAAACGGCATTCTTCATTGATGTTTTTTTGTTGTATGTAATTTTGAGCTGCTCTTATTAAAAACTTTTGTTTTTGTTTGGTAACTGCAATTTCAGGTTCTCCAAAAACATTGGTTGAACGGGTTTTAACCTCAACAATTACAAGAAAATTCTCGTGTTTGGCAATTATATCAATTTCATCAGAGCCAAAACGCCAGTTGGTAGCTAAAATCTGAAAGCCTTTTTCTTTTAAGAATTTTTCTGCAGCTTTCTCACCAGCAGCCCCTAATTCATTGTGTTCAGCCATAATACATATATTATCCTAATAAATAATTAATGAATTTAATTACAGTATAAATAAATACAAATAAAGCAGTGATTATCAGTATAAATCCATAAGATTTCTTTAATGTTGAGAAAATATCTTTCTTCTTCTTTTTAGGATCAACAAATTCTAATTCAACGTTTTCTCCAATTTTTAAAATAATTTCCCTACCTAATATTAATGCCCTGTTATCATCCTGATGTCCGGCAGGAAATTGAAAACAGACAGGATAAGAATATTCAGCAACAGCATCTGATATAATTTCTTCGGCAGTTTTACCATAAGGAACTGTATTATCGTTCATATCGGTCATCCCTCCGACAATTAGTGCTGCAAGCTTAGCTAATTTTCCATTACGCTTTAAATTCATCATCATTCGATCAATATGATAAAGGTATTCATCCAGATCTTCAATAAAAAGGATTTTTCCATCTGTATTAATATCAGAAGTAGTTCCACTTAAACTATAAAGTATGGAAAGATTACCACCTACAATTATTCCTTCTGCATTTCCATTTCTGTTTAATGGATGTGCTGTAGTTGTATATTTAATATTTTCGTTATGAAGTGCTTTTTTAAAAGTGATTAATGATTGGTTTTCGGTTCCATCTTTTGGGAAATTAACAGGCATGATGGCATGAAGAGTTTCAATATATAAAACCTGATGAATATGAGAGTGTAAAACACATACATCACTATAACCAATAACCCATTTAGGCTTAAGTTGAAATTTACTGAAATCTATACTGTCAATTATCCTAACGCTGCCATAACCACCACGGGCACAAAGAACTGCTTTGATATTTTCATCATCCAATGCCCACTGTAAATCTTCTGCTCTTTCCTGATCTGTGCCTGAAAATTGGTGATTTTCTCTGAATAAATTCCTTCCATATACAGGATCAAATCCCCATTTACGAAGCATTTCAACTGCTGGCTGCAATTCTTGCTGAGATATTTTACGGGCAGTGGCAATAATGGCAATTTTATCTCCGGCTTGTAAAGATGGGGGCGTTTGCATGGAAGCTTCTGGATTGTTAAGTTTAATTACTTTCAGAACTTGGAAAGCTTAAAGTTATTCAGGATGTATTTATAATTTTTAATTCGTAATCTGTAATTGAATACTACTCTTCACTTTCTTCTGGAATTCCTTCTGTTTTATTTTGTTTATCATACCATAGAATCTGACATAAAATGTTGTTGATATGCACATTGCTTCGGTTATTTAATGAAATAACGGTCATTTTATCTGTTAATTCACGAATAAAATAGGTTCGAAAGCCTCTCCACCAACCATAATGATAAACTTCCTTTTTCTGATCATCACCTACTCTGATACGCCAGCCAAAGCCATATTTTTTAGTTTTTCCATTATCGTCAGGAGAAGCAGTAAATGCTTCAGCCAAAACAGATGGTTTTATCAAACGGCTCTGATACAAAGCCTGATCAAATAAGTATAAATCTTCAACACTAGAATACATTCCTTTGTCACCGGTAACACCATCAAGGTAATCCGGTATCTCAGCTCTCATTCCTCCTCTGTTAAAACAAGAGAATCCGATAGCACTTCCGGGTATAAAATTCTCATCAGCTTTACAATAAATATAAGAACTATTCATATCTAATGGTTTAAAGATGAATGTTCTCATAAAATCAGTAAAAGAAAATCCGCTTATTTTTTCGACAATTAAGGCTAGTAATGCATAGTTTGTATTGCAATAATTATAATGATGGTTTGCCGGAAACGCCGGTTTAATATCGTTGTTTTTAAATAAAGCAGGAATGTCATTATTGGTAATTACTTTTGATCTGTCCCAATATCTATCAGCAACATAGATATAATTTTGTAATCCGGAGCGATGATTCAGCAGATTTCGAATTGTAATTCCATTGGTAGGGAATTCGGGAATATATTTTCTTAAATCTTCATCATAATCAAGTAATTCTTTATCATGCAACAACATGATAGCAGTTGCAGTAAACATTTTAGAAACTGAAGCCAATTGAAAAGGGGTATTGACATTTAAGGTATCTTTAGTTTTTAAATTGCTATAACCAAAAGCACCTGCATATAATATCTTTCCTTTTTCTGCAACCAGAATAGTACCATTGAATAATCCTTTTTTATAAGAGGCTGTTACAATGCTATCAATAAAATTAACTTTACGAACATCAGGAACAAAAGAATTTGAAGTAGTTGGTGAATCGAAATGTTTGAAATTGATATGAGAAATTGACATAACATTGTTTTGCATATCATAATCTGCGCCTGCAAGCAATGTAATTATTAAAAAAAACACACCAACTAATAACTGACTTCCCCTGTTTCTATTCTTACTCATTCTATCTGATTTAATAATAGTTGAAACCAGATTATCGGAATCCGGGAACAACATTTAATTGTTCTTATTTTAAGATAGCCAAGTTAGTTATATTTTTAGCAATTAATTTTAAAAGAATGTTAAAGTTTTCAACTAATATTTTTTAATAAGATTATAAATATAAGTATATCAATTGCAATATTTTAAAGTATAATTTTTGTCTTTTTTGAAATTGTAGTTTTTTGTTTAACAGAAATTACTACTGAATCTTATTTCTAAAGATAAAATTATTTCATCGTTTTTTTTATCTGTTTCAGATTTCTAAATTCCGGTTTCGTCAACTTATTATTGTATATTTTATAAATGCAATGTTACTTTGCATCGTAAATTTAAAAAATAGTATCAGATGAAAAAAATAATTTTAATTATTAGTTATATAATACTAAGTAATTTTATTGTTCAAGCCTCCAATGCACCAACAGCAACAATTCGAGGCATAGTTACAGACCATATAAGTAAAGTGACGTTACCGGGCGCCAATATTATATTGTTAAATATTTCTCCGGTTAGAGGAACATCAACAAATGCTGAAGGAAAATTCAGATTAGACAACGTTAATGTTGGAAGAGTAAGTTTAAAAATAAGCTTTATAGGTTATAAGGATGTTTATTTAAACAATCTTACGTTAAATACTGGCAAAGAGTTGGTACTTGATATCGAAATGGAAGAAAATGTGATAACTCAGAAAACTGTTGAAATTAAAGCCAGTGTTGATAAATCGAATACGCTTAATAAAATGACTTCAGTAAGTGCCAGAAGCTTTACTGTAGAAGAAACAGGACGTTATGCCGGTTCCCGTAATGATGTAGCGCGTATGGCATCAAATTATGCAGGAATAGTTGGCAGTAATGATGCACGTAATGATATTATCATTAGAGGGAATACACCATCGGGTTTATTATGGAGGTTGGAAGGTGTTGACATTCCTAATCCTAATCATTGGGGTGCATTATCAGCTACTGGCGGTCCAGTTTGTATTTTGAATAATAATGTGTTATCAAATTCTGATTTTTTAACTGCTGCTTTTCCTGCTGAATATGGCAATGCAGTTTCAGGCGTTTTCGATTTGAAAATGCGTAATGGGAATAATGAAAAACATGAATTTTTAGGGCAGATAGGTTTCAATGGATTTGAATTGGGAGCTGAAGGTCCGATAAATAAAAAAGATGGGTCTTCTTATCTTGTTAATGCCAGATATTCAACACTGGAAGTAATGGAAAAAATGGGTGCTGATTTTGGAACTGGTTCAGGTATTCCGAAATACAAAGATTTTTCGATGAAATTGAATTTTCCTAAAACTAAACTTGGAAGCTTCTCTATATTTGCATTAGGTGGAAACAGCGATATTGAAATGTGGGATTCGCGCAAAGATTCAACAAAGGATAAAGTAGATTTTTATGGAGGTGAGGGCTTTGATCTTACAAATGGTTCTGATATGATAGCAGGAGGCATCACTCATACCCTTTTATTGGGAGTAAATACATATACAAAATTTACTTTATCAGCAGCAAGCCATAATTTTAAAACTATTGTAGATTCATTGTCTCCTGTTAATCAAGTTAAAATACCAAATTATAGAAATGATTTTACTGAAAATTACATAACCGCTTCTTTTTTATTAAATCATAAAATAAACAGCAGAAGTTTTGTTAAAACAGGTTTTTTTCTGAAAGGAATGGGATTTAATCTTTATGAACGTATTTACAATAATGCTGATTTAGCATTGAGAACGATTACAGATTTTAATGGTAATACCTGGATGTTGCAACCATATATCCAATATCAGTACAAATTTAATGAAGCTTTCACAATCAATACAGGATTGCATGCTATCTATTATGGATTAAATAATGATTATTCTATAGAACCAAGGTTTGGATTGAAATGGAATTTTGCAGCGAGTCAATCTTTGAACTTTGGCTATGGAATGCATAGTCAATTGAATTCAATAAGTGTTTATTTTCGTCAGAGCAAAATGCCTGATGGTAGTTTTAAACGTTTGAATGAAAACTTAGGAATGATGAATAGTCAGCATTTTGTACTGGGCTACGACCGGAACATAACAGAATTTGTGCGTATTAAAACAGAAATATATTATCAATATCTTAATCACGCAGCGGTTAATGGAGAAATTGATAATTATTATTCACTTTTAAATGAAGGTGCTAATTTTGGATATGCTACTCCTGATACTTTAAAATCAACAGGAAGTGGTTATAATTATGGTATTGAATTTACCCTTGAACATTTCCTGAACAAAGGTTTTTATTATTTGCTTACCGCTTCAGTCTTTGAATCTAAATACAAGGGAAGTGATAATGTAGAGCGAAATACAGCTTTTAATGGCAATTATGTATTTAATGCTTTAATTGGGAAAGAGTTTGTACTTGGCAACAATAAGAAGGAACAAAAAGTGAGGAATATTCTCAGTTTTGACTTGAAAACAACTTATGCAGGCGGACAACGCTATACACCCAGTACTGTATTATACAATGCTGTAAGTGGTAAATATTACAGAGAATTCGACCAGAGCAATGCATATTCTCTTCAATATAAAGATTATTCGCGTACTGATTTGAAAATATGCTATCGCCGTAATGGAAGAAAAATAACTCAGGAATGGGGAATAGACATTCAAAATGTTTTTAATCAAACCAATGTGTATGCCGAAAAATTTAATCAAAAAACAGGCGAAAAATCATTTACCAATCAAATTGGTATGATGATCATTCCTCAATACCGGATTATCTTCTAATTGGATATAAATATTTATTTTAGCAAAAAATACTACCAAAACATTTTAATAAACTCAGAAATGATTGAAATTATAAATTGCAAAAAAGAAAAGTATTATAATATATTATTGATAGTGAGTGGTATATTCTTTTTGGGTGTAATAATACCTATTGTAGTTGGAATTATAACTAATACTTCATTTCATATGATTTTGGAGAATGTATTTTTTTCAACAATAAGTACAACTGCATTGTGGTTAGGATGTCAGTATATTATTTCCATACTTTGGAAAGTTTTTCCATGGGAAAAGCATCCTGCAAAGCATATTATCTGGGAAATTATATCAATCGCTTTGTATAATCTTCTGGTGGTAGGATTTGTTTTTATTATTGGAGCACTGGTATTAAAATCTGCATCCTATGGAAAATATTTTTTTATGGATATTTATACCAGCTGTGTAATTATATCTCTGGTTATTTCTTTTATTCATGAAGGAGTTTTCTTGTATATAATGTGGATGAAATCAGATAAAAGATCGCAGGAACTCGAAAAAGAAAGTTTGTTATCTCAGTTTGAAACACTAAAGAATCAGGTTAATCCACATTTTTTATTCAATAGTTTTAATACTCTTATAACACTTATTGAGGAAGATAAAGACATTGCGGTAGAATATGTTCAGAAATTATCAGATTTTTTCCGAATCATTCTTCAATTGCGAGATAAGTCGATGATTAGTATTCAGGAAGAACTGGAATTGATTAAGACCTATGGTTTTTTGCAAATGAAACGCTATGGAAATAATCTTGTATTGAAAAACAGTATTCCATCAAATGTCTTATCAAAAGGGATCGCTCCGCTAACGCTTCAGATGCTGCTTGAAAATGCTATCAAACACAATGTAATTGCTACAGGAAGACCTTTAAATATTGAGATTTCGCTAACCGGGAACGATTATATTATGGTAAAAAACAACATCCAGAAACGAACAGAAGAAGAACCTTCAGCTGGTTTAGGTTTGCAAAATATTCGCAATCGGTATAAGTTTTTATCCGATAAAGATGTGGAAATTATTGTTTCCTCTCAATATTTCTCTGTGGCTATTCCTTTGCTGGACGAGATAGAAAATAAATGAGACCAAAACTAAGCTATGATGTTGCATCAGAGTCTTTTGTTAAATGCAGAAGGAAACAGTTTTTTATATTTATATTTGCAGAAAATTGAATCAATTGAATATAATAAAAGTTAATATATGAACAATAAAGCAGAACAAGCGATTGAAATATTCAATAACGATTATAACTGTGCACAATCCGTTTTATCAGTTTTTGCTGATGATTTAGGAATCACTAAAGATGCAGCGATGAAGTTAGCCAATCCATTTGGAGCCGGTATCGCTTATATGCAGCAAAATTGCTGAGCAGTCAGCGGTGCTCTGATGGCAATTGGTTTGAAATATGGAAAAGGAGAAAATGGAAGTAATGAAGATAAAGAAACTGCTTATGATTGGTCTGTTCATTTTATTTCTGAATTTAAAAAAACACATAAATCTGTTGTTTGCAGAGAGTTATTAGATAATATCGATATGAAAACAGCAGAAGGTATGTCAAAGCTTATTGAAATGGGTGTATTCAAAAATCGTTGTCCGAATTTTGTAAAGGATGCTGTAAAAATTGCTGAGAAAATTATAAAATAGTGCTTATTGCTAATCAATTTTATTTCAAATGAAAATCCTTATTGTTGAAGATGAACAAGCAGCTGCCCGTCGCTTAATACGTTTGGTAAAAGAATTACTGCCCGATACCGAAATTATAGATCAGTTTGAAACCATAAGTGATACAGTTAGCTGGTTAATGGTTAACAAACAACCTGATCTGATGCTCATGGATATACATCTGGCAGATGGAAGTTGTTTTGAAATTTTCAGGCAAATGGAAGTAACAACTCCTGTTATTTTTATCACTGCTTATGACCAATATGCTATTCAGGCTTTTAAAGTAAATAGTATTGATTATTTATTAAAACCTGTAAAGAAAGAAGAATTGGCATTGAGTCTTGACAAGTGGAAAAATTCCCGCCATGAAGTTGATTTTAAAGCTTTGATGGCTCAAATGTTACAAAAAACAGCTGTAACACCTCATCGATTTGTTGTAAAATATGGACAATATCTTAAAGCAATTGATAATAAAGAAATAGCATTATTTTATGCTGAAGATAAAACCATCAATATGCTTACTTTTGATAAGCAAAAATACCCTATCGACTTTTCATTGGATAAACTTACTGAAATGCTTGATAAGAGAGAATTTTTCCGTGTAAGCAGAAGTGTTATTATTAATTTTAAAGCAATTGGACAAATGTACTCCCATTTTAAAGGAAGAATAAAAATAGAAACTGTTGTTTCATGTCCTGTTGAAACCTATGTGAGCGCAGAACGAGCTCAATCATTTAAACTATGGTTGTCGGGTAAGACCGAAAAATAATAATTTTTACTTTTTTTAAAATTATTAAAAATATTGTATTAATTTTACCAACTGGTTAAACCAATTAATCAAACCAGTTAATTAATACAATATGACTTTGCAAGAGACAGATACAGAAATACTTATTTTAAAAGCTGCAAAAAAGGTATTTTTTAAAAAAGGATATGATGGAGCACGTATGCAAGAAATTGCAAATGAAGCAGGAATAAATAAAGCTTTGTTACATTACTATTTCCGAAGTAAAGATAAATTATTTGAAGCTATTTTTTATGATGCTTTTCAGCAATTTATTCCTCGTATGGTTGAGAAAATATTTTCGGAAATTGAATTTGAAAAAAAAATTGAGATTTTTGTTGAGAACTATCTTGAGGTGTTGATGAAAATGCCTCAATTACCTAATTTTGTGCTTACAGAGATGAATCGCAATCCGGAAAGAATTGCAGAAATGTTTAGTAAAATGGGACTTAACCCAGGCTTGATATTACAGCTTATTCAAAAAGAAATTGATACCGGAAAAATCAGAAGTATTAATCCAAAACAATTGTTGATTAATACAATTGCACTTTGCGCCTTTCCTTTTGCAGCTAAACCATTGATGAAGATTGTTTTATTTGAAAATGATACAGAAAAGTACAATGTGTTTCTAGAGGAACGAAAGAAAGAAGTCTGTCAGTTTATTATTCAATCTATAAAAATTTAAAAAATGAAGAAATTTATAATCATACTTAGCTGTATGATGACAATTAATGTATATGCTCAGACTATTGATATTCAAATGCTATATCAAAAAGCGATTCAAAATTATCCATTGGCTAAACAAAAAGAAACGCTTGCTAATATTGGCGAATTGAAGATTAAAAGTTTGAACATGAACTATCTGCCTCAGGTAAATATTAATGGACAGTTAAGTTATCAGTCAGAGGTGACAAAATTACCAATTAAACTTCCTTTTGTCAGCATTCCTGAGACTTCTAAAGATATGTACAAATTAACACTTGATGTCAATCAGCTGATATGGGATGGAGGTATGAATTCAAGTCAGAAAAAGCTCGAAGAAATTAATACGTTAAGTGAACAACAAAATCTGGAAATTGAATTGTATAAATTGAAAGAAAGGGTGAATCTGTTTTATTTCAATTGTTTAATGCTTCAGCAAAATATTGAGTTATTGGAGATTTCCCAAAAAGATATTCAAGCTAAATTATTGAAAATTGAATCAGCAGTAAAAAACGGAGTGCAGAATGAAAGCAATGCAGATAATTTAAAGGCTGAAATAATTAAGATTGAGCAAAAGATTATTGAAGCTAATTCCGGAAAATTAGCCAGTATTTTAATGTTAAGTGAATTATGCGGAGTTGAGATAACTGATAATTCAAAATTCTATTTACCGGAATTAGCTTTGAATTCAACTAGTTTTGAAAATCTTAGACCAGAACTGAAGTCCTTTGAATTGAATAAAAACAAATTATCTATCACTTCTTCTGTGCTTTCTTCAAAGCTGATGCCCAAAATTTATAGTTTCGGACAATTGGGTTATGGAAGACCTGGTTTAAATATGCTATCCAATGATTTTCAGTCTTTTTATATGGTGGGTGCTAAATTGAGCTGGAATATCTGGAACTGGAATCAGACAAAAACCGACAGGAAAATAATAGAATTACAAAAAGATCTCATTAACATAGCAAAAGATACATATCAGAAAAACAGTAAAATATCCTATCAGAGGGATTTGGCTGAAATGGATAAATTTTCAGCTTTAATGTTGAAAGATTTAGAAATTATTGATTTAAGAACAAAAATTGCAAAGAACTCTTCTTCTCAATTTGACAATGGATATATCACTTCTTCTGATTATCTGAATGATGTAAATGCAGCAACACAGTCAAAGATCAATTATGAAATGCATAGAATACAATTGATAAAGGCCAAATGTGATTATCTGGTAAATTCAGGAAAGTTATAGATTGCTAAAAGTGAATGAAGTATTTATAGTTTTAAAAATAAAAATTTAATAAAAGTAAAAAATAAGACAATGAGAAAAGGATATGGAATACTTGTTTTGTTAGGATTAACAATAATAGCTTGCAATTCGAATAAAGATAAATCTGATGCTTATGGCAATTTTGAGGCTACAGAAATAATTGTTTCTTCTCAGGCTAATGGAAAGCTAATTTCATTTGATATTATTGAAGGACAGAAGCTTGAAGATGGGAAAATGTATGGATTTGTAGATACTACTGAATTGTTTTTAAAAAAACAACAGTTATTGGCTCAGAAAGAAGCTGTATCATCAAAGATTACAAATATAACTGCACAAATTGAAGTTTTGCATCAACAAAAGAAAAACCTGGAAATTGATAAAGAAAGAATTGTAAAAATGAATAAAGATGGAGCTGCTACAAAAAAACAACTGGATGATGTGGTAGGTGGTATTGATGTGATTAATAAGCAGATAAATGCTATTCAGACACAGAACAGCAGTGTATTGAATGAAATTTCAGGTATGCAGAAGCAAATAGAACAAATAGCTTCTTCTATCCGAAAATCTTATATTTACGATGAAACTGCAGGCACTGTTCTGGTAAAATATGCTGAACAGGGTGAAATTACAACTTTTGGTAAACCATTATATAAAATAGCCAATCTCAAGGATATGATACTTAAGGTATATGTTAGTGGTGATCAGCTTCCAAACCTTAAAATTGGAGCTAAATGCAAAGTTCTGGTTGATAAAAACGAAAAAGAAAATAAATCTTATGAAGGGATTATTAGCTGGGTCGCAGATAATGCTGAATTTACACCTAAAATTATTCAAACCAAAAAGGAAAGAGTAAATCTTGTATATGCTGTAAAAGTGATGGTAAAAAACGACGGCAGTTTAAAAATCGGAATGCCGGGAGAAATGGTGTTTTAATAAGAAGAAAGAAGACAGAAGAAAAAAAGAGAAAGGCTCTAATGAATTTGATAAGCCTTAAAAACAAGGTTTAAATAATGCAATAAATCTTATAATTATAAATAATACTTTAATTAACAAAAAATGAAAAATAAAAAAATCTTACTGCTGCTTATTGGCTTGGTAATGACTTTTTCATCTTTTGCTCAAAAGATGAAAGCAGATGATATTATTGGCAAATGGTTTACAGAAAATAATGAGGCAAAAGTTGAAATCTATAGAATTGCCGACAAATATTACGGGAAAATAATCTGGTTGAAAGAACCCAATGATAAAGAAACCGGAAAGCCTAAGAAAGACAAGCATAATCCTGATATAAAGTTGAAAGAACGCTTGTTATTGGGAATGAGTTTTGTAAACGGGTTCAAATTTGATGGGGACAACGAATGGGGAGATGGCAGCGTTTATGATGCTAAATCCGGAAAAACTTACAATGGCAAGATCGGGTTTGAATCGAAAGATAAATTAAAATTAAGAGGCTATATTGGTAAATCGTGGATGGGTTTAGGCAGAACTACTTATTGGACACAGAGTAAATGAAAGAAAGTACTTGGAGTACTTAAAGTGCCTAAAGTATTTAAAGTTTAAGAAAAGTCGGGTATTGTCTACAACATCGGTCTTCTGATTCCCGACGTATGATTATCAAATAAAATATGAATATGACGGAAATCGCAATATCAGTCAAAAATCTAAGTAAAAATTATGGAGATATTATAGCCATCAACAACCTTAGTTTTGATATTAATAAAGGTGAATTGTTTGGTTTTATTGGTCCTGATGGTGCCGGCAAAACTACACTGTTCAGGATTCTGACTACCTTATTGTTGCCCGATAAAGGTTATGCTACTGTAATTGGTTACGATATAGTTAAGGATTATAAAAAAATAAGGAATATACTGGGTTATATGCCCGGCAAGTTTTCTTTGTATCAGGATTTATCTGTAGAAGAAAACTTAAGTTTTTTTGCCACAATTTTTGGAACGACTATTTCTGAGAATTATGAATTAATCAAAGACATTTATGTTCAGATAGAACCTTTTAAAAAGCGTCCTGCCGGAAAACTATCAGGAGGAATGAAACAAAAGCTTGCATTATGCTGTGCTCTGATACATAAACCTGAGTTTTTGGTGCTGGATGAACCAACGACAGGAGTAGATGCTGTTTCCAGAAAAGAATTCTGGGAAATGTTGAGAAAGTTGAAAGACAGTGGAATTACAATTATTGTTTCAACACCTTATATGGATGAAGCTGGATTGTGCGACAGGGTGAGTCTGATGCAAGGAGGTAATATTCTATCAACCAATACTCCCGTCAATATTATTAAAGAATTTGATAATACACTTTTCGCTGTTAAAACTAATAATATGTATTCATTGATACATGATTTAAAAGCATGGACAAAAACAGAGAGTTCGCATCTTTTCGGTCAGTATGTTCATTTAACATTGCATGAAGGCAATCAAAATGATATCAGGCGTTTTTTGGAAACCAAGTCGCATCGTTCAATTGAAATCAAGCAAATTGAAGCTTGTATTGAAGATAGTTTTATGCGGTTAATGTCAAAGAATTAAAAAACAAAATATATATTTTCTTCTTCTTGTTTCGCAAGTATAAATATTTAATAATGACACAAAATACACAAAGTTCTTCTGCCGTAATTCAAATTGAGCGAGAGGAGGTACTAGAAAAAGTTATTACTGTAAAGAATTTAGTTAAAAAATTTGGCAATTTCATTGCAAATGATCATTTGACTTTTGATGTTTACAAAGGAGAAATCTTTGGTTTTCTGGGTGCTAACGGAGCCGGGAAAACAACCGCGATTAAAATTTTATGTGGTTTATGGAAACCAACTTCAGGCGAAATAAGTATTGCTGGTTTTGATGCTTATCATGAGTCAGAGAAAATAAAAACCAAAATTGGCTATATGAGCCAGAAGTTTTCTTTATATGAAGATTTGACTGTAGTGGAAAATATTCGTTTTTATGGTGGTATTTATGGTTTGACACGCAATGAGATTAAAGAGAAAACAGCTCAATTGATAGAAAAACTGAATCTTACGGATGTAAAAGATAAACTGATAAAAGAATTACCCTTGGGTTGGCGACAAAAACTTGCTTTTTCCATAGCAATATTTCATAATCCAAAAATAGTTTTTTTGGATGAACCTACAGGAGGAGTTGATCCAATTACCCGTCGTCAGTTTTGGGACTTGATTTATGAAGCTGCTCACAATGGAATTACAGTTTTCGTAACTACTCACTATATGGATGAAGCTGAATATTGTAATAGGGTTTCAATTATGGTTGATGGAAAAATTGCTGCACTCGATACACCCGAAGCTCTTATGCAAGCATTTGAAACTGATAATATGGAAGAAGTGTTTTTAAAATTAGCCAGATTAAAACAATGATAAAACGAAAAAGCAAATTCAACCTTAAAATTAATTTTATAAATTTTAGAACTCAAATAAATGAAACGATTTAAAGGATTTGTTATCAAGGAGTTTTACCATATTTTCAGAGATTATCGAACGATGGTAATATTGTTCGGGATGCCTTTTGTACAGATATTATTGTTTGGTTTTGCGATAACTAATGAAATTAATAATGCCGGTATTGCTATTTTAGATAATTCTAAAGATGCCGTCACTCGGAAAATTACTGATAAAATTTTGTCTTCTGCATATTTTAAATTAGAAAAAAACCTTGATAATTATAGTCAGATTGAAGAAAATTTCAGGAATGGTAAAATTAAGGAAGTTATTGTTTTTGAAAATAATTTCGCGCAGAAGCTTGAAAAGGAGAAAAAGGCAAGTATTCAGATTATTGCAGATGCATCAGATCCTAATACTGCCAATATTTTAAGCAATTACACCATTTCGATTATCAATAATTACCAGCAGGAATTGATACAAAATCAGAAACTTCCGATGCAGATTGACACTGAAGTTAAAATGTTATATAACGAAGAATTGAAAGGCGTTTTTATGTTTGTGCCAGGTACGATTACAATATTATTAATGTTGATTTCTGCTATGATGACATCTATTTCCATAACGCGTGAAAAGGAACTGGGAACCATGGAAATTCTTCTGGCATCTCCTTTGAAACCAATTCAAATTATTATAGGCAAAGTAGTTCCATATATTTTTATCTCGTTTATGATTGCTGTTATAATTTTAGTAATGGGATTTACGGTTTTCGGAATGCCTGTACAGGGAAGTTTATTGCTGCTGATGGGCGAATGTTTACTTTTTATCATAATGGCATTATCTCTTGGAATTTTCATTTCAACAGTAACAGATACTCAACAAACAGCAATGATGATATCAATGTTCGGATTAATGCTGCCAACTATTCTGCTGTCCGGCTTTATATTTCCAATTGAAAACATGCCGTTGCCACTTCAGTTAATCAGTAATATTGTACCACCACGTTGGTTTATCATTATTATTAAAGCAATAATGCTCAAGGGTGTTGGAATTACATATATATGGAAAGAAACCCTGATAATTGTTTTCATGACCTTTGTTTTCATTATGTTAAGTATTAAAAAGTTTAAAGTAAGATTAAAATAAGATGAAGACTATATTGTATATTTTACAAAAAGAGTTTACGCAGATTTTTCGTAATAAAGCGATGCTTCCAATCATATTTGTTTTACCTGTTGTGCAATTACTTGTACTTTCATTTGCTGCCACCTATGAGTTGAAAAATATTAAATTGCATATCAATGATATGGATAAATCGCCCTTGTCCAGAGCGTTAATTGGTAAATTTAAAGGTTCTGATTTTTACAATATTGTTAATTATTCTGATGCATATAAAACGGCTGAAAAAGATCTTAAAACGAATAAAGCTGATATGATAATTCAGATTCCTTTGCACTTTGACCGTGATTTAACACGAACGGATAAAGCAAAACTACAGATTACAATCAATGCCATTAATGGCAGTGCAGCAGGACTTATGAATGCATATACTTTTTCAATTATCAAAGATTTTAACCGCAATGTATTGGTTGAATATTATGGACATCCATTTGAGATGCCAATACAAACCACAACATCATTCTGGTACAATCCTCAATTAGATTATAAAACATATATGGTTCCGGGAATTCTTGTATTACTGGTGACTATTATTGGTATGTTTCTTTCAGCTATGAATGTTGTACGTGAAAAAGAAATTGGAACCATCGAACAGATTAATGTTACGCCTATTCATAAATACCAGTTTATAGCAGGAAAATTAATTCCTTTCTGGATCATAGCTATGTTTGAACTTGCTTTTGGATTATTAATTGCAAAAATAGTTTTTTCGCTGCCTGTTCTTGGTAACCTCAGTGTTGTTTTTTCAGTAGCTGCAATATATATACTGGCTGTTTTGGGAATGGGATTATTTGTTTCAACAATTACCAATACCCAGCAACAAGCCATGTTTATCGCCTGGTTTTTTATGCTTGTTTTTATAATGATGAGCGGTTTGTTTACACCAGTTGAAAGTATGCCATTATGGGCACAACAATTTAACATTATCAATCCTATAGCTTATTTTATAAAAGTAATGCGTATGGTATTACTTAAAGGTTCGGGATTTTCCGATATATTGCCACAATTTCTATCACTAGCGGCTTATGCATCAACCGTATTATTTTTAGCAGTAAGGATGTACAGGAAAAGGAGTTGAAAATTTGAAATCAATATAAAAATTTATTGGTGTCCGGTTAAAATTGCAATTATGCTTGAAAACCAAGTAATATAAGGCTTAAACAAAGATTTCGCCACTACGTGGCTTCATTTTTCGTTATTTAATAATTCTACAAATATTTAGCTGCTATACAGCATCAATTTCAGCAACGTAGTTGCTATATATTTGTAGATTAGTGTATTAAAAAATAAAAAATCAACGTAGTTGCTATATCTTAATGGATTTAATTATTAACCGGACAACAATGATAAAAATTCTTGTAAAGGTTAAAAAAACATTATTTCTTTTTCTCTTATTCTTCCATTTGTGTTTTCATTTTATAAAAATCTAACTTTTTTCAAGACAATTCTTTTTTAGAAACACTCTTTAAAAGTGGTATCATAAAAGCCGTAGTATTGTATTTTTTCCGAATAAAAAAGTATCAGATTGAAAATAAAAAAGGCTGACAGTTTAAACTGCCAGCCTTTTTTATAATATTGAAGGATAATAATTATCGTTTTACAATAATTAATTTATCTGTAGCTTGAGCTGAAGGTGTTTTCAGTGTATAGAAATATGTACCACTTGTAAAGCCGGATAAATCTACGTCAATTGTATAATTGCCTTTTGTCTGTAAACCCTGATTAAGTGTTTTAACAGTTCTTCCCATAATATCTGTGATAATTATAGAAGTTTTTTCACTGTTTTTCAATTCATAAGAAATTTGAGTAGAATTGTTAGCAGGATTTGGCATACAAGAGAATAAACTAACAGTGCTATTTATTTCATTAATACCAGTTATATTATCCCAATGGTCATTTTGATTAAAAACGGTACGAATCATAACTGCAGGAACATTTCCACCAGCCCATAGATACCAGCTGTTTAATACAGGGTCAAAAAATAGTGATGTTTGTTCGTATTGAGGAATTCCTGTATTATCCGTTGCCATTTTAACTGTATCTGTTCCACCAAAAACCTGTATACCTATCCAGTACAAAGAATCTAATTGCATTTGATATCCTGAAGTAAAAGAAAGGGCAATGGATGGAGGATTAACCATAGGAGCTGCAGGTATTTTATCGGCAGTAATATAGTAATTTGATGATTGAGCAACAATAGTTCTGGTTGCTGATGATGTCTGCCATTTGTATAGAACTGCTTTGATTTTTGAACCTGCTTTTGTAGCATTATTCACAACACAGTTCACACCGTAAGCCATTTTGTTAGCATTTACCTCAAATCTGTTCACTGCTGTATAAGGATCACAGGTTGTTCCGGTAGTACCAGCCCATCTGGAACTAACATAAGTATTGTTATCCATTCCATATTTACAGGTATCACATACCACTTTAATACTAAAAGTATCTTGTGAAATACGAGGAATATTATCTGTTGAAATATAAGATGTAATTTTATAAGTGCCTAAAGCAGTTGGAGGAGTATAAAAGTAGTTTTTAAGTGATATAGTTATATTTTGTCCTGGTACTGCAGTAGTATCAATACTTGTAGAATCAGCACCTGTAGCTAATGCAACTCCATGCAGTTTAACATGAGTTTGAGTCAAAGCACCGATGTTCATAAAAGTTGCATCATAATACATTGGCATTCCTATTCCAGTGGGTATATTAGTGTAGCCGTCATGCAAAGTAACTCTGTCTACCTGTAATTGATTATTAGCAGGTTCAAATATTTGCACATCATCTAAAGCCCATCCATATCCACCACCATATTGAGCGCCACTTGTAGTAGAAGCAGGAGCAAAAAATCTGAATCTAATCCAAACTTGAGCTTTGTTAGCAGCCCATTGAGAAATATTATACTCTTTCCAGGTGTAACTATAATTATTAACAGCTACATTTGGGTTAACATCAATGGTATACCAGTTTACATTATCGCTACTGATCTCTAATAGAGAAGAATCTGCGTTGTATGATTTGTACAATTGATAAAATTTAATACTTACAGCATTGTAGCCAGTAGTATTGATAGCAGTTGCATTGGTTAATGTAGAATTAGAAATTCCATATTTTGAAGCGATTAAGTTAGAGATACCATCAAAATAAAAAACACCTTGCATTGGAGTAGTAGAGCCCATATATGGTCCAACATATTGTTTAAAATAAGTTGAAAACTGAGAAGTGTCAGATTTCCATTCCCATGTATTCGCAATGATAGCTTCCTGACTAGGTAATTTTGCGGCAACCCATTGGCTCGCATTAGACATATTAGAAGACCAGATGGTAACTTTTGAATCTGAAACCACATTTTTGTTAAAATATTGTTCCAGATTTTGATTGTCATTTTTTTGGTCTAAACGAACTGTTGTAGGTTTAACAGTTAAGTTTTGCCCAAAACTTAAAGTACTGCTAATTACAAGCAATACGATAAAAGATAATAATTTTCTCATTTTTTGTATTAGGTTTAATTAAACATTTTTTTTATTTGACAAAAGTAATACATTTTTATTCAAAGACAATATTTTTTTTAAAATAATTCAACAGCTATGAACTTGGTAATGTATTAAACAGATACTATTTCAGATCAAAAAAGGCAGACTTTTCGAAAAGTCCACCTTCTTGAAAACTTAAAAAATTTAAAGATTATCTCTTTACAATAATTAATTTATCAGTAGCCTGAGAAGTTGCAGTTTTTAATGTATAGAAATAGGTACCGCTGCATAAATTTGATAAATCAACATCAATTGCATAATTACCTTTAGCCTGAGTTCCTTGATGAATAGATTTTACAACTCTTCCTGTAATATCTGTAATCAGGATGCTGGTATTTTCATTGTTTTTCAATTCATAGGAAATTTTGGTATAATTGTTAGCAGGATTTGGCATACAAGAGAATAAAGTAATTGGGTTGTTTGCAACTTCATTAATACCAATAGTAGGATCAAAAACAGTCCTTATCATTAAAGCAGGTACATTTCCACTTGCCCATTTATACCATACATTTCCCGTTGGATCAAATACCAGTGATGTTTGTTCCCATTGAGGAATTCCTGTATTATCGGTAGCTATCTTAACTGTATCTGTTCCACCATAAACCTGGATACCTACCCAGTATGAAGAGTCTGCCTGCATTGTATATCCTGATGTAAATGGAAGAGAAATTGAAGGAGGATTAATCATAGGAGTTGCTGTAGGAATATTTGCAGCAGTGATATAATAGTTTGCTGACTGAGCAACAATAGTTCTTGTGGCAGTAGCTGCAAAATACTTATATAAAACAGCTTTGATTTTTGAACCAACCTTGCTATCTTGAGAAACTACACAATTTACACCATAAGCCATTCTGTTTTGATTTACTTCAAACACACTAACTGCAGTATATGGATCAGAAGAGGTTCCTGTTGCACCAAACCATCTCGAATCAGTATAGGTATTGTTATCTCTTGAATAGTTACATGTATTACATACTACATTAATATCAAAAGTATCAAGTGCAATTTTAGGAATTGAATCACTCGAAATATATGAAGTTACTTTGTAAGTACCTAATGTTGTTGGTGGTGTGTAAAAATAATCTGTATTCCAGATAAAATATTCACCGGTTGTTGAAAGGTTATTTGTATAAAGAAGCGATCCTCCTGGAGCTAAAGTAGTATCATTACTTGTAGAATCAATTCCAGCACCTATAACAACTGCATGTAATTTTGTATGAGGCTGAGCCAAAGCTCCGGTATTTGTAATATCTGCATCATAATACATAGGAACACCCAAGCCTGTAGGTACTTGAGTATAACCATCATGTAATGTAACTCTATCAACCTGTATGAGGTTATTTGCAGGTTCATATAATTCGATGTCGTCTATCATCCAACCATATCCACCACCATATACTTGAGATCCACCTGAATACTCAGGAGCTCCAAATCTGAATCGAATCCACACCTGTGGTTTATTAGCAGCCCATGCTGATATATTAAAAGTTTTCCATCCATAAGCTCTTGTATTAACAGCCATACCAGGATTTACATCTATCATGTGCCAGTTAATATTATCATTACTGATTTCAATAATTGTAGTATCTGCATTATAAGCATAATAAACCTGATAAAACTTTAATGCAACAGCATTATGACCGTTTGTATTTATTGCTACAGAATTTGTAAGCATACTGTTATATGTGCCGTATAATGGAGGATTTGCGAAACTTGGTGTATTTGCATCAATATAAAAAAGACCTGTTGTACATGTAGTTCCGTTCATAAATGGTGGATTGGGATATACATATTCTTTAAATAAAGGTGCTGCTGCTCCGGTATCACTTATCCATGTCCATGGAATATTTATTGTTGAACCACTGCCGTAAGAAGCTACCCATGAAGAAGCTGTTGACATAGAAGAAGTCCAGATTGATGCTTTTGAATCCGGCATATCTGTCTTATTAAAATATTTCCCATGATTCTGTGATTCGTCCGAATTAATTAAAACTTTCGTAGTTGGTTTAGTACTTAAGTTTTGTCCAAAACTCATCATACTACTTATTGAAAGTAATAAGATAAAAGATAATAATTTTTTCATTTTATATAATTTTAGTGAAACAATAATATTTTTTACAAAAATAACAATAATATTTTAAAAACTGATATTTATCAGTTATAAAACTACCAGCTTCCGCCGGCACCTCCACCTCCAAAACTTCCACCACCGAAACCACCAAATCCACCGCTGCTTCCTCCGCCTGATGAAAATCCTCCCCAACTTCCACTGCCTCTGCTATTCATAGCTGAAAGTAAAAATAAAGAAGTCCAGAATGAAGTGTTTTTTCCACCACTCATTGTATTTCCACCACCTTTTTTTATCATCAATAATACAATAAAGATGATAAAAATCGGAATTAAAAAAGCTAAACCATTGGCTTTTGGCTTATCTTTTTTAGAATAACCGGCAGGAAATTCTCCGGATGCCAGTTGCATCAAAATTGTAGTAGCCTGATCTAAACCTGCATAAAACCTGTTTTCACGAAAGTTTGGAATCATTTCATTTTCTACAATTCTTCTTGAAAGTGCATCCGTTATAACTGCTTCCAATCCATATCCAACTGCAATAAAAGCACCTCTTTCTCCTTTTTTACCATTTGGTTTGATAAGTATTAGTACACCATTATTACTTCCTTTTTGACCGATACCCCATTTTTCAGCAAGATTAACTGCATAATCAGCTTTATCGTAACCTAATAAATCATCTACCATTAAAATTACGATTTGCGTTGATGTAGAATCAGAATAAGCTACTAATTTTGATTCAAGCAAATTGGATTCTTCCGGTGACAACGTGTTGGTAAAATCATTTACTAATTTCGGAGGATTTGGTTTTTCAGGTAAATCCTGCGAAACAACAATTAAAGGCAGAAAAAGAGCCAATGCAACTATAAGTTGCTTTAAATTAAACAGTATACTGTTATTTTTGAATATCGACATTTTATAAGATATTTAATAATATTTAAAAGCCAGCTTGTTTTTAGTTTTATGTTTTAAGTATAAAACCATCAGGTTTTGTTAATAGATTTTAGTTCTAGTTTTATTAATCAGATTTTACATTAAGCTTTTTAAATATTCTTAATTCTTAATTTTAAAGCCATAAATGTAATACTGTTAATATTTATTTTATATATAAATCAGTAAACGGTATTGTTTAAAAAGTTAACGGTTTACTGAATAAAGCCATTCTGAAATTTTTAATTATTCTCAAATGATATTTCATTGGATAATTCATCTATATCATCCATCTGATGAGGGAAATACTTTTTAAGTTGTTCGCCTGTTTTAGTAATAGCAAATAATAATCCTTCTGTAAAACGGGCTTCTCTGAAATGTATCAGCATTTCTTCCTTAATGGAATCCCAGAAATTTTCAGGAACTACTGCATTGATACCGGCATCACCAATAATAGAAAACTTGCGGTGATTCAATGCAAGATAAATTAATACTGCATTGCGTAATTCGGTTTTTTTCATCCCTAATTTTTCAAATACCAAGGCTGAACGATCCAATACTTCTCCCGGACAATTGTTTTCGATATGTATTCTTATTTCTCCGGAAGTGTCAAGTTCCGCATTTAATATTGCCTGATTGATGTCTTCTTTTTGTTCTTTGCTGAAGAACTGTGTTACATTTGTTCCCATTATCTGAATGTAATATTATGAATGTAAAAACTGAGACTACCACTTTAAGTAATAGTCTCAGTAAAAAAATTTAAAAATTATTATTAGAATTTTACTTCAGGTGCTTTTTCTGCACCTGCTGTAGCTTCAAAATAAGCTTTTTTCTCAAATCCGAACATACCGGCAAACATATTGTTCGGGAATCTGCGAATGAAAGAATTGTAACTCTGGGCTGCTTCGTTGAATTTGTTTCTTTCAACATTAATTCTGTTTTCTGTACCTTCCAGTTGTGACTGTAGTTCCAGAAAGTTTTGTGTTGCTTTTAACTCAGGATATTTTTCAACCACTACCATTAATTTTGATAATGCAGAACTTAATCCGTTTTGTGCCTGTTGAAATTGCTGCATATTTGCTGCAGTTAATTTCGTAGGGTCAATATTAACTGAAGTAGCTTTTGCACGCGCTTCTACTACACCGGTTAAGGTTTGTTGTTCGAAATTGGCAACTCCTTTTACAGTATTTACCAGATTCGGAATTAAATCGGATCTGCGTTGGTAGGCACTTTCTACCTTAGCCCATTGACTGTTTACACCTTCTTCTAAATTCGGCATTTTGTTGTACATTCTTACTATTGATCCTAATAGCAAGAGAACAAATGCTATGACAACTATGGCGATGATCCATCCTTTACTTAAGTTCATTGTTTTTGTTTTTGATTGTTAATAAATTGTTTTTGTTTGTTACAAAATTACTATAAAATTTTGATTATTATAGGTTTTGCAATTATTTTATTATTTCTACACTTCTTTTGATAAATTCAGTCAAAGCTTCACCTTTTAATAAGTTTTGTGACAATAAGGCTAAGTCTGTCAACTGTTTTACAGTTTTGTTCTGATTGTTTTCGTCTGTATCATTCAGTATTTGTCCAACCAGCGGATGATTGATATTCACTACCAGATTATACATATCAGGCATATTGCCCATATATGACATTCCTCCACCAATAGCTGACATGTCTTTCATCCTGCGCATAAACTCAGGTTGCGTAATCAATACCGGCTGATCGGTTTCACTCATGCTTTCCAACACTATGCTGAATTTTGATTTTTCGACATTTTTCTCGAAGATGGGTTTCAGTTTTTCTTTTTCTGCATCATTGAGTTTAGAAGGAATTTCTTCATCTTTTTTAATAAGTTTATCGATGGTTTCGGCATCTACTCTTACAAAACTTGTATTTTCAAGTTTTCTTTCCATCAGATTGATAAAATGGCTGTCCAACACACCGTCCATTACCAATACATCATAACCTTTATCTTTTGCCTGCTGTATATAACTGTGCTGATCTTCTACATTATTGGTGTAGAGATAAACGATTTTATTGTCTTTATCGGTTTGCAGGTCTTTAATAGTATCTTTGTAAGTATCTAAAGGAAAATATTTTCCTTCTGTATTTTTAAACAGACAGAATTTTTCGGCTCTTTCGGCAAATTTTTCTTCGGTAATCATACCATATTCAATAAACACCTTGATATCGTCCCATTTGGATTCAAATTCCTCCCTTTTGTTTTTGAAAATATCTTCGAGTTTATCGGCAACTTTCTTGGTGATATGGCTCGAAATTTTCTTAACATTGGCATCACTTTGTAAATAACTGCGCGATACATTCAGCGGGATATCCGGTGAATCAAGAACGCCATGCAATAATGTAAGAAAATCAGGAACGATGCCTTCCACAGAATCTGTTACAAAAACCTGGTTGCAATATAACTGGATTTTGTCTTTTTGTACTTCCAGATTTTTCTTCACTTTTGGAAAATACAGCACACCGGTCAGATTAAAAGGATAATCCACATTCAGGTGAATGTTAAACAAAGGTTCATCAAAAGTATAAGGATACAATTCGTGGTAGAATTTGGTATAATCCTCATCCGTTAATTCTGAAGGTTTAATAGTCCACAATGGTTTGGTATTATTGATGATGCGTGGTTTTTCAACTTCTATGCTTTTATCCTCGCCTTTTTCATCTTTTTCTCCTTCTACTTTTTCCCATGTTTTTTCGGTGCCGAACTGTATGGCAACCGGCAAGAATTTACAGTATTTTTTGAGTAAATCAAGTAATTTATGTTCTTCCAGGAAAGCTTCAGAGTCTTCAGCTATATGAAGGATAATGTCGGTTCCTCTTTCTTCTTTTTCTATTTCGTTCAGGCTGTATTCAGGACTGCCATCGCAAACCCATCTTACAGCTTTGCTTCCATCAATATAAGATTTGGTAAGAATTTCCACTTCCGATGAAACCATAAATGATGAATAAAAGCCCAGTCCGAAATGTCCGATCAAGGCATGCGCATCGGCTTCGCTTTTATCTTTGTATTTTTCTACAAATTCTTCTGCACCTGAAAATGCGATCTGGTTAATGTATTTTTCAACTTCTTCAGCTGTCATACCAATGCCTTTGTCGCTGATTGTAATGGTTTTTTTCTCTTTATCAAAACTGATCTGAATGCTTAAATCGCCCAGTTCGCCTTTGAATTTGCCCAATGAAGCAAGTGTTTTTAATTTCTGACTTGCATCTACTGCATTAGAAATTAACTCTCTCAGGAAAATTTCGTGATCAGAATACAAGAACTTTTTAATAATAGGGAAAATATTTTCCGTTTGTACATTAATCTTACCTTTTTGCATAGTATTAGTTTTAAAATTTCTCCATAAACTATCAAAGCCTATGCCAATAAAAAAACATGACAAAATGTCATGTTTTCAATGCATGGAATGCCTTGGTTTGTTTAATTATGGGGTGGAAGACAGAAGTCAGAAGTCAGAAGTCAGAAGTCGGAAGATGGAAGATGGAAGATGGAAGGCAGAAGTCGGTGGATATTGAGCGAAGCCGAAGTAATGTGAATTAAGAACAACGATTAATGATTCATAAATCAAGTTTTTCTCTACATTTTATACTGTTTTAAGTTGTAATTTTCTTGAATATTTTGTCAACCTATATCAGGACAAGACATATTTTTCTGAAGTCCTCTCCTTTGGAGAGGATTTAGGTGAGGTGTGTTATTTAATTACCAAACCCGCCTGCCCTCTCACATAGCCGTTATCCTTTAGTATTACTTTATAATAGCCCTTGGCCAGTTGAGCTACAGAAAAAGTATAGCGATCCCTGGCTTTGGGTAGTGGGATTTCCTTTACCAGACTGCCCATGCTATTGTAAATTTCCAGTACAGGTTTTTCCATATCGGGGAAATAGCTTAGCGTTACCTCTGTGGTGGCCGGGTTGGGATACAACTCTAATGATGATAAAATCCTGAAAGTTGTAGTTTGTATATCTGTAGCAGTATCGCAGTTGGCTGTATAGCAGCCATGTTTGTCTGTTTTTAATATCCAGCCACACCCACCTCCATATATAGTATCAATATTTGCAATATCACCACATATAACAAAACCACTATCTGCAGTTTGTTGCAAATCATAAGGATTTGCATAAAAATAATTTTCATGGTTTGGATTTGTAATACGATACTCCCGATACCAATCTACGTTGCCTCCTGCGGTAAGGTGCAATAGCCATGGATATCTGCTATAATCATAAGTACCCGAAGCCAAAGCACTTCCATCAGGGAATGTTCTGAAAGCAAAACTACCATTGGCGTATTTTACCGGACCATAGGATAAACTCCAGATTGTATCGCCCGTTGCTGCTGATAGTTTATAAAATTGCTCATTAAGAAACGGCATATAACTACCATCTGTAGAAGTATAGGCTGAATCGCATTTAGTAGCAAAAGCAAGAATATTTCCTTCTGTATAATTTTGTAAAGTTATCCAGCCATCACCTTTGCTTCCCCCAAGGTTTTTTTGCCAGATTTCATTACCCAGCATATCCGTTTTTATGACAATATCATCAACTGTATTATTATCAGCGGAAATACCCCCCCCCCCCCCAAAAACATAACCATCTTGCACTAAAATAACATTGTTAATTTCGGACCAGTAATAATTAAGGTTATAGGTTTGTAACCATTGCTGATTGCCCAGACTGTCATATTTTACAGCCAGCCCGCATGACATTCCACTATTTTTGTAACGTATACCCACGGCTATAAATCCATTATCAGGGGTGAGCTTGAGACATTGAAATCCATAATCTCGATAAGTCCAGCCGGAAGTAGCCGAAGTATCATTATAATGCCTCCTCCATTGCATAGTAAGATTGCTGTCGAGCTTCATTAAAAAACCATTATAGGTATACGGACTCTTATTCTCGCAGGCAGAACCACTTATAATAAATCCTCCATCTTTTGTTTTTACATCAGAACTCCAACCAGATAACATATAATTAAAAACAGTATCATTATAGGGAATCTTTATAATTAAATCTCCTAAACTATCTACTTTTGTTGACATTAATCCTATAAATTCATTATTAGAAGTAAGAGGTTTATATTCATAGTGTCCAAAAGTGATATAGTTACTATAATAAGGAACTATTTGATTAAAACGAGTATTTCCAAATAATGAGTGATGATACATTCTGTTAAAACGAATGGATTGGCTTTGTAAGCTATTAATGATGAATATCATTAAAAATAAAGAGAAAATTATTTTTTTCATACATAATAAGATTAAATATAATCCAGCACAATGGGTGCTGGATTATATTGGTTAATTATTCAACTACAAATTTACACCTTTTAATTACTTTATTATTATTAAACAGAGCAGCAATATAATTGCCTTTGGCATAGTCCTTAAGATTAATCATTAACTGGTCGCTGGGTTTAGTTAATTCTTTAGTATAAATAATTTTACCCTGGGCATCATAGACAACAAATCGTAAACCAATTAAAGTTTCACTTAAATTATAGGAAACTGTGGCAAAATCATGGGCAGGAATAGGATAGAGTTTCGCGTCTAAAACATTGTCATTCATATAGTGTTTTTGAGGTGATTTTGCATAATCAAATGTAATGGCTTCTCATCATTCAGATTCAGCATCAAACGGGCAATGTAAACGGCATCGCCACCCATAAACCACCCCATCTAACTTCCTCTGATAGGGGAAGAACTCCAGAAGTGTAAGTTTGTATTTCTAGTGTCATTTATCAACGTTCTTTTTTTCCTAATTCCTAATTCCTAATTCTCAAATTCCTAATTAAACACCGTTACGCTTCCCTTATACTCCTTCACCAAACCGTTCCTTTTGCTTTTTGCACTTAGCAGGTAAAAATATACTCCATCTGCACACTGGCTGCAACTGAAATTGTTCTGGTAATTAGCGGTTTGATAAATAAGATTACCCCAGCGGTTGTATATTTGCAGGCTTATATCGAATTTATCTGCATTGCTAAGCTGGAAATTATCATTATTTCCATCACCGTTGGGGGTAATAAAGTTGGGGATAATAAGTGGCGGATTGCATATCTTTTCATCTTCTGCGCTTATTACAATGGTATCTGTGCTTGAAATATCATATTCTGCTACATAAGCACGTACCCAGTAAGTACCGGGCTCTTTTGCCTCGTAAGTGGCAGTATGGCTGCTATCCTGCCAAGTGTAGCTGGCATTGGGTAA
>JBMOKG010000248.1:0-1776 GCA_049315385.1 Bacteroidales bacterium
TATATAAACTAATAATTGCAATTACTATGAATGCGAAAACGGGATATTTTTTAGTTTTCATAATTTCTTGTCTTTGGAGGTAATTGATTTTTTAATGATCTATTATTATTCTACAATTAGCTTAAAGCTCTTTTTTTCTTTTTTGCTTTCAATTTCAATAAGGTAGTTGCCTTTATCTTTTAATTTTCCATTGATTATAAACTGACCTTGACCGCTTACTGTATTTTCATCAATTAATCTGCCGGCTATATCTCTTACTCTTACTGTTATATCAATACTTTCAAAAACCTGAGCATAAATTGCGTAATCGCCTTTACATGGATTTGGGTAGATTTCAAATTTGTTTTCAGCCGGATTGCTTATTGGATTATTGCCATTATGATGTGAGGAAGGCGCAAAAGCAAAATCATTGTTTGCAGTACCAAGCCCGATTCTAACCCATTTTGCATCGGTAGAACCTTTTATATCGATTACTTTTACCAGATATTTTCCGGGTGCTAAATTGTATACACTTTGCAAAGAATCGCTGCTATTCCAAAAAGTAAAGTGTTGTCTGCTATCAGCCAATAATGAATAATTAAAAGGTGATTTACCAGCTACTACTTCCAGATTAATCACTCCATTATTACTGCCAGCAGAACTTGCATTTATTGTTTTAGCCAGTAAAGTTAAGCGATTGCCCAACAGAAAAGTAAACACATCCTTACCGGAATGATCACTGTCCCAATGAATTCCTGAAAAATATACTTTCTTATTGGCATCTGTACTGTCTGCTATAAATATTTCAGTATTATCCATTGTAAAATTTGCAGTAGCATCTCGGTTAATTAACAATACGCATTTACCCAGACTATCCACACCCGAAGCGTCAAAGATGAGTTGGGTAGAAATACTTGAGGCAGCATCTCCAGTAACTTGCATCATCCATTTTTTGTCAGGTAATTGATTAATCGTTGTGGTTTCAATGCTATCGTTGCTTATTGTTTCTAGCTTCTTTCCATTATTACCCCAAACTAAAAAATTATAATTATTGAGTTGGCTGTTGTTTTGTAAGTTTGTAGAATAAATATGATTTGCTCCGATGGTTAAAATATCATCACCACCCATCGCAGCTGATTGTTTTTGATTAAATGTAAACAATGAATCTTTTCCAATACCTGCTATATCATAGGAAAATCCTTTATATAGCTTATAATTCCAGATAATACTGTCTTTTGAATTCAGATAATCCGATTGAAATAAGGTAATACCATATTTAATGGCTAAATAGCTCTGAACTTTTTTCAAATCAAACTTTGATAATGATTTGTCAAATAAAAGAAATTCAGCCATCTTCCCACTAAACGGCAAACTATCAGTTCCGCATAATAGCATTTTACTATTTAATGAATCTACTTGAATCTTTTTCCAGCCTTGCGTTAAAGAATTGATAATGGGTTTTGTATCTGTTGTATCACTGTATTTTACAGTACTTTTTAAACTACCGATACGTTTTGTGGTTAACTTAACATTGGTTGTCGAATCAATCTTTATAAACCAAAGTCCGTTTTCCTGTTGTTCATTAATAGCTTTGTAAACAGTTATAATTGTTAGATTTTCTGTATGTTTTGGTAAATAATTAATCGTAAATGCTTGTGATAATGAGTCGAAATGAAATGATTTATTGAAATTAAATAACAGACTGTCATTTTTAAACTGATTGTATAGTGTAAAAGCATCTAAGTTGTTACCACTGTTATCTTTCCATGCATTATTATTAATACCTGCATTATCAGC
>JBMOKG010000137.1:0-7711 GCA_049315385.1 Bacteroidales bacterium
AAGTTAAACTTTCAATCGAAGAATTACAAAAAATGATAAAGGAAGCAGGAACTTCTAAAAACATTTACTTCGAAATTGCAAATCTTAAACAAACAGATCAATTTGAAAATACGCATACTTGCTATTGGTCTAAAAAAATAGATGATAAAGCTGAAGATGCAGCTCCTCCATCAAAAAATAAAAAATAAATTTCCAAAAGTTTTAAAAAAGGAATCTGAAAGGATTCCTTTTTTTTGCTTTATCCTTTTTTTTGAATACTGTCAAAATATATTTTTCAAATATATTTTTTCCTAATGCCGTTAGTTGAATAGTTGCCGGTTTTTTTTAAAATTTTATTGTTTGTAAAAAAATGTACATTTGTAAAAAATAAAAACCAAAATCTTAATTAAAACTACATGTAATTGTTTTTCAAATTAAGTTGATTACAAAAATTAATTGTATTTATGGAGATATTATTACCTATTAATATGACAAGAATAGAATTAGCTAGACAAAAATATAAGCCCGACAAGATAAAATATTTATTAGTCGCTGAAACACCTCCAAAGTCGGACTCAGACAGGTTTTTTTATTTTGAGGATGTTAATGAACAGGACAGCCTTTTTTTAGAAACTATAAAAGTTTTATACCCTTCTGAAATTAAAATATTAAAACCTAAAGAAATACGCAAGGTCAAGAAAATTTTTCTTGAAAAATTTAAAAAAGATGGATTTTACCTAATTGATTCTCTGGACACGCCCTTTGAAGCAAAATATAAAAAAAAGAAAAAAATAAAATTGTTAATGCTTGGACAAAATGAATTATTAAATAAAATCAAAAATTTATCAGACTGTGAAACAAATGTTATATTAATTGCCATTCCTGTATATGATGCAAATTACCTTTTTTTAAAACAAAATGGTGTGAATATTATAAACAAGGGTCCAATTGAATTCCCAGGTTCTGGTGGTCAAATCAAATATAAAGATAAAATCAAAAAATTGATAAAGTTACAGGGCTATAATATGGATTTGCAATCATGCAGTTAATCCTGCTTAGATAATCGTAATAAATTTGTAATAATATCATTTATTGTTAGTCATTAAAAGTCACCAAAAGAATGAATTTAGACATTATATAATAAAATTATGAATAGAGAAATTGGCAATCCAAAGTTCCCAATATGGTTACTTGGTGATTCTGAACCGTTCAAGTGGAAAGATTTACTTGAAGATCCTTTTGATGATCGACATCCCATTGTACATAATATTTGGACATCAATAATTGATAAAATACAAGATAGAATATATAGGCAAAATAATTTTCGAATAAACACAAAGGATATTTTTATAAGGAATGCAGTTGCTAACTCAATAACGAAACCAAAGAATAATCTCCAAATATGGACAAACAATATTGATCTACAAATTGAATTGACTGATTATCAAAAAATGATTGAGTTATACCATCCTAAATTAATCATCTCCTTTGGATCTTTTGCTTTTGAATTCGGAAGACGTTGTTTGAAAGAAAATCCTGAATATCCATTTATATACTGGGGTGCAAAAAATCTTGGTAAAGAATTTTTTATTAGATCAAAAGGAGAAAATTGTCCCATTTTATTGCCTCTTTTACATAGAAGTATTGCCGGAGGAAAGTTTTTAGAAAGTCATAAATACTTTTGTGAAACTAGTGATTTAAATGATTCTAATTATTTTAATTATGTTGCGAGATTAATAACACCATTGTTTATTAATATTCCTGAATGTTTTATTATTTAAGGTGCATTATAACAATCAAATATTTAACAATGTTAAATAAAATAGAAAAATATTGCAAGTGAAATATATTAATTATTCTGAAAATAATTCAATTCAATTCAATTATTACTCTCATAAAGGCTGGAAATTTCAAACATTTTTTATTGTAATTTATGGCTGAAATAATTTTTACTACGGTAGCTGAAAAGTTACCGATTTCTTTATTTTTTATTTTTCTTCACAAATAAGCCCATTTAAATTTGCAAGTTGGATATGTTTTCCTAATTTTACAGATGATTTGGAACATTAACCTTGTTATGGAAAATAAAATTAATTCAAAAATAGCCCTATATTCTTTACCATTGGTAATATTTTTGATTATCCCAATCAAAAATTATCTTATTTAAATATAGAAACTCAACTTTTACGAGATATACAGACTAAATATAAAAAGAAGTATTTAATAATAATGAACAAACTAATTGAAAATAAATTATCAGCTTATTTAAGTTCACAATCAAGAAATAAGATTGTTTTTTATAAGAATAGCATCATTGACATTACAGCCATTGATTTAGGAAGCATTTTAGCTCAAGCTATTTATAATTATAAAGATGAGAGCAAATTGCCAATGAGAGTTTCTGCTGAAATTGATAAAATTCTTAATTTGTCCATACTTGAACATAATACTTATGGTAGGATGTTAGCCATTACCAACATTGGCATTCTATTAGAACCAGAGTTAAAACAAGATTTCAATAGATTATTAGATAATTACTCTAATAATAACATATTATTTGTTCATTGGGAAGGAGAAATTGACAGCAATTATCTTTATTTCCAAACAAAAGAACAAGGGAAAAAAATCAGAATCAATAATTTAAGCCATATAGCATTATGAAATACAAAGACCTTATCGACTTTGAACCTATTATCGAAATTATCAAATTCAGTAGAATAAAAGAGGCTGATTATCAAAACACACTTGTAAAAACATTTGTTTTTTCCGACACTTTCAAAAATCATTTAATTCCTATAATGGTAAAAAATCTAGATTTTAATTATGCTGGAGAAACTTTTGGATTGCAAGTAGTAGGTAATTATGGTACTGGTAAATCACATTTAATGTCACTTATTTCATTGATTGCTGAAAATGGTGATCTGCTTGATTTTATCAAGGATGAAAAACCAAAAAATGAGCTTAAAGCTATTTCTGGTAAATTCAAAGTGCTGCGTTTTGAGTTAGGGAACACAGAAAGCCTTTGGGAAGTAATTACTTATCAAATAGAAACTTATCTTAATGAATTGGGCGTTAAATTTTCTTTTGATGGTCATGGTCCTAAACCATATTTTGATAAACTTCAACTGATGATGGCTGAGTTTGAAGAAAAATTTCCTGAAAAAGGATTCTTAATTGTTATTGACGAAATGTTAGCTTATTTAAAAGGGCGAAGTACACCTGATAAACTCAACCAAGATCTTTCAGTTTTACAAGCATTGGGCCAGTCATGCGATAAATCTAAATTCAAATTTATTTTTGGTGTTCAGGAAATGATTTATCATTCATCTGAATTTCAGTTTGCAGCTGAAATGCTTCAACATGTTAATGATCGATACAAAGACATCATGATAACCAAAGAAGATGTTGCTTTCATTGTAAAAAACAGACTTCTTAAAAAGAATGAACATCAAAAGCAAAAAATCAGAGATCATCTTGATCCATTTTTGAGCCTTTTTACTGATATGCATGGTAGAACACAAGATTACATTGATCTTTTTCCTGTGCATCCTACATACTTCGAAAATTTTGAAAAAATAAGGATAGGTAAAAGTCAAAGAGAAATACTTAAAACTTTATCCAATCAGTTTTCTGAAATTTTGGAATACGATGTTCCTAAAGACAATCCTGGTTTGCTGACTTATGATAGTTACTGGGAAGATATTCAAAAAAATCAGGATTTAATGGCTATTCCTGATGTTAGAAAAGTGAAAGAAATTACTGAAACGATAAATGATAAAATCGATACTTATTTTACTGGTACGAGAGAATCAAAGAAGTTAATTGCTTTACGTATAACTAATGCATGTGCAATTAAATTGTTACAGCATGAGTTAAATAAACAAAACGGTACAAATTCAGAACATCTGGTAGATGACTTGTGCTTAACAGATAAATTAGCTTTCGATAGAGACTTTTTGATAGACATAATAGATTCTGCAGCTCAACAAATTATTACAGCCACTTCTGGTCAATACTTTGATAAAAATGTTGAAAATGGTGAATATCATTTAAGAATCGAAGGAGGAATAAATTTCGATCAAAAAATTAAAGATTATGCAGCAACAATGGCTGATGCTCAAAAAGATGAGTATTTCTTTAAATTCTTAGAAGTTAATTTACCACTTGATCATGATACTTACCGGACTGGCTTTAGAATTTGGGAACATAACATCGAATGGAAATCCCATAAAACCTACAGAGATGGTTATATTTTCTTTGGCAACCCTAACGAAAAATCAACCACTCAGCCTAGACAGCATTTTTATATGTACTTTATGCCAATATTTGATGATGCTAAAAAAACAAGGAATCATGAAGAGGATGAAGTATATTTCATCTTTGATGGCATATCAAAAGAATTTAAAGACGCAGTTACATTATATGGTGCAGCTTTGGCACTTGAAGTAAGAGCAGATTCTTCTCAAAAAACAATTTATCGTCAAAAAATTGATGAGATAAATAAAAAAGCAAGATCATTATTTGACCAGGAATATGTTCAAATAACGAAGGTCGATTACAATGGTAAAGAATTGCCCTTAAGTGGATATCCATTGCAAGGTGCTGGTTTTACAAAAGAACAAATATTCTCAAATGTTGCATCAATAGTATTTGAAGATTGGTTTGAGAATGAACGGCCCAACTATCCTAAATTCACCCAACTTAATGCTTCTGTTGCCAAGGAAAATTTTGACAGATTGATTAAGCAAGCTCTTTTAAAAATTGCAACACCTGAACAGGCAAACCGGGATGGTGAAGGAATTTTATCTGGTTTAGGTTTATGGGTTCCGGGCATGTTAGATTTTAGTCATTCTCCTTATGCCAAAAACTTATTAAAGCTTTTACTAGAAAAAGGTGATGGCAAGGTCTTGAATCGTGATGAAATTATTGAATACATTGACAAAAGTGACAATCTCTGGTTATCTGAAGATTTTAAAATAGAAGCAGAATTGGAATTTTTAGTGATGTCTACTTTGGCTGCTTTAGGTGAAATAGAAATTACCTTAATTTCTGGTAAGGCAATTAACTCTACAAATTTGTATGAGTTGAAAGATATTCAGAAACAAGATTTTTATTCATTTACCCATATCAAACCACCCAAAGGATTGAATTTAGCTGCCTTAAAAATTATGTTTATAGGAATGTTGGGTAGAGATTTAAGTACTCAATTAAAGGATACTTCAACATACACACATCTTGTAAGTGCTGCCAATGAATGGGCTAAACGAGCTGTAACCATATTTAATAAAGTTCAGGGTGGTTTTGTTTTTAAAGGAATTGAAATAATATCTGAAGATGAGGCATTAAAATACCGAATAGACTTTACTGCATTTTCAGGTTTTTGTGATAAATTAGCAAATTACACCTCTGAAGCAAGGATTAAAAACTTTCCTTATTCTGTTGAGGAACTAACTAAAATTTTGCCTGTTAAAGCAAAAATTGAAAATGTAGAGAAACAACTGGCAGAAGTAGCACTACTAAACGATGAAATTTCTTACTTACAACAATGCAAACAATACGTTATCGACCCAATTTTTAAGGAAGATATTACTAACACAATTAATCAATTGGCAAGTATTCTTTTATCAGGAGATGCAATAAAAATAGATGCCTATAAGACAGACCTAAATAAATACAAAGAGCAATATGCAGATTGGTATCTTAAATTGTATTTAAAGCACAGGATAAGCGAAGCTGACAATACACAGAAGCATGCACTGTTAGATTCAAATAATAAGGCAATTTGCGACATATTGAAAGAAGCTGATTTCTTATCTACTGGTCAATATTCTCAATGGCTGAATAAAATCAGCAAACTTCAACCTGCAGATAGCATTGTGAATAAAAGTTTAATTCTTACTGCACCTTATCAGGATTTTAATCCAATTGATTTTGAAGGGGTTGAGATTTTATCTGTTAAACAAATTAAAAGTAATTTAAATGATTTGGTTGAACAATGGATTGCTACACTTAAAGATACATTGGAAGATCCCATGGTAAAAAAGAAAATGAACCTTTTAGACCAATCCTTGCAAACATTATTAGCTGATTTTAAAGAAGGTAAAATTACATTGGCTAAAGACAATGCTTTACGTATTCGCAATGCCATTATGGATTTACATAAAGGATTAGAGAAAGTAGAAGTTAGTATTGAGGGAATGAAAGCTACATTCAACAAACCTTTAACTCCTGACGAAGCCATTGACGCTTTTAAAACCTACATTGACCAATTGGCAAAAGGTAAAGAAAGAGATAAGATTCGAATAATATTGAATTAAAAAAATCATAAAATAACTTAAAAGTGAATATTAATTTGTAAATTAACTTAAAAGTGAATAACTTTGCAAAAATAATATTGGTTCAGCGATTTAATAAGGTGACTTATTACACCTTGCGAATAAATGAGGATGGTTTGAGTTTGTTTGGGCAGTTTAAGCTAAAGCACACTGACTACAATAAGAATAAGTTGAATCATATAATAAATTGGATGATGTTGCTTGGAAACGAGATAGGCGCATTAGGGTTTTACTTCAGAAATGAAGCTGAAACTGCTGACACTTCCGCCCTTCCACCTCATGGTATTGATAGAGAGCCTACTTATGTTGAATATAATGATATAACAGGAAAAGATGAAAATACTTCAAACGATTTAAGACTCTATTGCTTGCGTGCAAACAATCGCGTAGTTTTTCTTTTTAATGGGGACATTAAAACTACTAATAATGCTAAAGATTGCCCAAATGTGAGATCTCATTTTAAGTTGGCAAATACATTAACTAAAGCCATTGATGAAGCGTTTATTGCTAAAGATATTCAGTGGAATCATGACCAAACAGACATCATTTTTGAAAATAATTTTGAATTAAACTTTTAAATAAAATGGAAAAAGAAGGAAATATGATTACTGATTGGTTAGACCAAAATGGTGATCCTGAAATAGAATATTTCATCAAAAAAAACCTTGCCATTACTGAAAAAGTACGTTTGGCTCTCGAAAACAAAGGCTGGTCAAAACTTCAGTTAGCAGAAGCAATGCATAAAAACCCTTCCGAGATTTCAAAATGGTTGAGCGGAATGCACAATCTCACCCTAAAAAGTATTATTAAAATGGAAGTGGTATTGGGTGTTGACCTAATACATACTGAAGCTGTTAAGGAATATGAATATGTTTATTTAGGTGTGATTGAAAATCAAAATGTTATATGCAACAAAGCCACAAAATATACTGAAACAACTGAAATGCAAGAATATTTATTAGCGATGTGATATGAAAACTAAACAATTACCCATTATTCCTGAAGAAATTCACTTGCAAAAGATAGAAGTGGTTCAGCAGAAAATTGATGTAAAGATTTTTAAATCTATAAAGCAGCATCAATTGAATGTAGGACACAAAATATTGCACAATCTTGAGGATGAGCGCATAAAAATGGAACTTGTGTTTTCATTTAATACTGAAGGTCATAAAGAATCATTGCTTTTTTTTCAGATCGATTTCCAATACCATGTGGAGCATTTATCCAACTTTTATCAATTGAATGAAGAAAAGCATCCTGTTTTTTGGATTCAATTGGTTGCAACGCTTTTGGGGATAAGTTTATCAACTTCTAGGGGAATTATATTCGAAAAATTACAAAATGCTGGCTTAGAAAATATAATCATCCCGGTTGTATCCCCACAAAAGATGCTTTCT
>JBMOKG010000138.1:0-7709 GCA_049315385.1 Bacteroidales bacterium
ATCTACGATTATTGCTTTTATCATTGTATTTGGTTTTAGTTTCTTGTGTTTTTTATTCCAATAACAGAAATTGAGATTAATATATCTTTCTTATTATAATTATAAAATTTTACATGAAATGCGTCATATACTATCCTACTCTATTTATATGAATATTATTCTTATGGCTATTTCATAATTAATTATTAATTCATCATTTAAACATCTTTAAATACAATCATTAACTCAATACGTGTTCCTATTGCTGTTTCATTATTACTTTTTAAATCAATTACTTTAACTGAAATTTGGTCTTTGTTTTTCTTATTTAAAATATCAAGTCTTTCTTGTGTAATTAGCATTCCACTCGATTTATGTGAAATTCCTGATTGCTCTCGTATTTTTATTGCGGCTGCTCTTCCGATTCCATTATCTTGTATAATACAAAGAATGTAATTTTCAATTAATTTTAGCTCAATTATTAATTCTCCTTGCTGTTTTTTATGAATTAATCCATGAATTATTGCATTTTCAATATATGGTTGAATTATCATTGGCGGAATAGCTGTAAACTCTTCATCAATATCTGGATCTATATTGATAATATAGTTAAAAATATTTTCATATCTAAGTCTTTCTAAATCAAGATACAGTCTAATAACTTTTAATTCCTCTTGCAGAACAACGAATGTTTGTTGCGAATTATTTAATACCAATCTCATTAATTGTGAAAAACGTGATAAATAATAAATAGTCTTATCTATATCTTTTTCTATAACAAAACTTTGTATTGAATTTAATGAATTAAAAAGAAAATGTGGATTCATCTGTAATCGCAATGATTTTTGTTCAAGTTCAAACACCTGCTTTTGAATAACAAGTATTTTTCTTTCAACTTCATGTTTTTTTCGAATTTTTTTAATTCTCCATACTATTGTTATCCATATAGATATTGCAATTATTATAATTAATGATATATAAAAAAACATTGTTTTATACCAAGGTGAATTAATGTAAATAAAAATTTTAATTCCTTTTTCATTCCAAACTCCATCATTGTTAGAGCCTTTTACTCTAAATGTATATTTACCAGGAGCAACTGCTGTATAATCAGCAAATCGGCGAGAAGCATTAGTATAATTCCATGTTTTATCAAAATTTTCGAGAAAATATGCGTATTTATTTTTATAAGGGTTCACATAATCTAATGAAGCAAATTCAAAAGAGAAAAAATTTTCATCATAGTCCAAATTGAGAGTATCGCCATCTTTTAAACTTATAGGAATTTCTATGTTAAATAATTTGAATGATGTAATAGTAATTGAAGGTACATTCTTGTTCATGATAATTTCTTCTGGATAAAATGCATTAAACCCATTCATTCCACCAAAAAACAACTCTCCATCTTGATCAATTGCTGCAGCTCCAAAATTAAACTCATGACTTTGTACGCCATCTTTTACGTCAAAATTTACAAAAGCTTCACTTAATGGATTAAATTTTGACAAACCAAAATTTGTGCTTAACCAAAAATCACCATTTTTATCTTCAATTGTTGAATATACAACATTGTTAGGCAATCCATTAATTTCAGAATAATGTTTAGATTCCTTTGTAATAGGATTAAATCTATTTAAGCCCCCACCCATTGTTCCAAGCCAAAAGTATCCATTTTTATCTTGATAAATAGAAAAAATCATATCACTACTGATACTATTTTTGTTATTTGGGTCGTGAAAATAGGTATAAAACTTTTTAGTTTTTCTGTCGAACCTGTTTAACCCATTGTAGGTTCCAACCCAAATAATCCCATTTCTATCTTCGTAAACTGGATAAATAGTATTGCTACTGATTGAATATTTATCGCTGGGATTGTGTTGAAAAATTGTAAATTTTTCTTTTTCAGGATTCAAAACACATAAACCACCAAATTCAGTACCCGCCCAAATATCCCCATATTTGTCTTCATATAAAGACATTAACCTATTGGTAGTTAAGCCATTTTTTTGAATTGGATCAAACCTATAATGCTTAAAAACTTTTGTTTTAGTATTATATTTATCTAAACCAGCATCTAAAGTTGCAAACCAAACAATATTTTCTCGTTTGTGATCTATAACTATCATTCTAACACTATTACTTCCTAAGCTATTAATATTATTAGGTTGATGTGTAATATAAGAGAATTTCTTCGTTTCTTTATTATAAATATTTATACCTTCATTGGTAGCAATCCATGTATTCCCTTTTTTATCGTTTACTATCGACCATACCAAATTATTATTAATACTCTTATAATTCTCATTGTTAAAGTGTGTAAAATGTCTAAATTTTTTCGATTGTTTATCTATTTTATTTAGACCACCCCATGCGGTACCCACCCATATATTTCCTGAATTATCTTCATAAATGCAATTGACATAATCATTACTTAAACTTGAATTATCTGAAGGATTTGATGCATAAGAATAAAAATTATTATCATTCGGGTTCATATAATTAACACCACCACCCATAGTCCCAATCCACAACATACCTTTTTTGTCCTGAATGATAGTTTTTACATCATTATTATTTAAAGTTAAAGTATTAGAAGGTTGATTTTTAAATGGAATAAACTTATTATTACTTTTATCAAATTTATTTAATCCATTATTTGTTCCAATCCACAAATCTCGATTTTTATCCATAAAAACGTAATTTATAAAATCACTACTTATGGAAGCTTTATTAGAAGGATTATGGTAGAAATGAGAAAAAATATTGGTTTTTAGATTCAAACGACTCAAACCTTTTTGAGTTGCAATCAATAAAAATCCAGTTGAATCGAATAATAAATGATTAATGAAATTATTACTTAATGAATTTGCATTTGATGGATTCAAATAATAACGAACGATAGACCCTGTTTTTTTATTCAATTTATTTAATCCGTCATTGGTTCCAATCCATAAAAAGCCTCTGTCGTCTTCGCAAATTGTATTGATATAATCATTTGATAAACTATTTTTATCTATTGGATTTTTATTATATTGAATAAAAATTCGTGTTTTGGGGTCATATTTATTCAATCCGTTTTCAGTTCCAATCCATAAAAAACCCATTTTATCCTGAAACAAAGCTCTAATACTTGGGCTACTAATTCCTGATTTAGCATTAAAATAATCAGGGCGAATAATGGAAAACCCATAACCATCAAATCTATTAAGTCCATCCCAAGTTCCAAACCACATATATCCTTCTTTATCCTGAATTATAGCTTGAACTGAGTTTTGTGACAAACCTTTATCAAGTTTCACCATTTCCGATGAAATGTGCTCAAATTTTATATTGGTGTTTAACTGGCAGTAAAGTGTATTAAAAACCAAAACAAAAAAGAATGTAAGGATATATTTAATAGCTAATTTCACTTCTTAATATTGTTGGTTATTATGTTTATAGATTGTATAAAAGATTATATTTATAATTCATGCAAAAGTCAGATTAAGAAGATTTTGGACAAGTGTTAGGTGGTTTTCTTGTAAACCATCGCTTTAAAAAAAATTCTTTTTTCACATAACTTGTTTTTATTGATTTATCTTTATTAACTTTCATTCTATTTCTGGTTTCCTTGCTCTGATTTTTCATATGTTTTTCTTTACCTTCTTCATATAGTTTGATTGCTTCTCTATCTTTTTCTTCTCTTTGCTTTTCAACTTGTTTTTGACGTTGCGAGGCTGAATTTGTTCTACAACTATAAAAAAAAGGAATAATACAAACCAATAAAAACAAAATCTTTTTGTTCATTTTTTTGAAATTAAACTGATAATTGCTTGCAAATATAAAAAAAATAGGGCTGTCAAACATAGACAGCCCTATTTTTATTTTTGTTATTGAATTATTTTATTGAATAACTGTTACTGTACCTATCTTTTCATAAGGTTCTTCATAACCATTATCAATTAGAAGATAATAAACAAACGCTCCTGCTGCAACATATTCACCATTAAATTTACCATCCCAACCTTGATTTACATCTGTAGTTTGAAAAACTAATTGTCCCCAACGATTGTAAATAGCAAATTGATAAATTTGAGGTTCTCCTACTTCACCAATAGGTTTAAAAATTGTATTATATCCAGTAGGATTAAATGCATTTGGAACATAAATTACATAACAATTTCTAACAAGTTGTAAGATTGATGTGTCTTTAGAACAAATGATATTCTTTACAGTTACTGTATAAACAGATGAAGTTAAAGGCCTAACAGAAATTGAAGGTGTAACCTCTCCTGTATTCCATAAAAATGATGATCCGCCACCAGCAGTTATGGTTGTATAAGAACCTTTGCAAAGTGTATCAATTTCGTTAGATATTGTAGGTGTAGGAAGTTGAATTGTAGTTACATTTACTGTTGCTGAATCAACACATTTATTAATATCGGTAACGATAACCTTATAAGTTGTTACTGAATCTGTGGGGGTTACTACAATATATGAATTTGTGTCAGTGGGATTGGTATTCCATAAATAAGAAACCCCTCCACTTGCAGTAAGTGTAGTTTGACTGCCCAAACAAACAGAAGTGTTTGGAGACATTTGTATAATAGGTTGAGGATGTATTACCACCATAGCAGAAGATGTATTTTTACAACCATATTGGTCAGTTACTTTTACCTGATAAGTTGTTGTAATTAAAGGCGCAACGTTAATAATGGCAGTATTGTCACCTGTACTCCAATCATAAATTACACCTCCACTCGCTGATATTGTAGCAGTTTCAAATTTGCAAACACTGTCATTAGCTGTAACAATTGTTGGCAAAGCTCGTAATCCTACAGAAGTTGTTTTTACAACCGTACATCCTCTGGCATTTTTTATGGTAACAGAATATGTGCCAGTATCTGCAGGTGTTACATTTGCTCTGAATGTGTTTCGGGTACTGTCAGCAAAACCATTAGGTCCTGTCCAATGATAAGATGCTAAACCTGCTGGTAACGAATTTAGAAAAACTGTATCGTTAGGGCAAACAGGGCTATTACTACTAGCAGTAATTGCAAAACCTGTATCAATAACAATTTTCTTAAATATAGGGGCACTCACACAAGGAGTATTCCCTTGAGTAGTTACTACGCAACTATAATTTGTAGTAGTTGTTGGTGTAACAGTAATATTTGGTGTAGTGGCACCTCCTGGTGACCATAAATAACTATTAGCTCCTGGAGGGGCAGATAAGGTTGTGCTTTGCCCAGCACAAATAGTATCTTTATTATTTGTGCATGTGATTTGAAATGGCTTACACTCACAATCAAGATAAGCATATCCAAAATGCGCTCCTGGTGAGCAATCAGCAGTTGTAAATTTAATTGTAACATTTTGACCTACATAAGCAGTCAAGTTAACACTTATCGTAGTCCATGGTTTGTAGAACTTACCAGGATTTCCAGGAGATGGGATAAATTGATTAAGGGGGTCTGGAAGTGCCACTGAATATATACCACAGCTAATAGGAGTCCCATTTTGATTATATAAATCAATTTGAAAAAAAGGTTGTTCGTTAAAACCATGACTTGGATTTTCAAGAACAACTGCATAATGGTAAATAAAATTGGTATTGGTACCTACCGTAAAACTTTGTTCTACAGAGGCTCCGTCATAAGTTTGATATGTTGCAGTATTTCCAATACGAAGCGATTTATTTCCACTATATACTTTAGGAAATCCTCCATAAGTATCATTACCTGAAGTTTCTATAAATAAATTTGCGTCTGCAGTATTATTAAATGAAAGTGGAACATAAACAGGGGTACCTGCTCCAGGAGCCCCATCGCGTTGCTGTCCTATGGTTGTAAACCAGCCTGTATAGTCATCTTCAAAACCTAAATTTGTACAAGGAGGTTGAGGTGGTGAAAAAACAACCGATAATAGAAAAGATCCAAAATTAGTGGCACCCTTACCCCAAATCCTTATTGAAACAACTTGATATGCAGGTAATCCTACTATATCTATCTGTGGCATATTAGGATCAGGCCCACAACCTTTATTGTCGTTACATGCCAGCAATGTTAAGTTTGTGCAACCACCTATATAAGCCGCCATTCCAGCATCAGTCATGGTTTCTTTTTTTAAATCAATAATAAGATGACCACTAAGTGGAACCATTACACTAAACCAAACATCACCACTCATAGGAGTTGCACATCCAGGCGCAGGTGCACCAATAGAAAGAGTAGCACCAGAATTGGTATAAGAAGTATATGATTCTGTGGTAGTAGGTGTTAATGGAATAGCATCTAAACACTCATCATTAATTGGTGGTGGTGGTGGCGTTAATTTAAAATTCCCAAAACTATTAATGGGAGTTATAATAGTTAAAAAAATAACTAAACTAAAAAGACTTTTTTGAAAGTTCCTAAGTTTTTTCATGGTCAAAAAATATTTGAATTTTTAATGTACAAAAATAGTAATTATTGCTAAACGTAATTTATTATAACAATATTTTTGTTTGTTTATATTTTAATGACAGTATCTAACTAAAAATAGTTGCCTGAAAAAAACTATTTTTCCAAAAATTCCATACAATAAACTGATATACTAATATATAAATATTTTTTCAAGTGGAAATATTATAGTTTTAGTGTTTCTTAATTCAAAATTAAGTAATTTTGCATAAATTAGAATAACACAAATTCAATGAAAAAAATATGTTTTCTTTTCTTGCTATTATTTTACTTTTCTTCTTTTTTTTCATGTAGTAAAGATGAAAATGAGACCATTCCTTACGTTTATGTAAATTTTAGTATTCAACCAAACTCAACAGTGTATCAAAAATTAAACACAGTTGGTGGTTGGGAGTATATAACAGGTGGATACAATGGAATTGTTGTTTATCGACTAAGCCAAGATGAGTTTGTTGCTTTTGACAGAGCTTGTCCTTATGATTATAAAAATTCATGTAGAATTGTTGTAGAATCCTCTTTTACAACTACTATCGATTCCTGTTGTGGCTCCAGATTTTTATTGAATGATGGTTCTCCTTTCAAAGGTCCAGCTTCGGTTTCACTCAAAAAATACAAAACATATTATGATGGAAATAGTTTGCGTATCAGCAATTAAGGAGCAATAAAAAAACATCTAAAATCATCAATAATACTGAAGTTTAAAAAATCAAAATACTTAAATGATAATAAGATAAGTTTTATTGATTAAAACCTATAAATTAAATTACCTTTGTAGTATTACATTAGCAATAAAAAATACGATGATTTACAATGCAACTTTAGAATATATGTATAGTCATTTACCGATGTTTCAACGCATTGGAGCGGCTGCTTACAAGCCTAATCTTGATAATACGGTAGCCCTTTTAAACTTACTAAATAATCCTCAGCAAAACTTTAAAAGCATTCATATTGCCGGTACCAATGGAAAAGGCTCTGTTTCTCATCTTATTGCTTCTGTTTTTCAGAGTGCAGGTTATAAAACTGGTTTATACACTTCGCCACATCTAAAAGATTTTAGAGAAAGAATTAAGATTAATGGTAAAATGATTGACAAACAAAAAGTTTGTGATTTTATTGAACTACATAAACCTGATTTTGAAAGAATAAAACCTTCATTTTTTGAAATGACAGTAGGTATGGCTTTCCAGTATTTTTCTGACGAAAAAGTTGACATTGCCATAGTTGAAACAGGAATGGGTGGCAGGTTGGATTCAACCAATCTTTTATCACCTGAAATGTGTATTATTA
>JBMOKG010000139.1:0-7700 GCA_049315385.1 Bacteroidales bacterium
ATCTATTACTCTTACTTCATTATCAAGGGCGATGGATGCTTCCAACGTTTGCGGAAAAAGATGTAATTGCAGTCTGTTTTGACCTTGTATGAATTTCATATATTAAAGACACAAAATCTACTGCAAATAAGAGAATTACATCATAAAACTTATCAATAATGTATTGTGGGTTTTTAGACAGTCTGACGTTCGGCAGCTTGCTTTCAGACGGGGATTGTATTTTCCTTTCTTTTCAGCCCGCTGCTATGTTTATTACTTCATGTTCATTTCACTTTGTTGCTAAACCCCGCTTGAAGCAAGGTGCTGTTAGCGGCTATTAATTTATATTTTCTTAAATAATTTGTAATATTTTAGAATAAAGTAATTTATCTTATTTTCTATACTTGTATTCGTGTCAAACTTTCGACAATAAACATTAAAATTATTGTCATCCAACCAAGAATCGATACAAATATTGCTTTTCGTTTCTGTATTCGAAACATAAATATTAGAGTTATAATAGTTATTGCTAAAAACAATATTGTTAATCCTATGCAATAATATATTATTTGTCGTTCTGTCATAGTTGAAAATTGGTTGAATATTGTATAATGTCCATTTATTTGGTCAACTGTTTCTGCAAAATTTAAATAGGACAATACACTTGTTGAAATAATTGTAAATATGCAGAAAAAGTAATATAATCCTGAATTTAGTTTATTTGATGTCATGATCAATTTATTTAATTTGCTTATTGCCGCTAACGTTGCGCAGCTTGCTTTCAGGCGGGGTTTGTATAGTTCCTTTCCTTTCAGCACGCTGCTATTTTATTACTTGTTGTTCATTTCACTTTGTTGCTAAACCCCGCTTGAAGCAAGGTGCTGTTAGCGGTATTGTTTTCTTTTATGTTCATGATACCCAGTTGTCAAATGTTGCAATAAGTTTCCACCCATTTTTAGTCTTCTTAAACAAATATTTCTTGCCAAGCATTGCTAAACGCCTTGTCCCTCCTCCAAATTCTATTACTGCAAAAGTTTTTTTATTATTATATACTGGTTCTGAGCAAATGTAAAATAGTCTAGTTTTTAGAGGTTGAGCTTTGTTCTCATTCATTTGCAAGCTGTCAACAGTTGATGCTGTTATAATATTTGCACCTATGTCTTTTGCAATGAGTTTAGTATCAAACTCAAAATTGGTCTTTGAGGATGAGTTAGAGTTGCGAATTATTTCTTTAAGTGTCACAGTATCAATTCTACCTTTTAATTCTTTTTTGTAAAACTCAAACAGTTTTTCGGAAAAATAGCATTTATAACTTTTACTTTGTAATAAAAAATATGAATTATCATATTTACTAACTTGTCTAAGAGCTGAATTAATGAAGTTATAGTCAACAGAATCAACTTGTCCAAAAGAAGTGAACGAAATTAAAAGGGTCAATATGAGTATTTTTATTTTTCTCATTTTAAATTTTATAGTTAGAGTGGTTATTTTCTAACATTACCGCTAACATTTCGCAGCTAACTTTCAGGCGGGGAGTGAATAGTTCCTTTCCTGTCAGACCGCTAAATTAGTTTATTACTTGTTGTTTATTTCACTTTGTTGTTAAACCCCGCTTGAAGCAAGGTGCTGTTATGGCGCGTTTTTATTATTCCTTTTATTAATCTGTAAATAAAGAATCCAATTACAATAAGATTAATTACATTCCATATATTAATTCCAATTGTCCACATTTTTTCAGAAAAAGTCATGCTGGCAAAACTCCAATATTCTCCTTTACTTTCAGTGTAAAAGTCATCATATTTCATTAATTGTAACCCTAAAACAATATAAATGGCTATATCAAAAAGAATTACTAAAAATCCATATATTATATATTTAAGTTTTGTCATAAAATTAATGCTTTATTCAATCTTGACCCTCTATTGTTATATCAATATATTCACTTCCAATTTTCAATCCAAGCAGAAAGTCTAGAGTTTCTTTATCTCCTGTCACAATTATTAACTTGTATTTATTATGTTCACTTGAAATTTCAATATCTTCAATCACAGAAATCCTGACGGTCATTGAAAGAGAAGTATTAAATGGAACATTAATAAACCAATTTTCTTGAACAGTTCCTTCAATTAGTTGTCCAATCAGGTAAAATTCATTACGGCGTTTTATCGCAAAACTATCAATTACATGAAATTGTCCTTTTCTGTTCTTTATCTCCATGGTTGTTTCTTAAAATGCGCCATAACGTTCGGCAGCTTGCTGCAGGCGGGGTGTTAACCCCGCTTTCTTTTTAGCTTGCTAATTTAGTTATTTACTTGTTGTTTTATATCTTTTTGTTTTAAAAACCCCGCTTGCAGCAAGGTGCTGTTATATGCCGCTTTTCTATTCATTCACTTAATTCTCTGCTTATTTGGGAAATGTCGGATCACCTTCTTTCCACACTCTTTCTTTTGAGTTCCACATTAGATATGGTCCATCAAAACCTTCTATATAAATTAACTCAAAAGTTACACTGTCGATTCGGCTGTATTCTGGTTGCAAAAAATCAATTTTGTCACGGAAGCCGAACTTTCGTAGAGTCTCCCAATCGTTATTGTCAGGAAGTCCATTGGTCTTCTTATATTTTTCTATATTTTTAATTATTTCTTCACCGAGTTTAATATCTGATTTTCTGTTAATTGTCAATGGAAGATTCCACCAAATGAAGTAAAATCCAATTATGATTACTAAAGTAGCTACTGTAATTATTCCATACTTTTTCATTTAGTCAAAATTTCATTTTACGTTTTGCTTTCTTTTCTTTTAATATTCTATTGTGTCTTTTTAAAGTGGCATATAACGTATTTGTAAACGCAATTGCGTTTATTCCCAATTTCAATAATTCAAAATCATCTAAAAAGGTTTCCAGATAAACAACTTTATCCTTTGCTTTATTGACTCTATAAATACTTTTTACAAGCTGTATAGCATCACGTTTCATGTCTTGTCCCAGTGTATATTTATACTCACGAGGAAACTCCTGTGTTTATAAAAACACTTTTTGCACAAGCGTGTAAACATCCTTAAAAACTTTCAATTCGTAATATAAAGCCATTCCCTGTAATTTTTTAAAAAAATCGACCGCTTCGCAGTAAATAGTTAAATAGATAAATTTTAAAAAGCCCGCACCGCACGAACATAGTTTTGATTGCCCTTATAGTTGCCGTACGTACCGCCGCCGTTGAAGTAGAATACCCACGCGCTGCTATTGTCGTTCTCCGACGACGACCAGTAATTAGTATTGGTTAATTGCGTTGCTCCCGAAATTTGAGATAAAGCCCTTGCAACAGTATAATAATTATTCCACAGCATATTTAATTCTTGAATGGACGGTAAATACCAATCACTTTGCCCGCCACTTACCAAATCTAAACACAACTTTGCAGCGCTGCTTGTATGCCCCGCCTGTGCTACTATGGCATTGCTATTGCTTAAACCATTCCATGAACTTTGTGCAGATGCACCAATTAATGTTACATCAACATTAGTCCATACTTGTAAGGTGCTTTGGTCAGTAAGAGCCACAATCAGACCGTGTTCTGCACCTGTAGTGTCTTTCCATAAATGAAAGATTACACCACCGCTATAATGCTTGCCAATATAATGGGTAAATCCTCCAGTACCAGCAGTACCTTGTGGACCAGCCGGGCCTTGAGGACCAGTCGGACCTTGAGAACCAGTTGGACCTTGAGAACCAGCCGGACCTTGAGGACCGGGAGTACTGTTTCCGCTGTTTGCTGCATACAAAGCATACGGCACACTTAATAACTGGCTTGTGCCTGTGATGGTATAGGATATTCCTCCTGTTGCTCCGTCGGGGTCGGTTTCGGTTTTTACAAAATAAGGACCGTTTGCCCAGTTGATAGTTGTAAAATTGCCACTTATTAAAGTTCCGCTACCTATTTCTATATTTACCAAACCATTGGCATTGGTGGTTGGTGTTTGGGTTTCTGCATATACGGCTGTTCCGCCCGTTGAACCTTGCAGTATGCTTATTTGCATTGCAACTGCAGTACTTGTAACCAAATTATTACTTGCATTGCGAATTACTGCCTGATAACTCATTTTATTTGGACTTTGTGCCCAAAGTGTTGCTGTTAAAAGAACAGCTAATAAAATTGTAAATAATTTTTTCATGATGTTTAATTTTTAACGATTTTAAATGTTTTGATTTCTTTTTTATCCTGAATTACTTTTACAAAATAGATGGCAGGTACAAGGTTGCTCATAACAATACTTGTTTGCTTGCCTGTGATTTTTCCATTATGTAAAAGTTTTCCCTGCATATCATACAACTGAAAAGATAAATCTGAAATCTCAACTTCATTTATCTCCAGTGTAAAATAATCGGCAGTTGGATTTGGATAAGCCGTAACTGAAAGGTTGATGCCTTTTGCCTCTTCCAATCCGGTTACTGTCGAAATTTCGTAGGGTTGTTGCACTCCTTTTGCCACCGAACCATTTGTTCCGGTATTGGTGGTATAAACAACTTGTCCAACGGAATAGCTCGCCGAGCCTCCGCTGCCCGAAGCATTACCGCCTGTGGCGTTAATGCTTGTTTGTGCCTGTAGTCCTGTTAGGCCATATCCTAACAAGAGTAAAGCACTTAATTTAAACTTCTTGTGTCGCATTTTTTGCACTCTTTTTATAAATTGTTAATATTCATTTTTATTTATCTGTTTTTGTTACTTTTTCATTTTGTCACAGGGTTTTCTCAACTGAATGCTAACGGTTAAGACTATATACAGTAAGGGATTACAGGCTACTTTCCAGTTACTACCACTAGAGTTTGAGCGGGGTAGAATGCTTGAATTCCCACTGAAACCCTTATTGTATTTAGCCGTTGTTGGTAAATCGTTATTTTTTCAGAATCTTAAAAACTACCTTTTCAGATTCAGCTGATATTTCGATAAAATAAATCCCTGTATTTTGCAACAAATTCATGCTAATCATATTGGTATTTAAGTAATTATCCATACTTAGAACCCTGCCTATTATATCTTTAATAACAATATGAATTTCAGAATATACTTTATCAAAAACAACATTGACAATGCCGTCTGTTGGATTTGGATATAAATGAGCTTTTAAACTAAGTCCATTTTCCATAATTCCAGTTATTACTATTGATGTACAAAAAGAAGTGTCAATACATGTATTTTGAGAAACTTTAACAGCATAACTTCCACTTAGAGTTGGAGAAAATGATTGGCTTATTGCACCAATTATTTCAATACCCCCATTATCACAATCGAGCCATTGATATGATGCATTCACGGCGTCAGCTGTTAATGTAAACCCTGTTACAGATACTGAAGTTACAATATTTAATACGTTCACGGTAGTCACTATTATGCTGTCGCACAGTAATGTTGTTTGAAGATTGCTTGTGTGAATCACTTGTGCTGTAACGTTGGACTGAGTTGAACCATCGGGGAAGGTGTAAGCATTTCCACTACATATAGTTGCAGTTTCGGTAAGATTATAAACTGGGTTCACATTTACAGTAGTAGTAATAATGCTATCGCATAGTAATGTTGTTAGAAGATTGCTTGTGTGAATCAATTGTGCTGTAATGTTGGACTGAGTTGAACCATCGGGGAAAGTGTAAGCATTTCCACTACATACAGTTGCAGTTTCGGAAAAGTTATAAACAGGTTTCACATTTACAGTAGTAGTAATAATGCTGTCGTATGAATTTACTACAGTAAATAAATGACTTACGTGGATAACCTGTGATGTAATATTACTTTGAGAGCTCCCATCGGGGAAGGTGTAGCTATCGCCAGAACATACATAATCTGTCACAGCCAAATCGTAAGATCCTGACTTATTGATAAGAACGATAAAAGAATTGGACATAACTGCTGCAATATCGTCTCTTCCGTCATTGTCGATATCTGAAATTGCAAGTCGATTAACTCCGGCAGAACTGTAGGTGTAAGGAGTTGCAGCAAAAGTTCCATCCCCGTTGCCACTAAATATTAAAATATTGCTTGCCACAACAGCAATATCGAGATGTCCATCAGCATTCAAATCCCCAACTTCAACCCATTTTGGAGTATTTACGGTATATAACATTACCGGATCAAATGTCCCTGTTCCATCGGCTGAATTTAATAAAACTCCTATAGCATTACCGTTATAACTTGCGGCAACAATATCAGGATATCCGTCATCATTAAAGTCTCCGGTGGCAACACCTCTTATGTTTGAAAATGATGTGCCGGTTATATTATAATCTGTATATACTGCACTGTTAAATCCGCCAGCACCATTGTTCAATAATACTCTGACTTTTGCTTCTGCGGGCACGGCAGCAACTATATCATTAAACCCGTCACCATTAAAATCGGCCAATGAATATCCGTAAGCAGAGTAATCTGAAGAGGCTATAATAAATGATGTTTTGTTGAATGAAAAATTATTTACCCCGGTTGATGTGTTTAAAAATTTTGAAAGCTCAGTATTTCCACCGGTAACAATGTCAGGTTTATTGTCATTGTTTAAATCTCCGGTTACCATATCATAAGAAAATCTGGTTCCGCTAAATGTGGGTGTGATATTTATAAAACCACCAGTACCATTTCCCTTATACAAATAATAATTGTTACAATTGCAATTTGAGGTAAATGCAAAATCTCTGTTTCCATCTGAGTTATAATCTCCAGATGTAATACCGAGACTGGCGTATCCGCCAGTGTTTTCTATTATAGTGCGTTCCCAAGTTGAAGTTGCAGTATTATATTTCATGTACGATACAATATTTGAGCTTGAAGGAGTGGTATTATTATAATTTTGATCATGGGTAACAATTGCTTCCTTCCTTCCAGCATTATCAAAGTTACCAACGGTAATGTCGAAAGTACTTCCCGTTATTGTAACCGGACCTTCAACCGTGAAACTGAATTGGGAATGACAGTTAGTTGAGTTGATAAAAGATAAAATAAAGAATAAACATATAGGATATGTTTTCTTTATTAAAGAATTTTGTAAGTGTTTTTTCATAATTTCTGTTTTTAAAGTTAGTTATTTAATTGCATTATTATATGATTATTATGTTTGTCAACGTATTTGTATAATCAATTGCGTTTATATCAAATTTAGATGAAGTGCAAATCTATTTAATAATGTATTATAAATCAGATTCTTAACAAATATTCAATTATTTTGTTCCATTTCATATTTTTTTCGAATAACAATATTAATTAAATATTTCATTAATATCTTTTTTGCAAAAATATTTTATAAAAATACAAATTATCCAACGGACTTATTATCTGATCTAATCCTTTTGTAGTTATATGAGTATAAATTAGAGTTGTTTTGCTGTTATCGGAGTCGAAACAATCATCTTTTTGTGCTTGTAGAAATAAAAAAAACAGTAAACATAATAAAAAATTAGATTTTTTTTACTAATAGTAATTCTTTAATACCCCTACTCTCTGGCTGTTTAGATTCCACCCCATTTTTTCAATTGGTTTCCGAACTCCATTTTTTTATATTTTTCTTGTCACTTTGGGTGGTCAGCCCTATGGCTTCCGCAGCCCAATACTATTTTTATAAAATTGTTACTCTATTCCCACATCGAAGTAATCTTTAAAAAAATCTGCTTGCTGTTAATTAATTCACAAAGATAGTATATAAATAATTTAAAAGTAAATTTCAAAAAAAATAAATTAAAA
>JBMOKG010000249.1:0-1738 GCA_049315385.1 Bacteroidales bacterium
CCCAGTTGCGGGTTTCGGCAGCATTGATATTGGCGGTTTGTATAAAGGTATAACCTTTATCCCATAAGTAGGGTGTTACTGTAAGGTAGTACAGATTATTCAGATTGGCAATTCGAAACGGGTCGCCAGCGCTGCCGCTTCCGGCAAGTTCTATGGGGTTAACAATAAACGCCCCTGAGACCTGACTGGTTACTGGTCCGCATGCGCCAGTTACAATACAATAATAATAAAGAGTTCCTGCGGTTGTTACTTGTGGAGTATAGCTATTGGTTTGTGCTCCATTATCAGTTCCGAGTGAAGTTCCCCCGCTATTGAATGCACTGGCATTACTATACCATTGATAAGTTAAATTTGTTCCGCTTGCAGTGACCGTTATTGGAGCAAAAGTTCCATATATGGGTTGTGTTTGGGCTGCTGTTGATTGGCTGGTAATAATAGGTGGTCTTGTAACAAATTCTCCCGAAACTGCACTGGTTGCTGTTCCATGATTACCGGTTACTACACAGTAGTAGTATAAAATTCCTGGAGTTGTTCCCTGTTGTGGTTTATAAGTATTAGTCTGTGCACCATTAGCCGAATTAAGAGAAGAGCCGTCGCTATTACTATTACTTGTATTGCTATACCATTGATAGCTCAGATTATCTCCTGTGGCTGATACACTGATTGCTGTAAAAACTTGATTAATACATACTTCTTGTGATGCTGTAGATTGAGTATTAATAACAGTAGGAGCATAAGTAGTATAGGTATAATGATTACCACCTGTACCGGTAACACTTGTTTTATCGGCTCTAACACGATAATAATAAGTAGTGCCATTTGTTAAGCCTGTTACATCTTTTGATAAATTGTTACCGCAATCTAAATCATTATAACCCGAAACCAAAGCAGTAAATGTATTATTCGTTGATACATCTAATTTATAGCTTGTAACAGTCCCAATAGCAGGCGCCGTCCAGTTGGCGGTAAAACCTGTAGTAAAACTACTTGAAGCTGCTGCAGGAACAGGCACTACCATCGCATAACTTTCGACCCAGCAGGTGGCAGCGTCCATATTTGTCAAAGTTCCGGTGCTGCTCCCTACAACATCAGTGAGAGTTGTACCCGAGCCATTATTAAACTGCCAGTAATTTACCAAACCGGTTTCAGTGCCTGTAAGCGTATTACACATATCGCTCCGTATTTGGGCTTCGGTTCTTGCCACATTAAATAGTCGTACTTCATCAATCTTACCATCGAAAAAGCGTGTGGGATATCCTGGGCTGTTTCCAATAAACATCGATAGAGCTGATACAGCTATAGAACCTGTAATATATTTTTGCCCTGCGCGTACTCCATTTACATAAATCGACATGTTTGCACCATCGTAAACACCTGCCACATAATTCCATCGTCCTGTCTGCATTACAGCACCGGAAAGCACTTCGTGCCATTCTCCTGAAACACCTATAACAAAGCTTAACATTCCATTATTGCCGCAACGAAGAGAGTAGCCGAAACCGTTGGTATTATCTTTGCTTACAATAGTTCCACCATAAGAATTGGCATTCCATGTATCGGCATTTATCCATGCCTCTATGGTAATTTTGCTGACATTTAGGCTGGAGGCATTGCCGCAATCTACATAATCATTTGTTCCGTCGAAATTAAGAGCTGTACCAACTGTATTAGTAGGAGAGCTGAAACAAACCATATATTGCCCGTCGAAACTTGTTAATCCATTAAATGTAACTGTATT
>JBMOKG010000140.1:0-7601 GCA_049315385.1 Bacteroidales bacterium
CACACTTTACTTTAGGAATTACATTATAAATAAAATTAATAAACAATTAAATCTCAACAATTATGTTAGAAACTGGTTCAACTGGCTTTATGTTATTAGCCGCAAGTTTAGTAATGCTTATGACACCTGCTTTGGCTTTGTTTTATGGTGGCTTGGCAACAAAAAGAAACATTCTGGGTATTATGATTCAGAGTTTTGCTTCTTTAGGATGGACAACCGTTCTATGGTTTATTTTTGGTTATTCTTTATGTTTCAGCGGAGGTGCCGGTGGTATTATGGGCAACTTTGATAAAGCATTTATGAATGGTGTTTCCATTGACTCAATGTATGCCGGTAATAGTAAGATTCCAGAAATCGTTTTCTTTGTTTACCAGATGATGTTTGCTATTATTACTCCAGCTCTTATTACAGGTGCTTTTGCTAATCGTGTAACTTTTAAATCATATATGTTATTCTTAACTGTATGGCAAATATTTGTTTACTATCCATTCGTACACATGATTTGGGGTGGTGGTTTATTACAAGTATGGGGTGTTCTTGACTTTGCAGGTGGTATTGTAGTACATGCAACAGCTGGTTTCGCTGCGTTGGCATCCGTATTTTATGTGGGTGCAAGGGTTGACAAAAACTCTACACCAAATAGTATTCCTTTGGTAGCCATCGGTAGTGGTTTATTATGGTTTGGATGGTATGGTTTTAATGCCGGTAGCGAGCTTTGTGTTGATAAAGTTACTGCTTTAGCATTTTTCAATACAGATATAGCTGCATCATTTGCAACTGTTGCATGGGTTGTTATTGAATGGTCGCGAGAAAGGAAACCAAAGTTTGTGGGATTACTTACAGGTTCTATTGCAGGGCTTGCAACAATTACTCCATGTGCAGGATTCATACCTATGTGGGCTGCGCCTATTATTGGAACTGCTGCAGGTATTGTATGTTACCTTGCTGTAATGTTGAAAAACAGAATGAAATGGGATGATGCGTTGGATGTATGGGGCGTTCACGGTGTAGGTGGAGTATTAGGTACTATATTATTGGGAGTTTTTGCATCAAAAGCTATCAATCCAGGTGGAGCTGATGGTTGGATTTTCGGTAATCCAAGTTTCTTTATGAAACAATTAATAGCAGTAATAATAGCATCGGTTTATGCTTTTATATTTACTTATATTATGCTTATTGTTATTAACTTTATTACTCCGGTACGTGTTTCTGAATCTGATGAATTATTAGGACTCGATGACTCAATTCATGGTGAAAGAGCTTATGATGAAGGAGCATTGTAAAAAAAATAATATCTGTTTAGTGGTTTTTATTCAGATATATTAATACTAAAATACCAAGACCAAATATACATGAAACCGCTGTTAGAATTAATTTCTGGCAGCGGTTTTTAATTTTATAATAGGGGAGAGGGTTTTTCAATATAGATAATTGATACTTATTAATAAAAGAAGTATATTTTATTATATTCCTTTTTTGACAGAATTATAAATTTTGTATTTCTTTGTTGTATTTTTCTTACTTTTGAAAAGTATTTCTAAAATATCTGATAAAGTAGTTATGTATAAAGAAAGCCAAAACAATAATACTCAACCTCAAGCCAAAGACGAAATAGGAGCTTTAACGGAATCGTTTAACCTGATGGTGAACCAACTGGAGCAGCAAAGTCAGGAATTAAAAAAAGAACGATTGATAAGGATGCAATCATTTATTGATGGTCAGGAGATGGAACGTCAAAGGCTATCGCGTGAATTGCACGATGGATTGGGGCAATTGCTGATTGCAATTAAGCTTAAATTAGAAAGTCTTATTTTTACTGATCGTTCAAAATTATTATATACCATCGAAGGAATTAAAACATTATTCGATAGCACTATTGATGAGGTAAAACGTATTTCTTATGATCTAATGCCATCGGTATTGTACGAATTCGGATTGTCGAAAGCCATCCGGAATTTATGCCAGGATGTTGAAAACAGAACACACCTTAGCATTACCTTTGTTGACGAATGCAATTCTGACGAAATGGACAAAGTAATAAAAACTTACCTTTTTCGCATTGTTCAGGAGGCATTGAATAACATTGTGAAGCATGCCGAAGCCACTAAAGTAAACATTCTGCTGCAAATTAACATGAATGAGATTTTTTTACAGATAGACGATAACGGCAAGGGTTTTAAGTTGGAAGAACAACTTCAATCCCTTAAAACTAACGGAATATATAATATGCGCGAGAGAATTAATTTATTAAACGGTTTGTTTGAATTGGACTCAATTCCTGCAAAAGGAACTACTGTTAAAGTAATGATTCCGTTTAATTGATTTGATGCTGATATTATTCAACTACCATCACTTTTATCATAATCTCTATTCAGCATCTTCCTTAATAGCGGGAGTAGAGTAATTATTCTTTCTCATATAAATCATTAATACTGTCAAGTCCTAAAACAGTATAAGACTGCTCGTAAAAATCATCTTTATCAAAATTAACTATTTCGTATGCCAAATCTTTATTAATTAAAGTTCCGTTTCTTTTGCCAATATAATCAATAAATGAGGAAAACTCCCAATCTTCAATCTTTTTTACTAATTCAGCAACAATGGGATTTTGATGTATATAAAAGAAACAATTCTGCGAATATTCTCCTTTTTGAAAATTTAATTGTTTTGCTTCTGTTTGATGTGCGAATAAACTACCTTTTCTGATTTGTTGTTTGTTTATTGCTTGCGTATAAGAACTCAGCATTGTTCCAATTGATTTAGACAATGCCTGTGTATAAATCATATTCTTACTATTTACAAACGCTTCTGCTTCTTTTTTTGCATTTATAAGTAAATGAAAATGATTAGGCATCAAACAATAAGCTAATATATCAGCATAAGGCATAATATGTTTTCTTATTTTCCTGACAAAAAATAAATAATTATCTCTTGAATAAAATACTTTTTCGTTACTTCTATTGTAAACGTGATAAGTATAATTTTCTTTAAAATTCATTTGTTTGGGTTTTTAGTTCCGTTTAGTAGTTTTTATTACTTGGTAGATATGTTTTAATTTGAATGTAACCGCTTAGCGATTTTTTTTTGCTTAGCGGATAGTTTTATTTCCATTTTATTTATCCGCTAATCGTCTAAAGAAGCCGATAAGCGGTGCTTCTATTCCTTCTCAAGTAATTATTGCCTTATGTTTTACGAAGTCCTTATATAAATTAGAAAATCACTTCTTTCTTTACAAAAATCTTGTGTTTATTGATTAATTTCATAAAATACACACCCTGAGGTATTAAAATGGAAAAATTATTATTTCCTTCTGTAATATTATATTCTTGAAACAATCTTCCATTTGCATCATAAATATTTAATATAGTATTTTCTTTCCATGGATTTATAACATTAATTGTTTGATTGCTATAATAAATAATAGGTGATTTCTCATACTCTTCATTTATTCCTGATGAAATAAAGTGCAATAGAAAACGATTCGGATTGTCGTTGGTTTGTGCATTGAACGAATAAGTGTTGTAAACAGATAAATTTTGTTGAATTCCTGTTTGTAAATCTTCCAGCATCACATTACCGAATGACTGAATACCCGTTGCTGAAATCTGATAATCGCCGTCAATACCTGATTTGAACCCTAAAGCAATTGTGGAGTTATTAGCAACAGAACTGAGTTTATTAATACTCCAGTTTTTATTCAATTTTGTTGAGTAAAAACTGGGAGCCTTTGCATACATGCTAAACATTTTCTCTGCACCACACATATCATTTGCATTGCCAAAATTGATTATTAATTCGTCACTAAAAGTATTGGCTGTGGTTGAAGTCCTTAGTTTGATGGTATTGTTTTCTATAGTATTTGATTTTAGCCAATTTTGAGGAGCATGTTCACAAGCATTATTGTTTATACTAAAACTTGCAGCAGAATCAGCTTTTACCCAGTAACCTTGGGCTGAAGCTATAAAATTAGAAACACCATTTGTGCCAATTGTATCATTTGAAATAAAACAACCATAATTGCCAGTTGTTGGATTCCAAATCCAATAAGCATATTGTTCGGAACCAGCATTTTCAAGCATATTTCTATTAAAGCCTGAAGTAGTATTCCAGTTTATGGCAGAAGGATAAGGATTTGCAACTAAGTTCCATCCAGCATACAAACCTGAAGTAAATGTCAAATTGGTTGAAACTGAAGCTTGATTGATTATTCCTGTAAAAATTTTTGTGGAAGTTGCAGGATAGGAAACGGCATAACCTCTTCCAGGTGTAAGTATATTGCTTCCGTTTAGGACAGCAAAACCAGCCTCTTCATAAGCAAGCCAACTTCCATTGGTTTCATCCCATGCAAACAAGCTTTGAGTTTCAGGATTAAAACTGCTGTTAATTTCTTGAGAAGCAATAGGAGAAGCCAATATATGAAACGCATCAGTAGTAGTAATAGGAATATAACGTTCAACTATATTAATGGTTGATTGTAAGATGCCCTTGTTAATAAAAGAGGCACTTCCTGACGCATCTGATTGTAAATACAATGTGTCATCCACTAACAAATTATAAGATGAATTGATTGATAATTTCCCTAATGGAGCAACCGTCAAATTTTTTGTTTTTGCAATATTATTTGAACTAATAATTGCTAAATTATTTGCTGGAATTATAGCATTATATAACTTACTTGGAATGCCATTATTCCAATTGCCAGCATTATCCCAGTTGTTATCAATATTAGCTGTAAATGTTGTAGAATTTACATTAACAATAACTGTAACATGATTTGAATTTGTTTCATCACAAACACCATTTTTTACAATTGCGCGATAATTCCAGCTACCCAATGAAATTGGAATGTCTGAATATGGATTATCTGTTGAAAGAACATCAACCCAATCACTACCATTGTTAGATTTTTGCCATTTACTAATACTGCCATTATTTCCAGTTAAATTTAATACTATATTTTGTCCTCCTAAAACTGAACTTGTTGTAGTAGAAGCTGTACCTGATAATGTTAGAGAATCAATAATTACACCTATATTTAACCTTGAATAACTTTCACATTTTCCGGCTTCAGTTTGAGTTGCATAATAATGTACGCCATTTGATAATGCATTACTTGATAAAAGTAAGTTGCCATTATTAATTGCATCGTACCACTTAATAGTGCTACCTACTGCTATTAAATCATTAATAGTAGCTAAATTACAAAAACGTTGAGTAGTATTTCCTGATGGACTTGATGAAACAGGAGGTTGTGGGTTTACTATTACATTAGTATTGGCAGAAATACTACTGGGATTGGCTCTAAGCCTCGCGAGTAATGTATGATTTCCTGCCGTAATGCCTTCAAATATAGCAGAAATCTGATAAGCTCCTCCATCAATACTATATTCATAAATCTCGCCTAAAGGCGAAGTTATTTCTATCGTTCCTGTGGCTACCAAACAAGAAGGTTGTATGCTCGTATTTGCTATTGGCGCGGCTATGTTAGTTGTAAAGGTTTCACTGCTTCCGTATGTAGTATCAGCATTAGTTGTGGCGTAAGCTCTAAAATAATAAAATGTATTTGGTAAAAGACCTGAAACATTGCTGGAAAAAGAACCTAAAGCTCCAGACTCAATAGTGTGAGTTCCATTAATATCAGGATTAACGGAAGTGCCATAACAGATTCCTCTTGCAGTAATGGTTTGGCAACCTTCTGAAGATACCACTCCACTTAATGTTGCTGTATTTGTAGTAATTGAAGTAGCAGGATTTGTTATTGTGACACTTGCTGTTGTATTAATTCCAATACCTGATACTGAACGATTCACAGAAACTGCTCCACCTCCGCTTACAATTATATCTCCATTGTAAGATTGAACTGCAAGGGGTGAAAATTTAACATAAATAACCTGACTAAAGCTTCCTCCGTTTTGAGGAATTGCTAGTGAAGATGTGTAGGTGCCACCTGACGTGGTTGAATAGGCATATCCACTCAAAGATGCAACAGTAATTGTTGAAGCGGTGAGATCGCTGCCGGAAATAGTAAAACTGTTAAAATTGCTTGTAGTATTAATACACAGACTGCCGAAATTATCGAGAGGACTTACTGATAAGGTAGGAGGGGGAGCTGAAGTTACATTGCCCTTGATTGCCAGACCATTTGTTGATGCATTGACTGAATAAAAGCCCCAGCCACCTGTGGTAGTCTGACCGCTTGCATAATAACGTAAGGTAATGGTTGTTGCAGCATTTACATTTTGCAAAGCAGAAATTCCTGAAACATTTATTTGGGGCATACTAAAAGGAAGATTTCCTGTCAATATCTGGGGTGATCCTATCAAAGTAAAATTTGTCCCATCAAGACTATAAGCAAATTGAGAACTCACACCTCCGCTACCCATAAAGGTTTGAGTGCCGTTAAAACTTGCATCAATACTACTAAGCGATATTTTTTTCCCGCTTAAAGCTTGTAATGTTATTTGAAAATAGTCAGTATTTGAAGTTGAAACACTATCGTTTTTAAATCCCTGGGTTCTAAAAGAATTACCAGCACTACTCCAAGCTGCAGTTGTTCCTCTTGTAATATTATTAGCTCCGGATGTAGAAACCAAGTTTGTATTAATAGTAGTTGCAGCAAAAGTAGGCAAGGAAGAAGATCCAACTCCAAAAAAACACCATGCAGCAATAGTTTCAGGAGTTGCAGTTACTGTTAATGATTGAGAAACAGTTGTAGCTGCTGTATAATTAATGTTTCCAGCTTGTGAAGCTGTTATTATTGTTGTGCCTACACCAACAATATGTATTTGATTTGAAATAATTGTTGCTACAGAAGTATTAGAACTCGAATAAGTAATTGCATTTGTTGCAGAAGTGGGAGAAGTTGCACCCGGACTAAAATCAGAATCATATATAGTTTTATTCGTAAGTACACCAAAGGTAATAGTTTGAGAAGCTTGGGTAATATTTGCAGTTATGCCAGTTGGTTGTGTGAGGGTATATTTGTATGAATCGCTGCCTGTAATTGTTGAAGTTGAGGTTATTGGTATATTTATGCCAGCATTTAAGTCAGTAAAAAAACCAGATGCATTTAAGTTAACAATATCAAGTCCAACGATGCCGCTTAATGTACCTGTAATTGTGGCAGTATTTGTACCATTATATACTTTATTAGAAGCAGTAGCTCCGGAAATAATGAGTGCTTTTGTATTTACTATTAGTGTTTGAGTTACATTAGATGCTGGGTAATAAGAAGTATTACCTGATTGTGAAGCTGTAATATTTGTTGTGCCAATACCAATAATAGTTACGATACTGCCAGAAACCGTTGCAACTGAACTATTGGAGCTGGAATAACTTACTGCAAGTCCTGAGCTTGCTGTTGCTGATAAACTAAAATTTGCATCTCCATAAACTACAGGAGCAAGTATTCCAAAATTTATTGTTTGATTAAATAACTGTTTAAAAATAAAAGCTGAGCCTGTGTTGTTTGTTCCATCATTTAGTAATAGTTGAATACTTAAACCATCTCCCGAATCAACTGTAACTGGAATTGAGGCTGTAAAACTTGAAACTCCATTTGCATTCGTAGTTGAAATTACATTAACATTACTTACATTACT
>JBMOKG010000141.1:0-7546 GCA_049315385.1 Bacteroidales bacterium
TGAAATATATTGCAATTTCTTTTGATGATAAAGTGTCAACTTGTGTTGCTGCAGTATCGATTTTAACTATGAGATATAATCCATCTGGAATAGTATAAATTGATTTTGTCTGAGCATGACTTGTTAAACTGATAATAATTGTCAAAGTTGTCAAAATAATTTTAATCATATATACAGTATTAGTTTTTTTCTTTTAGTTCTGACTAACGTTTTTTATTATATTGTAATTGTAATTGTTACAAATTTTCATTTATCTTATATTTTAACTAAAAAAATGCTTCCAAACGTTAGCTTCACAAGTCAAAGGGTTTTGGGTATATGTTGTATTGCCAGTAACTTTCCGCAGCTTGCTGTCTGGTGGGGAGTGAGTTTTCCTTTCAGCTTGCTGAAATAATTGTTTACTTGGTGTTCATATTTCGCTCTTTCACCCATCACTTACTCAATCACCTATACACTATGTCACTGAATCTGTTTCGCTAATGTACACATTCTCTATGTCTCTATGTCTTCTTCGCTGTATCGCCCACTCGCCTCTTTCGTCCTAATTTTTCACAAACTTCAACACCGTTTTTTTCTTAATTGTAGTTATTGCCACAAAATACATTCCTTTTTCCAGCCTGCTGACATCAATCCCTTGTTGATTGTTCATAGTTGAATAAATATAATGTATACCTTTTGTATCAAAGATATCAATACTCTTAATTTCATCTCCTCCTGATACAAAGCTGATTTTCAAAAAATCATCTACAGGATCAGGAAACAATAGTAATTTTTCAGTAAGATTATTTTCCTGAATTGAATTAGCATCAGGCACATGAATTACAAGATTATAAACAGGACTTTTTTCAATTCCATCATTCACTCTTACTGCAACATTCAATGAAGTTACAGTGTTGTTTAGCGGAGTTATCACATTCCCGTTCACTGAATAATTATTTCCATTCAAAACTTCAACTTTAAATCCGGCTGGATATGTATGGTAAAAATCATTTACTATCAGCATTGCCGGTGTAATTGCCAGACTGGAGAAAAAAGACATACTTAAATAAAACTGCCCTGTAATAAAAGGAGGCGGAACCGTATCATCATTATAAGCCCTGAAATATTCAATATTGTAATAGGAAGGAAACACAGAAGTAGAATCAGGATTTCCATCCATGGTTCCAACTTCGCAGGTAAAAATAGCATTCATATCTACTGTAGGAATATGTCGTGAACGGACAATTCTTGTGAAAAAGTCTTCCACTACCTCATTGTTATCAACATACCATACCAATTCATTCTGCTTCCATTTTACGCCAAAAACATATTCTTTTTGTGAGAAATTTGAATCGATGCTATAACTATGGTAAATACTTTGCCGGCTATTAGTTACAGAATCAGGATCTTTCCAGTGTAATGTCATCTGTGCATTATTGGGTGTACTTCCCTGAATTTCAAAAGCATCAATTTCACAATCATTAAAACCATATAACCAAAAAGCAGCATTTAATCCTTTGGTGGCAGCAACCTTAACTTTACTTTCGAAATAACCGTATTTAAAACTGCGTTTTGAAAAAATCATACCTGAAGTATAATCAAAATGCTTTGGATAAGGTGTATAATTACCTATGCTGTCCCAACTATCCATTAAAACAGTTAAACTATCATCATCAGTTTTAATGTTAAGCCTTGTTCCATTATATAAAAGGTTTTGACCATTGGTATTGTAATGCAATCCATGGGTCCAGCGTCCCCAGGGAAAGCTGTTACTCCATTTTTGAGGATTCATTCCCAGCGAATCAAATTCATCATAAAACACAAGTCTCCAATTGGGTTTAAAAGCTTTATCAGCCGCAGTATTAACCTGAGCAAAAATGGCATTTGTTATTATTAAGCAGAAAGTTATAAACAAATAGTGTATTCTTTTCATTCGGGAATATTTTTAATAATTCAAAATGGTAAAATTTATTGCTACAAAAATAAGATAATTTAAATCATTCCAATACTTTATAAAAAAATAAAGTAATTATCTTTATGAACGCTGAACAATTCTGTTAGAGACTGATTCTATGTATTCCTTTAGGATATTCTTTGAAAATGAGCGCAAGCAAAGTCTGATAATCCATTTTGTTGTTAACAAAATCAAGCGTATTAATATCAATTACCAATATTCTGGCTTCAGGAAGATGTTTAATATATTCGAAATAACCTGTCTGAATTTTTTCAAGGTATTCATTTTTAATATCTTGTTCGTAAGAACGTCCCCGGTGTTTGATATTGTTTTTCAAACGATCAATATTTACATAAAGATAAACCAGCAAATCAGGTTTTGGAAGGGTTGGATTAATGATATTGAACAACTTGGAATAAAGCGTATATTCATCATCCGGAAGATTTTTCTGTGCAAAAATCAATGACTTATCAATAAAATAATCGGCAATTACAAAGCTTTTAAATAAATCCTGACTAATCAACTGGGTTTTCAATTGCTGATAGCGTTCAGCAAGAAAAGATAATTCAAGCGGAAATGCATATTTTTCGGGCTCTTTGTAAAATTTCGGCAAAAATGAATTTTCTTCAAATTGTTCCAAAATCAGTTTGGCATTGAACTGTTCAGCAATCATAGTAGCCAGGGAAGTTTTTCCTGCACCAATATTACCTTCTATTACAACGTAGTTATATGGAGTCATAATTTATTAATTGAACGTATTTAAAGTTTTGATGATGAATTAAAAAATCTGAAATTTTATTTTAACAACTTACATTTCAACTGTCTGCTGACTTCCAACTTCCAACTTCGGTCTTCCGCCTTCCATCTTCTGTCTTCAGACTTCTGTCTTCAGACTTCAGACTTCAGACTTTCGACTTAATTTCCACAAACCTATTCCTCAAATTTAACAACATCCAGTGGATCATTACATTCGTTCAATAATTCACTGATTGTTTTATTATAAAAGGGATGAAGCAAATCTGAAGCAATTTCATTAAGTGGCATCAGCGTAAACTTTCTTTCCTGCAACAAAGGATGAGGAACTTTTAATTTGAGCTCATTTATAATTTCATCATTAAAAAACAAAATATCAATATCTATATTCCTGGAACTGTAGCCAGCTGAATTATTACGGACTCTTCCCAGCAAAAGTTCTATATTCAGCAGGTTCTGCAATAAATCCTCTGCTGACATTGCAGTTTCAATCAGAATAACCTGATTGATAAAACGTGTATTATCTTCAAATCCCCAGGGAGCCGATTCAAACAAGGAAGATTTTTTAACTAGTTTTCCACAACTGGCATGAATAAGCTTAATAGTTTTATCAAGTATCTGCATCCTGTCTCCCATGTTACTACCTAATAGTAAGTAAGCTGTATTCATTTATTATCATATTGAAATATCGGGTAAAATTAAAAATTAAAATCTAAAAAACAGTAATTTTCAATCAAAAGCAATTAAAAAGTTTTTTAATGTATGGTAAACGTTTATTTAGATAGTTTTATCGAAAATACTTTGAAAATATGCATTAAATATCGTAAACTTGCTGAAAATTTCAAAACAATTTAACCTTAAATACAATGAAACAATTTTTTAAATTTATGTTTGCCTCCATGTTAGGCACTTTCCTTACACTCATAGTGGGCTTCTTTTTATTGATCGGATTATTGGTTTCTATGATCTCCTTTTCAAGCAAAGAAGAAATTAAAATTTCAGACAAAACCGTTCTTCATATAAAACTCGAAGGTGTTATCAATGATCGTTCTTCCAACAACCCTTTTCAGGAGTTTAATTTCAACACTATGAAAAGCAACAAGGAAATTGGATTAAATGATATTATAAGTAATCTTAAAAAAGCTAAAACAGATCCCAATATCAAAGGAATATATCTCGACCTCAGCAATATACCTGTTGGTATTTCATTGCTTGAAGAAATAAGGAATGCGTTTCTTGATTTTAAGAAATCAGGTAAATTCATTATCAGTTACAGCGAATCATATTCTCAGAAAGCCTATTATCTGGCATCTGTAGCCGACAAAATCTATTTGAACAAAGAAGGCAGCCTGGATTTTCATGGTATGGCTGCAGAAATTATGTTCTTCAAAGGTCTGATGCAAAAATTAGATGTTGATATGCAAATTATCAGACACGGGAAATTCAAAAGTGCTGTGGAACCGTTTTTATTCGATAAAATGAGTGATGCCAACCGTGAACAAGCCCGCATGTTTATCGGAAGTATCTGGAATCATATTGTTAAAGGAATTTCTGAATCAAGGAAAATAAGCATTGCTGATTTGCAGAATATTGCAGATGGATTATTGGTTGAATCGGCTCAGGATGCCCTTAAATATAAATTTGTTGACGAATTAGTTTATAAAGATCAGGTAATCGATGCTTTGAGAAAAAAACTTGCTTTGAGCGACAAAGAGGATATTGATTATATTACACTTTCAAAATATGCAGATGTAAAAACTGCAGATAGCAAAACCAAATTCTCTAAAAACAAAATTGCTGTTGTTTATGCAGTTGGAAGCATTGAAGGTGGCAAAGGTGATGATCAAACAATTGGCAGTGAAAGAATATCAGAAGCTATCCGCGAAGCTAGAACTGATAATTCTGTTAAAGCTATTGTTTTAAGAGTAAATTCTCCCGGAGGAGACGCTCTTGCTTCTGAAGTAATATGGAGAGAAGTTGTTTTGGCTAAAAAAGCAAAACCTGTTGTAGTTTCGATGGGAGACTATGCAGCTTCAGGTGGTTATTATATTGCTTGTGCCGCTGATAAAATTATAGCAAATCCAACAACCATAACTGGTTCCATAGGTGTTTTCGGGATGATACCTAATCTGCAAAAAATGTTTAACAATAAACTGGGTATCACTTTCGATACTGTATTAACCAATAAAAATGCAGCAGCTATATCAGGAAACCGACCATTGAGTAGTTTTCAGGAAAGACAAATTCTTCATCAAATCGAACGTATTTATGGAGTATTTATAGCTCATGTTGCTGAAGGCAGAAAAATGACTGTTGCTCAGATTGACAGCATTGGCCAGGGTAGAGTATGGAGTGGATTTGATGCTAAACGAATTGGCCTGGTTGATGATTTTGGAGGAATGGATAAAGCCATAGAAGAAGCTGTTAAACTTGCTAAACTTACTGAATATAAAGTGATTGAATTCCCTAAACAAAAAGAATTCTTCCAACAGATAATGGATGAGTTCAATGGTGAAGATGCTACAGCGAAAGCATTAAAATCTGAATTAGGAGAAAACTATGTATATTATCAGACTTTAAAATCTGTTTCAAACATGAAAGGCATTCAGGCAAGATTACCTTTCGTAATCAATCTGAATTAAAGCAATTAACAGAATATTTTCCAAAGGAGATTTTATATAAAATCTCCTTTTTTTATGCAAAATTTTATTTATTAATCAATAATAACGTTATTATAAATTATTTCTTGAGAAAGTCAGGCTTTGTTAGTGCTAAAAAACGCTGATTATTAATTCTCTTCTTTGTAAAACAATTTGTAAAAGTGCATACCTGTGGTTTCGTCAAAACCTTTTTCTATCATTTCGCGTTTACCATGAACATAGATATGAAAATTTTTATCTAATTTGATAATGCTTTTCATTCCCCTGGCTTGTTTTTTAACTGCTTCTTCCGAAATATCAAAACCATCAGCAATACTGAGGTCGTTTTCGTCTTCATAGCTTTGCTTGTATTGTTTAAAAGTCTCAATAATCTGAGGTTCTTTCATTACATTTTCTGCAAAATCATCAAAATTAAAATTTTCATTTTCTTTAAAAAATTGCAGGCTGTTGTTAAGTAGCTCGGCCTGATCTGCTTTACTGACTTCGTATTCCTGCGGCAGGCTTTTAACAACAAAGTTTTTACATAGATTCAATACATTCTGTGTATGATGATATTCATCTTCTCGGGTTCTTATATGGAGGAAATTATCAATCCAGTACTGAGCTTCGCTGCCTTTGCTAAGGTTGTCGACTACAGCTACGATATAGCCTTTTTCAGGCTCTGAATTAAAAATAAGACATCCTTTGTCGAGTTTGTTGATATTGATGCCTGCTTCGCTGTCTATAACAAATCCATCACCACTAGGATAAACCTTTAAATATGTATCTCTGGTTTCTGATTTGAATATTCCGACTGCATCTGTATTTTCGCCATCGAGGAGGCAGTCTTTAAAATAAGTGATATAAATTTCTCCGCTTTTAATTTTTGGATGTACTGATTGTTCATACAGATGCTTTGCTATATTCACAGATTGTTCATACAATTCCTGTGGATCTGCAAAAACAGCACTCACATAGCTGTATATTTCATTGAGTTTTATATCAGTATCATGATAAAGGTTGTAATATTCATTTTGTTTGAAAGGCGAAAAGAAATACTTAAGCAATAATTCATTAATTTCATTGTCAGGCAAAAGAGGAGCTTTGGAAAAGCGAATACCTTCTTCACTGAGTTTATTGCCTATTTTATGTAAAATAGTGCTTTCCAGTTTTGCAAAATCAGGATTAATCATAAATGTAATAGATTTTATTGATGGATGTAAAATTACAGTTTTTTAGCTATAAACAAAAAATCCTGTCAGGTTTTGACAGGATTTTTAATTTTATTAATAAGTTGTCATTAGAGCTGGGCTATTTTTTTATAATTTTTTTAAAGCTATAAGTTTTATTGTTATTTGTAAATTTTAATATATATATTCCTTCTGCAAGGTTACTCAAATCTATAGTTTCTGTATTTGCTTGAATTTTTTTCTTATATAATTGAACCCCTGAATCATTAATTATTTCTAATTGAATTGGTTGATTTATTTGCGAGTTGTGATTGATAATTATTTTAGCAGCTGTTGGATTTGGGAAGACTGTAATTTGATTTTCTTCTATTGATTCTATAATTTCTAAAGGAGAACTTTGCCAAAGTAGCCCATTTTTGGTGTATTTAATCAAGAAACAATCATTTTGCCCTATACTACTGAGATTTAATGTGTTTAATGATGGATCAACATCGGCATTTGTACCATAAAGCTGTCCGGTCATATAGGCATTATCTTCCTGATCAACAATTAAACCTGCACATATATTATTGGCAGTTGCACCTGTACCTCCAAAGCTAAATGCCCATTGTGCCGTTCCGTTATTGGTAAATTTTGCCAAAAATGCGTCAGCAGTAGTTGAATTTGCTGTAACATTAATACCTGTGCCAAAACTTACAGTTCCATTGATCCAACCTGCCATATACACATTGTTTTCGCTGTCGAAACTTATGCGATGACCACCATCACCTGTACCGCTGTTAAACCCATTTGCAAAACGCAAATTGCCAGTTGTATCAAATGATGTAAGGAATAAGGCTGAATTTGTAACATTTACTGTTGCAGTCGATGGATCGAAATCAACACTGCCTGTTCCGCTTAATCTGCCAATGAAATAAGGATTCCCATTATGGTCACAACGCAGCGCACCCGGCGAAACAATTTCGGCAGCAATGCTACCTATCTTTTTAACCCATAATAAAGTGCCATCGGCAGCATTGTATTTTGCAATA
>JBMOKG010000250.1:0-1722 GCA_049315385.1 Bacteroidales bacterium
TTTTTCACGATAAGAGTAGCCATATAAACACCTGCAGGTAAACTTCCAGCATCCAATTTAAGGCTATGATTTCCTTTTAATTGTTGTTCGCTTACCAATGATTTTACACGACTTCCTAAATAGTTATATATTTCAATACTTACATTTCCATCAAAAGGAAGTTCGTAATTAATCATCGTTGAACCATTAAATGGATTAGGACGATTGCTTAACGTAAGTGTATTTACATTGCTTTGTTCAGAAATACCAACTGCTGAAGCATTGATAACATCAACACTTAATACAGCATTGCTGATAACATTAAACTGAGCATCTGCCAATTCATTCAAAGGACTTCCTGCCAATGCAAACTTAATACTAGCTTCATTTACAAAAGCACTTGTAGTTTTTAGTTTCAGAGTAATCAATTCAGATGCTGCTGCAAGACTTAACGGATTTGAAGAATACCATCCTATTCTTAATTCATTGCCATTAACCGACCAATTGAGTTGTTCATTGGTAGTACTTAACAATACATCCTGTATTTCTACCAAATTGGCAGGGAAATTAAGGATTATAGAAATAGCACCTACACTGTTAGCATCCACTATATGAAGTGGTAAATCAAACAATTGATTACTGCTTTTTACTTGAGTACCGCTGTATATTAATTCAAGAGTTGTACTGGCTGCTTTTACTAAACTAGGATTAAAACTACGGTTGAAATCGCCGGTTGCCATTGCATACATATCCTGAGTTTTAGCAGTAGCCGTTGTATAATCAGGTAAACGTTGAAGATTTACACTTATATATTGATCAGGAACGGTTCCAGGATTACCATTTAGGGTAGATACCTTGTCATAAAAATTCCATGCTGTTCTTATAAAAGGAACATTATTAACAAAATTTTGTAGTATGCTAGAAGCATCAGTATGACTGATAAAATCATTATTACTTACATCCCCTGCTAAGAATCTAACCACATTGATTGAATATGGACTAACACCCCAAGAGTTTACTTGGGCAGCATCTGTTCCATTTACAGCACCTGATGTGGGATTAGATGAAGAAGGTACAATATAATAACTACAATTTGTACATTGACCATCAAAAGCATAATATCCACTTCCGTTAGTAGTAGTTGTGTCAACCGCAACATTATCAATTGTTCTTTTTAAAATAAGGGTAATCCCTGTTCCCATGGCTTTATCAACCGATAGACCAGGATAAGTGAATGTACCTGAAATAACCCTCTTACCTTGATAAATATCAGAAGTTAAAGTTGAATTCATCCATGGATCATAGCTTATATGAGCAGAAATATGTTTTCCATCACCGCAAGGATTAACACCACCTACACCAGGATCGATGTATGGTCCATTATCACTGCCCCAGTAATTACCGGTTCCAGTAACAATTGCAGTTCCGTCAGTTTCTACAGCATTTCCACTGTTTGTTCCATCAAATATATTTTTGTAAACCACATTGTTAGTTCCAACGGTGCCAGCAAAATATATTCCGGTTCCAGCATCATTGGTTATGGTGTTTTCCTCAATTAGTATATCATTTAATCCTGAGATTACCCAGATATCAATTATAGTAGAAATTGGAGCTCCAATTGTATTTACTATATTCATTTTTTTCAGGGTCACTCCACTAGTTTCAACATAAAATACACTACCGTTGGCTGATCCGTCATTACCATTAACAATAGTGGTAACACCAGCTCCTTCAATAGTAACA
>JBMOKG010000054.1:0-30426 GCA_049315385.1 Bacteroidales bacterium
TGCCCTAATTTTTTTGGGTAGTTACTCGAAATGACAATCAATTGTTTATGTTTGGATTGTGGTCAGAAACGGCGAAGCCGTTTTCTGACCACAATCCGCTATATATCCCTATAATATGTTGTCATTCTGAGTGAAACGAAGAATCTGAAAATTTTTATCGGACACTAATGATATTAAATGTAAAATCAGTATATGTTGTTGATGCTTTAAATAAGCTATTCTTTGTGTTTGCAGAATTAATTCACACTCTCTTTAAAGAAGTACTTCAAAATAAACATGTTTGAATATTCATGACCAATCAAATATCCTATAAACAGCTATGTATATTTACTTTGTTAGCCACCATTTATTTTTTATTTCAAATTTATCATTCCCCAAATCAATATATTCGGAGCCATCTCCAAAAGTTTGCCATCCATTTCTTAAATATTTATCACAAACTATCATTACCCCATCTCCACAATCAAAGTCAAAAGTGAAGGGTAAACGATAATCGCCCCAAATACATTTTATAATTTTGTTTGTATTATAATCTGTCCAGGTACCAATAAAACTTCGATTCCAGTATCCATCTGCGACGTCAGAAGATTCATCCAATTTCATTGCTTCTGTGGTATTGTCCTGATAGATTAAACATTCAGTGACACCTTTAAATACACCACTATGATTTTGAGAACTGTCTTCGTAAAATATATAATTTGCAAAAAGGGCACCGCAATTTTTGTACTCTGAATAGTCACAAGAATCAAATAGATAAACTGAAATTAATTTAATTTCGCCCTTAAAATCACAAATATTGTTATGCACTTTTGATTTGCCATTTACGATATAAGTATAACCGTCATTTGTACTTTTAATTACTTTGTCAAAGTGGAATTGAATTCTTTGGTAATTTGCACTAATCACTCCATTTTGCACCCTGTTAACAATCATCCAAATATAGCTAAAATCATATTTTGAAGTTAGTCCAAGTTTATTTGGGTTCTTTGCATAGGATTTTGTACGCAATTGAATATATTCCTTACTAAAGTCAACCTGTTCTGGATTGAAATTTTCACAAAGATGCCCATTAAAATAAGGATCAAAATGGGCAGGATCATCAGGTTTTAATTTACAATATGTTTTACCACAATAGTTTTTCATATTAGTCATATCAACGCTTACTTGTCCATAAGTCAGGCTGTATATTTGCAAAAAAATCATTAATATTTTTAGACTATTTCCTATCATATTATTCTGTCTTTTTTAAAATTGCTGGCAACTCACATATGCACTCAACAAATCTAACCCAAGCCAATGATCACTTAATAGCTTTATTCAATAAATATGCGGCATATTTATCTACAAATATACATTTATTAAACAGTAAACTAACTTTTTAACAATGAATCTTTTCAACATATTAAAAATAAAATCAGTATTTGATAAAAATGTTTTCTATATAACATATTGATTTTAAAGTAATATCCATGATTTATCCTGCATAAATCATTCTCATTCAGTCAGGGCTAATTCCCGTTTATATATTGCAATTCTTCATTCAGTCAATGCTGTACTGCGACGTAATCGTTCAACTAAAAGGTGTAATCGTTCAACTAAAAGGTGTAATCGTTCAACTAGACGGCGTAATCGTTCAACTAAATGCCGTAATCGTTCAACTAGATGCCGTAATCGTTCAACTAAACGGCGTAATCGTTCAACTAAATGCCGTAATCGTTCAACTAGATGGCGTAAGCTGTTAACTAAATGGCGTAAGCTGTTATCTAAATGGCTTAAGCTATCAACTAAACAGTGATAGCAGGCATTTCAGTTTATTTTACTTTATACCACGTATTATATTATTAGTAAATATTCGGATTTTTATTAAATAAATTTTAATAATTTGTAAATAAAAGATTAATGCTTTTATTTGTTGTATCTTTATGAAATTATTAATTATTACTAAATATTAATAAAATATGATCAAACCGCAAGAAGAGGGTTTGTCATTTACCCTCACTGTAGATGAAATGCTACAGTTAAACACCGTAATGATCAGCAATTTTACAGTAGACAAAGCTGTATTTATTGCTAAAGTTCCCGATTTAACGGATCCTTTTCTGGAAGATTGGAAGCTAAACACTACACAATTAAGTACGATAGAATCAGACAGTGATTTTCTCGACACTCAGTTGTTGATGACCCAGGCTGTGGATGAATTGATGTTTATTGCCAGGGATCAGTTACAAACCATCTACTTTTACTTAGAACGCAGCTTTACGGGAGACAAAGCTATTCAGAGCTATTTTGGAAAAGACCGTTATGAAGCATCCCGCAACTCTCCGCAAAAATTGATTAATCTACTTTTAAAAGCGAATGAAGCTTCTGAAAAAGCAGATTATAAAGATGAATTGATTACAAAAGGTTTAAAACAAACTGTAATTGATGATCTTGATACAACAGCCGCAAAATTAAAAACCAAAGTTGACGAAAGAGAAATTTACATGAGCAGCAGAAAATTAGCAACTCAGCATCGTAAAAAGCTATTGAATAAAATCTGGGATAGCATGGCAGATGTAAATGAAGCTTCTAAATTGGTTTACAAAACCGATTATGCAAAACAACAACAATACTTATTGTATTATCCAAAAACAAAAACGAATGATAATACAACAAAACCAACAATAGTTGCATAAAAAGCTATTTTAAGCTAAAAAGAAAAAATTAATCTGAAAGAATCCGGAGATTTTCATCATCTCCGGATTCTTTGTTAAAAAGAAATAGTAAGATGATTTATATCAATAAAAAGAATAATTTTGGTAAATAAAAACAGGCAGTATATTTATTAAGTGAATCTTTCCGGAAAATGAAGGCTTTTAGAAATTATATTGCAGAGATATACGAGTTAGGTATAATTTGATGAAAATAAAACCCTATTTAGTAAAAATTACAGCTTGGTTCATTATCGTTCTTTGGCTGAGTCGTTCTTTATTATTTCGATTACTCCATATTGATTTTGCATCTCATTACATAGAAGAAGACTTTAGGAAAATATGGCTTCTGATAATTCCATTTTCGGTTGGGATATTAGTAGTTAAGTCATGGAAAGAGATAAAGTTTACTCTCAAGCGAATAGTTGAATTTGGACTATCGATAATTTTGTCTTTTGGATTAATATTATTATTAAATTTTTTCTCAAGTTTCTGTGGATGGGATTATTCTAAATCATTATATAAGCATAGAACAAAAGATAAAGAAATTAAATTTAGAATTCTTGATTGTGGAGCCATGGATGGTAACCCGACATATGAATTAGTTGTAACAAAAAAAATTGGAAGCTATTTAATAATATATTCTAAGATTTTAAAGAATGAAATTAATGAACAAGAATGGATAAAAGAATAAAATAAATATTGCAAATCTGACATACTAACTTATATATTAATTAACTGACATGGAGAGTGCTTCGACTTTACTTAGAAATTCCTTCTCAAACCAATCTGAGGAAGGAGCTCTTATAAAGCGCTAAATTGAGATGGTGGAGAAATATATCCATCAGGATTTGCTGAAAAGCATTATTTTTGATAAGAATTTAAAAATATACTGAGACTTCCAGCGTAACTGATTTAACAAGCCAATTATAGAAAGATACTATTATGAGAAAAATACTAATTGCTATCCTTTTCCTTTCAACAGGATTTTTATATGGACAATCATTTGAAGGAACATTAACCTATGTATCTGAACTTGAAATTTCACCTAAAATGGCAAAAATGGGAGTAACTAAAGAAATGCTCTTAGATAAGATGAAAAAAGAAGGTTCATGGTCAGACACCTTAAGAACTACTTACAAAAAAGGGAATTACTTAACTCTATTAAACAACGATCTAAAATCAAGGTCAATATATAAATCTGACAGCAATAAAATTTATTCGTTGCAAGACGGTGACAGCTCAGATATTTGTACTGTGACAGATGCATCAGTAGATCTGGAATTTAGCTTAACAGGAAAATTACCGACAGTCGAAAAACTAGATACCATTACAATCGTTAACGGTGTAAGCTGCAATATTATAAGAGTGAAATGGAAAAGCGGAACTTATGATTACTATTATAATTCAAAAAACTTAACAGTTAATGCTTCAGATTTTGCAAATCATATATATGACGGCTGGGCTGAATATTTAAAAATATCAAATGCATTACCGTTGAAAATAGTAAAGACAACCAAAGGTATGATGACAATTACGATGACGTTGGTTTCGTCACAACCTGAAGTAATCAATGAGAAAATATTTTCTATTCCAACGCTTATTTCAGACAATGATTTGAATAGTGTAAAAACAGCAAACAGAGAAGTAATGAGAATTAAAAAATAAAGCTTGTTAACAGTAAAAAGTATAAGCTAAGTTACTTAGAAAAACATTTTCAGCTGAAAATAATTCAAATACTTATCTTGAATAGTATTTTGCTAATGTGATAACAAAAGCTGAAATGCTAATTTAAATTGCCATTTATATGAAGTATAATTTAATGCTTTTCTCATGAAAGCTTACTTACGACTTCCTGACTTCAAACCCTGACAATTTTTTATAAAAATGATTTGTAAAACGCATTAATTTAGTAATATATGATTTAAACTTAAATTATACAGCTCTTAATGTAAGGAATTGTGAAAAATAATGAACAAGATGAGCTTCTAACTGATAAATATATTTTTGCAATCAGGCAACTATAAAAGAGTAAAATTGTCTTAAGTGTGTGAAATCTAATTTAAGGGTACTATCTTTTTACAGGAGAGTAAGCAGAAAACCCAAGAGAGTAGGCACATTAACAAATTATCATATTAATTTTATTTTAAAAGATGAAAAAGAAATTATTACTTTTTGCTTTCATGGCGATTGGCGGATTCAGCTTCATATCTGCGCAAATTACAACTCCTGCACCTTATTGTGTGGCAACTTTTGATGACATTCCATTTAATGTTGATGATGCCATCAAAAGTGTTACTCTCGGAACATTAAATAACGTTACAAATGGTCAATGTGCAGCACCCCATTATATTTTTTACAACAATCTGACAGCACCTACTGTAATTAAAGGAACTGCCTACACCCTGACTGTAATTTTTAATGTTGCCGGAGGGGCAGGTTACGGTGTATGGATTGACTATAATCATAACAATACTTTTGAAACTTCTGAAAAAGTTGCAGGAACTACAGGTGCAACTTCTATGAATATTTCTGCAAACACAACAATCACCCAAAGTATCACAATTCCAACTACTGCAACAACCGGAGCCACAAGAATGAGAGTGAGAATTGTAGAAGACGACAATTATACACAAGGAACAAATTATACTATTCTTCCCTGTAATCTCAGTACTTCAGCTACTGATGTGATGGATTGGGGCGAAACAGAAGATTACAATGTTAATATAACTGCTACAAATGGAATTGCTGAAAATAATGAGGATGTTCAATTTGAAATCTATCCCAATCCTGCAAATGATGTTCTCACTATTCATCAAACCGGAAATAAAATGAATGAACTTAAAGTAATCAATCTTCAGGGGCAGGAAGTAATCAATCAAACTATGAATAATACAGCAGATGAAATTACAATCAGTGTAAAAGATTTGCCAAAAGGAATTTACTTTGTGCAATTATATAGCAATAAAGGAATTGCATACAAAAAGTTTGTTGTAAGCAGATAATAAAATACTGTTATTAAAAATAGTCCTCAACGAAAATTAAGTTTTGTTGAGGACTTTTGTTTGTAAGCTGCAGTCGTTACAAAAAATAATTAGCATCGATTTTGAATACCTGGGAATATCTTAAGTTTGAAATAAAAAAGAACTTCATTTTCAGGACAAACTTACTAAAAAGATTCTAAATTCCAATTACCAATTATGTGAAGTGTAAATTAATGGTTTTCTCATGAAAGCTTAATTACTTCTTCTCTATCATCTTAAAGAAATCAGTACTATAGGATTCGCTAACCGGAATGATATGTTTTTTAATATAGATACGCATTCTTTGAATGGAATCAATATGAGAAATAGAAACGATATAAGAACGATGGACTCTGATGAATTTATAACCCGGTAATTTACTTAATATTGATTTGAGTGTCATCAGACACAATACAAATTCTTCACCACAATATATCTTTATATAATCATCCAGTCCTTCAATATGGGAAATATCATCAATATTTATCTTTTTAATCTGGTAATCTGATTTTACAAAAATATAGTTTTCTTCGGGCGAATGCTGATTGTGAATAAAATTATAATAATCACAGGCTTTATTCACTGCTTTGAAAAACCTCTCAAATTCAATTGGTTTTAATAAGTAATCAATTGCATCCATATTAAAACTTTCGACAGCATACTGGCTATAAGCTGTAACAAAAATAACCATCGGTTGCTGTTTGAGTGATTTCAGAAACTGCATTCCACTCAGATCAGGCATTTCAATATCTAAAAAAATAAGATCTATCTTTTCCTGTCTGATGATTTCAGCTGCTTTAAAAGGGTCGGTAAATACGCCTTTCAATTCCAGAAAGCTTACTTTGGAAGCATACGCTGAAATAATTTCAAGCGCAAGCGGTTCATCATCTATTGCAATACAGTTTATCATTGTAATGTAATTGAGAGTTCGACATTAAACATCGTTTCTGATTCAGTAATTAAAAGTGTATGCATATCAGGATATATTAACTTTAGTCTTTTTTTTGCATTCTCTAAGCCGATTCCAGCGCTTCCTTCATCCTTTTGTCTGAAAATTTTGTTTTGTGTTTTAAAAATGAATTGATTATCTTCCATTGAAAGACTGAAAAGTATTGGTGAAAATTCATGTGTACTGATGCCATGTTTAAATACATTCTCAACGAAAGCTATCAGAATTAATGGTGCGATATTACATTCATTAAACTGTCCTGTTTTTTTATAAGTAATCTCTACAGTTTCTGATAAGCGCATTTTCTGCAGATCAATATAATTATTGATGCAATCTATCTCTTTTTCAAGAGGTACTTTATCAGCTTGCGTTTCATTTACAATATACCTGAGTAATTTTGATAGTTGCATAACTGCATCTGGCGTATTATCTGATTTTTTGAGGGATAAGGCATAAATAGTATTCAGCACATTGAATAAAAAATGAGGATTGATCTGGGCTTTTAGGTTGCTGAGTTCTGTTTGTAGTTTCTCCTTTTCAATGAGTGTTTTGTTCTTTTCTGTTTCAAACCATTCATTTATTATTTTTATCCCACTACTGATAATAAAGATAAAGAAGAAAGTTAATGCCACCATTGCATTAAAAACATGCTTTTGTCCAGGCCAGGGTCCTGGACCATGGCCCTCATGTCCTCCCGGCCCTTTCGGCAATCCCGTTGCTACAAAATCAGGTTGTGTCTTGAGGTATTCTGGGAAAATTACAATTAAAAAGAATAGTAATGCTATGGATATAATATAAAAAAATATCTTTCGGCGAGCCAGGAGTTTGGGAATTAATACTTCAGCATTTAAATAGTAAAAGCAAATCAATAATAGGTTTGTAAGCAGATAATAGAAATAAAAGTATTGATCTGGCTGATAATTATTGTCTGGAGGCTTAGGCGAAAAATAAAAGGGGAGGCTAAGAAAACAAAACCATGCTGTAAGATGTGTAAATAGCTGAAAAATTTTTTGCCTGCTCATTTTCTTAATTTTTATTCAAAAGTAATAAACATTATTTAAGTCTGGTATAAATCCTATATAAAAACAACGGTAGATAATTTAAATCCTTCTACCCTAAAAACATAGCTGGCATGTATTCATTTCATAACAAATCAGCAGTCTTGTAAAATAAAAGTGATTTGGTCAATTAAGCAAGCTTATATAAAAGAAATAGACACTAAATTAGTTTTCAGATTCAATTAAATTATATTTTCTTAAAAACCCGGTAAATTCAAAATAGTCTCTTTCAAAACTATGCTGATCAATATCATATTTTGTAAGAACTTTTTTCATAATCTCAAGCGTTGAATTCTCTTCTTTTATCAAATGAAATATCTCTACGCCAACAGGATTTAAGGTGAAAAAATCACCTGTTATTGGATTGAAAAGTGAACCGGATTCACTAATAGCTATGTTTCTATTTATCTTCATGACTAATTTTTTATTAAATTTCTGATTAATTATTTAATAGTTATTATTTTTTAATTTCAACTGTTTTGCTGACTAAATTTAAATGGATGAACGATGCTGTAGCTAAATGTTTTTTTTCTGAAGTTTTAAAAAAGATGTGCACCAATATAATAGTGCACATCTAACTTAACTTTTAAAAAAAACTATTGTAATTGTATTCTTTGCAAACTTACTTCCTCTATTTTTTGTTAAAAAACAATATAGGTGAATCCTTCAGATTAATAGGTAAAATAGAATATTTCGACTTTATTTGATTTTATAATCCAATTACATGGGTTTAATTACAATCTCAAATTCAAATCTATATTTGTTTATAATCATTTCGATGATTTTTTTAAATATTCTTTGAGGTGTAATGAATAAGTGTTTTTTTTGTTATTTTTGCTTTTGTATAATGGAGTAATGTCAAATTGGAACTAATTAATAATTAATTAGTTTTGGAATATTTGTCGATCTTTATTCCGGTTATTTTTCATTTAATATATCATACCGTTATGACTTATCAATTTAGAATTCAACTTGAGAATATTAAAAAACCACCAGTTTGGCGTAGAGTAACTGTACCCTCTACTTTTAATTTTGAACAGTTTCATCAGGTAATTCAGTCTGCATTTGGCTGGTTCGATTACCATCTTTATTTGTTTTCTCCTGAAGGATATGGTTCTTATCCAATGATTACCAATGATGAAGAATCAGATGATGATCAAAGTATTATGTCAGATAAAATAAAATTATCGAAAATATTTAAAAATGAAGGAGATAAATATGTTTATATCTACGATTTTGGGGATGATTGGAAACATAAAATTGTTCTGGAAAAGATACTTGCTGAGAAAACAAAAACTGCTGACTGTCTGGACGGGAAAGGTGCGTGTCCTCCCGAAGATTGTGGTGGCCCATGGGGTTACGAAAACCTTCTGCTTATTTTAGCTGATAAAAAGCATGAAGAATATGCAGAAATGGCTGAATGGGTTGGATTATGTGAAGGTGAGGAATGGGATGTCAATGAATTTGACCTTGAATTTGCACAGGAAATGGTCAGAGAAGTGGAATAAAAGGACAAATATTAATAAAATTAAAAGTTTGTCCAGTTATTATTGATTAGTAATCATTCTAATTTTCAACAACTTCTAATTCTTTGGTAATTAGTAATATATTTACTCAATATCAGCCTGAGTTTTCTTACTGCTCTCAACTAAAAACAATTATCATAGATATTAATGAATAATCCACAAATTTTATTTTTGCTGTATAATGAGAAATATTTAGGTCTGGTACCTAAAGCTGTGATAATTGATATTAATAATCAGGGAGAAATGGATGTAAACTATCATTTTGTAACTGCAAAAAATAAAAACAATTATACAAAATTACTTAACGAAAAGGACCAGTTATTAGTAAATTGCTGTCTTCAACTCGAACCTGATATTATTATTACTAAAATCAATGATAATTCAACAAAAAAATGGGATAATTTTGCCGAGAAATACATTGTTAAATCAGGATATTATAAATCCTTTGAGGCATTTTCAAAATATATACAGGATTATATTCTCAGCTATTTAAACAGGTTTTATAATAACATTGAAGACAATCCTCTGTATTTGAAAAAAGGAGATTTACCTTCGTTGTGGAGTAAAGTGTATTTTGAAGAAGGGAATCCTGAAGTTTATTACAATTTTGATTATAAAAACAGCATAAAATATCATTTAAATATTATAAATGATAATAAAGAAATTCTGATATCAGGAAGTCAATTACTTACTTCTGAACCGGCCAGGATATTAAAAGGAAATACCATCATTGAGTTTGAAAAAGAAATAAACGGGAACTCATTAAAACCTTTTTTTATAAAAAAAGCCATTGAAGTTGAGGCTGATAAAGCTGAGGTGTATTTTCAGACTTTTATAAAATCATTGGTAAATAGCAGGAAAAGGATAATTGCCAATGGATTTATAATAGATGATTTAAATGTAACACTCAATCAGGTGCTTGAGATTAAGTTGCTTTCCAGCTCAAAACAATTAAGCATTTTTGAAGAAGATAGTAAAACAGATGCTAATCAGAAACTTGTTTTTTCATTGTTTTTTGAATACGGTCCATTTCGATTTCAATGCGGACATAATTTAAGTACTGTTAAATTAGAAAAGACCAATGAAGTATACACATTTTATCGTATTGAAAGGAAAAAAGCAGATGAAGATTCCATCGTTGAAGAAATAAATAAACTGGGCATTCAGTTAAAAGACCATTCTCAATACCTCCCTTTTGAACAAGGGATAGATTGGATTAATAATAACTATCAGACACTGTTGAATCTTGGTATAGAAATTCGTCAGGAGACAATGTCACTATCCGAAAAAAAATACTTTATCGGCAGTTCATCAATAAATGCAGAAGCCACAGAATCCATAGATTGGTTTGAAGTTAATGGAATTGTAAAGTTTGGAAGTTACAGTTTTAGGCTTCAGGATATTATTAAACTAATTAAACAAAATAAACGTGAATTATTACTCCCGAATGGTGAATTTGCCAGATTTCCTGAAGCATGGATAGAAGAGTACTATTATTTAAGTAAGTATTGCTTTTTCAAAGAAGATAAGATGTTTGCTGCGAAACATCATTTAGTTATTTTGGATGAGATGAATAAGAAAGGAGGTATGCAATTGGCACTTTCTTCAAAACTTCAGGCATTTTTAAATTCCAATTTTATTGATAATTATGATTTGCCAAAAGGATTTAAGGGCGAATTAAGGCCTTATCAACGGGAAGGTTATCATTGGCTGAGGTTTCTGCATGATTTGAATGTGGGGGGCTGTCTTGCTGATGATATGGGCTTGGGCAAAACAATACAAACACTTTGCATCCTGCAATGGATAAAAGAACAAAAAGGTGGATGCAGTTTGCTGGTAGTCCCTAAATCCTTAATTTATAACTGGCAACAAGAATCAAATCGATTTTGTCCTGATTTAAAAATACTTATCTATTCCGGGAAAAAACGATTTGAAATGTTAGATACTTTTTCTGACTATGATCTCATGATTACTTCCTATCCAATTTTAAGAAGCGATATCGATAACATTCAAACCAAAATGTTTAATTATTGCATTTTAGATGAATCTCAATATATCAAAAATGCAGGTTCTGATATTTCTAAAGCCTGCATGCAAATTAATGCAGCACATTATCTTACATTAACAGGAACTCCGATTGAAAATTCTATTTCTGATATCTGGACACAAATGCATTTTCTGAATAGAAATATACTGGGAAGTATACATTTTTTTATGAAAGAATTTAATTCAGATGAGAAAATACAAAGATTGCAAAAAATACTGAATCCATTTATTCTTAGAAGGCTTAAATCAAAAGTAGCTAAAGACCTGCCCGAAAAATACATCAGCGTGCAATATTGTGATATGACGCCAGAGCAACAGGAAAGATATAAGAGCGTAAAAAATGAATACAGGAATCTGATTCTGGATAAAGCAAATAAAGATAAGCCCGATGTAAAACTGTGTTTACTGGAAGGATTATTACGTATGAGGCAAACGGCAAATCATCCCAAATTGATGGATATGAATTATACTGAAAGCTCAGGTAAATTTGAAATGGCAACTGAATTGCTTAAAACTATCATTTCTGAAGGTAATAAAGTGTTGATATTTAGCTCATTTGTAGAGCATTTGAAATTATATAAAAATTATTTAGAGCATTTGAATATTCCTTATTGCTATCTCGACGGACAAACTAAAAACAGAAAAGAAGAAGTAAGTGAATTTCAGAATAATCCTGATAAGTTGGTGTTTTTACTTTCATTAAAAGCAGGAGGCGTAGGTTTAAATCTTACTGCTGCGGAATATGTTTTTTTATTGGATCCCTGGTGGAATCCGGCTTCAGAAGCACAGGCTTATGACAGAACCCATAGGATCGGACAAAAAAATAATGTTTTTATTTATAAATTTATTAGCAGGTCGAGTATCGAAGAAAAAATTATGGAATTGCAGGAACGCAAAATTAAAATAGCTGATAATTTAATTCAAGCTGAAGATGGATTTATTAAAAGCCTGAATAAAGCTGATATTGATTTTTTATTAAACTAGAAGGTGTTAATTATAAGTCAATTGTTAGGAAATATTCAAAGTAAATTTACTTTTAATATCTGCCGGATAAACATTTCTGAAAAAATATTTGATAATTAATCAGATCACTGTATTTATAATATTATTAATAATTTTAGAAAATAATGTTTAAATTTGGCAAGTTAAAACTTAATTCCTGTTTTGAAATTATCTTATGAAACAACGAATAAAATCTATTCTAAAATCTAATTATTACAAATCTATTCTGTTAATTGTAATAATTTGTTTTTCAATAAATGCTCATTCACAGATTTCTGCTTTAAAAAGAGGAGGTGTTTGTTTCAGGGTAGATGATACTCAGCAAAATCAAAAATGGCTTGAGTATGCTAATGTTTTTAGTCATTATGGTTATAATTTTTGCTTGAGTCAATGCCTGGATGCAAATGTTTGGGATACTACTTTTTTAAATATGATCCGGAATTTTGTGGCTATCGGACATGAATATATGGATCATACCCCATCGCATACGACTGTTTATTTAAAAGTTCAAAATTATTCTGACACTAATGCCTATTCAGGTAATCCCTTCGTTCATCATATTAACGGTAAGAAGATTTGTATAAAGTATAGTGATACAATTAATACTGGTGTTCAAACAGGATTATTAGATGTTGTTAACGCTAATACTGTTATCAGCAGGAATAATGGTGGATTTGCAAATATGAATGGTTTTACTTTTTATTTTGGGATATATATTCCTTCTTTAAATGGTATTTATATATATTATGATTTACAAAATCTAAATCCAAGTGATCCTGATACTATGAAATTAAAATCGTATTGGGATGAGATAATTACTTTATCAGATGCACAAAATCTTGCATTTTATAAAGTTACACAATACGATGTTAAGATTCCTTTTGGATCTAGAAAACTACTCGCAGACAGGACTATCAATCTTTGTAATCAATATAACTTACCCATTCCTACAACATTCGTGCAACCTGGTGGTTTATTCCCATTGTTTACTAAACATGAAGTTAAAGAAACTTGGAGTGATTTATATAACTATAATTCAGCAACAACTCACATGCTGCCTTCATTAAAATGTTACAATGAATACGATCCTTTTAATGAAAAAAAATATGGGCTAATGTGGGGTGATTTTATTGAAGAAAACTGGACAATGCCAGCAATAAAGAATAAAATTGCAGATGGTATTGCTAAACATTATTTAGTTTTTGGGCAAAGTCATTTTATCAATTTAACCAATAACTGGAGCGGTTATTTAGAGCGTATGGATACTTTATTAAGCTGGTTGCAAACGAATAATATACCTGTGAAAACTTACCGTCAGTGGTCATCTTATCTTTTTGACAGCATTCCGAATCCATATATTAATATATTTCCACAACCAAATATTGATTTAGATGGAAATGGAATCCCTGATGGTTATTTAAGTAGTGCAAATTTAACAAACAATGATGGTGTAGCAATTTCAGGATATGTATCTTATTCAAGAAGTTTGGCAGGTTCAATTTGTGATGTTCAGAAACTAGCCGGATTAGAAAAAGGGAGTAACTTGTTTTCAATATTTACCAAAGGAAGTCCGGGCGATTCAATTTTAATTAAAATTACTTTTCCTGAATATCTGATTACTATAAATAAGAAAATTCCTGCAAATCAAGCCAATTGGACTCCTTATAGTTTTGTTCTTAATATACCAGATAGTGTGAATTACGCTAGCTTAAATTTTAGTGTATCAAATTATAATTCAGGTATAGTTAAGATAAGTGGATTTGAACTTAGGAAAATATCAAAAATAAAAATACAGAAATCAGTTTATCAAAAGAAAACAGCTATTGAAAAATTTGATTCAATTCCTTTAAATCATTTGATTATAGATTCATTGTATTCAATTCAGAATATTAATATTCAACTTTATACTCAAAATTCTCAATTAATTTATCAGCTTGATACCAATCGACTACTTACAATTAAAAAACCCTATGATTATTGGGTGGGAATAGATTCTATTAAAATTACGGTTTTAAACCCCGACAACACAAAGGATAGCAGTAATTTCGTTTTCGAATCAGTAAATCCTGAAATTTGTAAGAATGATTCATTAATTTTTCAACTTTCAAATGAATTTACTGATGTAAGTTGGACTTCACTACCTTTTGACTTTTCTCTAAAAAGCGGCAACTTTTTATCTCAAACAGTCATGCCTATGCAAAATACATTGTATTCTGCACGTTGTTTATTGTTTAATGGAGATACTGCATGGAGAATGCTAACAGTTATTGTAAATGATTTGCCAATTGCAAATGCCGGCAATGATATTACGAAATGTTATGGAGACTCTATAAAATTAAATGCAAGTGGCGGAATAAATTACCAATGGGATCATAACGTAAATCAAAATGAATATTTTTCAGCAAATAATCAGGCATATTATAAAGTTGAGGTAACTGATAAAAATGGCTGTAAATCATCGGATAGTTTATTTATTAATGTTTTACCTGCAATTTCGGCTGGCAATATTGATAGTTTACTTCCGATATGTTATCATTCAGGTGTAACACTTCATACATCAAACTCATCAGGAAATATTCAATGGCAAGTGTATGATAATCAACATTGGATTGATGTTCAAAATGCAAATAATATAATATATCAACCCACTGAATTAATTGCAAATAAAACTTTTCGAACCAAAGCTTCTGCAACATTTTGTGATGAAAAGTATTCTGAATCAAAAACAGTAATAGTTAATCCTCAGTCAGTAGCAGGTGTTTTGTCTGCAGATTCTACTGTTTGTATAGGTTTGCCTGCTCAATTAAGACTGTCGGGCCATAATGCCGATATTGAATGGCTACAATCTGATAATGGTTTTTCTAATTGGCAAATAAGTGGCAATTCAAATAAAAATGATTCAATTTTTACAACAACATCAATCAATTCCAAGACGTTTTTCAAAGCAAGTATAAGTAGTAATAATTGCCCTTCTTCACAATCAAATATTGATTCTGTTGAAATTACTGCTTATCCGACAGCAGGAATATTGGATGTGATTGCACCTATATGTAGCGGTGATTCTGCAATATTATCACTAACAGGATCAACAGCTAGTATTCTATGGCAGATTAAACCATTAACTGCTCTTACCTGGTCTGATATGTCTGAGAGTCAACAATTACAGATATATACAAATGCATTACAGGCTTTATCATTGGTACGTGTGAAAGTTTCTAATTCAATTTGTCCGGCAATATATTCTAATATTGATACAATCTTTGTATATGATTATTCAAATGCAGGAATAATAACCGGAAGTAATGTAATTTGTCAAGGTAATTCGATTAAATTAAATCTGAATGGATATAATGGGAATGTAGACTGGCAATATGCAACAAATAGTCAAATATGGAATCATTATACCGGGATTTTTTCAGGTGATACATTGATAACTTCACCGTTAAATGAAACAACAAAATTCAAAGCAATTGTTCAAAATGGAGTTTGTCCGATGGATACCTCTCAAATATTTACTGTTATAACAGATTCTCTGTCACAAAGTGGATTTGCAATAGCCAATTCACCAATTTGTAAAGGAGATTCTTCATATGTTCAATTATATAACTATAATGGGAATATTCAGTGGCAAATCTCAAGTAATTGGGGTAGTAGCTGGAGTAATGTTAGCAGTTTCTATTCAGGTGGAAATACATCAATATTAATAACGCCTGCTTTAAACGCTACTTATTTATATAGATCAAGTGTTAAAAATGGATGTTGCCCACTTGTTTATTCATTGCCTGATACAATTCTTATTCATCCATTAACTCAGGCCGGGACTGCAAGTGTTACATCTCCTGTTTGCGCAGGATTAACAACAAAATCATATCTGTTTTATTTTGTCGGACAGCTTCAATGGCAGGAATCCACAGATACAATTAACTGGCAGGATGTAACAACCGGGACAAATTACAATTCATCACCTTATACATCTCCAATTTTGAATGCAAGTCAATATTACAGAGCCAGAGTTAAAAGTGGTGTTTGCCCCGAGAAATATTCTAATTTTGATACAATTATTGTAAATCCCATTGTTGTACCGAATATATCGATCGCGATGTATACAGGAAATAATCCTCAATGTGCTCCGGCTGATACTGTTAGATTTAGAGCAAATTTTTCAAATGAAGGGAATAATCCCATTTTTCAATGGAAAAAAAGTGGAAGTAATATTGGCAACAATGATTCTATATTTAGCTATATCCCGCAAAATGCAAATACAATTAAATGTCAGTTAACATCAAATGCACTTTGTGCCACTCCAAACAATCCTTCTTCCAATACGATTACATTAGTAGTTAATCCTTTACCAAATGTAAGTTTTATGATACCAGCACTTCATGATACGCTTTGTGATAATGTTTCTAATTATATCTTATCCGGTGGAATTCCGGCAGGTGGGATTTATAACGGTTCAGGGATAAACAATGGCATTTTTAATCCTTCTGCTTTAGGTGTTGGGAGTTATCCAATTTCTTACACATATACTAATATGACAACAAATTGCGGTAAAACAGTATCAGACACAATGGAAGTAGTTAACTGTACTGGTATTAATGATATAGAACTTAAAAAGTTAATCATTTATCCTAACCCTTGTAATAATTTGATATGTGTTGATTTTATGATAAATACAAAAGATATTTTGCTAGAAGTTCAAAATTTGGAAGGAAAAACTTTTATACATAAAAATATTGAAAATAATACAGGGCATTACGAATTAGAACATAATTTATCTTCCGGGCTCTATTTATTATCGGTGAAAATTGATGATGTAAAAATCACTCGAATACTGAGTGTAATCAGATAGTAAATTTTGCTTTCCATTTATTTTTTATAATACCGCCATCAACTGTTTTAGCTTAGTTTCTGAAATTTTAACATTAAATTTGAAATTGATTAATCGTGTACAGGATTGAACATAGTTTTCCTGAGCCTGATGAACTTCCAGTGAAGTGGTTTGTCCGAGTTTCATCCTTTGTAGACTGATTTCTAGCATTTCTTTGGTATATTCGTTATTCGTTATTTCTATTTGAAGTAAACTTTGCTGGTTTTCATAAGTTTTAATTGCATTAAGTAAATCCTTTTGAATCTGAAGTTTTACATTTTCCAGATTAAACGAAGCTGATTCTACGTCTAATCTTGCAATAGAGATTTGTCTGTTAATTTTCCCCGACTGGAAAAGAGGGAACGAAATACTTCCTCCTAATTGAGGTCCATAGGATTGGCTTTTTATTAAACTACCTTCTGAATTCTTTGTTTGAGATATATAGTAGCCTGCATTGAAGTTTATCAAGGGATAACGCATCCTCATATATTCGCTTATAGTGAGTTTGGCTATATCAATTTCTTTTTGAGAAGATAATATAGTAGTATTTGAAGTGTAAATTTTCTTATTTAATTCTGCTTTGTCTATAGTATAACTAAGAGGGATAGAATCACTTACTTCAAATATATTGTCAGTATTTGCACCGATTAATTGATTTAAATTTCTTTTGGCAGCTTCGATAGTAAATTCCTGATTTATAGAATTTTCAGTATAAACATTCAAATCGATTTTAGCTTGAAGGAGATTGGTTTTCAATAAAGAACCTCCGTCATAAGCAATTTGTAAAATTTTAAGCAGTTCTGTATTATAATTTATAATTTCTTTGATGGAAATTAATTGTTGTTTTTGCTTTACTATTTCGTAATAAGCAGCTATTACTTCATATTGGGTTTGCAGCACCTTGTCTTTGAATTGTATATCTCCCAGATTCTGCATTTCGTTCAATTTGTTTTTTGTGACAAACATTTTACCACCGTCGAAAACTGTCCAGCTAAGTTCAGTACCTGCATTCAATGAAGTAGTAGCTAATCCGGTATATTTAGATTCATTTCCTCCGGAATAATTTTGAGTAAGATTATTCGATTCAAATCTTCCATTTCCAAATACAGAAACATTTGGCAACATACCTGCATTGCCTGAAGTATTATTGACTTTAGAAATATCAGCATCATTCTTTGCAATTAATATACCATAATTGTTTTTCAATGCAGTTTTTACTGCATCATCCACAGATAATATGGATTGAGCATCTGCTAATGAATAAAGGGCTAATAAAAATAGGATTGGAAATATTTTCATGAGAATTAAAATTAGGAATTAGAAATTAGAAATGTTGGTACCATTTCCCAATTCATTTATGTTTCATTGTATTAATAATTGAACCGGTTATTTTTAATATTTCTTCACAATCGTTTAATAATGATTGTGCCTGATGTTCCTCAAAGAAGTTTGTATCTTTCAATAGTCTTATCCAATAATGTGTTTCACGTGCTTCTTTATAAACTATATTTAGTTTGGCATAAAAATCTTTTTCCGTTTGACAACCGATAGCTTCTTCTGCATTTGCACCAATAGAAGTACCGCTTCGCAATAATTGTTTAGAAAGGATATATTCTTTTTTCTCTTCTGCCAAATACTTATATGTATTTACTATTCGTATAGCAAAAGCATAAGCATAAGTTTTCTCCAGTATTATGTTATCACTCCTCATATTCCTAATTCCTAATTTTCAATTCCTAATTGTTTTTGATATTTTTCCCTGACAAAACGATATAAGTTACCGGGATTACGAACAAAGTTAAGATCAGTGCGAAAAGCAATCCACCTACTACAACAATTCCGAGTGAAACCCGGCTTTGTGCTCCTGAACCTAATGCAAAAGCAATTGGAAGTGCACCGCAGATTGTAGCCAGTGAAGTCATTAATATAGGACGAAAACGTGCAGAAGCAGCTTCAAAAGCAGCTACTCTTTTTGTAAGTCCTGATTTTCGCTTCTGATTGGCAAATTCAACGATTAATATCCCGTTTTTAGTAACAATTCCAATTAGAAGTATCATTCCGATTTCAGAAAAAATATTCAAGGTCTGTCCGAAAATCAATAATGAAAGCAGTGCTCCGGTTATTGCCATTGGTACTGTTAGCATGATGATAAAAGGATCCCTAAAACTTTCAAACTGAGCAGCCAATATTAGGTAAATCAGCAGTAATGCTAAAACCAGTGAAAATAAAATATTTGAATTACTTTCTGCATAATCGCGGGAAGCACCGGCAAGATCTGTACTGAATGATTCATCCAGTAATCCGGTAGCTATCCGTTTCATTTCATCTAATCCTTCACCTATCGTTTTTCCTGTAGCTAGATTGGCTGAAACAGTAGCAGATTTATAACGATTAAAATGATACAATGATGGAGGGTTGCTATTTTCTGTCATTTCTACCAGATTGTCCAGTTGTATCATTGCACCACTATTGTTTCTAACATACAATGAAGAAATATCTGCAGGTTTATTTCTGTTTTCCCTGTCAACTTGTGCAATGATATAATATTGTTTATTGTTTCGTAAAAAATATCCAATCCTACCACCACTAAAAGCATAATTCAAAGCATCTGATACATCCTTTTCGCTTACACCAAGGCTTGTAGCTTTAAGACGATCCACTGTGATATTCAATTCAGGTTTGTTGAACTTAAGGTTAACATCTACATTGCTGAATACCGGACTGTTTTGGGCTTCATCCAGAAATTTAGGCAGAACCTTTTTTAATTTATTGAAATCCAGATTTTGTAAAACAAACTGAACCGGTAATCCGCCACCTCCACCTGATGATGTAGAAATAGTTGCTTCCTGACTGGCAATAATTCGGGCATCAGGAATTTTTTTATACATTGCAGACAATTTGTCATACACTTGTTGTTGAGTAACTTTACGTTCCCCCGGATCTTTAAGAAAGGTGATTACATTTCCTGTATTAGCACTTGAATTGCCACCCATTCCTCCACCATAACGAGCAAGTACAAAAGTAGCATCAGGAATAGAGTCCAATTGTTTTCTGGCAATTTTGTCTAATATTTTTTTTGTATTGCTGAATTCTGTACCTTCAGGTGCTGTTACTGAAGTTCTTATGTAGCTATGATCCTCAAGTGGTGCAAGTTCTGATTTTAACAGATCAGAAAATATGAAAACTAATAAAATACTTAAACATGAAATTAATATAGCAGCAGTAATCCACTTTCTCAAAATAAAATAACTAAGTATCCTTCGATAACCGTTTTCCAGATTAACATAAAACTTTTCTGTAGATAAGTAAAATTTTGAATGATGTGAAGAAGATCCTCCTAAAAAAACATTTAATACTGGTGTTAACGTCAAAGACACCAAAGCAGAAATCAATACGGCAGAGGCAACTACTATTCCAAATTCTCTGAATAATCTTCCGGTAAATCCCTGTAAAAAAACAACTGGAATAAAAACAATTGCGAGAGTAAGCGAAGTTGAAATAACAGCAAAAAATATTTCACGGGTTCCTTCAAAAGCTGCCTCCCATTTATTCATACCTTTTTCAATTCGTTTAAAGATATTCTCAGTGACGACTATTCCATCATCTACCACTAATCCTGTTGCTAAAACGATTCCAAGTAAAGTGAGGACATTTATAGAATAATCTAAAACATACATGATGAAAAAGCATCCTATCAATGAAACCGGAATGTCAATAAGAGGACGCAATGCAATAATCCAGTTTCTGAAAAAAAGGAAAATGATAAGAACTACCAGAAAAATAGCAATTGCTAATGTTTCAATTACATCATTTACAGATTGTTTTACGAAAATAGATTTATCACGACCAATATCGAGGTTTATTCCTTTAGGCAAGGTTTTATTTACCTGATCCAAACGTTTGTAGAATTCAGTTGAAATATCAATACTGTTTGCGCCGGGAAGCGGGATTAAAGCCAGTGAAAGTCCTGTTGCACCGTTAATACTAGCACCTGATTCCTCGTTTTGAGGTCCTAATATTGCTTCACCAATGTCGCTGAATCTAATTACCTGATTATTTATTTGCCTGATGATAAGATTGTTAAAATCTTCTTCGGTGGTTAATCTTCCATACGTTTTTACAATAAGTTCAGTTGAATTTCCTCTTAGTTTTCCGCCCGGCATTTCAACATTTTCTTTGGTTAATGCAGTACTCACATCTGCAGCTGTAATAGACATTGCTGCCATTTTTTCAGGATCCAGCCATAATCGCATGGCAGGTTTTTGTTGTCCATAAATTGCTACTGAACTGATTCCCGGAATAGTTTGGAATTTTTCAAGCAGAACATTTTCAGCATAATCACTGAGTTCAAGTGCATTCATAGCTGTACTTCTAACAATCAGCATGATAATCGGATCACTGTTTGCATCAGATTTAGTAACAGTAGGTTGTGCATCAATATCCTGAGGTAGGTTTTTAACAGCTTGTGATACTTTGTCTCTTACATCATTAGCAGCTTTTTCTAAATCTGCATCAAGATTGAATTCTACGGTTATATTACTTGAACCAATAGAAGATGAGGAAGAAATTGATTTTACGCCTTCAATTCCATTGATGGATTTTTCTAAAGGTTCAGTAATCTGTGATTCTATAATTTCCGAATTAGCCCCGGTATAAGCTGTTTGAACTGTAATAACCGGTGGGTCAATGGCTGGATATAAACGGACACCCAAAAAACTATATCCAACAACCCCTAAAAGTATAATAGTAAGACTGAGTACTATTGATCCTATTGGTCGTTTTAAGGCAATATCTGAAATTATCATTTTGAATCGTTTTTTACATTGGAAAATGACAATTTTGCACCGTCTTTTAAGAAAAGAAGTCCTGTTGTTACTATTGTGTCGCCTGGATTAAGGCCATCGGTAATTTCAATGGTTGAGGCTCTCCTTGTTCCTGTATGAACGATAATAAATTTTGCTTTTCCGTTTTTAGCGACAATAACAGTTTTATTTCTTTCCTGAGGAATAATTGCTTGGGTTGGAACCATAATTGCATTTTTATTTTCGCCTAGAGTAAGTTGAACATTCGTAAATCCACCAGGCAGTAGTTTGTCTGATTTACTCTTGATAATAGCTCTTACTTTTAAATTTCTTGTATAGGCTTCAATTCCTCCTTCAGTGGCTAAAACAGTTGCATCATAAAGTTTGTCATCTCCATGAACTGAAAATTTAACTTTTAATCCGGGTTTAATTTCACTGCTGTATTTTTCGGGAACACTAAAATCTAATTTTAATTGATCTTCCATACGAATAGTTGCCAAAAGAGAAGAAGAACTGATGTATGCACCGATACTGATATTTCTCAGACCTATACTACCATCAAAAGGGGCTAATATCTGAGTTTTACGAATCATGCTTTGCTGCATTTCGATATCTGCTTTAATTGAATTTACCTGTAAATAGGTCTGATCATAATCCGATTGACTGATTCCATTTGCTTTCAATAATTCTGTCTGTCGTTTAAGTATTTTTTCCTGAATCGCCAGTTGAGTTTGCATTTTTTTAAGACTAGCCTGTAAATCATCATCATAGAGTTTTACTAGTAAAGTCCCTTTTTTTACAAATTTTCCTTCAGGTAAATTAAGTTGAACCACTCTTCCTGCAATTTCATTCATCAAGGCAACTGATTCATTTGGTAATATAGAACCTGAAACTGAAATTTCATTAATTAAAGATGAAGTTTGAACAACAAACCCATCAATTTTGACCTGTGGCTTTTCCTTTGATTTTAAATTCGTTTCTTTACTCTTTGAGGTGCAACTTTGTAGCGTAATTGTCATAATTACTGCGAATAAGAAGATCCATTTTCTAGTCTTTTTCATTCTTCAATTTGTTAGTGGAAAATCTTTGATTTTCATTTACAAAAGTAATTTTTTTATTTTATTTAGCCTAAGCATTTAAGATATGATTTTTAGTATAAGCAAAACCTTTTTATCCTACTAAAATTATTATTAAATTTGACAACTGACATCTTGTTTTCTTTCTAATTAATTATAGGAAAAAATATGTGAGATAGAATAATATGAAAGAATTCACGTTTTCGTTATTTAATAATCAACAATTCAAATTGATTTTATCTAATAATTAATAAGTCAACTCTTTATTTATGAACAGATCCATTTTCTTGATTTTTATTTTATTCATTAGTTGTACTTCGCTGGAAACATTTACAAGTCTTACCGAAGGTACTGAAATAAAAAATGATTATCGTTTTTACGATACTGCCAGTAAAATAAGGTATCAGATAACAAATGATGATAAAAATTTATTTATAAGACTCAATACTGTGGAAAAAGCAACTATCATGAAAATGTTGAGATCCGGATTTAATTTCTATTTTGATGTGAACGGTAAAAAACAAAAATCAGTATATTTTCAATATCCTATAGCTCATAATACACAACTCTCAGTACCTCATGAAAAGCAAGATTTACCAAAAGCACAGCGTCCAGACATGGATATTAAAAGTATGATAGTTCAGGCATCTAAAATGGGGATTTGGGTTTCAAATGGTAAAACAGAACAAATTTCAGTCTTGTCAAAGGAAGCTGAAATCAGCGTTAATATTGAAGCACTGAATAATACAGAAATAACTTATGAACTAACAATTCCTTTAGATAAAATATCAGCAAATGGAATTACTTCACTTACAAATTTGTCAATTGGAATTGTCTCTGGAAAACTTAGTATGCCCTCATTTGGAAAGGGGAGAGGTGTTGATTCTCAGGAAGAAGATGGTTCTGTCGGTATGCAGGGCGGAAGAGATCATGGTGGAATGCCCGGCGGTGGAAGACAACATGATGGAATGCAAGGTGAAGGGAGGCCGGACGGCAATGATGTATCTGCAATGACTACTCCTGTTGAGTTTTGGTTTAAATTGAATTTTACAAAAAGATAATTGGAGATACAAAAGTAATGAAAATCAAAAGAGGCTGAATCAAATAAATTGATTCAGCCTCTTTTCTTTACATTTTGGTTTTTTGAAACGAATGTTATTTTTTTTCTTCAATCTCTTTATTAATAGTTAATACTTCTTCTTTTTTTCTGGGATCAATCATTTCCATTAATTTCAGACCAAGAATACCTTCAATCGCAGTTCCGTTGGCATTGTTACCACCTATTAAAACATCAGGTATCAGTTTAATATGTCCTTTCGATAATTCTTCAGTGATTTTATAACGCGTAAAATTATCGCCACCCAGTGCTTTAACAGCCAGCTCGTAAGCTTCCGCGGTAGATTTTCCAACTGCTAATATTTTACCTGCTTCAGCAGTTCCGGTTAATGAAATCAATTCGGCTTGTGCTCCGGCTTTTAACTTGATAGCTTCTGATTCAGCCTGTGCTCTTGCTCTTGTTGATTCTGCTTCGGCATGTGCCCTCATTTTGGTAGATTCAGCTTCAGCACTTACTGCCAGTTTTACACTGGTTGCATCTCCTTCAGCTTTTTTAACAGTAGCATTTGCAGTACGTTCTGATATTTCCACACTTTGCTGTGCTTTTACAATATCTTTCTGCATATCGGCAATTGCAGTTTCTTTTTCCATTCCCTGACGTGTTTCCTGAGCTTTCTTTTGGGTATCGTAAGTAATTTTCTGCTCTTCAGCAATTTTACGGTCAGTTAAGGTTTTCATTAGTGTTTCCGGAGGTACAATATCTCCTATTAAAGTATCTACAGCATTGACATTGTATTCATCCAAAACTTTTTTAATATGAGCTTTTGCAGATTCCTGACGTTCTTTACGGGTACTCAGGAATGCAATTACATCACTATCCTGGGCCGAATTACGAAAATAGTTACCAATAGTAGGTTCCAATACCTGAGAAACCAGATTTACCATATTTCCAAATCGGGCTATAACTTTGGGTGCTTCCGATGACGGTACGTGAATAATTTGTGAAACATCCAGATTAAAAGGGAAGCCATCTTTTGAACGGACAGTGATAGTAGATAGATTTTTATCTAAATTATGTGCTTCTGTACGAGCAGTTGCCCAATTCAAAACTAAGTTGGTAGTTGGAACAAGCTCAACTTTCATAATGTACTTATTTATAGGATATTTGCCTGGACCAAGAGGTTCAAGCCAAACACCTTTACAACCTTTTTCAACAATGTTTCCATGTTTAAAATCATTTCCTGTTAGGTCTTTTCCTTCCTGACCAATATATGAAATTACAACTCCAACATATCCAATTGGGATTTCTGTCATTGGATTCTCTTCTATCTGAACTGCCCATGGATTTAGATTATATGAACCTGCAAGAATAACTTGTGGTTGTAAACCTCTGTTTCCTTTGTTTTTAATAAATCCATCGAAGTCCTGAAAATTATTGTGTCCTTCTATGAGTTTCCCTGCTATTTGCCCTGCTTCAATTGGATCTCCATCTAATGTGGTTACAATTCCTACCATACTTTCCTGAATACGTACCATGTCTGTTACTGAAACCTGAAAAAGCATGGTGTTGATACGATACGAACCTGCTGTAATATAATTAACCTGACGTCCTCTTTGACCACCATTTGTAAGAAATTGCTCGGCATCCTGAAATTTATCACAATCAACACGTTGTGCTAGAATGTTTCCTGTAGGTATTTCTGCACCATCTCTTGAAAGTACCAGTCCAATCTGTCCTTCGGGAATTATCGTAAAAGATTCCATTGTAATATCATACTGCCAAACCCATTTCCAGAAATACAATCCGGGAGCAAGTGTTTTCGCTTGAAAACCTGCTTCACCTAATGTTGCAATAATTCTACCATCCGGCAATTCTTTATTTGCCCCGAAAAGGACGAATTTCTTGGTAACCAGTCCGGTTTTGTCTTCAGGAACGATAACCATTCCCAATAAAAACCGGAAAATAAACTTGTACAATCCAATACAAAGGATGATTGCCAATACCCACCAATAGTTTGCTAAATAAATTCCCATAATCTTCTGTTTTTTAGGGTTAATAATTATATTTTAAACTTTTATCTGTATTTTAAAATATGCAACAAATGTAGATAGTTTCTTTGAAAACAGATCTGTTTTTTTAATTATTTTTATGATTAAATATAACTATAACAATTATAGTAAATATATAACAAAACCCGTTGAGTTTACTCCTCAACGGGTTTTACTTGATTTTTTTATTATATGATACTAAAAATCAAATTTTGAACTAATTACTTATGTAATTTTATGCCTATACAAAGATAATCTGTGTTCTATCTCCACCGGCCAAACCATAGAAATCACCAACAGTCAGCACATCTTTTACATCGTCAATTAAATCGGCTTTTGTAAGTTTAAACATATCCATCGCCAGTTTGCAGGCATAAATTTCGCCACCACCGGCTGTTATCATTTCAAAAAATTCATCAACTGGTGGAATATCCAGTGCTTCCATCTGGCTTTTCATCATGGCCGAAACACCAGCTTCAACTCCGGGTAAGATGCCAAGTATTGATGGAAATGCAAGTCCTCCTGGCATACGCATTGCAGGATTTCCTACTGTTGCAGTATGCAGTTTTTTCATTTGTTTTTTTGTGATGGCATCAAGGCCAAAAAAGGTGAAAAACATTTTTGTTTCAATACCTTCAATTACAGCACCATTTGCCATAACCAATGCAGCGTAGACATCTTCTATAGTTCCTTTTGCACAGATGATGCACACTTTTTTTAAAGCTAAATCCTGATTTGTACTCATAGTTATCAATTTTTAAAGGTTAAACACAACTTGCTGGTTTAGGTATACCTGCAATTCTGGCTGCTTTTTTCATAGGAGCTCCGGGAAATAATTCATAAAAGCCTTTGATATCAACAATACCTGACTTTCCAACAGAACGGATGGTAAGCATTTCGCCTTTAATAAAGCGGTCGCGGATAAAGTCAAGGACTTTGGCATGGGTTTCTGTGAAGGTAACACCTTCTTCTTTTGCTATTTCAGCTGCCATTTCTTTGGTCCATTTAGAAGGATCTGTAAAATACCCTTCTTCATTTACGTCTATTGCAATTCCTGCATAGGTTTTTTGTGCCATAATAATAAATTTATTAGTTTGTATTTTTTTTGATTTTAAAATATTTGTAATTTTTTCAATAATAGCTTTATTCACTTCATTTTGCAAGTGACTGAACTAAACGAAGACTATATGACATTGTTTTTCTTACTTCCGGAGAATTAAATTCTTTAAATAGTTTATATAATGATTTGTTATCCAGTTTATCATCTAATTTCGTCTGAGCTAAAGTAGAGCTTAGTTTTTCAAGGGATTCCAATACAGAAGGTTGTGTTAAATTACCAATTATTGAAGTGATTTTATCCATGTTTTGGGACAGTCTTCTTAAATCCTCAGCAGTATATTGGGTCATGAATTTTTGAGCCAGATTACCCATCTCTTTAATAAAATCAATATATCCCTTTTGCTCAAATTCACTCATTTTATTTATCGCATCCAGTCCCATCTGACGGATAATTGGCTCAACATCTTTTGCCAGATCCATCATGCTTTCCAGCATTCCCAGTAATTGATTGAAAGTATTTATGTTCTTAATCAATCCAATACCAAGTCGGCTTACATTTTCAATATCAACATCCACACCTGCACGGTCTAATTCAATTACTGATGTTTGAAAAATATCTTTTCCAATGTAAGAAAGATCTGTTAAAAGGTCTTCGACTTCTTCACGTTTTCGACGTTGAACCTGCATTTCTTCCAGTACAAGATCCAGCTTGCGGTTCAATTCATTTATTTCCTGTTGTATAATATTATCGTCCATGGATTTGAGTATTAGAATTCCGCAATTTTTTTACCTGCCAAAGTCATTTTAGAATCTATTGGCATTTCTTTTCCCTTAAGTAAAATATGCCAGTAAATCCAGCGGAAAATGAGTTTTCCATAATGATTCATTCTTGTTTCTTTTAAAAGACTAAATGGTCCAACACCCGGGAATGGAAATGAACCTGGAAGTGGTTCTGTGTCATAATTAAAATCTATCAATGCACCTTTACCATGCCCGGTTTCAATGTAACAATTAGAATGTCCGTCGAATGCAGCTGTATAGGGTCTGCCTTCAATAGCGCATAACATATTTTCGAGCACAACTTCCGCAGCAAAATGAACTACAGATCCAGCTTTTGAAGTTGGAATATTGGAAGCATCTCCTAATACAAAGATATTTGAATATTCAGCTGATTGAAGTGTGAATTTGTCTGTTTTAGCAAATCCCATATCATCACCCAAGCCACTTTTAGAAATCACTTCATCACCCATATGAACAGGAACAGTAATTAAGCAATCGAATGGGATTTCAATGCCATTATAGTCAATAATCTTCTTTTCTTCGTTGTTAACTTCTGATATATAAAAATCTGTAACGATATTAATATTTTTCTCCTGTAGTAATTCACCCATTACTTTGGATGTACGTGGTTTTGTAAAAGCTCCGCTTAGTGGAGTTACATATGTTATATTTACTTTATCACGCATACCTCTTTCTATAAAAAAAGCATCAGCAAACATAACAAATTCAAGAGGTGCAACTGGACATTTTATTGGCATGTCTGCTATATTTAGTACCAATTCTCCTCCTTTCCATGTTTTAAAGAAATTTCCCAAAGCCAGGGCTCCTTCGATAGTATAGAAGTCAAAAATACTTTTATACCACAAATCACCTTTTAATCCTTCTGTTTCTTCAGGTACTATTCTCGTTCCGGTTGCAATAATCAGATAATCATATGACAAAACAACACCATCTGATAAGTGAACCTGATTTTTTTCAGGAAAAATATTTTCAATTTTTTGAAAAATTACATTTACACCAACTGGAATGAAATCGTTTTTTGGCTTGATAACATCATTTTTAGTGTACATTCCGAATGGAACAAACAAAAATCCGGGTTGGTAATAATGAGTTTTATACTGATCTACAATTGTGATTTCCCAATCATTACGATCAAGTTCTTTGCGTAATTTATTTGACATTATCGTACCACCGGTACCTGCACCAAGGATAAGTATTTTCTTCATTTTATCAGGATTTGAATTTGCTGTTAATATTTTCACAAGCAAAAATAATACAAGATATTTTCATAAACAAATATTTAGATATATAATTATATAAAAAATGCTAAATAAATATAAGTTGTTGTAAATGAATGAAAATATAAATAATCAATTGTTGATAATTGGGTCGGAATTATAATATTTATGTAGAAATCATTATAGTTTTTTTGCTGTTAATAGAAATACTGGAAATATTTTATTTTGTTCCCTTTTTATTTCAAAACAAGTTTTATTTTCAATTTCACAAAAGCCAATTTTTTTTAATTTTTCAGTAATATCTTCGGGATTGAAACCCAAATGGACATCAACATCCGGTCCATGAAAAGAACCATCTTCCGGGTATAAATCTGCAATTGCCAGATAGCCTCCCGGATTTATCAATGTGTAAAACTTGTTAAGCATACTTTCAATATCATTTACATGATGCATTACCATTTGATTATAAATGATATCAAATTTAGTATCGAAATTATTGTGTTCAAGATCGAACATGAGAGGATGAATATGTAAGGTATTTAAATATTCTTTCTTTTCTTCGCAAACTTTAATCATTTCAGTGGAATTATCCATTAAGGTAATTTCTGAAAACTCATCTTTAAGCAGGAAACTCAAAATAGCAGTACCTGCACCATATTCAAGTGCTTTCATCGAGTGCTTAATTGGAATCATTTTCATAAGTTCTTTTGCAATAGCTTGCGAACGTTCTAAATGCATTTTGTTCTTATCCCATTCTCTGGCACGTGAATCAAATTCGCTCATAATTGTGTAATTTTAATTTTATTAATAAAATAATTTTATCTTTAAGTTGGTAATCAGTTTTAATTAAATCTGTTATGCTGTTTATTGTTTGATATACTTTTTTGAATCCAATTCTATCAGAATCTATAACTATTTTAATTTGTTGTTATATTCGATAATGTAAGATGTGTCTTGATTTTTTATTCAATATACTTAATTTTGCTAAAACTACAACTTTCCTAAAATCACTATTATTGCAACTTTATATCAATCTTTGAATTCATTTTCAATTAGAATATAAATTGTTTTAATGATTTGAGTACGTTGTTGTATATTGCAGATTTTAAATGTATTAAAAACTATTTTGCTTTTTGTATTTTATATGTTTCCTAAATTCAAGTAATTAATGCAACTTTTACGAGGAAAATAAAGTTTAAAAT
>JBMOKG010000009.1:0-89760 GCA_049315385.1 Bacteroidales bacterium
TCTACTACTGGTTCTACTACTGGTTCTACTACTGGTTCTACTACTGGTTCTACTACTGGTTCTACCACTGGTTCTACTACTGGTTCTACTACTGGTTCTATTACTGGGTCTGCAAATTTTACTTGTTCTATAAGTTTTATTAATTCTACAAGTTTTGTTGGTTCTTCTTTTATTTCTACCACTTTTACTTCTGGAATATTTTTTATATTTTGTAAATCGATTTTAGTGACCGATTGTTCATCACCAGTTTTTTTTAGATTTACATTTGCTTTATATAGCTTACTATTTTTAATTGCCATGATTCTCCTATATTTATTTGTAAATATTGAATGATGGGTTATTTATATAGTCAAAATAATCCAATGTATATTTATTGCGCCAATTTCTATTAAATGTATTTATGCTACTTGATATAAATAATTTATTTATTTTATTCTTGTCTAATGTTGCACTTTCATAATGACATATTTTTGTTTTAGAAGAACAAACAATTTTTTTGTTTTGATTCTTGCTTATTTGCAAGCACATATCAATGTCATCAAAAGCCCAATTATAATCTTCATTCATTTTGCTGTTTTTTAATTTATCAAAGCAACTACATTTGATTAACAAAAAAGCTCCAGTAACAGCTTGAAATAATTTATCATTTTTAGTATATTGATTATCTCTTTCTCCTGAAAAAACATGCGATGGCATATTACCATGCTTTGGAGACATCGCAACACCAAAATGTTGTATGAGTTTACTATCACCTGGATAATATAATTTAGCTCCAACTATTCCAACATCTTTATCTTTAAAAATATCAAGCATATAATTTAATGAATTTGGATCTTCTATTGTAATATCATTATTTAATAATAGATAATAATCTTTATCCAAATCAACTTTTTCTTGTTCTTTTACTTTATCAGCAAGAAAATTATTGCATTTTGAAAAATTATCTTTATTGTTATCTACTTTAAAATATCTTACATATAATTCGTTATCCCATGATTTAATAAGTTCTTCTGTTCCGTCATCACTATTATTATCTCTTATAAACCATATAAGATCATTACTTGTATAGTTTAATGCTCTTTGCAATGTTGGATATAATTTGGATAAATGTTCTTTGCCATTCCAAGTTGGCGTCAATGCAAATATTGTCATGCTGGATTATATATCATGAAATAAAAGCCTTATTTAACCCTTTGTAAATGAAAATATTTAAAAGGCGCGAAGATTAAATATTAAGCTAAAGTACTAAAAGCTGGATCAAAAAACTTTAAATCTTTATATTTTATAACTCCTAAATTTCTAATTGCTAAATCTCCTCTATTAGAGACTAATTTTAATATCATTTCTTCTATGAAATTCATTAGCCAGCCTTTTCTTAATTTTAATTCTATTTCTGTCAGATTAAAATCAGCTTCTTTATTTTTTTCAATAATTACTTTATTTACTTTCTCGTTTATTTCGTTTTTCATTCTAGATAATTCTTTTTCGAAATATGCATCAATATCTTCTCTATGAAATTCTTTCTTTACATATTCTTCAATTTCTTCTTTTCCCTCATGAATTTCACTTGAATATTTTGTACTATATATTATATTCTTTTTCATATTAACAAATTCTTTATCTGTTCTTACAGCTTCAGATATTGTATTTAATAATAAACTTATAAATAATTGTATTTTAATATTGTCAATGTTTGATACTGCCTTCATTTTTTCCATTATATAATAATATATTTCATTATTTAAAAATGATCCTAATATTCCAACATCATATATTAAAGCTTCTGTTTTTGCCATTATATTTTGAGAATGCATTAAGTTATAAGCTTCTACCGCTTTTTCATAAGAAAATTTATCTTTAAAAATTTTTAATACCATATCATTATTTCCATCAAATACTATTCCATCAGATCCAGATCCTAAAACTTTAAAATCAGATCTCCCAAAAGTAGATATAATTTTATCTATTTTCTTTTTATTCGCATTTATAAATGGATATATTTCAGATTCTTGCTTGCTATAAAGCTCTTGAAGAGACTCAATTATAAAAGAATATTTTCCAAAAGATTGATAAACTTTATACAAATATAAATTTGGAATTTTATTTGTTCCTTTTATAAAGAAAGAAGAACTAACTTTAATAATGTCACCTGTAAAACTAATTGGCTCATCAGATAAATAAGCACCTAATTCTTTACATAAATATATCCCTTCTCTAGCCAAATAATAATCCCAGTTTATTAAGCTATCTAGTACTGAAAACCCTTCAGAATTAATCAAAATATTTCTAGCCCATTCTGTTATATCCTCATTACTTACATTTAAACTAATTGATCTAAAAAACATATTACATTTATTTAATTGTTCATTATCTAAAGCTATAGGTTTTAAATTTATTTCAGATTGTTCATAATATGAACTATTTACATCTTTTTGTGATTCTTTTGTTGTAGTATTTTGCTGATAATAAGATTCCCAATTATCAGGCATTGATTCTATTAATACTTTTTCATCTACAGATTCTTCAATAGCAAATTTATAAAATATATTTGCAAGCTTTATAGTATTCATAAATATAATATAAAATTATTATATTATATTATATTATATTATATTATATTATATTATATTATATTATATTATATTTTTCAGTTCATTAATAAAAATTTCTCTTGCTGAATTATACATTACTGGTAAATTCATTGTTTTTCCAGTTTGTCTTCCTATATGTTTAATGTTCAATTTGGCAATTCTCATATTTATGCCAAGTTTCTTCGCTTGAAAGCCCATATACGTATCTTCAAAATATGCAAAAGTTCCTTCCCAGAATGGACCTTCTTGATTTAAATTATTAGCTAATTTTTTAAATGTATTATATTTACTAAATAAACACCAACCAGATAAATAATTCCATTTTGCATTTTCATTTTCCGTTTCATATACAAAATTATAATTATCATCCAGCAATCCAGCATTTGGACTAAATATAGTATTTTCATATTTATCACACAATTCAAATATACTATTAGTCCAATCTTTTAAATTTGAAGGCAATACTCTAACGTCATTATTTAAAAATAATATATTATCATCTTCTTTGCATAATTTGAAACCCAAATTATTTGCTTTGCTATATCCAATATTTTTTTCATTTTGTATTACAGTATATTGGCTTTTTAAATCAAAACTATTTTTTAATTTATCAGCAGTTCCATCTGTAGATCCATTATTAACAATAATTATATTATGTCTTTTATCAAGATGTAATAGATCTTTTAAACATTGATTTGTAAAAACCCATTGATTGAATACTGGAATTATTATATTTAGAATCATTTTCTTTCCTCATATATTTTTATTATTTTATTTGCTGCATTATCCCAAGTATATTCTTCTTTAGCATATTTAAACCCTGGTTCAAACTTCTGTTTTAATTCATCATAATTTTCATAAGCATATCTTAGCTTTTCAGCTGCTTCATTTATGTTTGGATAAAAAGCAGACCCATAAGCAGAGTTTTCCCAATAAAACATTTGTGGAGGCGCTCGCCTTAATTCTCCGCTTATTAATAATGAATTATTTTCATTGCAAAAATCAGTATTACCACCAAAGCCAGAACATATATTTATTTTATCTGAAGCCAAAGCTTCTAAAGAAGGTAAATGCCAACATTCTATATGGCTCATGCTAAATACAATATCACAAGCCCTATATAAATCAGAAATATAAGGAATAAAATCATTTATAATAACTACTTCTGGATATTTATTATATTTCTTCTTAACTTTAGATAATTCATTTATAAATGATATTTCATTTTGAGCGTCTTTATTTTTTTGTCTTACTTTTGCAACTAAACATATATCATCTTTGTTTGTAAAAGCTTTTCCAAAAGATTCAAGTATTCCAACTATATTTTTTCTTAAATGTGGTTGCTGTATATTTACAAGTACTTTGTATTTAGTGTCGCTTTTAATTTGATATTTTTCTGTTCTATTTATAAACTCTGGATTATATCCATGTGGAACTATTATAAGTTTTTCTTCTGGTATACCTGCTTTTAAAAAAGTATTTTTTGAATATTGACTGCTTGGTAATATACAGTTTACAAACTTATGATATTTACCCCAACCAACAGGTAGGATATCTGAATCAAAATTATATATAGGCATTTTTACTTTAGCATTAGACATATACTCATGCCAATGTAAAGGAATTGTATAAGACAATCCTAAATCATAATTTTTATCTAATGTACATTTTTCATTCTTTCTTTCATTATCTATTGTGCATTGAGTGCATTTTATATTTTCTTTTAAATCTTCTGGAAATTGTTTGTATCCATTTGTTGAACATATATGAACTTCATTATTTAATTTTTTTAGTGCTCTTATTATAGATGTACTACAATTGCCCCATGAATGGGTTAGACAATTAAAACCTCTTGCTGATATTTTCATTATCTTTTATATATCATAATCTGATCAAATATGCCAAATTTCAAATATACAATATAAGATGTTTATGTTAAAAAAAGCGATAAATTTATTTTACAAATTAGCAATATCAGATTACCCAGACTGGATTCCACAAGAACATAAAAGAAAACTAGAAAGAATAAAGTCTATAGAAAAAGATCCAAGATTAAAAGATTTTAGAGTTTTATTAGATAATACGATTTTACCAGATGAAAGTTTAATTCCAACTGGTTATGAAAATTCTATGATAACAGCTATACTTATTGAGATTAATGCTATAAGATATATGTACAATATTATTATAAATAAATACCATATAAGAAGCAATGCAAATAAAATCAAAGAAGGCTGCTATGAAGAAATTTATAAAAAAACTATGAAAGCTTTAGATGATACCAGAGCAATTTATAATGTATTAAGTGATATCAATAAAATTATAGAATGTTTAAGGAATAATGAAATACAAATTGGGCATGGCAAACCAAAATTTAGTAAATTTTATAATAATATTGTAAATGAACATAATAAATTAAGAACCTTTATTTATAGCATATACAAAGAAATAGCAGATGAGAATATGTTAAATTTAAAAATTAAAAAATTTGAACAATTGCCTGGGCATGAAGCATGGGTAAATAGAGTTGAAGAAAAAAATCCAAATAAAGGACAGGAAATTGTATTTACAACAAAAAATAAAGATATATTAGGAATGTCATCTAGAAGTGACTGGAATAGTTGCCAAGATTTACGCCCAGGATCAGCTTGGCTTGATAAAATGGATAATTTAGGAACTATTGGCTCTTGCGTTTCTAAAAATATAGGAATTATTTATATTACAGATGGGAGTGATTTTGAAGGACGTGGTGAAAGAATAATCTATAGAAGTGTAGTTTGGATTGTAAAAAGTCTTGAAACAAATAATGACGTATTATTTGTACAAAAAGCTTATCCCATTGATTCTAAAGTAATTAAAGGAATATTTAAAAAAATATTAGAAAGTCAATTAGGTATGGCAGTTACAACGTCAGAATATGATTTAATTAAATACGAAGAAGAATATCAACATCCAGCATATGATGATGCACATTTAGGGACAATAAATTATGATTTCATTATTTGTTTTAATTGTGGTGAAAGAGCTATTCGCAAGGATACGCATATATTGCTTAATGGTGATGTTTATTGTAATAAATGTTATCTAGATAAAATTATAAATTGTAGTGGATGTAATAATAACTTTATAAAAGAAGAAACCCAAAATATAAACAATAATAATTATTGTAAAGATTGTATTAAAAAACAAAATAATGAAGGAAGCAACAGTTAAATAATATATTGTCATATATTACTTTTAAGCGTATTCGGGACTGTAAGCTCCGAACCATTTAGATTAAAAAATCCAGTCTCTTTCCAGAAGAACTTTTTAGGCTTATCTAAATAATATCTCAACCAATTTGCGGAAGGTATTTTTTGTTCATGATTACAACTTGCATCGTAATCCGCATCTGCTTGAAAAGTACACGTCTACAATTATATTATAATATGCCAAATTTCAAACATACAATATAAGATGGTTATGTTAAAAAAAGCAATAAATTTATTTTATAAATTAGCAATATCAGATTATCCAGATTGGATTCCAGAAGAACACAAACAAAAACTTGAAGCTATAGAATCTATAGAAAAAGACCCAAGATTAAGAAATTTTAGAATTTCTATTAGAAATAATGTTTTAATAGCCACTAGCTATGAACAATCTATTTTAGAAGCTTTACATGCTCAAGCTTATAATATGAAATTTATTTATGACATTATTTTAAATAAATCTTCTTTTAAAACTGAACTAGAAAATATTAGCGATGAGGCTTATAGTAAAATTTTTAGAGAACAAGATAAAGAAAGAGAAAAAATTGATATACTGTTAAATTTATTAAGTCATAAGTCTGAATTTGTAAAAGTATTAAGAGAAAATAAGATATTAGTTGGGACTCAAGAACCAGCATTCTCAAAATTTTATGACAAAATTGTAAGTAAGCACAATAAAATAAAAAATGATTATAATGAAATTTTTAGGAAAGTAACAAATAATAGTTATGAAGCTGCTAAAATTAACATAAAAATAAAAACGTTTGAAGATTTGCCTGGATATAAAGAATGGATAAATAGAGCTAAAGGACAAATAGATAAGGGACAAGAAATTGTATTTACGACAAAAACTATAGATATATTAGGGATGTCATCAAGAAGCAACTGGAAAAGCTGCCAAGATTTGCGTCCAGGATCAACTTGGCTGGGACAAGGATATAATTTAGGAACACTTGGATCTTGTGTCTCTAAGAATATTGGTATTATTTACATTACAGATGGATCAGATTTTGAAGGTCGCGGTGAAAGAATGCTAGCTAGAAGCTCAGTATGGATTGTAAAAAACATTATAACAGATGATGATATAATATTCATTCAAAAAACATATCCTGATAATTCTGCTGTAATAAAAGATGAGTTCAAAAGATCGTTAGAAAACCAATTAGGGGTGGAAGTTACAACAACTTCTATCGGATTAATGAAATATTACGAGGAATATCAACACCCAGCATATGATGATGCTGGTTTACAAAGAAAACGTGGCGAATTTATTAATTGCTATAATTGTGGTGTAAGAAATCATTTTAATAATGTTAAAAGAGCAAATAATGGTAATTCATATTGCCAAAATTGTTATGATGATAGATATTCAATTTGTGATGGGTGTAATGATGAATATCCACAGGCTGAAGTTGTTCCCATTTTTAACGATGGAGCTTATTGCGAGTCTTGCTTAAAAGATTTATTTTCACAATGTGCTTATTGTAGTGCAAATTTTAGGGAGCCAAAAGCAGAAGATAAATTGGAAGATATACATGGTAATATTTTATGCAAATATTGTTTTTTTGAAGATAAAGGAAACGTATTTGAGTGCGAAGAATGCGAAGGAATAGATGCTTACAGACATAAACAAATAATTAGATATAAACCAGAATATAATTCAGAAAAAAAGATTTGTTGTGATTGTTATGATGAGTTAAAAAAAGAATCTAATGTAACAGTATGTTCTAAATGCTATAATAAATTTATTTATAAACCAGAATTTGATAAGAAAAAAACTCCTCCAGAACCAATTTGCTTTAATTGCTTCCCAGAAGTTTACTTAAAGCAATTAAAACTTCCATATTCGGAAGAAGATATAGAAATAAATAAAGATTTATTAGAAAATAAATTCTAAAACTATATCAAATTTATAATATGCAATATAAGATTATCATGTTAAAAAAAGCAATAAACTTATTTTATAAATTAGCCGTTGATTATCCAGATTGGATCCCTCAAGAGCATAAAGAAGAATTAGAAAAAATAGAAAAAATTGAAAAAGATCCAAGGCTTGTAGATTTTAGAATTGATATTGGTAATAGGTTAGATATCCCAACAAGTAATGAAATAGATTTAAAAGCTCAAATAATTTCTGTGCTTATTTCCGCTAAAAATAAATTAAATAATATTCTTTATGGAACAAAACTAAATTCAAGTAATGAACGCAACAAAATACAAGATGAAATTGAAAATATAATAAAAATAATTGATGACTTTTTATCCAAAGCTAATAATGCTGATTATTTTATCAAAGCATTAAGAGATAATAGCATACAAATAGATAATGTTAAAAGAACTTTGTCTAAATCCTATAATAATATAATTTTAAAATATATAAGAATAACAACTACATATAACGCTTTATTTACAAATACTTCATCTTTTTCTGCCCCTATGTTTGAAGAATTACGCGGACATAAATCTTGGGTAAATAGAGTAAAAGAAAAAAAGATAGACTCAGGTTTACAGTTCGTATTTTCAACAAAACATTTTGATATATTAGGCATGGCTTCTAGAAGTGAATGGGATAGTTGTCAAGATTTACGTCCTGGATCTTTTTGGCTTGGTAAAGAATTTAATTTAGATGTTCTTGGTTCCTGTGTATCGAAAAATGTAGGAATAATTTATATTACAGATGGATCAGATTTTGAAGGTCGTGGCGAAAAGATGATTTATAGAAGTTCAGTTTGGATTGTAAAAAATATGGATACAAATTCAGATGTTCTATTTGTTCAGAAAGTTTATCCAGATCGTTCAACTGTAGTTTTAGAAGGATTTAAGAAAATATTAGAAGAAAAATTAGGTATGGATGTAAAGATAGATAAAGCAGAATTATTTGCATATGTTGAAAGATACAAATATAAACCATCTGATGATTCAGATTTGCCAGACGTATCTGATGACCATATATGTAATGAATGCGATAAAGAATTACAAGATAATGAAATACTAACAGATGATGATGGACTTATTTATTGCCAAAGTTGCTACATTGAAACTTTCGGAAGATGTTATAATTGCAACAAAGAAGTTCCTTTAGAAATGGTTCAAACAGTAGACCAAGATATGTATTGTCCCGTTTGTTATTCTAAAACTTTTAGTATATGTTCTGAATGTGATAAAGAAATTCCTGTTGATGAAGCAAAAATTTCAAATGATGGGCTTGCTTATTGTGAAGATTGCTACGAAGAATAATATTATATTAAAAAGATGAAGTTTAATTTCCGAATCATTTCTAAATTATAGTCAAAAAATTTCGTTAATATATAGTAAATATATTAATGTTAATTAATTAACTTTAATATTAATTAATTAACTTTAATATTAATATTAATTAAGTCTTCTGATGTTAAGCTGCTTATTGTAATTAATTAACCTGATATGATTCAGTTTCTAACTTTAACAAATATAATTGACAAGAAGGTGGTTACAATCCTAGCAAGTACTCTAATTCATTAGGCAAAACCTCTGTATGCTTATTGTTCCAGCCTCCTTTTTTTATATAGACTGTTATTAAAACTTTACAATTAAATGTTAGTCCTGGATCAGCATATAGATTCGTTCCTCTTATTGTTAGTACTCCAGTAGTATGATCAATATATGTACTTATTAAAGGATCGATTATCGCACCATAAGCACCTGCACCAATTGTTGGGTCATAACCATCAACACTAATTGATAAAGATTCTAATGAAACTGAATATCTAATTTGATTTAAGGACATAGCGTTACTTTGTACGAAAGAACAATCCGCAAATTTCATGGCGGCATAGCCAGCCGTTGTATAGCCTGTATGAGCGCCTGACTCGGCTACGAATAATGAAAATACGTCCAAAGATTTATCATAAATTGGCAATGCTGGTAACTTTAAAGTTATAGTATTTACTTCAAAATCAATTGGAAAATACTTCCCATTCTTAGACAAAATTTGTCCATTACCAATTATAAGATTGTCAGGTATAAAAACATCGTTTTTACCACCATTACAAATTTTTACATTTTCTACTGCTTGGCAATAAGTTTTTACAGGGTCTATACATTCAAATTTGACAGCCGCTTCCATATCAGTAAATGTACATGGCATAAGTCTGCCAGTAGAATTTACTTTAACTTGTTCACGCATCCAATCTGGACTAAGAGTTATTCTAAAGTTTACAGGGGCAAATGGTACTGCTATTAGGGCATCTTCATTGTTCCCTACATCTATTGGAACTGGATATCCGTAGTATAATAAAGTTACACTTCCAGCCGCTAATGCTGGTTCAGTATTATATAATACATTTCTGGGAGAAGGATCCCATAACCTAGCATATGTTTCATAGCTTGAATGATAGCCGTCATTTCTTCCATACTTATTTTCTAAATATAAACAAACAACATTAAATGAATCTCCATGAGGTAATGGCGTAGTTATATTTTTATTATATATGCTAACTATTAGTTGAATATCATTTGCTGTAATTACATTATCTCCATCAATATCTGCTCTGAAAAATTCTCTTGCAGAAAAATCTTTATTAAGTATTTTTTGTTGTGTAGCTGCAGTTGTAATATCTTCACCAAGTAATGTATTTAATTTTATGATATCATTATAGCCAATAACGCCATCTCCATCTAAATCCCCATAACCATCAACACAAAGCGTTGCTTTATAAATAAAATATTCAGAAGCATCTGGATTGGCTATATTTGGATTAAAAACAGACCCAACTAAATTGTATAGTAATAATTCAGGTGGAGGATTTACTATACAAAACATATTATCATTAGCTAATCCAATATAATTTTGTGGAAATGTAAGAATATTAGAAAACCTATTGTTTGTATCATAAGCACACCCAAGTATAATTGGGTTGCTAGTTTGCTCTATTGAACTTAGTTGAGTTGAACTAATTGTACTAATTTCTGCAGAAGATTGCTGTCTTGAAAAAATTTGATTACCAGTTCTGGAATCTTGTATTGGTGTTATTAATTCATTTACTGCTTGAACAACAGTATAGTTTAATACACCAGTTCCATTATTTGCAAATGGAATACCATCATTAGAATAATCAATAGTTAAACCAGTATCACTATCTATAATTGTTTTATTTACAGATACTCCCACACCTTCATCATATCCTAATCCGCTAGCTACTTTTAATGAATCTGCATAAACTTCAAACCATAGATCAGTTGCACTATCATCAACCCAGGTTGTTCCATTGAATTGAGTGAATTTATAAGTTGTGGAATAATCTGCCCCAGTTAATGTAAACAAACTACCTACAGTAGTATCTCCAGCTCTTTGTACTGTAACAACATAATAATTTCCAGCTATTATGCCAGTATTTACATATGAACCAACTCTTGTATTTGTAAATATAAAATCTACTGGTTGAGCTACATCTGTCAATATAATTCCACTATTTTTTAATATATTTTGTGTTAGTATAACTTGAACTATTGGAGATGGGTTTGGTTGATAATCAATAGCATTATTTGGTATTGTATCTGTTGGACAGCTTACTGAAGTTTGTAATGCATGAATACTTATAATTATATCACCAGACCAACTGAACCAATCAGCAGCATCTGTTTTTGTATAATCATGGTCTATACCAAGAAGTAATGATATCTTTTGAATATTATTAGTTTTTGCTAAAAACTTTTGTCCATATCTTGTTGCTATATCATTTGCAGCTAATGTTTTTTTATCAACATATCCAAGGCTTATATTCAAAGCATCAACAGAATAACCAGATGTACCAAGTGCAGTCAGCAATGTATTATATAGAACCATTGTTGGATTTGGTCCAACAGTTTGGTCTACAACTTTAAAATCTCTAAAGAATAAATTTGGCTCATAATTTTGAGCGATACTAAGACAATCTTTTGACAACTGCATTGGAGACGCTTCTCTAATGGCAATACTACCTCGTAGATTTTTTGAGCCGTTTTTATTACCATAAAAGTCATTAAACAAAATTGTTATTATAGTTTTAAAATGTTTTTTACCAACTTGACTTTCATTTGTTCTAAAATAGAATAGTTCATATTGAAGAACATCTTGAAAGTCAGTACCTATAATACAAACTTTTACATTACGTCTTAATGACACATCGGAATCTGTTAATATTAATTCTAATTGATTACCTAAAATAGAATCTGTTGGTTGATTATGTGGAGAAATGCCTCTGCCATCAAAATCACTTGAAGTAAAATATAATGATTGTTCAGCACTTAAATTATTAGAGTCAAATATTACATTTATATTTGGAGTTTCCAATATAAGTCCAGACCCAAGAAAGTTATTTACAATTGCAACATCAGACCTTAAGTTTCTATTTTGTTCATCAAAAAGATCTTCTTTTGTAACTTTTTGTCCATCAACCCAGCTTACATATGGTATATTTACTGGCAATCTAAATGTCATTTTTCCTCATTATTATAATTACTTTGTGTACTCTATAAATGCCTTACTATTCGATGGCTTTAAAACATTTACTAACTTTTCTAAAATTTGTTTTATTCTTTCTTCATTATTAATGATATCAAAGCTATCTATTACTTTTAATGTAAAATCAAAAGCTCCAGTTGTTTTACCTTTTAATATTGAGAAATCTTCAATTTTATATATATCACTATTAAAATCAGATAAATATGTTGTATAAAGATCTGTTATAACTGGTAAAGTAGCAGATATATTTGAATTATAATCATTATCAAATAATTGACCTGAAATAATTACTGGTGCTTTCTTTGTTTTGCTGATCTTTAGATTATCTATTTTACATTTCATAATATTCCCGCCAAGGAAGTTGCTACCAACATATAATGTTTGGAATTGATCTTTTATTCTAACATTTAAATTTGTAGCAGTATTAGTTGTAACACTGCCAGATAAGAAACCAGATCCAGCAGCAAATGACCCAGCAGTAACAGTAACCTTTTCTTCTCCATCAACAAATAGATGCATTTCTCCAAGTCTTGGTTTTGTAAAGTCCCATGTAGCCATTATTCTATGCCAAGTATCTCTAGCCCAAAATATTGGAGATTCAACAGAGTATAATCCATTACCAGATGAAATACTAAATATGCAAGTCGAATTAGGATGTTTGTATATTGACATTCTATTACCATATGTCCCATATGCAGAATAAGTAACTTTAACTAATGTTTGCTGGAATGGTAATGACTGCCCTAGTTTATAAGTCCTTCTATCAGGCAATAATGTTCCACCAATAGCATAGTTTCTACCAGCCATATCCGTATCAGTTGCTAATTGTATTGAATAAATTCTAATAGCAGGAGTTGATAAAATTATCATTCCTTTAGTTATACTTACAATTTCATCTATCGTCGATGAGCTTGCATCAAACATATATCTATATTTTGGGTCATTTCTAGTATCAAAATCTGGATTTACCCAAAATTCTATTGTTCCAGCATTACCATTTACAACTCCAGCATTGTCTATTACAAAAGGTTTATTATCAATATACAATGATTCATTAAACTCACTATTTAAGCTATAATCAAGTTGGTAATATTTATCAGAATATCTGGAATATGGCACAGCAGAATTTGTTGGGGGTATTTCGTCCATATGCATCAATAATAATGTATGGCTATCTGCTGTAAAAGCATGAGCTGTTAAATAATCTGTGGTAATACTTCTACCAGTTGATGGCAAGTCTTCTCCAATTCTTGTATCAATTGATTTGTAATCAAGAGTTCTAAATTCTTCAATTATAGCTTTTGCATTATTACCGCCATCAATGCTATTACCAATAACAGCATTAGCTTCGATTATATCGAAAGGTATATTAAGATATGTAGAATAATCAAAATCATAAAACCCTTGATTTATATTATAATTTGATGGGGTGATGCCAGTATACTCAAATGTAAATAATCCATTCTCAAATCCACTCCTTGCTATTGAAACATTATATATAGAGCCAGAACCTCCAGTAAAAGCTATTGGTAAGTTTGGAGATACTATTACACTATTAAGGCTTATTACATCTGTTATAATATAAGACCCAGCGACTGCTGGTGGACTAGTTAATACAAATGTATCTCCAATTTGGCTTCTAAAGAATGATATATTATCAGAGGTTACTAGATTAGGAAGACCACCCTCTAAATTTGTAGATATATTCTCTTGATATGAGAATCTTATTATTGGAGCATCTCCATAATTTTCCGGTTTAGTTATTTGATACTTTTCTTTTATTTCAAAACTCAAAGTTGGTCTTGTTATGGTTATAGCGTTTACATAAACATCTATTGAAGATATAGTTTTGAATAGTTCTGTAGTATCAATAGTTGCATAATTTGTAAATGATAATATCTCGCTTACAGATCCTGAATATGTTGTTCCATAAATTGTTATCGTTGGAGGAATTGAAAAATCTATATTGTCACCAGATACCGTTACTGATAATGTTCTTCCATTTATGCTATTTGAAGGCTGTGTATCTGAAAGAATGCCCGTAGTTGTAATCGCATTGCCAACAATAGTTTCAGATGAGTATCCAGAATATCCTTCAGATCGTAATGCAGAGTTCATTACATATTTTGATTTGTTTACTGTAAATATTTTTGCATAGTCTAAAGTTATTGGAGGCGGTAAATTTATATTTATTACATTACTATCACTGCCCCAAACATAAACTCTTTCACGAACTCTTTTATGATTCATGCCAAGAGTCCTAATGAATATTTCATCTCCATTTTGCGCTGTATTTCTAATTACTATTGACGGTTGCCCATAACCATCAACGCTTACTGAGTATGCTGGTTCAACAGATCTTAACCCTGGCATCTCTTCTTCAATATATCCTAATGAAATATCATTATAATATCTGCTTATATATAAATTAGATTGATACATTAATTCGGTAGATACTGGAGCTGTCCATTTATTTACACAGAATTTAGCATCAATTAAACTATAAGGCATAGGAATAGAAAGCTTTAGTTCATGGGCATCATCTCCTGACGATATAAGTGAAATTGAATAAGATGTTGCAAAGCCAGGTTCTTCTATATAAAGAGTATGTCCTATACCCCCAAAATCGTTTGCCAGTACTAATGCAAAATCTATTGATTCACTTCTAACTATATTAGACCCAGAAGTAATTATCAAATCAGTACCGCTTAGTGTATTTCTAGGGACTGTACCAATAACTATTTCTGGAACAACTGTTCTAAACCTATCAGTTGTAGAAGAAATTGGTCTTCCTCCATACCTTAACATATTAGGAACTTCAAATCCGTCAATAAATAAATGCAATTCATCTTTGTAATCTTTGCTATTTAATATATTAGAGAATGCAATATGATGATCTTCTCCTGCAAGCCAATCAGATATATTTTTGCTTATAGAATATGAATGAGCTTTTCCAAATCTATCTTTTTTGCCAAAGACTTTTAGATTCAAATAACCTTTGCCGTCTTTGAATAACGATATTCTATTTTCATTATGCGTTCTTCCGTAATCAAATAAATAATGTTCATCATCTGACATAAAAGATACTCCGTCAAAAGTAAATGGAGGAACTGTATATCCATCATAATAAGCATCATAATTTGTTTCATAGCTATCTATATTTAATGTTAGTATAAGCTGTTTATTTGATGTTCTTATAGTATCTGAAGGTTCTAATATATTTGAAATTTCTTTAACATCATAAAATTCTCCACTCGTCTTTATAGTAGCAATATATTTGCAAGCAGGTATATCTTTTACTAAAAGTTTCCAATGATTATCATCAGAATCTAAATAAATAAAACAGCCATAGGTATCTGTTGATGTATTTGAAATTAGATATGGTAGTCCATTAGTAGGTGGACTATCAAACTTTGAAATAGTAAAATATCCAGCAGAATCAATTACTGGGTTGCTTCCATCTGCTCCAATCCATATATGGCTTGATTCAAGATTGTTTCCATCTTTTGTTACATTTATTGTTAAAGAAGAATCATTATCAAGTCCATTCCAATTTGGATTAACCCAAAATTCTACAGTGCCTCTATCTAATTTTATATTATTTGCAAAAGGAACGAATATAGCATCTTGTTTATTCTCAAAATAAATACCATAATCCCAAATAGATGGAAGTAATGAACACCCAACAGTCTCCAACTTATCATTGTACAAATAACTAAGTCCAATAACCCATTCTTCAAATAAAGACTCTGTAATTATTGGAGTTACATGCGATATCATTCTAGCGATTTCGCTTACTGCATTTTTTGTTGGTCCCTTGGGGAAGTTCTGTAAGCATGCTGATAAGGCATCTCGATATCTTTCTCTTTCTAAATCTATTTCGAAATTTTTAAAGTCCTCAATATTTATACTTGACCCAAAATTTGCAAATAAAGCATCTCTTAATGCTCCATATTTATAAGAAACATAATAATTTGTATCAGCCTCTACAGTTGTGCTCTGTCTAAAATCTAATACGTTATCTCCATATTCATAGCTTATAAGTATTTCATCATACAAAGAAGTATAATCGACATATAATCCTCCGAAATCTATGTCGGCAATTACAGGGTATCCTTCACCTATTTTTATATTTATAGATACTTCTACAGCATCACCAATAGAGGCTAAAGTATCTGTTGGCAAAGTTATTATATCCCCATAGAAGCTACCATTTGCCAATGTAGTATTATATACTTCTACGCCATCTGATATTCTTTTAATATAAACAACAGAAGTCATTACAAAAGCAGAATTCATTGCTAATTTTGGAATAGCAACGGAATTACCAATACCAACAATTGAATTGTCAGTTGTATTAGCTATTGATAAATTAGCTACTGAAAATGTAACAGAAGAATTTGTTGCAAAATTTATTGGATTTTTTGATGTGTGTAAATCAACTGATTCAAACGCTCCACGTAATGCTTTTGCATTTCTAGGAAGATTTATTGTGTCGGATTGAACAGTGATTAATATATTAGAATCTTTATAAATATATTTATTATCAGAGATATCATATGTTTGTAAATCAATTTTTGTATCTGAAAATACATTGTATTTAAAGTCATATGGATCTGATGAATTATCTACTTTTGTATATACTCCATCAACAGCTAATATGTGTGGCATATTTGTTATAATATATTTTGTTCTATATGCAATTGAGCCAACAGCTTCAACTTGATGAACTGAAACTGCAAGATAAACAATTCCATTATCATAATCTATTGTATATAATCCAACTTGAGATAATGAATTCATATTTATTATATAATCATCTTCTCTGTCGTAGTACATTTCTGAATTAAAAGTGGCAGAATTTGAAAATGTTACGCTTGTATTAATGCTAGACCCAATACAATCATTAGAAGCAGAAGTTATACTTGAATTTTTTAAATTAAATTTCCAAACATTAATTGAATGTGAATTTATAAATTTTTCTTCTATTAATAATATCTCATTTGAAATATGTTCAAAATTAGTTCTTTCTTCAACATTACCAAATATTGTTGGTGGTCTAGTAAAATTGAAAATTATTTTTGAATCATCAAATCTATTGACTCGATAAATTTCACCAGTTGTTTCATTAAAAATTCTAAATACATTTGTAAGAGGTTTATTCAATGGTTCAATTCCATTGATTCCAATTAGTCTATTGTTTATTCTTTCGTTCAGAGATTCTTTATGCAATTGTGGCTCAAAATCAGCCCCAGGTACAAAGTTTGATGAATATTTATAATTTATTATAATATTACTTTGTCCAATAAGGTTTACTTCGCTATTTGAAACTAATTCTAATAATGTAGGATCATATGTGAAGTCTATATTATTTTTATAATAATAATTATAATAGTAAGTACATACTGGAGGAAATTGTCCAGACCCTTGGTTTTGTTTTGTAATATCAGAGCCGTAAACATAAACTTTCCCTGTTGTATAATCAATAGAATATTGACCAATAGCAGACGGGAAAGAATTAACACTATATTGAATTTCTTTTGTAAACGCAGGATGAATTTTTGAATATGGAGGAATTGCTTTTGGATCATAAAAAGAAACGCCATTTAAAGATGTTATATTCCCATTTTTATTTGTTATATTAGCGTGTTGTAAGGAAAAAACAGTAGCTATTGGAGGACATATTTCTCTTGTGACCTTTTTTACTTGACTAACTGTAATTAAATTTGGATCAATATATGCTCCTAAATCTTTATATTCATATGAAACGAATATTTTATCTTCAGGAACTGGCAATATAAATCCAGACTTTATAGCTTTATCACTAAGCCTTATTTGATTATTTCCTAATAGTATATAGTTAGAAGCATTAGAATCATATTTAGAATCTTTTATTTGATATCCAAATGAATCTATATTATAAGTATATGTAGATAAACTAGAAGCATACAATATAATTATTTCAGTTGCTTTTGTAATATTATTATTTGTAAGACTTAATATATTTCCATTAAATGTGCCAGCTAAATTATCATTTCCAGCAATTAATAATTCATTTGTTTTTACTTTTGCTTGTAATGTAATAGACTCTTTCGGGAAAGAAGCTACACTTAATGACCCATCGAATAATACATCTTGTGTATATTGTCCAGCCCTTATTAAGTCATAAGCCCCTTCAAAGTCTAAACGGTCATATGGACCTTTGCCTCTAGTATGCAATTCATCAGTTATAGTTATTGATAAATAGTTTTCGCTTTTTACTTGCTTTATTGTATTTTTTGCTTTATACAATGCTTCAGATAATCCTTCTAAATATGATTTTAATACTCCACCAGATTCTAACGAAGAAGAATATGGCGTTTTCTTTAAATAATTTAATAGATTATCAAGTATATCGTTATCTGGATTAGAAGGTCCAGATATCATTGGCTCATTTGTTTTGCCGTCTTCAAGCAAAACGCTTCCATTTATACTTCTAAATATATTTGTTATAGTTGAAAATAGTTTTACGCTATAAATAGCGAAAGGAGTTAAAGGCGATAATGCTATAGTAAAAATTTTATTACTTATAGATGTTGATATAACTGTTGGTGAAGGAATTCCAAGAGATACAGAAGTTACTTCTACATTATTCTTATTCATTGTAGAATCTAGATTTTCTGAAAACTGAAATGCTATAGTTTTTGAGTCTATAACTTTATAATTTAAAATTCTTAAATTAGCCATATGATTTTATAAATTAATTTGAATATTGTTAGCTTGCATATATTCCGTTCTTAGTGCTCTTAATTCCGAAACATTACCTGTTTTATTAGCTTCATTAAATCTTAGTATAACAATAGAATCAAGACCTGGTACTTGATATGCAATATTAACAATATCTGATGGATGTAAAATTGCTCCCAAAGTTAAATTATTTATATATGAATTTATTTTATCCCCAACATTTTGAGCAACAATATAATTTGATTGTATATATTCTGTAGTTACTGTAATACTTGCTGTTACATCTGCCAATATATACAAAGCTGACTTAATTATAACATCAGCAGTAATTGGTCTTTTATCTTCTAAGCTTGTTGTTAGATCACTAATAAGTGCATTGTTATTATATCTAATTGTAATACGTTCACCTGCTTGTGGAGATGTATATGTATAATATGCTTTATATCTGTTTCCAGATTGTGGTTGGCTTAATGCAAATAAAGATACAGATCCAGCTATAGAAGTTACAGTTTTAAATCCGCTAGATATGGATAATGCTTTTATATAAGCAAAAGATTTTTCAGAATATAAAGTCCCATTTGTTGAAAAGCTTATACTTTCAGAATCTTCATCATAAGCTATATAAAAAGAAGCCCTTAGCCTATCTCCAAGCATAGGGGTATTTGCCGAATTATTTGCAGTTATTGGCAATAATACTTCAACTGGAGTTAAACTATTATTAACAATGCTTTCATTTAGAACAAGATAATTATCTTTTAATCCATAACCAGTTATATCATATGTTGAGTTAACATTAGAAACTATTCCAGAAGAGTCTGTTACATTTTCTAAAGAAATCAATCTTGATACTTTTAGATTAGCAGGTAAAGCTGCTTGTAAATCAATACCAATAGCTTGTTTTATAGCTAATTCAAAATCAATTTTTAATCCAGAATCTACGTTTGTAAATAATATATCTTTTAGAAGTTTTACAGTTTTACCTGTAATATTCAAAACACCATTTGAAGTTATATTTGATATATTTACGCCAAGTTTTGAAGGAGTTCTTCTTAAGTTATTAGTTGGATATGGTCCAACATAAATGTTAGTTACTGGTTGTACCCCTATAGCTGTTGTTGCTGCCACAGTAGTTGAAAAAGCATTATTATATTTATTAACTGGTAATGAAGACAAGTTTGTAGCTGGTAATATTTCACTTACATTTGCAATATAATTTATTTCTAAAGGACTATTAATTGCAGCTATTGTTTGTGCTTCAAGATAAATTACATTATTCTTAAAATTACCACTTAGTCCATTTACAGTATAAAGATCAACAGCATTATAAACGACTGTAACAGCATTGCTTTTTTGAGCAGAAGTATCTGATGGTAATATTATTTTATTTCCATCAAAAGAGCCATCCTTTATTTTTGTATTATAAAGTTCAGCTCCATCTAAATTTCTTTTTACTGATACAACATTTAATACTACACTTAATCCAGTGATTACTAAACCAGTTCCTGTTGTGTTAAAATCTACTAGCTTAGAAGAATCAGTTTCTACTTTATTTACTGATATTACAGAACTAATTAAATGCTGGGCTTGTACAACATATCCTGCCTCCAATGTCGCTGGTTCTCTTCTAATTGCATTGCCATATCCCCAATCAACAACATCTATTGCTGTTCTCGGATTATCATTCATTGTAAAAGAGTCTATATCATTAAAAATATCGTGGACATAATCCCATTCATAATCAACTTGGAGTATATCACTTACTGATGGCAAATTCTTTCCAGATATTATTATTTTACCAGAATAATTCAAATCGCCAGTATTGCCGCCTGGGTTTCTATTGGTCACTACATATCTTTCTCCAGTAGTAAAATTTAATACTTTATTTATTGCTCTTATTGGAATATGGTTTAATATAATTTGTGACCTGTCAAGAGAATAAACTGTGCTATTTTCATTTGTAACAAGTATCGTCCTATGCAAATCAGTTATCTTGCTTGTTTGCGAATAAGAAAGCGTATCTTGCCCATTGAAAGTATTTCGGCTAATATCTTGAGTTGTTGTGCTATAGTTTCTAACCCAATGTAATTTATCAAAACCAAAAACACTACCTGCATATGTTCCTGTATCCTTTAATAAAGTATAATTACCTATTGAATTACCATAGACACCAATAACTTGAGAAGTAAAATTGCCACTAAGAGAACCTGTAACTTCAATTATATTTTGAACTGGTTGTGTCGGTATAGTTACATTTTTTATATTTTCATATCTTCTTTTTGTTATTGTTTTGTTTGCGTCTCCAGCAATTTGCCCAATAGTAAAATCATTAATTGATTGAGTTGGATCATTTTTACCAGATTTGTCATTATAAATAAAGCTATCTAAATTTTCTGTGATTCTTCTGCCATAAACACAAATGTCTACTTTGCCGCCAGTTCCTTCTGATAATACTATAGGTTCTCCATTAGATATAACTAGGTCTCCATTACTATCAGTTTTCAATATAGTATCGTCTCTAGTCATTAGAGGATCCCCTGGTCCAATTACAACAGCATCAAGTACTGCTGGATTAGATAGTACTAAATTTTTATACCCCAATGATGTCCCTGTATTTGAGCCAGAGAATACTGAAAGCATTCTTTGTTTATAAGCTCCGTCATTTTCTGGCGATGATCCGCCAGCAAAAGGAGTAATATTAGTTGCCCCTGATATTCCTGGTATTGATACTGAATATAAATTGTATTTAGGAATATTGCCAATTATACCAGTAGTAGTACATTCTACAAATATTTGTATAGCATAATTATCAGTTAATCCAACAAAGTCTAAATCAGATTTAAAATTAGTCGCGAGTGCTTTATATTGACTTTCATTTGCAACAGAAATTATTGCTCCAGCTATAATTCTAAATGATAAACCATTTCTAGAATAACATAATGACCCAGCAGGTATAATAATATCAGTAAATAATGAATTAAAAGTTAACAAGACAGGTCCAGAAGATTTTCCTGGTTCTAAACGTGATACATTATAATTTGAAGCTATATTGTCTAGATCTGAACCAACACTATTGCTTATTGATTGAGATGATGATATATTTAAAAGTTCATTATATAATTCGGCAATTCTTATTGCATTTGCTTCAACAAATAAATCTCTAGCAACTGATCCTACATTTGTACTAAGATTTGGTTGAGACAGTTTATAATAATCTATAAATTTTTGAACTAATTGTGCTGTTGATAATATATTTGCCATATTTCTCGAATATTGTTATTAATAAAGTTTTATATGAAAACTTACATCCACAAAAGATAACGCTCTAGTTAGAACACTTGCTTTTAACTCAAGAACTCTTTGGTCAAGTGGGTTCGTATTTACATATACCTCTTTAATGGCAGCTATAGATTCTGCTGCGGTTAAATTTTGCATTCTAATTTGTGTTTTCTGTAAAATTTGAAGGTTTTCTAGCGATGATTGTACTTGTTGAGTCGCCACATCAATTGAAAAATTTTTATCAAATATTTCTCCAACCATTGATCTTGCGACATCGCATCCATACCAAGAATTAATTTTATTCCCACCAATTGGAGTTATTAATATTTTAAGACAATCCTGTCTTAATTTTTCATTATCACGGACTAATCGCAAATCGCCATTATTTGATATTCTAAGGTCGCCATTTTCTAGTTTTAAATCAAAAGACATAGTCTCCTAAGAATTTGTAGTTCCAGAATTAATTATTTCTGAAGCAATCATCAGCAAACTTAATACTATTTTATCCATACTGTTTATAACAATTGATATATTATGGCTCGCTTTTTTGCTTGTATTCCGAGCCTCTACAAATGAGTTTCTTAAATCAGTATTTAAATATAATCTATTAAATGATTCATTATCTAACATTGATAATAATTGGTCTTGTGGTAATAACCAAAAGCTCATCATTAAAGCAATCATATCTAATAATCCAATTCCATTAACTTCTCCTAAAATATAAAATGATTCTTTTGAAATTGAATTGAATAATCTTACATTGTCGTTTCTTTTTTGCTCTAATTCTCTTAATTTACTTTGAAGTTTTTTTATATCTCCTTCAATTAAAGATATGAATGTTTTATTTAGCAAACAATTTAGTTTATTAGCTGATTGTATTCCATCTGTATATTGACTATCTGTTGGAATCTGAATATAAATTAATTGTTTTTCTGCAATTTTTTCTTTTAAGTTTTTTATTTGATCTTCAATTGAATCAAATTTAATTGTTTCTTGTTCGTATGACCCTTGTTCATTCGCTTCCACTGTAAATGAAGTTTCCTCCAATATTTTTGCAGCTAGTTTTTTATTATCTATTTTTGATTGTTTTACTTGTTGGCAAATTGAAATAAATGATCTAAATAATTGTAAAAATATATAATTTTCAACACTTGTTAATTGTTGTAAAAAATCAATAAATGGATTTATTATATTAGCTCCTGTTAATTGTGCTTGTATGTTTGTAACTAATTCGGTATCTTTGACTTGTATAAAATTAAATCTAGATCTACATGCAAATTCAAGATAAGAAAATGTTAATGCTGTGTTAAGTACTTTTGCGTCATTTGCTAATACAAATGGAGCAGCTATTTTATTTTTACTTGGATTTATTTTATTAGTTATAAAGGAAGAACACTTGAACGGTCTTAAAAATTTTGTTACTGTTTTAAATAAAGCTCTTCCTTTTAGCTTTGGTTCTATTTGCATTTTGTCTATGTCAAATGCGGTTGGAGAACTTGGATCCATCATTAAACTTTCAATTGGATACGCCATCATTTCTAGCCTATAGTGCAATTTTAATGCAGAATTATTAAACGCTAATAAGTTCTGATGACAATACATTTCTCTAAATGCTTCAACTTGCATTAAATTAGCATCTTGATTTTTATCTATTGTCTCCCTTTTATTTTTCTCTTCTTCTGTTATATTGTTTCCATAAAATCCAGGGTTGTAGAAACTCTTTTTATCTTTAGAAATAACTGGCAATCCAAGTATTCTATAGAATGCGTGGCAATAAGATTCCATTACTGGAGGAGATGTATCGGCTGCTTGATTTGAACTTGAATCACCTTCTTGAAGATTTATATTAGATCTTATATTTGCTAACTGATTTAAGATAAGAGTATCACATAGTTCATTAATATTAACTGTTTCTGTGTTTATGTCATTTAAAGCTTGTGAATTAATTACCATAAGTTCCTATATAGTACTATCAGATTCATCCCTTCTTGGTGCTGGTATATATCCGTCAACAGTAATAAATCCAACATAAGAATAGTTTAGTATATAGTCTTCAATAGATGGATTTAAACTTGGGTCGCTTGGTTTTATTACTTTCTTTATAGTATTCCCATCATAAGATACTGTTATATACCCATCCCCAGATGTTTGGCTTATTATATCCGCTATAAAATTGCCATATCCATCATAAGAAAAATTAGAAACAGTTCCAAGTGTAGCTTCTCCTTTAAACTTACTAGCTATAGTATCCATACAGGATTGTGGAGGTGTAAATCCTCCAATTAATTCTATAAGAGTTCTACCCGCTTCGTCTTTTGGAGTTACAGTTACCTTTATCTTCTTATTTATAAATTGTAAGTCTTTATCTAATGTAATCGGCATATGGTATATATCCATAGCCGCCTGCAATAACTGGCAATACGAACTATTTGCCTGATCATTCAAATCGCTCATTATATTCAACATGCAATTGCCAAATGTTTCAGTTGTTTCCAATGTCATGCTTTTTCTATATTCAGATAAACAAGCTGATAGTTTATCTATTGCTCCACCAACATCTGGTAATTGTACTAAGTCTGGTAATGGAATTTTATTAAAAACTGTATTTAAAACTCCTAAATGTACTTGTACAGATGGCATACAACTTGTTGTTATTAAAGCGTATTCTGCCAGAGCGTCATAATTAGCTTTTAATACATATTCAATTTTTGTATATTGAGTGGATATTCCACCAAGTTGAGTAGCATCTTTGTGTAATAATTCTTCAATAGTTTTATCATTCTTAGAAATATCATCAACTACTTTTCCCCCATATAAAGTAATAAATCCATTATTATTATAAACAGGATATTTTTTAGATGATATAATTGTCTTCAACATGGAAGTTTGGGCACATGTAACTGTTACATCTTTAACATTTATTCTTCTTAATCCATCACCTGGGTCACATGTAATATATAAATCAACAAGATAAGGCTTCATTCTATATTCAATATCTTTATTTATATTTTTATCAAATGGGAAAAATGGGAATCCTTTATAATTTATAATGTTTTTAAATTTTAATTCTTCAGCTAATGAATCATCTTGTAAATAAATAGATTCTGCTCTAAGCTGTGTAATAATAGTTGAAAATAAAGGATCAGAATTAGGGCTTCCATAAACTTCGTTACAATACCATAAGTCTGCGGTAGATGATGCAACTCTAGTTTTATAGATTTCAATATCTGGATTATCTTTTTCGGTTGGATCTTTTAAGAATTCAGCGCAAATGCTATCATCATCTGGTCCACCTCCACTATCACATATCTTTAATGCTTTTGTCCATTGCCCCATTATAATTTCGAATAAGGCGAATACTATTCCAAGGAATACAAATATTTGTTCAAATAAGCATAATAAATTTGCTAGTTTAGATATAATCGCTAATGCTCCAGCAACGTTTCTTGATGCTTTTAATAAATTTATTATTCTTTTTATATTCTTTATTATTTGTTTAATAAGTCTTATTATCATCATTACAATATATTCAATAATCGCAATTAATATAGCTATTAATGATAACAGCAATAATATCCAAACAAAAAATGGAAAACATATAGTTATAAATATAGGCAAGCATTTTGTTAATAATCTTTTAATAGCTCGTATTACAGACCATGGCTTGGGAAAAGCGCATAATATTTTTATTATGCACATAATCAATTCAACAATCGCCAATGCAAACATTAAGAATCCCATAATAATATTTAAATAAGATAAAAGACGGGATAATACTTTTGAAATTGTTTCAGTCAAAGACTCAATCATTTCTTGAAGAAGCCCTCCTCCTGGAAGATTGAACTTAAGTTTTTTAATCCAGTCTAAAATATTTCCAGGAAAGTCACCAAGGTCTGGTGGGATAAAACCAAACATATTGCTATCAAATGAAAAACCTGGGGCTCCTGGAAGTGGTGGACCCATAGGAACATTGATATTATTAAGAAGAGGATCGCATTGCTTATTTTTAGCCATTATACCTTTTTAATCTTTCCTGTATGTTTTATATTATAATATTGTTTACTCATAATTTAACTTAGAATGCTTGCTTAGACCCTGCGCTCGGTTTATAGAAAATAATACCACCTCCCGCATCTTCTTCATAAACATCTTCAAATTTTCTAGATAATCTATGCCCTGGAACCGCTAAATCATTTATAAAATCATCTGCATGAAGTTTTATACTTTCTCCACTTATTCTAACATCAGTATTTGCGCTTAATATAATACTTTTATCAGACCTTAGTTCTATATTTTCAGGGCTAGATATTAGTATTCCAAAATTATCAATTAATATTCTTGAATATTGCCCATTTCCTTGAATTATTCTAATTTCAAATACATTAGTCTTATTTGAGTCTAAAGTAACTATATTTTTATTTTCAAGCTTAGTATTATCAAATCTAGGGTCTGGATCAATATTTGACATTGCCCCATCAGTACCCCTATACCCAGGGTCTCCTCCAACTTGTAAATAAAAATCTCCATCAGTTTGTGTGATACAACTAATTCCATTTTTATCAGCCCCAATCCTTTGAACATATCCACCTTGCAAGTCTAACCACAAAGATTGTTTGTCTGCTGTGTTAGCCCCTATACTTAAGTTTAACATGCCATCAAAAACTGCTGTACCAGATCTACCACCAGCATTTGGTGTATCTCCACTTCTGTCTATTCTTATTTCTTTAGAAATAACACTATTTTTTGATGTGTTTTTTAAAATATATCTCTTTGTTAAATTCAAATCGGTAACTGAAGTATCTGGTGAAATTAAAATGCCGCTTTTATTTTGTTCTGTATCATCAATAGGATATACACATGTTTTTGATATATCATGAAACATGGTACCTAATTTTAATGTTGCATTTGTAATTCTGTCTTTAGGTAAACAATTACTATTACCCTTTAATTCTACTGGGCATAATCCAATTTGTTCTAATAATATATCTACATTAGCTTCTACTTTATTTACATAATAATCATAATTAGGATCAGCTTTATCATCTTTTTTATATGGGTTTATTGTTGTATAATTTTCAGATCTAGTTAAGACTGATATATTTCCAACTTCACTAGACGCTGGAATATTCAATTTAAATTGTCCTTCTTTATCTATATCTAAAAATAATCTACTTCTATCTTTTTTATAGGTATCAGTTGTTTTAGCATAATCATTACCTTCACCTGTTTCAACATTCATATTCAATCTATCTTTTCTAGCATTCAGTTCCCAATGAAAAGCAATTGATTTTCTATAAAGCTCTCTCAAATGTGTATAGCCACTTCCAGTTTTCAAATTAGTATCTAAAGAATCATAACCTACAGGCAATACACTTCTATTTAAGTCTAATACATTTCCTCTTATATCAACTACAGTTCCTTCAATCTTCTCAATAAGAGCATTCGGATATACCAAGCTTAAGCTTAAGCAATCTTCTTTTCTTATTCTTCTAGATGTAAGCATTTCATTTATTTGAGTTGGACCGCCATTGGTTCCATCAATTAATTTTAACGCCTCTTTTGAATCCGATTCAATAAACATATCATCAGAAAATTCATAAACTAATTGTCTATTTTCTATAACTGCAGGATTTCTTTTTGTATTACCACTTGTTTGATCTGAAATTATAGAGGATATATCAAAAGGAATTTGTTTTAAATTATCATACCAAACATTTTGAGTCCTTGGATCATTATATTTGTAAGTATCTCCAGTTACATTTGGTGTTTTATCTCTTAATACTATTCCGTTTATATTAAATCCACCATTTGTTATATTTATTAGTTGGTTTGAAACTAAAGAAGTATAGTTATCTCTTTTTGCTTTCGATGACGATATGTCGAAGTTTATTGATCCAAATCCAAGGTTGCCTGTAAATATCCCATTTTTAGGAGATATATTTATTTTTGAACTTCCAGATTTTAATAAAAATGAGCCACTTTCTAATCCAATAGAAGATAAATTTGGAGATGATCCTTGCAATGAATATATTATTGCTTCGTCATTAATTTCGTTACTTTGAATTAAATTATTCCCAGTTCCAATTTTATTTAAAATATAATATTTATTTCCATATCCAATTCCACATATTACTAAATCGCCTCTATTAAGCCCAAACCAAATTCCAGATTCCCCATCTGTTGTTGTCATAAAACCAGGATATGGTACGGTAATATTTGTAGATTTATCAGAAATAACAAATAAAGTTACTTGCCCAGCTGACAGATCAACATTTGTTACTTGAGCTAATCTTAACTGCCCAATATCAGGATTTCCAACACCAAGATTTGATAATGCATCATGCAACGCAGCCATAGCTCCAGGGTTGACTTTATGTCCGGGCTTAACGCTTACATCTATTGTCTTGTTATTTGTCATTTCTTTCCTTTGTGTCAGAGACTCCTATTATGATAAAATCATTATTTGGATTAAGAATATTTGCTTTTTTCAAAGCGTTATAATTTGTTAACATATTACTTAATACTGTAGGCTTAGTTGTATTACTATTATTATTTAAAGTTGGATTAGAACCAAATGCTTTAATACTACCATTAATTAATTTCTCGTTGGTTTCCACCGATGTTTCTATCCATATATCTATAATGCGAGTAGCAATATATTGCATAATAATATTGCCTCCACTATTATTTAATTTCAATAAATCTCTAGCTGCAGACCAAGCATTATTTGAAGGATTTCTTTTTCTTATACCACTCGGCATATCTTCAACCATAGGTGTTCCATATTTATAACTGGTAGGATCTTTAGAAATTCCACCAACTATTTTATTTATTGGTATTATTTTTTTAATTTCGTTTATAATTTCTTGAGCTGCGTCTTTTAATACCTTATTATCTGAATAAATTCTTACAACAACAGCTTCCATTGTTGAATTTGTTGCTGGTAAAGTTTTTTGAGTTAGATAATATAGTTTGCCTATAATATCATCCATTGTCTTTTTGTTAATTTCTCCATATGATTGGCTACCATATAACATATCATGTATAGTATCGGTTTTTCCACTTAATGTATATTGAATAGCAACAGCTCCAAGTGGTGTGCCAATATCTTTTACAGTGGTTCCAGTTCTTGCTATTCTATAATCTCCAATATTAAAATGTTCTCCTTTAAATATATTTCTTCCTATAATATCTAACGGGCTTGGAATATATATACCAGGAGCGTGTCCATAATCTAAATTTAGAGTTGTTTGAAATGAAGAACCATATGTAAAACTATGGGTTACAGACTCTGAATAAAATAGCATTCCTCTTTCTTGAATATAATAAACTTCTCCAGGCTGCATATATTCATTTCCTCTAGTAGTAACTGTAGCTTTAGATATTTTTGATCTTTCTTTGTTTAATAAATATGTGGCATATGGGGCAAGTTGCAATTCTGGATTGCTTAAGAATGGTAAATTCTTTTGTTGAATTTGTTTAAACCCATACATTCTCCATAAATCGTAATCAACAGCAAATGCATGGCACATTTGTAATCCATTACCAGTATTAAATCCTTGGTCTCCAACTAGCCCGCCCATTTCAGACCCAGATATTTCAATAGCTGTAAAGCTAGGATCTTCTTGTGAATAGGTCATGGATATAATATCTTTTTCTCTAATTACAAATCTTTTTCCAGAATCTCTTCCAAAATCATCATAGTCTTCATCTTCAATCATATCATATAAAAATTCTGGGACATTTTCTTTTGAATATAAATTTGGCAGCATTAATTTGCCAAGAATATCGCTATCTGGAGAGTTTATTCTAGCAGCGCTATCTAAATTTTTTATTAGGCTTCCTGCAATTTGTATTGATTCATATCTCCTCACTACTAAACCTTGAATATCATTTTGTACTCTATTTATATCAGACGGAGATAGCTTCCCATTTTTTGACCCAGACATTAATTGTTGTACTGTCGGAACAGAGTTTAAATTTACACCTAATTTATCTTTAAGTCTAGTTCTAATAACTAAAGCAGCTTCCTCTTGCTGCGCTATTAAAGCTATATTGCCAGCAAACTTTTTTACTATATTATTATAATTATCTATTCTTTTAGAAATATCAAATTGACTTTTTGTATTTTGAGATTGCGCTTGAAAATTTAATATAGCTTCATTTGTATTTCTAGCAAAAAAGTCTTGAAATTCTTTTGACATACTTCCAAGAGTAAATGGTCCAATTCCAAAATCTTCAGGATTACTTGTATAATAAGAACTTATTTGGCTCATAGCTTCTCTTATTGATACAAGTTTGCCGTTTTGTTCTGTGACAAATTTAAATTCTCCGCCATTCATTCTTGTTGATCCAGCTAGTAATTCTTCAAGTTCTGAATCATCATTAGCTTTTGCCCCTAATGCAATACAACGTAACCTTATTTGATCTTCAACTGTTTCTATGTCTGCAAAGACAGCCTCAATTTGATTTTTAAACATTTTTTCTAAGAAGTTAGGATATACTTGTATGTTATATTCTTTTTTCCTCCTTAGCATTTCAAAGAAAATTGAACTAGGCATTTTATTATATTTTGGAGTCCTAAGCTCTATATGCCCTTGAGAATTTGCGAATATTTCCATCCCCATAGCATCATTGACTACACTCTTTAATTTTTCTAAAATTTGTTGCCAATTTGTATTAATAAAATCAAAACTTTTATTTAAAGATTGTGATACTGCTTGAATATCATAATCGTTATCAAATTCACTTCCAACTATAAATAAATTTTTATCTTGGTTTGCTTTAACTTGCCATAATCTTCTCTTTATAATTTCATTTTGTTCTTGTAATGTAACTTTATTTCTTTCAGTTATATCCACAGAAGTTTTTACGTCCCCAGAACTGTCATATAAAATACTATCACCAATTGCAGTTATAGTCCCTCCATTATTATTTTGATTTTGTTGGAAAGACTGAGCCATTTGTTCTGTATGAATTTGAATTTCAGCATCAAGCTCTAATATTTGTTTTATAATTGGAACGGTAATAGCTGGATGTGCTATTATTAATCCTTGTACCCCATTATTTGTTCCTCTGATTGGGGCTTGAAATTGTGTAATATCAAACCCACCAATATCTCCTTCATATTGCATTAATTTTTCAATTAATTTTGTTTTTTGCTGCTGCTTCTGGCTTACTTGAGAACTATGAGCAGCAGCATTCATTTGTGTGGCAATTGAAACTCCAAATGTTTTAGGGTCTATAGTCAATTTTTTAAACGGAACAAAATCTCCCCATAATTTATTTTGATCTTTTATTCTTTTGAATATCCCTTGGAAATAATCTGTCGATTGATTACCTTCTGATGTTAAACTTATTGTACCAAACGCTTTAGCCGCTTGGAAAAATGTATTAAAGTTATAAGGCTCTCCACAAATTAATATTGATGCTGCATTAATAAAGTCTTGTCCTCCAAACGGGTCCTGTTGCGCTACTAAAGCTACATCATTTTGCCCTAATCTTGCTGACATATCTCCATCGGGAATTCCGCTTTGGCTCATTATAGCCGAGCCTATTCCTTTTTTCCATCTATATACAAACCCATCAGGAACTGTATATATTCTATTTGAAATATTTGAAAATGTTTGTGCCATATTTGATATAGCTTTTTTTGGTTCTACATCTATATTCCCAAATGTTTGTAATGTAGCAGCCTCCCCAGCATTTTTACCATCTGGCATTGTTAATAATCCGGCTTCTAATATTTTTCTATTTTCTGGCAATAATTTATAATTTGAGCAATCTGGTGTTTGTCCATTTGAAGCATCAAATTCAAAATCAAATGGAGTTAATGGATCATATAAATCTCCATTATATTGAAATACTCCAGGTTTAGTATTTATAAATCCTTGTTGAAAATATGAAGAATTATCACCTAACCCAACTTTTAAACTATAAGAACCATCGCTATAATCTTCTGATACGCTTTTTACTATTCCAACGAACACACAAGTCCCAAATGTACCAGATGTAAAGTTTGGACGAAGCTTATCCCATAACCAATATGGGAAATTTTTACCAACAAGCATATTTTTTATTGCCGTATCATTAGGTATTTTTTCAGACCCGCCCATGGCTTTCATTTTACCAACAGTATTGTTAAGTAATCCAACAAAGTTAGTTGACCCAAACGTATTCGATATTCCTTTTGTAACCGCATTGCCAAAATTAATTGGACTTGTCATGTCTTTAAAACTTTCAGACATTCCGTTCATTATTAACTTATCTTCAATTGTTTGAGAATCAACAAATATTGTAACGGAATCCATTGGCTGAATTATATTTTGACCAAGGAAATTTTCTCTCATCATTTTTCTTGTATAATTTATAAATTTATTAAAGTTTTTATATTGAACATAATTCTTCATTCTAATTTGTTGAACTGTTCCCATGTTCTTATATATTTTATTTAATAATCTTTTTTCATCTTTTGTGAATTCTTCAATCGATGATATTCTTGGATTACCAACTAGACCTTCATAATTCAATCCGCTTCCATCAGATTTTGTTACTTCATATCCAACACTCTCTAACATTATAATTATTGAATTATATACTCTTGTAGTTGCATTTATATGATAAGTTAAAATAGAAGCGCCACGAGAAGAACGTGTATCATTTAATTCTTGTTTTAACTCTTCTGTATCAGCTTCTAATGTGTCTGCTGTATAGTCTATAATTGTATAATCTGTAGAGGATGTTGATACTAATGCTTTTTCTATATCTAGTTCTGTAATAAAAAACATATGATATGGGTCTATTACAGAAAAACTGCCATTACCTCCTCCTAGTTCAACAGAGTTAGTTACACTAAAAGTATTTACTAGTGTTAATTCAATAACACCAGACCCTTCATGCCTTATTGGCTCAGTAACCCAATTAGTTGTTTGGCTAAATCCATTTAGTTCTAAAACTGCTCTTATTTTCTTTATAGCATCTTTGTTGCCTGTTAAATAATCAGATAAACTTTCTTTTTTCCCAGTATCATCAACTTGTATTTTTTTACTTAATATTCCAGAGAAAAAACCACCTCCTTCATCATTAAATATTGTTCCTTCAAGAGCATTTACAGCATCATATATTGCGCTGGCTATTGGAGTTGTAATAACTCCATTATCTATTAAAATTTTATTTAATTTTGTTAGTCTTTCATATGACGCTATTTGTTCGCATTTTATTTTGAATAAATTTTTTGCAGCTTTTATAAAATGATATTCTGAATCATCTAAAAATTCTTGTTTAAAGTTATCAGACAATGATGAGAATATTCTTTTTTTTATTAATATAATAGCTTCTGGAGTTTGCGTTATTATTCCTCTACTATTAGGTCTTGTTAAATTTGAATCGGCAAAACCAGACCCGGTATATGTTCTTTGAGCCGCTCTATTTAAATTTTCTAAAAGTCTTTCAGCAGCAGAACTAAGTGTTCTATTTGAATTATTAGTTGAAAGAAAACCTTTTGGTATTCCCCAATCGCTAGCTTGTTTATTAATATCATCAGACGCAGTTTGTGCCCACTTGCTAGCAGAATTCATTCCAGCAATTTGTTGATCGGTTGCTTTTGCTGTGTTGCTTACCCATTCAGGAGTTTGGCGGTCTTGTGTAAAATCATTAATATTAACCATTATTACCCACTATTTTTTGTTATTCTTTGTGCTTCCGATTTAGCCATTACAGCATCTAATATAGAACTTCCAGTTATTGTATTTCCAAAAGAATAAGGGATACTTCCATGATCCGATGGACCAGAAATTGCTGAATGATGCCATGGTAAATAATTAGTTCTTATTCCTCTCTTTTGTGTAGCTTTGAATCCAATATTATAAGTGAATAAACCAAGGTTACTAACGTCTTCGTCAAAACTAAAATTTTCAAAAAATCCTCTATATACTTCTCCCATCCAATACATTTCAACTGTTGATGCATAGGCTCCAAGTGTCGGGATCGGCATTGATAACCCAGTTGATTCTGCTTGCTCACCAAGATTTTTTGCAAAATCAGTGATCTGTCCAAGTCCTGGGAATATAGATGTCATAAAATTTTCATCATCACTTTGAGATTTTGCTGCTTGTTCTATTGCTATTATGTCAAATGCAAGCTGCTCACCTCTATATATATCCATCAATACATTTATTCCTTCAATACCAGATGAACCAGTATTACCATTTATAACTATACCTATTAGGTCTTCTCCCCAATATTGAATAACAAACCCTCCTTTTGACCTTTCAGATTTTATATTCTTAGTATGAGCAATCTTTATGCTTTGTGGGTTTATATACATTTCAACAACACCACGCTCTGGTACAAGCCATTTCAACATTCTTCTTTTACCATATTCTATTTGGCTTGATGGAATTTGAGAATTTACAAATTTTGAATAATTTTGAGCATCAACTGCGCTATTTATTGGATAATTAACCTTTTCATTCCCTGGTAAATTTTGTGTCTGCCCGAAATATGTCATGTTTTGCATAATTATTAACCTCTACTTCTTACTTTTAGCGTTATTTACCAATCTTCCTAATACATCTACAACTTCAGTATATGTTTCGCCTGCTTCGTTATAAAATCTTATTGCAAGACTAACTACACTTGGGGCGGCTGCTGGCTGGGCTGCACTAATATTCGCTACGCTTGTTACTGCCGCTGCTAAAGGGCTTCCTCGATTGGGCTGACTTGGTGCTGTTTGATCGGATCGCATTGCGTCTGTTCTTAATACATTTTCATTTGCTGAAGCTGCTAATCTCATTGAAAGCGCCTCTTGTTCTGGCGTCATTCTTTGAGTGGTTTTTCTCCCAGCACTCATAGCTTGAGCATCTTCTAATACTTCTCCTGGGATACTGCCAACTATTGCACTAAGCTGTTCTCTAATATTAATATGCCTATCATCTAAAAATTGTTTTATAGCGGGTGTGCTTTCAATTCCACCAAGAAGCCTATTAAAAGACTCAGCTACTGCTACAGGTATCCCAGCAAAAGCTCTTGTAGATGCTTCGCTTGCATCAAATGCGCCAACCCTTTCTCTTTCTCCAAGTGTTGTTCCAGTTGCCATTCTTGTCTTGACTTTATCAGCTTGTTCATTGAAATATGATTCTCTAGAAACATCCCTTCCGTGTTGGTCTTTTACACCACCTCCAGTCATATTTCTCCCAGTTACCGCAGTATCTATTGACTTTAAAGCTTCAAACATGTTTTTATTTACGGCTAATGTTTGAGAAGCTATATCCGTTTGGCTTTCTGTTATTTTTTGCCCACCAGTTAAAGCTTCTCTCAAAGCATCGCCAGAATCAATTCCGCCCCCACTGCCTCCAAGTGGTCCTTTTGACATTGCTTCTAATAATCTATTTAGTTGTCCAGTATCACCTATCCCAGACATATTTTTCAACATTTCTCTTTGAACCATAAATTGGCGTTCCATTCCTGGGGTAGATGTAGCTTCATTTAATGATATAGCCCTTCCTCCAGTTTTTTGTTCAAGGGTCTTTTGCATCATTGCAACAACTTCATCCATTTTGCCTTCTTGCATTAGTTTCTCAACTTGCAAACCGGCGCCAAGTGCCCCTCCAGCTCCTCTCATTCCAGAACTCATTGCTATAAATGATTTCATTCCAAAATCAAGGCTTCCTAGTCCAGCTACTAAGTTCTTAGTTAATTCAATTTGTCCTTTGAAACCAACACCTGAATCTTTTAATGCAGACGATATTCTCCCTAAAACATTAATTGAACTCTCCATTTGAGAACCCCAAAATTTGAATGTGTCATCTAGTCCAGTTAATAAACCACTTACCTCTTCAAGTGGCATTGTTAAATCTTTAGAGGCTTTACCAATTAAAGCAATTCTGCTAGCTGCTTTTTCTCCATCCATCCCAAAATTACCCATTGCACTTCCAGCTATTGCTAAACCCGCCTTAAATGATGTTCCAATGCCTCTAGCCGCTTGAGAAATTAATTCCATAGAAGTAAATGCTTTTGGGTTTCCAGCCACATTATCTATTGCTGTATATACTTTCCTAAAATCTTCGGGCAATTGAGCTATTGATTCACTAATTCTTTTTTGTGCTTCTATATAACTAACACCCAATCTTAAAGCAGAAGATCCAGATTCTTTTGCAACCTCAACTGCTAGGCTAGTCATATTACTAGCAATATTTTCGGTATTTTGTCCTATAGCTGTTGCGAAGTTTCCACCAGCCATTGTTGCCGCTAATAACCCATTCTCAAAATTATTAGTAGCAATCATTGAATCACCAAATTTTTTAATAACTTCACCTAATTCTTTATTTAATTTGCCAGCAAACTCTGAAATAGCACCGGTTACTGCTTTTGTTGAAGTATTAATCCCGTCTTCTTTGTCTCCAAAAGCATTTAATGATTTTGTTGCGTCAAAAAACGATTGTGTTAAAAATGCAGCAGACGCAGCCGTACCCACTAAATTTAGTCTTTGTTCTTCTGTTTTATTACTAAAGCTTGCAAATACTGCAATTAAAGAACCTATTGCTAATTTTAAACCTTCAATAGTTAAAGTTTCACCGTTAATCGCTGCTGCCGCACTAGCTGCTTCATCTGCAGCTTTTTTATCTGCCTTTGCTTTTTTCTCTGCCGCTTCAGCATTTGTAAGTTTAGCCGCTGTGTTTTTATTTGTAGCCTCCGTGTTGTTATTTGTCTCGGCTGTATCAGCTGGGGGCGCAGGCGGGTTGGGGGCTGGCGGGCTTGGGTTAGGGGTCATTATTCTCCGTTATTTTCAATTTTCTCTTTTTTCTTTTGCCTTCTTGTTTTTCATTCTTTTTTTGCTCCTCAATCATATTTTTCACATATTCGGTTGATGCATCAAATTCATCATCGGACAAAGAATAAGCATTATTTCCATCATCTGCATCTTGAATCTGTTTAGCAGCGGCGGGATTAAAAAATGAACCAATAAAGCAGCCAAGGCTTTTGGCAAATTTTGTTTTCTCCTCTCGCTTTTCGAGCCAGCTAGCATAAAACCAACTCCAAGTTATATCGTCCATATCCATAATCTCTGGGTCAGTTGGTTTCTTGCCAAATAGTTCACACAAATAATAAAGGAATTTGTGATCTGGCTCTTTTACTATTTTTTTATGTCTGAGTTTACCTCCTTAACTTCACCCTCAGTTATTGGACTCTTTATACCAATTTCTTTTTCATAAAAATCTTGCAAATCTTTTATCGTATCTTCTGATAACTCTTCAATCAATGATAACCTTAAATCAACGTTTGGTTCATCCCCTTCTCCAAGCAATACACTTATGTCTTGGTCTTCTATTTTATATAAACTCAATGCCAAATAAACGTGTCTACTGTAAAACATTATATCTATATTGTTTTTTGCATGTTCTGCTATTGTTTTAAACGCAAGTCGAGTTCCATTGCCTGTCAAATTCTTTAATGTTATCTCAATTCCATCTATAGTTATAGATTTTGTTATTTTTTTTAATCCAAGCAAAGCTTCTATTTTACTTTTACCATCTTTTGATATTTTATTTTTATTAATCTTTGCTTGCTCATATTTTTCAAATATTGTTGCATCAGTCTTTGGTTTAATTTCTTGTTCTTCTTGTTGTTGTGCCTCTCGCTGCTTTAAATATAACGGATTTACAATAGGAATATCTTTTAATTCCTCCGGTTCCAAAGTTGGATCATTTACCGTATATTTTTTCATTGGTCTTTGTGAAGACACAACGCTACCTATTTGACTTTCTATGGTCGCCATTTATTTACTCCTTGTTAACATCAAGGTTATAATATATCAACAGAATTAAGCGCTTAGTGGAGCGTTAATTAGTCCTGGAGAATCCATTGCTCCGCGACGATAACCAACATCAGCAGCAATTTCATAAATATCCCAAGGTACCGAAGCAAGAGAACGAGAACCTTGTTGTGCTGCTGATTTGCCTGGGCTTGACACATAGGTATAAATATCTTCTGCTATCCATTGCATGGCGTCTGTTATAAGCCAATCGCTGACTCCATAACTATAACCTATTTGCTTAATCCAAACATTTTTTAATATCGTTATAATGGCACTTCCAGAATTAACATCACCTGCCATAGTATCGATTATTTGAATATCGAAAGGCGCTCTTTGCGATTTTACATGTAAAAACCCTCTGCTAAAAGCTTCTGAAATTCTCATTCTATCAAAACGAATTCTGTCGCATGACCCACTTATTTCTGCTGATTTATTTGGAACAGAATCGATATGACCGTCTGTACCGACCTCATCAATTGGCTGAATGCCTCTACTTTCATCTATAGATAATTTTTGAATAGCACCAACCGCATTATCACCAACTTTAATGATAATCATTGTGCTTAGTGATGTAGAGGTGATATTTTCACCAAAGGCTACACCGGTTTTATATAAATTAGATCCTGTAACTGGATAGGGACTTTGAATTGCTGGGCTAGGTGCTGGCATTTATCTCCTAAAAATAAAGTTTCAATTTAATATTAAAATATTGACAAGATTTTAATTAAAATTAGCTATTTTTATAGTAATTTTGCGGAATATTGGTATATTATATTTAATTGGTAATTTGGAGAAAATGAAAAAATTAACAACCCAAGAGTTTATAGCAAAATCAAAAATTGTTCATAAGGACAAATATTCTTATGAAGAGGCAAAATATTTAGGGGGAAAAGAAAAAATTGCAATAACATGTAAAACTCACGGATTATTTTACCAAATTGCAGCTGATCATATGCATGGAAATGGATGTTCTAAATGCTATGGAAATAATCTATCCAACAGTGAATCATTTATTAAAAAAGCAAATATAATCCATAATTATAAATATAGCTATGTAAAGGTTCATTATATAAATGAAAATAGCAAAGTAGTTATTACATGTTTAACTCATGGAGATTTTAGCCAATCACCACATAGCCATTTATCTAACAAGGGTTGCATGAAATGCGCGAACAAAGAAAAATTAACAATTGCAAAATTTATAGAGAGAGCAGTTATTGTTCACAGATACAAATATAATTATGACTTAGTTAATTATAAAAATACATATCATAAAGTTATTATAATATGTTCAGTTCATGGCAAATTTAATCAAACGCCTAAAGCTCATCTGAATGGGCATGGCTGCTCTAAATGTGCTATAGGATTTGGAGAAAGATATTGTAGATATAGTTTTGAAAAAATATTTAATGAAAAATTTATTAATTGCAATCCAGATTTTTTAAAATATAAAAGGAATTTGCAATTAGATGGATATTGTAAGGAATTAAATATTGCTTTTGAATATCAAGGACCGCAGCATTATGAAATTGTAAAAAAATATAATAGCAATCAAGATATTTTAAATGCACAAATAGAAAGAGATGAATTCAAAAGAAACAAATGCAAAGAACTTTCTGTAAAACTAATAGAGATTCCATATTTTAATTCTAATTTCAAATATGAAAAATTAAAAGAATTTATAAAAGCAAAAGCTATTTCGCTTGGCATTAATTTGCCAAATAATTTTGATGAAATTAAGATGGATTATAGAGATGTGATTTAGAAAGTACCAAGACCAAACTTAATATATATCCAATTGATTGGGTAAGCTGGTTGGACCTTAAATGTTATATCCCATTGCCTTGGTTCAGTAGCATTTCTCTTAACTATGATATCGCCAAATTTAGTAATTATACTTTGACCAACAAAAGATAGTAATAGCGAATTAATTCTTGCTTGTAGAGAAATTGCGAATGTTGCTGATTCAACTTGTCCTATGAAACCTTGGCAAGCCATTCTTGAGACCTTGGCAATTTTATCTCTGATGAATGAAATTGAAATTTCTTCTTCTTCTGCATAGCCAGATTGAGATGTTGTTTTACCCCAGATAATTCTACCACCACCTAGTATTGGTTCAATTAATGTAATTCCAGCTTTTGTAATATTTTCAGAAACAATATTAGTATAGGTTCTATTTCGCAGAATGCTAAAACCAGCCAATGTTTTATTTGTTGAAGGAATTGCAACGTTACCAGTTGCTGATAATAAGCCACCATGAGCAGCCGCCATATACATACCATCAAAGAATGTATTTGTTCCAGCAATATTTATAACTATTTGATCTGGATAATGATAAACGCAGCGGTATGTGCTTCCGAAAGCATCTATTACGCTATAGTTTGTTAGGTCTTCTGTGTTACCAAAGAATAATTCAAATGGGTCATCTCCTTGGATACCTTCTAGAACACCAATATTTTCAACAGCCGCTGGTTTTACTCCAGTAACATTGTCTGGAGTTAAACCTTGAATGGCACCTGTAAACATTATTCTTTCTTTTCTGTTTTTGATTCTAGACATCATTAAACAATGTTGCAGACACGTTTGCATAACTGCGCTTTTTGTCTGTGTAGGCAGTGGAACTATAATATCGAATTCTGATGATTCTAATTTCTTTAGAGCATTTACCCAGCCTGCATCATAGAATGAAGCATCAGCATTATCAATAACTCCGACTTTTAATCCTTGCAGGTGTGCTAATGCAAGATCTTGAGTTAATAATATATAAGATGATTCAGCTTCATTATAATCAAGTTCGCGGAAACTTACTAAAACAGGCTCATCAATAAATGGCAGATCATAACCTAATGTATTTAACTTTGTTATTGTTAATTTCCCTAATGATACTCCAGTAATTACAAAAGTGCCATTATTTGCATACCATGCTGCCCCATAAATATGCATTTTAATTTGTTCAGTAACCAGATCAACATCTGATGAATTAAATGTAATAGTTGGCGAAGATACTGTAGCAAAATAGCCATCAGTCGGATTGCCATTAAGTATTGGCGTGATTAATAAATCATTGCCTTCTCGTCTAACAAATGGATCTTTTACTACTGTATATGAATATGGGTCTGCACCTGTGATAAAAGAATCCGCATCAAGTTCATATGCTGGAAGATTGAATTCAACTTTATTTGGAAGTATTTCTGTTTCTACTCCGGTAGCACTATTTACTAATAAGAATTTTATAGTACTATCAGAATTTGGCACAACACCCACTGGTAAAATGAATTTAAGATCATCTGGGTTATTTAATCCACTAGCTGCATCCATGACTGTATACCAGTTTCTTCTTGGCACAGCCGGGGCTGCTTGGCAACAAAGTATGCCAGGAGTTCCATTGGAGAAAGCTAATTGTGCTCCAACAGATATTGTATTGGTTGCGGATGGTAATCCGTGTTTAGCTACAACAGAATTCATATCTGTAAAAAAATCTGGATCATTTATATCTAATACTGCTATATATTCTGCAACAAGTTTGTCGCCAGCTTTTAGAACTCCGCTGGAAACTTTAATGACAAATGTGTCACCAGTCTCGAAAACATTTGACCCTTCATTGATTGAAAATTCTAGAATGCTATTGTTTCTTAATGTATGATCAGATTGCCAGATTACTGGAGCGCCATAACCGTCTAGAATTACACCAGACGTACTTCCAGATACTGAGAATTTACCATATCCATCCATTGGATTACCATTGCCATCTTGGCGTGTAGAACTACAACGAACTGTCCATGTTTCAGATGGGGCATTGGCGTCTAGAAGAGATAGATTGCTTATTGTCCCATTTCCTTTATTACCACTATTTGCGGTATAATAAGATCCGCCTTGGTCTACTAGTTGAGCAGCTTGTAATTCAATTCTTCCAAGATTTGTATCAACTCTATAATCATATAGATAGCTAAATGGGCTTGAAGATAAAACGGCTTCTTTACCAGATAACAACGCACCATTCTTATATAATTTTAATCTTTTTGACCATATTGGATACATGGACAAAGCAAAATGTCTTCCATCGGTATCTGTGCTTTGCGATGTAAAGCCTGAATTCCATCCATCTTGTCCATTTCCTGAGGCGAAGTTAACAATAATTTCTCGTCTTGTGCCTTCTCCTAAGAGGCATAAAACTCTATTATTAGCTGGGACTGATACTCCAGAAGATATTATTTCACCTTCTGAAAACACGCCTGGATTTGCGTATGAGATTCCTGGGATTGATATCATTGTACTCCTATTTATTGAAATTGTTCCAAATTAAGAACTTCCGTTCTCCTCTATTGTTTTCTGAGTCTTTATAGACCCAACGCCCTATTGCATATGGATCTTTTTTATTGCACCATTTAATGGTATAATAATCGTTAGATTTTCTATTTATTCTTAAAATTTTTATATTATTAACATTACAATATTTCATTAATACATCTTTTAATTTTGTTATAAAAAATAAAGAACAAGAGCCATAAGCAAATGTCAATTTATTATTATCCAAAAAAAAGCTTCCATCGCTATCTACTAAGCCTCTAACAAAATGTGATAAATATTTCTCATCTAAATTTGGGAATTTAATTACTGCTGATTTATTGTTGCATAGCTCAAAATTATAAATTGCTTCTTCCCATATTTTGCTATTATATATTCCTAATCTATAATTAGTTTTGCCACTCTTTAAAATTCTTGTATTGATGTTGATTTTATTATCAAATACATTTCTATTTATGCAATTTAAAACGTCAAAATCATTCATTGCAATTTCTATTTCTTGTTTAGTTGATTTTCCCAAAGAGCCATCACCAAATATAATTCCAAGCATATAAGCTTTATATTCATTCATTGGTAATAAACTATATCCTGTTAATATACCATTATCTTCTTTGAAAGGTATATTATTTCTATAGAAGTAAGCGTATATATTATTATATTTAATATTGGTAAGACAGCTTATCTCTTTTATTGTTTTGCCTTGGTTATTTAATTTTACAACTTCAATATATTTTTTCTTGCATTCTTTTATAATATTTATATTATTATCTTTAGCGGATTGATATAACCATTTTTTTGAGATGCCAATTTTATTGCTTATTTCGGCAGCTGTAAGCCCTTCATCTGCTAGTCTCTTTATTTCCTCATAATTATATATGGACTTATTTACTTCTTTTTGCGCCCTGTTTATGACCGAGCAAATGGCATTATAAGTAGAATTGAAGAATGGAGATGCTTCATAAAATGTATATCCATTATCATTCATTTTTATGATTTCATTTTTATTATACATTTAACATACCTTCAATTGGTTGACCTATATACTTTCTATTAACCTCATCATATTTTATTCTCAAGCTTTTTATTTTATTTATTAATATTTCATTTTTGATTATATTTATATAATCCATTACACAAATCATTTTAAAATTTTCATTTTCATATAAGCTATCATCAACTAAATAATAAACTATTATATTATTGCATTTATCTTTATAAGACAATATATTATTAACTGAAGAAGCTGCATCATTTCTTGTAAGTTTTATATCTTCCCATCTATCATCATAAACAAATTTTGGATTATAATTATTAATTTCTATATTGTATAATTTTGGAATATCATTTATCTCTATTTTAATATTCATCATTAATATTTCTAATTCATTTTCCAATTTATTAAATTCATGATATGAATATGCTGGTGGTAATTGTGCTTGTTGTAATGCTTCATTGAATGTCTTGAATCTAGAGAAAATTGCGCTAAGTGGAAAGCCGCAAGATTTTCTTTTTATATCTTTCATTCTTGGTGGTTTGCCAATTTTTATTGCAAGATCTCTTAATCCAGTTATTATCATATCTTTTGAATATTCAATTGGTCTACCAGCGTTTTTATTTTTATAAGCTTTCTTTTTTACAAATGAACGCCAATCTGTTATCTGCAATCCTGCATTTTTTCTTGCCTTGGATATTGATCCAAATCTTATATTTAAACTATGTCTTATTCCATTTGGTATATTTATATAAGTTGCGCTTGGATGGGATTTTAACCAAAGCAATAATTGTTCATTGGTTCTTTTATTTATTTTGTTTGGTTTTAATCCTGATTTGGTTAATAAAGAATTCCATGATCCAAAATTTCTAACAAGTGATGATGCATGTAAATCATATTTTTTGCAAAAAGATGCAATCGTTGGAACAATATTATTTTCCGCATAATATTCTTTTATAAAAAAAATTATATCTTCTTGCATGTTAACATCAACCATATAATAATATCATTATATTGTAATATTTAATATTAAAGAAATTATAACATATGAATGTTAATTAATATTATTATAATAATATGGTAACATTATTATTGCAGCATATTTTAAAAGGATAGCATGGCAAAAAATAACATATCATTTACAGCGACAGATGTTTTAATGGTTAATTCTCTTGTAAAAATTGCAAATTTATTAGGTAAAAGTGGATTTACCATGAGTGAAACAATTGCCGATGATTTAATTAAAAGTATTGTCGTTGAAGCAAAAAGAAAAGCTAAGAAAGTAAATAAGCTTAAAAAGAAGATTAAGAAACTTAAGTGCGAAGTCGGTGATGATGAATGTGAATCTAAAGGCGAGGTAGTTAAAAAAGCTAATGATGAAACTAGTGGTAAATTATTAAGTTATGATGAAGTAATAAATCAATATGGCGAAAAATGTATACGCCACTTAAAAAGTAATGCTAGAACAAGATACAAAAAAATTCAAGAAGATCCTGCTATCCCTGAATTTTCAGCAAGAAACAAACTTACTAATAGAGTAGATACTAATATTGAGGCTAGTAAATTTTATCAATTAGAAAATGGTGGTTTAAAGGTTAAAATTAAGTTGCCAGAGCGTGTTGTATTAACTTATATTTGGGAAGTTTCTAAAGTTGATAGTGATACTGAAGAAAATCGTTGGAACGAATCAAATGATTATTCACAAGGAACCTGGATTCTTCGTAGTTCTAACTGATAATTCACATGATATAATAATATAACAATATTATAATTGTAACATATTTTAAAAGGACAGCATGGTAAAAAACAACATATCATTTACAGCAACAGATGTTTCAATGGTTAATTCTCTTGTAAAAATTGCAAACTTATTAGGTAAAAGTGGTTTTACAATGAGCGAAACAATTGCCGATGATTTAATCAAAAGCATTGTTGTTGAGGCAAAAAGAAAGGATAAGAAAGTAAAGAAACTTAAAAAGAAGATTAAACAGCTTAAATGCGAAGTTGGTGATGATGAATGTGAGTCTAAAGGCGATGTAGTTAAAAAAGTGACTGCATCCGCCTCAACCCCAGCCGACAACGCCAGACTTGGTGGCATAGGAAAATTTTATAAGCTGCTTGATAAAGGCAGACAATTATTGATGCAATATGAGTCTATGCTTTTAGGCGAGGAAGCAACAAATGAAAAGGAAGTAAGCAAATGGGAAAAATTAAAATCAGAAATGGAAACTGTTATTAAAGGCTTTCAATCAATCTATTATAGCCCAGAAATATCGCCAAATGATGCAGAGTCTAGAAGCTTATTTAGTTTAATTGTAGTGTTGCATGATAATAATCAAACCGGCACTCTGGATAACGCACTCAAAGGTGTACGTAGAATATTAGCAAAGCTATCAGATACCTCAAGTCTAACTCAACCAGCAGCTCTAACTGAACCAGCAGCTACAGCTAATGTGGCAAATGCGCCAGATCCAGAAATGTTTTTTTAAAATAAATCATGATTTGCACCACTTGCAAAAAAGAAATAACCGAATCAAATTCTTATATATTAAAAAACGGCAAAATATCAAAAAGTTGCAACGCTTGCATGGCAATCGCAAGCAAATATTATAATAATAATCGCGGTAAAGTATTAAAAAGTAAAAAAGAATATTTTAATAAAAATAAGAAAATTATATGTGAGAAAAGCATTAAGCATTATTACGACAATAAAGAAGAAATATTACAAAGCAAAAAACAATATGCAATTCTTCACAAAGAAGATATAAAGATATATCGAAAGAAAAATTATGTAAAAAATATAAGTTACATATTATGCAAAAATGCGGAAAAAAGAGCTAAAAAATTAAATATTAAATTTTGTATTGAAAAATCCGATATCTTTATTAAAAATTGTCAATGTTGCGGAATAGAAATAAAACCAAACATTAATGGTAATCATTTTAATGAAACATCCCCCACTATAGATAGAATAATTCCAGAACTTGGATATAGTAAAGATAATATTAAAGTTGTTTGCTTTAAATGTAATATGATTAAAGGTAATGGATCAATAGAAGATCACAAAAGAATAATCAATTATATTAATTCCCCAGAAATATATAAAGAACAAAATGATTCAATTAGGTTATGTTCAAGCAAAGAGGATATTTTATATTCCAAAGCAAAAAACCGAGCAAAAACTAAACATATAGATTTCTCAATAGAAAAATATAATATTTTCATCCCTAAAATATGTCAAGTTTGTAAAATAGAAATCTGCCAAAATAATAATAAAGTACAAAACAATTCGCCATCCGTAGATAGGGTGAATCCAACATTAGGTTATATCAAAAATAATATTGCTGTAATATGTTATAGATGTAATAATATAAAAAGTAATGGAAACGTAGAAGATCATAAAAGAATAGTTGCCTATATTAAACTGGCTGTGCATTTAGAACGAGATCATTAAGATCATATGTAAAGTTTATTTGAAGATTTGGATCGGGGTTATTATTCTTTATATCTCCAAATTCTATACATACATTTATAACTTCAATAATATTTTCAATTGGTACTAGCCTTCTGTACTCACCTCTACAGTCTAATGATATAGACTGTTTATATATTAAATCATTTTGATAAACTTCACTATTTTCTCCGTCAGAACTTATTGTCTTTATAAATAGACCAGCTTTCATTAATTGGTCTCTAACTAAACTTTGAAATAATATGGATATGGCTTCAATTATTGTCGCTCTGTCTTGTGGACTTTCAGCTAAAACCTCTATAGAAAAACCTAAATCGTATGCCCCAGCGAATATAAAGCCAACTGGAACTTGAATATTATAAGCCTTACCATTCTCATCTATAAATAATCTATAATCATATTGGATGCACTCTTTCTCCTCATTAAAAGATATTGGAACAAATGTAGACTTTGTATTTTTTACAAGAACGGCTGGATAGAAAGGAATATCCATTCTGCTTTCTTGTCCAATATAAATTCTTGTTGTTATATCGTCGTTGGTTCCTGCATCTGCTGGAAGATCCGTATGATCCGGCGTATTTGGATAACCCCAAGCATCTTTAACATAATGAAACTTGGAATCTTTTGCGAAATATTCACGCAATGCGGATAATAATAATTCTTTGGGAAAAATTATTTGAATATTGCGAATTACATTATTTATCCTGAATAGGTCAGAATTAAAAAAATTTCCAGTTGCCATAATTAAATGTAAATAAATTACTAGTATTAAAAATTAGATTTAGAATACGAATTTCCCAATTATTTCTTTTATTCTAATATAATCAAACATATCATGATCTATTTTCTTTAATTCAACAATTTTTGTTAGGTTATCTTCTTTAAAGAAAGATAAAAATAATGGGAAATATCTATCAGATGAACGTGTAGCTACTAAAGATTCATTATATATTTTACTTATATCTATCTGTATAGTTTGTTCGGTTCCGTTTGATGTAAAAAAATTATCATTACTATTAGTTATATTTCTTACTGGATAACTAAGCAATGTTGGGTAAACATAAGAATTATATCTATAAGAAGTTTGTATGGACGGAAATATTCTTATGTTCTGAATAACTTGATTTGCGAATAATGTATAGCCCTCTATTATAAATGTTATAGATAATCCGGTAGCTCCATCAATACAGGGTAAATTAATAATAATAGGACTAACGTTGCATGTAGTGTCATTATTGAAAAGTGCAAAAAAAGCTGTTTCAAATCCTTGGTGTATATTATTGCCGTCATACCAAGAACTATATTTTTTCCAGCCTATTTGAGGGTCTTCCTCTGGGTCATTGTTTGGGAGTGAGTATGTATCACCAATTACTTGTGGTGTTAAATCTACAGAGAACATTTGCCCAACATTTCTTTGAGCAACAATTCTATTGGCAATTGAGGAATCATATTTTATTGTTATATAATCGGCTGAGCCGGTTGGTACTAACTTGTTTGTATATCCATCGAAGACATTATCTTTTATTACAATTTTTTTAATTTTAGTTGTGCCATTGCCATTAAGTTCACCAAGAATATTAATATAAGAATTTATATCTCTAAGTCCTTTAGATATTATATTGTTTGATATATTTGAAGTATATTGATCCAAGCCACCAATGGCTGGGGTTATACAAATCAAATTAATTCCATTGCCAATATCTTCTGAAATGCAATAACTTATATTATTTCCAGTTATATTGCAAGGGACAGATGAAACTATAACATTATTATAAGTATAATATTTATTAAGTGTAGGTGGTAGTAATTTAAACGCTAAATATTGTAATTCATTTGATATTATATTATTATCGATAGTTACAAGATTTTCTTTAATATTACTTTGGTCCATATTGCCAATAACTATTATCGCATATTGCAGCACATCATTTGGGTTTACAGCAGCATACAAAGCTGTTGGCGAAAATAAAAATCCCTCATAAGGTGAAGATGTTATGTTATTTCCTTTTATTATAATTGCACCACTTGCACCCGAACAAGGATTTCCAGATAAAAAATAAAGGTCTCCATTGATTGAAACATGTATGCTTGTACATCTATTGTTAGAAACTATCATTGAGGGACTTGCAACAGTTACAAATCTAAATTGATAAAGTGGAAAAACCAAGGAGTGTGCTCCGAGTAGTGTTCCATCAACAGCTCGATTCATCAAATCATTAAATGTATTATCAGATATAATTACGTCAGCTTTCATTAATGGTAAACTATCGTTGAATTCTGACCCAATATTCGTTCCGCTATATCCAAGCATTACATATCTAGAAAGATTATACCATATATGCCAAAAACTATTATTGGTTATTTTAACATTATATGCTGATAATCCTCTTGATGAGCCCTCAGGTACAGTAGCATAATTATCACTTGACAACATAATCCAGCTATCTTTATTGCCGGTATTACCATCAATTATAACTGTATGAAGGATAGCCCCATAAACAGTATAATCCATTGGATTAGTTTTTGTTCCATTTAGGTTTGTAAAAGCAATATCTAATTGGGCTTTGCTTTCTAAAAATGAATTATTCGTAATCTTTATATTATGGAAAATTGCCCCATCTCCACTTTTTTCAAATAATATATGGGCATTTCCACTAATTATATTTCCATCTTTGCTTGTAAATGTACAGTTATTTATAGTGATATTCTTATAAGTTCCAATAGTTGCCGTATCTAACACAATACCAACTGTAGCTTTTCCATGAGTATAAGGAGTAAGATTAGTAGAAGGCGGATTAACAGGTGAGCGTATGAAGTTAATCCCATCAACTTTCATATTACTATTTAGATTTAAGCTTACCCCATCAACTTTGCAAAACACAACATTGCCTGGATCACCAATTATATTAACTGGTTTTCCACCAAAGTTTATTGGGTCAGTTATTGTAGTTGTTCCTCTTACCAAAATTGTATTTTGGATATTATCGGTATTTTTTATATAATTACTTACAGCTTCCCAAGTCTTGAAGTTTCCAAGCGGAGAAGTAGTCCCAGATATTGCTGTAGAATTATATAATACAAGAGAGCCTTTTACTTCATTATTTGTTATAAATTTTCTAATATCTATAATAGTATCCGATATTAAAAATGTAGGTGCTGCAAGCCCAGTAATAACTGTAATAATATAAACTGGTAATAGATCTTTTCTTTCTTCTATTATTTGTGATAATGTATATTGCCTTAAGTTTATATTTGTTACAGTTGCAGAATAGCTATAAGCAGCTATGTTTGAGGTATTTGCAAGTGGCAACATTTCATGGGTCCCATCTTTCTTTATACACAATACATAATTAACGGTATCTGGATCTGTTGTCCACATATTTATTGGGAATACTTTAAAATCATTTTTATTTATAACAACGCCATCGATTAAACAAACTCCTCCAGTAAATGATACATAATTACTTTCAACAGAACGAAGATCAAATCCATTTAATGTTCCATTTTGATGTAGCCATCTATTTCCAGATTCAATAAATTTTATCGCGCTTGTTGTTAATACTTTTTCACTTATAGTTCCGAATTGTCTTAAGTCTTTAAAGTCCCAAACGCTACAATCTCTATTGGCAACATTCCCTTGAAGATAATCTAATCTTTCGCAAGAAGCTAGACAAAGATATTCTCCATTTTCTCTTATTGAATCAAATATTTCAATATCAACAAATTCATTAATAGTTAGAATTGTAGCTGGATAATCAGGAACTGGATTTGCTGGATCTATATCAAACATAATATCTATGTAATCAACTCCGGTATTATCATAGAATCTACCAGCTTCTCCAACTTTTACATTTATTGTTGGACCTGGATTTGTATCAAGTGGTGTTGCAAGATTTGGTTGACATATATATGCTGTATATGATTGGTATGGAGATTCACATCTAGAAACGACAAATCTAACATATTTATTAAGAGTTGTTCCTCCATTTGTAAATCCTCTTAATCTTGGACTTACATTTACAATATGCCATCCAAAGTTTATTATATCTGGAGTTGTCATATACGATGGGTCAAGTCCTTTTGTTGTATCTAAAACAGTTCCTCTTAATGGCAAAGATGCTCTTCTGTGAGAAAACGTATTTCCATTTCTTCTTACAAATATTTCATAATAATCTTTTGATGTTGAATATGTTCTAAATGTTACAGAATCATTTGAGAAATACATTTTCATTGGAATCCAAGTTGTATCATCATTTTTATCTGGAACAGGTATTGATGATGTTGGAATTCCATTCCATGAACAGCAATCTACTGTCCATAATTCGGTATATCCATCGCATGACACAATCACATTCTCAACGATAAATCTTCCAAAATAATTTTGATATTTAGTATTACCATAATCAGCAATAGAATATGGGTGCAATACTATTGTACTTCCTGGATAAACTCCAGCTGCCGATAAGTCTTTTTCTGTTCTGAATATACCTCTTTGTCTTACAATCCCTCCGAAATCTTCTGCCCCAACCATTTTTGCATCATAATATGAAGAAGTTGTCCCAAATCCTTCATTCAGATAATCTATATATTGTCCATTAACATTATATTTATTGCTTCTTCTTCCAACAAAAACTTTTGTTGGAGTTATTATTGATGTTGAATATACTGGACTTGCAAGTCCAGATTTTATTGGACCAAATCCTAGCGGATCTTTTGCTAAGTTTGTTATATCTATTACATTCTTTACATATGGACCTTGTGCTGATTCTGATATACCATATATAATTGAGAAGCCTGGATTGTCAATTGTATCTGCTATTGCCAATCCAAATTGTCCTTTATATTCGAATGCAACCATTCTATAATTGTATCCGCCTTTTCTAAACTGTCTATTTACATTATCTATAATTCCATTTAAAGTATAGGCTCCAGGAGTTGCTCCTTGATTTCCAGTTACATCTATTTCTTTCATGGTAGATGGAGGTAGGATTGCTACTGTTGGATCTGCCGTTGGATAAAATGCTATATATAGATTATAATGCTCAGAATCTAAATCATCTAAACATAAATCAATACCAGTTGCTGATGCACAATTTGGAGTAACGACAATAACGCTTGGGGGTACATGCCCTAAATTGGTATCTATTCCTGCGAATGTAACTGCGTCAAAATAATAATTATGATTTACTGGACATGCCGCTAATATTCCATAATGATTTTCATCATAGTTTGCTTTTTCTAAAATAGCATAAGCATTATCTGTTATTATTGGATGATATCCATCTATCGTTAATTTATACGTTGAAGATGGAGATGTGGATGGTATATAATTTACAAATTCAATTGGGAATTTTGCTTCAAATCCACCATAATTTATTCTTATATAATCCCCAGGTACTATTTGATTTAATGCCCATTCAAGAGGATTTGCTGCAACTGTAAATTCAACCTCATTTACATTGTTTAATGTTTTCTTAGTTTTGCAAACAAATGGACCAAAATTAAGATTATATCCATCCACATTTAGCAATGTTACATTATGTTCTCTTGGAATTCCAGTTGAATGTAATGAAGACCTATGGGCTTCTAATATTATAGTTTCTGTATCATCTATAAAGTCAAATGCTTCTTGAACATTTGTAATTGCTGTTGGTATTGTAGTATATAAAGAAGTATCCAATTTTACAAATGAAGCATTGTGATATCCATCTAAAGATAACATATGCAATACTAAATCACTATTTATTTGGATTAGTGCATCCATTACAGTGCTTGCGCTTCTAATATATCCGTCTGCGTCTATAAGTCCTATATTGTAATATAAAAGGTCTCTTGGATCAGTTCCAACATAATGTTTACTACTACTTAGATATCCATCGTTAATATCTATATGAGAAGCTACATGTCTTAAATAACCGTCGTTAACAAATGATCCACCAACATGCAAATTAAAGTCTGATAATAACAAAGAGTAGTTTATAATATAGCTATCTACAGAAGATTGTAAATTACTTATTAAGGCAAATAAGCTTGCAGTTGAATGATCCAATGAAAACTTTATTTCTGGAATGGTATCATCATTAAACATGCTGGAAGTAATTGGAAGTGTGACAAGCCCTTGTCCAGCTAGTGCTGAAGTTTTAAATGTGCCATCTGGATTTGAGAACGCATCAAATCTTGCAGATATATTTCCTAAAACGCCTTGTGGGTTTATACCCATAGTATCTTGCATAGCGAAGATAGCATCTCGAATCTGGTTTATTGCATCTCCACCAATTTCGGTAATATTATCTTCAATTCTAGGCAATTGCAAATCAGTATCTAGATTGTTTGGATATATTGTCATTTCACTCTAATTGTTATTAAATAGCTTTCTAATATGTATGCTCAATTATGCATAAATTCATTTTACTTAAGAATTTTTTGATTGGTAGCTATTCGGTTTTTTGGTCTGGCATTGTGGGAATGGCATCTGGTGATATTTTTTTTTGCCATACGTTTGCTCCAAAATAGAAGCCTCCAACTAATGAAACAACTGAAATCCATTCAGTCCCAGATAATATAATTAAAGGCTCTTTTTTTAATAACCAAGATGATATTGTTGGTGGTAAAACACACATTAGGGTTGCTGTTATAAAAATTAAAAAAGCAAAAGTATATTTTCTTGAATCTGCAAATTTAACAAAAAAATTTTTCATACAATATTTTAGGGTGTTCATTTTTTCCTTATTGCTAATTTTAGTTCTAATAGAATATGTAACTAATGATATGTACTAAAATGTAAATGTTTTAAGTTGTGGTATCGTGGATAATTTTTACGATATTTGGAATAATTTTAAAAAATAACATTTAGTTGACGCATAGGCTGTCGTGGTTATATACTCTCACGAGGCAATGGAAAATTTTGTCTTGAAGAGATACCCGACTAAAGTCGTTGGTTCTCTGTTATAGGAAATCGTAAAAAAATTCTATAAATGAATGAGATTAGAATTACATTGAATTATTGTTAATTCAATGATATGATTAATGTATCCGCTTGTGCTTTCGGTAAGGCAATAGCTCTTATAAAACTACGTTAGTTGGTTCAAATCCAACCAAGCGGACCACATCTATTAGCGAACTACTTCTCCCTAAAGGGAGAGGCTTCTGAAAATAATTTTAGCTGTCGCAAGGCTCGTTCCGAGCCTTCTTATATTTATATCTGCATTAATGTTTCTATCTAATGCGAGTTTGCTGATCACAATCAAAAATCATTATAGTTGATTTAAACCAATGCGCTGTATCAACAATTACAGATCTAGCATTAGAACTATCTTTATCAAGATAGTTGAATCCGTATGATGATATTTTTTCAATTACTTCATCATTATTATAGCAATTAATGTGCCCATATCCAGGCTGATTTCTAATTGCCCATGACATAATTAATTTACCATTACATGAAGATAAAACATTTTTTAATAATTGATTTTCAAATTGAACAGGTACATGTTCAGCTACTTCTAAAAATATACAATTTCCTTTTTCGGGAACTGTAAATTGCTTTGTCAAATCTTGTTGCTTAATATTATTAAATACTTTTTTAAAAGGTACATCTCCTTCAAACCCAGTTAAATTTTTGAATCCAGCGACGTGCAATGATAATAAATAATTGCCAAGACCACATCCAAAATCATAAATAGGCTTATTTTTTTCCATTTTTAAATAGTCTATAATCCAATTGGCTAATGGTACGCAATGAACGTGATGAATTTGCACTGATTCTCCAGACCAAAATCCTGTATTTGATATTGTTGACATATTACGCCTTAAGTTTAGTTGCATTGTTTCTGGCTTGTAGAAACTGTAGTTTTATAGATTCAGAAGATTATAAATATTGATATCCCCAATTATGTTCTCTATTTACTTGACTTAATCTAAATGCAAATATATTATATCTTTCAACAAGATAATCAACATTTACGTGCTTATAATGATAAGTTTTATAGCTATTTTGAGTATATTAAATTATTCCTTCAGGATTACATTCATGGCAACTAGGACTGTATTTAATTTCTTTAATAAATTCTTTATTAAAAAGATGTGATCTATCATAAGAGGAACATCTTGAACCATGAACGATATTGACTAAATCAAAATTATTTTTCATATTAACCATATTATATGCTTTTCCTTTTATGATCCTATGCTAAGAAAGCCACTACCCTCGTGGTGGTGGATGAATTGGCGAATATTATTTAACTGTGATTTCTGTTCTTCAATATATTTCTTAATCGTATCTTCTGATACATGTCCTACTGCCCCATGATAGTCTTTTTTGTTTGAAAATCTACTGCCATGATGATATATAACAGAATAGATATAAAGGCAACGAACAATTAGTTTAAAAATTGATTTGCCTACGGAGTTTTCAGACTATCTGGAAACTTGTGCAACGATTTTTAACCGTTATGTTAGTTGGTGTGACTATACAGTACAAACGGGATCAGCGACAGTAACTCATTATCGACTTCGTGGATACCGTCCTGGCAGCTCAGATTTTGAATCATGGACAGGCACTTCAACAACAACTCCAAATCCAAGTGATCAAACAATAACAGATATCGTTGTTGTCGCGTCGTGGATATCTTGATATATAATTTATCTCTCCACGAAAGAAACCCCTTCTTTAGGACGTGGATGAATGCGGTTCACTTTTGAACATATATAGAATCCAAAGTGATCTCCCCACCCGTGTACTGCGCACCCGTCGTATCAGGCGAGCCATACACAGTCCAGGTGACCCACACGGAGTCTAATGTGCGCACCCCGTGCATGATGTAGGGTACGGATGGTCCCCCCGTATAGTCGCCGCTGATAACGGGGAACTTCCAATACCAATTGCCGTCGAATATCGACGATGGTCCGCAAATACTGTCACAAGTAAAGGATGCCATTGTGTCTCCTAGTTAAACAGCACTGATGAGTTGTTCCAGGGAAGCACGATGCAACCGAACTGTACCCACACGGCTTCGCCCGAGGAGTTAAGGTAGGCACTTCCTGTCACGTTCGTGCTACTGGCGAACAGCACGTCGGGAAGAGTGGACGCCGCAACCGAGGAAGGCATAGCAATTTTGCCACCTGACCAAAGACCGGTAACTGGGGCGAGTGCCCAGGCATTCGTGGTGGACATTACAGTCGTTCGGGAGACGGCTGTAACATTCGCCCCATACATCTCCAGGCTCATGTTTGCACTGGTCAGCGCGCCTTCGATAACAATTTTGCAATTTGCGTTTGTTACTAGATTTGCAAGCGTGGCATTTTCTGCGTTAGTGAAAAACCAAATTCCTTGATTTGGCATGGACCAGGTTACGCCAGGCTGTACGGTCAGTCCGCTATCAAGTATTGCTAGAAAACGAGTCTGAGCAGGCGATATGCCAGTGGTACCTGTAATGCGAGTATGTTTGCCATCAGTGGAATGAATAACATGCAATATCTTTGGTACATTGATTCCAGTTCCACGGGCGTCGGCAACTAGCAAGTCGTTAGCGTTGCCTGGATTAACGCTGGTGCTTGTGAAACTTGCGTAACCCCCGGCGGGAGCATAACGGATGATGAAAGCGTCTTCAAAATACCTGTTATATTCTATGCATGAAATCAACATCTGAGAGCCTCCTGTGTTTTGCAGGACAATCCAGCTAAACGAGGCGTTGCCATTGGTCCCGCCGAAGCGTAGCTCTGAAGCCGTCGTCCAGAGGTCGCTCGTCGAAACGGTTGTCTGGTTGCACGACGCAACAACTGTCCAAGGGGTCATCAGACCTGTAGATACGAGAGATTGTTTGATTTTGAACAAAAAGTCTCTATAGGTTCCAGTAAGAGTTTGACACACGTTGAACTGCCAGGTCAGTTCAGCTACTGGGGGAATTGCGGTCATGCTTGCCTCACTTCTGCCCAAAGGCAGGTTGCGGTGTTAGGTGCGCTGCCGGATGACAGCTTGATCTGAACACTATAATTTTTACTAGAACTTGGAAATAATGAGCCAACAGTAATATCATATGATAATAATGTTGGAGTTGCGGCTATTGTCGTCATCGTACACACCTCTATTGCATCAGATAAGTTATATAATCGTATATTTGCTGTCAACCCACTTGTTGAAGACAAAAGAACTCGAAAATTAAAATTAGTACTCGTTCCAATAGATGGATCAAATACACAACCACCAATTGCGGTCCAAACTATATTGCTAGTAGATGAAGAGGAGGCTACTAGAGTTTGAGACAAAGGTATTGATGAACCAGTAGAGCCAGCAACCCAACTAGGATTTCCACTAACAACGGTTAATACATATCCATCACTACCAATAGGCAATTTTTCTAAACTATTATATCCATCAGCATATAAAATATCACCAGTATTATAAGTAGTTTGACCGGTACCACCTGATGTTTCCGATAGATTAGTTGGTTCAGCAGAACTATTTCTAATAACCAGTTTATTATCTTCTGCTGATAACTTTATATTATAGCCATCAGAATCTATATTAAACGATTTGCTAGACGTTCCTGTTATTGATGATTTTTTACTCATTTACCCTCATGTAACCAAATTTAAAGAAGCTATTATATCTTCTGGTGTTGATCCAGCAGAAGTTTCTACTCTTATTGATATTGTATCTCCTGCAATAACAGGCTCGCAACTTGAGTTATATTCAGTTAATCCAATCTCATTTATTACAGCCACTATGTTAGTATCTGTCCCATTAACTCTAACTGTAAATGTAATAGATTTGCCAGATGAAACAGCTCCACAAGGCGTTCTCATTTTAATTCTCAAATCTTTTATCATACCTGGAGAATTAACTAAACATATTGGAAGTTCTAAAGTATCGAATGTAAAATCAGACATTAAATATCCATCTTCTCCACCCAAAAATGGAACATAAGCCCCAGATGTTATTAATGTAGTTGATGTATGCGTATGATAAGCATCTGCATTTGAAGATGACCCACCAAGTAATACATTCATAGCTTCTTCTGGATAAACTATATCTGGATTTAAAACTCCAACAAAATATTGCCAAGGTCCATTTTTGTCATTACTAAATTGCATATTGCTTTCAGCTTCAGAATATTGAAAGCCAGGACCAAGTAAGGTATACCCATCTTTGCTATCAAATAATAGTTTTGTCGTATCTAGTTTGCTTGGATCGCTAGCGTTTCCAATAATAATAGCTCCATTAGAATAACCATCTGGAGAATATCCTGTTTGTAGGTAGATACTTCCGCCAACAAACCCAGTATTAGCATTGCTTCCAGAAATCATCAATGTATAGCCATCTACTAAAGAGGAATCAATAGCAATTTGCTTGTTTGATCCTGAAAATAATACATTACTAATAATACGATTACCTATATGTCCAAGAAAATTTATTGTTGTTGAGTTTTTTTTTCCAAATTGAACCACGGATGTTGCTTTATTTCCAAATATAATTTTGCCATTATATCCCAACGCTCCATTAGTTTTTCCTGCGTCTACTATAATATCACCGCCATTACAAATATTTAAATCAGTTAAACTAGACCCTCCAGCAGTAATATATACATTTCCTCCACTCATTCCAGTTCCAAAGGCAGTAGAACCGCCCTCACCTGCTTGTATACGTATATCTCCAGCACTTCCAGCTATATTATATGGGCAATAACCACCACTTCCTGAAGTTAAATATAAATTACCACCATTGCCAGCATTCGTCCCAAAATCACCAGAAGAGCCTCCAGAAGATGATACTATAAATATATCTCCACCATCTGCCCCAAACACAGTCGTATCATATTGAATGCCAGGTTGCCCACTATAAATTTCAACATTCCCGCCAGCTCCTGGAACTACAGAACTATATCCATCTCCACCTTTAATTATTGCTGCTCCTCCAAAGCCATTATCTGTGGAAGCAGACCCACCTTTAAAAATAAGATTAGTGCCATTTGCAGAGTCTTCAGGTGTAATCATTAGTGGAATTTCAGCACTTGATATAAATACTAAATCTGATGTAATTCTTGTACCTTGCCCAACAGCTGTGCCTGAAGAATTAAAATTAATAAACGAATATGAATTATTGTCTATACTTCCAAAATTTACTACTGTACCAGTCGAAGCAGCTTCAATGTTGTCTCCTATATAAATTTGTCCATTAGAAGTTCCTGGACCTGAATTTAAATATAAATTGCCACCAACACCATGGTCATTATTACCTGAACTGCCATATATATATGTTGAGCCATAAGTTCCAGAGTCAGACTGCCCTCCACCTATGTATACACTACCTGCTGGCGTAGAATTAAATCCAGATCCTCCCATAATCATAACGGATCCACTGCCAATGCCACTACTATGCCCACCCAGTACGATAGCGAATCCGCCATAGCCATCACCTGAAGAAGCCCCTCCTACAATTCCAACGGATCCACCATCTCCATTACCGGATAGTTGCTTTCCTCCAGCTAAAACAGCAAGTCCACCGCCACCAGATGATGATGAATTATTTCCGCCTTGTAATACTAATTCGTCTGGAAATCCACTGGTATCATTTTTAGTTATTATAGTAGCAGTTGATGGCAAAGTAATATTTGTTATTGGTACCCAATCAGTTCCGGTCCATTCAAGATGTTGATAAGCATCAGTCCCTGGAATTATAGCCCCAGAGCCCAATGCGCTCCAAGTTGCCCCGTCCGAACAAAATTGCCAAGCTGATTCAGTTTCATTCCATCTTATAGCTGGTTTGTCAGCATCAGCATTGTCAACATAAATATATTTATAGCCATCAGATGTACCATCTCCAACGTAAAATGCATTTTCGCTTGTTCCAGTAATGCCAGTACGAATTGTATTTGCCATTTTTCCTTATTATATATAGCACTTTATAGCTATTTCCAAATATTTACTTATTCAATTTAGCTTCTTAATATTTAATTGCTGTGACTGTAACATTTCCATTTACATTTTCTACATTTAAAGTATAACCAGTACTAGTAAGGGCATTAGGAGCACAGCCTATATTTCCTGTGGTGTTAGAATGAGCTTGAATAATTATAGTATCTGGAGCTGTTGTGAATGGAACATTAAAGCCAGCTACAGCCCAGCTATGAGGGTTATTATCTGCACCTTGGGTTTTTTCTATATGCATACTTCTATCTATAGTCCCAGAACCTAAATTAGATTGTGCTGGAATACATTGTAGCATTTCTTGATTAAAAATTGAGCCTCTAATATCTAAATCAGTTCCAGAGCCAGCAGTTATATAACCATCATTATAAGAATTAAATATTGCATTTCTAGCTGATATGGTAGCTCCATAACCATCAGTACTATTAAGAGTATATGCATTAAAAGAACTATCAATTATAGCTTTATCAAAATCAGCAATGATATATTTACTATAACTAAAATCATATTTAAGATCTACTGAATTACAATTTCCTCTAAATTTTATTTTCGCACTATTATTCGCATTATCACTTAAATCAGCCACTATTTCGCGAGCCATAGTAGAATTATCACATTCAATTTTGGAAACGCCATTAATAGATAATTTATTCATATTACATTGCAATATATTTATACTTCCAATTCCAGATTGTGGCTGAGGGTTAGAATTTTTATAATTATATTCGAAAGCCATAGACGTTATGCAATTAACAATTTCGCCCATACTACTTTCTGCAAATACCATTGTTAGTTCAGTAAAAGTACTCATATTCACATTTGTAATAGAATTTATATTAAAAAAATTAATGCATCTATTAACAGTTGCGAAATATCCATCTGATACTATTAATAAATTATTAAGATTTAATCCTGGAAAAGAATCAAAATATCCTCCTGTACAGTTATATCCATCAAACATAATTACAGCCAAGCCTGTATTGCCTGTAGCGTTATATATATTTTTAATTGTCATATTTGAAATTTCACAAGAGTGAAATGGAGTATTAGAATCTCTGTAAATTACAGCCATTGGATTATTAGCAGTAAGTGTTGTAGCTCCAGTTCCTGATCCACGAAGAGTTATTGATTCAATCGTACTTGGTATAAGCAGATATCCGTCATAAGTTCCAGGAGCAATATAAATAATATCTCCGGTTTGTGCTGCGTTTAATGCTGCAGTAACTGTTTCAAACGGCAAGGCGACATTTCCACGAGCGCCAGTATTATCATCTCCTGTTTTTGATACTAATAACATAGCACCCATTGGAATATTAGCCAAACCTGATCCAGAGCCCAATGTTGACCAATCAACTCCTCCATGACTAAACTCAATTTTACTAGAATTATGATTATATCTAATTCCAGGAGTTGTTGTTGAAGTTTGAAATGCTAAAGTTTTATAGCCATCTGTTAAATTACCCATAGTAAAAGAATTTGAACTAGTTCCGGTTATGCCTGTTTTTGAAGTTCCCATTGTGTATTTTCCTTTTAAAATTTCTATTATATAATTTATGGCAAATTTACTTTATATTCGAATGCTACAATAACATCTTTTGCTACTGAATCTACATCAGAAATAAATCTAACTGTAACAATATCACCACTACTAACTGTAGTATTATTTATAATTTCTTCTCCGTTAGTTGAATTTCCAGCAATATTAACATTAATAATAGTATTTATTTTATTAACTCTTAAAATAAAAGCTACATTTCCAGTTGGAGCTTGTGACATACTAACATGCATATTAGATAACTGTCCATTAGAACCAACTAAAAATGCCCCAAAATCTTCATTATCTGTTTCGGATAAATTCGTTAATAAATAGCCATCTGTTGCGGCTGATAATTCTCCAATCTTACCAACGGTAATAACATTTGATACTGTTTTAGCTGTCGCTACATATTCACAAGATATCATTACATTAGATACTAAGCAAGGAGAGCTTGTTATAAACTTAATAGTAACTTTTTCTCCTGCAGCTATCATTACGGCATTAGAGCTTACAGCGTTTGTATTTGCATTAGATAAAGCAGTGCTTAATAAAGTATCTATTCCATTTATTCTAACTGTAAATGTGGCTGAATTTCCACTTCCTGCGGCAGTTCCTGCCGAAACTCTTAAATTAGATAAATAGCCATCAGATGTTGCCAAAAAAACAATATAATCTTCATTATCTGTTTCAGATAAATTCGTTAATAAATATCCAGTTATTCCTGCTGATAGTTCTCCAATCTTACCAACGTTTATATAAGTAGTGCTATTGCGTCCGGTTCCAGTACCAAAATTATTCCAAGATGTTCCATCATTAGAATACTGCCAGCTATTTTCTGTGCTGTTCCATCTTATACTTGGTTTATCAACTTCATTAATATTTGCAGATATAATAATGTTTCCATCAGTTGGATTTAAATTACCAATATAAAATATATTTGAAGTTGTACCTTTAATATTTTCAAAAGACATTTTTCACCTTTTCTTATCAAATAGAATATATAATTATTGCAATATTATCAAATTAATATTGAAATAATTAAAATTTATTTAAATAAAAATATGAATATGTTCATATATTCTTTGTATAAAAATCATAGGACTAAATGCGAAATAAAATAACAAAAAAAGCAGCGGCTGATTTTAGATATGTAAAGGCGGAATTCAAATATTTGAAAGAATGTTTAGACCATTTTACAAATAAATATAGGCAATCATTTACAGCCTCAGAAAGACTAAGACCAACAAAACATGATTTTAATGTAGCAAATAAATTTTGCGAAAGATATGAAAGCATATTACAAGAAGTAAAAATAAAATTAAAATCTGCAATAAATAATTTTGCAAAAAGCGTTGAAAGAAATCATAGGAAAGAACTTATCCGACAAATTGGAGAAGATTATGAAGAAGTTTTATATCAAGCAGTTCCAAATCCAGAAGACACATATGATAAAACAAAAGGAATCTTCACAAAATATAAATTAATAATGCAATTATTTGTGAATCAAGACAAAGATCTAATTGATAGAGTTATGAAATATATTAAATATGAAATTAGTATATATGAAACAAAAATAGGGAATGCAAGAAGCGAATTAAATAAAATACAAGCAGAACTTTCAGGAGATCCAGAAAGTTATAATTGGTTAAATAAATATCATCATTTATTTAGTTTTGCTCAAGAAACGGATAACGAAGAAGAATTAGAAGAGCTAGAAGTCATTGAGCTTAAATTAAAAGAATCTGAAATAAGAAATCTTAAAGGCATTACTGAATTATGGCAGTCATATAAACAAGAATTAGATAGCGATACTTTTACAAAATATATGTATAAAATTAGAACAATGAGTTCTCCAGTTGGAGAAATAGAAAAAGAAAGAAATGAAATGTTAAATTTTCTATTTAATAGAATAAATATGTTGAAAGAATATATTGATTCGTTAGTGGGAACTTCAAGCGAAAATGATTTTTTTGAAGGAACTGGGCTGTCCTTTGAAAATGCAGCTGCAAAAATAGATTTGCTTGTATATACTTTAGCAACTATGTTCCCAACATATTCTGGGGCTAGTAAATTATTAAGAAAAATGCCAAGAAAATTTGACGCATTATTAGAAAATAAATTCTTTGATAGAGGCAGGCAATATGAAAGAGGAGAAATTTCTGGAACGCCAGAAGATGGAGATGAAATCCTATCTAGAAAAACTCAATATGGCACCACAAGATTTCCTCGTTCTCTTATTCCTAGTGTTATGTCTTATTATGTTGACGCTTTCAAAATCATAAGAAAAGCATACAAGAACATATAATTAAGTTATATAATATCTGCAAACCCCCTTTAAAGCAGATATCAATGTCCAACAAAACAAACTTAAATCCATATCTAACAAAAAAAGAAATAAAAGAATTAAAGCAAGCAGAAGCCAAACTTTCAAAATTAAAAGAAATGTTATTGGAAACTAAAGCGAAAGTACAAATAGAAATTGATTCCACACCAATAATCTTTAAGGAATAAATGACAATTAAGATATATGATATAGCAATCATAGGGGCTGGTGTAGCTGGCGTTTTTGCCGCTTATAAACTATCCGAAAGAAAAAAAGCAAATATTTGCCTTATAGATTTTGGAAGACCACCAAATAAAAGAAGGAAGCAATTAGAAGGCTGGCTTGGTTGCTTTCCAAATAGTAATTCTAGATTATATGTATCTAATGATTTAGAAAAAATATCAAAAGTAGCAAACATAAAGGCAACTTCTTCTGCTGACAAAATTATAAATTTATTATTAAGTAACAATGGACCAGTAAATGAGACAAAAAATAAAGAGCCTTCTGAAGTTACAAAAAAGCATATAAAAAAATTAGGATATACTTTAAATCTAAATAATTATATCCAGTGGAAGCCTGAACATATCCATTGTTTATCAAGAGAAATGTCAGAGAAAATAGTTGAATCGAATAACATAGATTTATTTTTTGATACAGAAGTGTTTAATGTAGAAAAGAAAAATGATTTATTTCGTATAGATTCTGAAAATGGAGAAATTTTATCTAAAAAAATATTGTTATGCTCTGGAAGAAGTGGGTGGAGATTTGCTAATAAAATATTTAATGATTTTGGAATAATAAAGGAAAATAATTTTTCTTATTTTGGCTTTCGTGGTGAAATTTCATCTTCTTGTGTTAAAGATTGGAATGAATGTAGCTGTTCTGTAAATAAAAAAGATATTGAAATAGGACCATTCTCTTGGTATGGCACTGTAATTCCAGAAGATCATGAGGATTTGGTTATATCTTCTTGGCGATCTAATGAGGAAAGATGGTCATCAGACAAAGTTTCTTTTTCAGTAATATCAAAAAAGGAATATGAGAATAAAGGCATGCAACAAACTGAACGCCTTGGTAAATTAGCTTATGTGTTATCCGACAATAGAGTCGGAAAGATTAAGATTAAGGAATTTTTGACAACTAAAAATGACATATTACTTATTCCTGAATATAAACATATAATTAACGAAATAAAAAACGTTGAAAAATTAATACCAAATTTTATTGAAAAAGGATATATGCATTTACCAGATATTATAACTTATAAACATAATATCACTGTAAAAGAAGATTTTTCAACAGAAGTGGATAATTTATATGTCGCTGGAGAATCTGCAGCAATAAGTGGTTTATATTCAGCAGCATTATCTGGGATTATTGCTGCTTCAACTATATAAAGAGAGGTAACATGTTTGGTTCTAAAGATATAATAGAAGCTGATTTAAATAAACATTTTTCGAGATATGAAGATCCACTATGGGATGATGAGGAAAATAAATTAAAATGTATTCAAATATCAAGAACTTCTACAAAGAATTTTGAGAAACATTCTTGGAAGGTAATAGTTAATTCTAAAGCGGTTGCTACTATAGAAAGTTCTTCGCTTACAAAAGAACAGATTAACTTTCTTATGTCTCCAGATGGAGTAAATTTCTTAATCCAATCATATAAGAAAGGTAATGACGACGCTATAAAAATAAAGCAATCATTAGCAACTCAATGATAAAAATAAAAGCAAATAATAATTTATTAACTATCTACAATGATAGTAAATCTATTTCATTTTCTATTTCTAGGAAAGATATTTTTTCTGTGATACAAAGCCATATAAACGGTCTAAATGCAGAAGGTTGTTTATTTTCAATTGAAAAAATATCAGAAGGAAAATGCATAATGATTTTGGAAAATTATGAAAAATTGGCAATACCAGAAATTACTTCTTATGAAATAACTTCAAGAATGTTATTGTTGTCAAAATCATTAAAAATGCCAAACGAAAATATTGAAGATTCACTATAAAATATAAAGAAGAAAGGATTTTTTTATGGGTAAATTAATTGCTTATGTAGTAGATACTGAAACAACTTCACTTGATGCAACAAAAGGAGATATTATTGAAATCTCTTTATTGAGGACATCAGATATGCAACAAAAAACTTGGAATATGAAACCAGCAAAGCCTGATAATATTCAAGATGCTGCATTAAAAGTGAACGGAATTAGTAAGGATGATTTATTATGGAAAACTGCAGCTGGAAAATCTAAATATAGATTAGTCCACGAAGTCTTACCAGAAATTGAAAACTGGGTAGCCGATGACGGATGTAAAATTTATGATAGAGTCTTAGTCGGACAGAATATTTCTTTTGATCAAGGATTTCTTTTAAGCTGTTGGGGCAATGCTGAATGTATGGACTCATATCCCTTCTCTAAATATGGGAATACAATAGATACAAAAGGATTAGCTTTATTCTTTGATTGGATTAATGGAGAGAACAATGAACGATATAGCTTATCAGCTTTAATTAAAAAATATGGGCTAGAAAAAAGATCTGCTCATAATGCTACGGATGACGTTCTTATGACTCATCAATTGTTTATGCACTTTGTAAATATGGTGAAGAAATAAATTATTCTCTACAAACTGAGCACTTCTTTTTTTTATAATTAAAATTTCTAAAGCTTTTAGAAAAAATAGTATTACATTTGTTGCATTTAATTGATAGTTTACTTCTATGATTTTTATATGAATCGGATAATAAAGTATACCCAATACTAGATAAATAATTTATCACATAATCTATAGTAAATTTATGTATTTTATTTTCTTTCCAACATAACGGGCACCAACTACCATTATATATATTTGCGGGAGTTGCTTCCCATTCATGATTATGTTTTAAACATTTCCATTTTATTTTGCAATTCATATTTTTATATTTAGTAGATAAACATAATCCATTATGGCTTTGTGCTAATTTGTGCATATCTTCAATTGTTAATATAGGATTATTTCTACAAATTCTGCACCAAGTTCCAGCTTTTATACTCATAGCAGTTAATGTAAATTTATGATTTTTTTTACATTTTAATTCAAATTTTGATGTATTATTCAAATATGTTCCAGATAATAATTCTCCATTATGCTTTTTTATCACCTCTATAAGATCACTTATATATTTTTCTGAAGTAGGAGAATAAGCTTTATTTATATCAACTATAGTATTATCAAAATTTTCAGGAATTTTAATATTATTATTTGATAATTGATTTTTTATAAATTGTTTTATTTCATTTATTTGTATTCTTGAATTTAATTGAGGAATTATAATTAAAATAATATTATATTTTTTACATGTATCTATTTTAATTTTATCTAATTTTTTTCTTTCTTCTAGCGATATAGTTTTAAATTTATTTTTAACTTTATTAGAATAATGTTGTTCTCCATTATATTCAAAAGCTATATTTAATTTTTCACAATATCCGTCTAATTCTAGTTTATATCCATTAGTATTTTTTAACCATTCTGGTTTAATTTTAATAAAAGATTCTCCTAACAATTGCTCAAAAAATTGTCTAATAATTCTTTCTTCTATACCAGAAGAACATATAGGGCACCAAGTACCTTTTTTTACGTTTGCAAATGTTGCTATCCAAATATGCCCTATTTTACATTTCCATTCTAATTTTTCGGCTATATTATTATATTTATCAGATAAACAATAGCCATCTTTATTTTCAGCTATTTTTTTGCATTCATCTAATTTTTTTAATTTTTCTTTTTTATAAATACATTCAACGCAAAATCTTTTATATAACATATTTGGTTTTTTATGAAATTCATGTCCATTTTCACATACCCAATGTAATGGTGAATTTCCATCTATATATGTTTGTGATAAACATTTTCCATTATATTTTTTTGCTATTAGATGCATATCTTCTATTGTTATTTTAACGCCCATATTATTAATATATAGGTATTAGTCATAATGATCAATTTGTTTAGATATTATCAAAATAATCTGACAACATATTTCTTTGTACATCTCTCTCCTAAAGATAGGATTTATTTAGAAAGACAACTTTATGAAATTTGTAACATTAGACGTCGAATCAACTGGGCTCTCTCCAACATTTCACGAGTTAACTGAAATCTCTATATTAAATAATGAGACTATGGAACTTGTTTCTTGGGATATAAAAATAAGGCATCCAGAAAGATGTTCAAAGGAAGCCCTTATGATTACTCAAAAAACTGCAAAAGAATTAATGTCTCGTGGAAGATACATTGAAGAATGTATTCCAGAAGTAGACGAGTTTTTAAAATCTATTTCAAGAGATCCAGATGAAATTGTGAGTATTGCTCACAATGCAAACTTTGATCGTAATCAACTGGAAACTAAGTGGAAAGAAAATAATAAAGTATGGCTTGCAAATTACTGGTTAGATACAATGCAGATGTCGAAACGATTTACAAAGCAGATACTTGGAATTCAAAAAACATCTCATGCACTTTCTAATATGATTAAGCTCGCCGGAATAAATGAGATACCAGGGGCGCACGCATCTTTAGTCGATGTGAAAAATACTTTTGCCCTTTATTTACATATGCAACAAAGAGGACTAAAGAATACAGAATTTATTAAACTATCATCAACTTTAATGAATGATTTAACTGGTAAAAAAACAATTACCAAACAATCAAAAAAGATTGATGATAAAGAAATAAGTAATGTAATGGAATCATTAGACTCAAATGATTTATCAGATTCGTTTCAACCTGATGATGATGAAGATGATTGATTACTTTAGTCTTAATGTAAGAAGTCTATGTACAGTATTACCTAAATAAACAATCATCTCTATAATATTTTGAGTATGAACTCTTGGTCTATCTATTTGTATAGTATTATATTTGCCTTTCTTTACTAACTCAACAGCCTCTCTTTCATCAAGCGCAGATACTTGATATTTTATTTTAATTGGAATTACAGCACTAGCTATTATAGTAAATAATTTTGGTTTTGCTTCCTTCTTAATTTCTGCTTCTTTTTTAATTCCAGCTTCTTTTTTTATTCTATCTTCTTTATGCTCTTGCTTTGTTTTTATAAATTGCATCATTCTCCGTTATTTAGTTTATTGGTAATTCAATATTATTTTCAATGCATTTATTTGTTATGAAAATTTTCATATCATTAATATTAAAACTATCAGAAAGATGTGGTACTTGAATTAATGTTATATTTAATTCATTACATTTTTGTTTTTTGTAGTTATCTTTGTATTGCTGATATTCAAGAGAAGATTGGTTGCGATGAAAATATTTAACAAATTTATAATGTTGTTGCCCTTGATATTCAAATGCAAGTTTTAAATTCTCACAAAATCCATCTAGTTCTAATTTACATTTTGTCATTGGGTTTTTTAGCCAATCAGGTCTTATTTTTTCGAATTTAGTTTGAAATAATTCTTCAAAAATATATTTACAACATTTCTCACCATATCTAATAATACATTTGGGGCACCAGCTATTGCCTGTAAAAATAGATGTCCAGTTAGTTTCCCACTTATGTTTATGCTCACATTCAAATGACATTTTTTCAGATGAATTAATGTATATATTTGATAAACATTTTCCACCTGGATGATATTGGTTTATATGTTCTTGAATTGAAGCAAGTGTATGATGAGTTTTACTTAAACAATTAGGGCACCAACTTTTAGCATGTCTAATACTTAACCAGCAAGCCTTCCAACTATGTCCATTTTGGCATTGCCAATTCATTTTAGTTTTTGAATTTACATAGACCTCATCCAAACATTTGCTATTTTTGTGATTTTCATCTATATAAGATTTTATTTCTTCAATTGTTGGCTTTAAATTTTTTGCGCAATGTGGGCACCATTTTTTTGAATTATATATTTTATTCCAATTAGCATCCCAAATATAACCTTTTGAACATTGCCATTTCATTTTTGTATGAGCGTTAATATAATTTAAAGATAAACATTTTCCATTATGTTCAGCTTCTGCAAAATTATTAATATATTCTATTGATGGGATAAATCTTCCATTGCAAAATGGGCACCATTTATTTGATTTTATATCTGACCAATTTGCTTCCCAAACATGATTATATTCACATAGCCATGGCATTTTAGTTTCATTATTTTTGTATTTTAAAGCTATACATTTTCCACCTGGATGTCTTATATTTATAAAATTTTGAATAGAAACTAATGTAATAATATCCATATTTCCGTCAATAAAGATATATATCATTAGGATGAACAAATATTTTAGGTATTTAGTATTAACAAAATCTGCAGCAGTTTATGACTCTGTAAAAACTTCTCTAGAACAAAAAGGATATAAAGAAGAAAATAAACCAACGTATTCTGGAAGTATAACTATTCCTGGAGTTGAAGGGGCATCTGTTAAATGTCCAGACAATCCAATTATTAATGGAAAATATAATGTATTTTTTCAGATGATGTCTGGTAAAAACCCAACAAAATCTGGCGTAAATACTATTATAGTAGAAGTCAATACTCAGATTTTTGGTTCTGGAGAATATGCAAAAAGATATGGCAATTCAACTTGGATAAATAAACAACTAGGAATGATTCAAGTAGCATTATCTAAAAAATTTGGTAGTGTGTCTTTAGGGAAACTTTCTTTAGGGAGCTTCAGCGCCGGTTATGGCGCAGTTGGAGGAATATTATCTGACCCAGCAATGAGAGATAGAGTAGATAGTGTTGTAATACTTGATGGGATTCATCACGGACAAAATGGAAAGCCAAATCGAGCAGCAATGAAGCCGTGGGAAGAATATGCAAAGATGGCAAAAAATGATCCAAATAAAAGATTTGTATTTTTATATACAGCTGTTGATCCAGGAGCATATGCTTCTACAAGCGATTCTGCAAACTATTTAAATGCAGCAACTGGAGCACAACAACAGCCACAAGATCCAAATAAAACATATGCAGGCATTACACCTTCCAGTATATCAAATATTGGTGGATATACTGCAATACAATTATACCCAAGAAAATCTGATAAGCCTGGATATGGATATTTAGAATCAGAACAAAGAAAACAGCATGTTATGGCAGCGAATGCATTACCAGATGTTTGGGGCGATTATTTAAGCGATTATAATTCTTAAATGATATATAAGATATAGGAGATTATAAATAATGCTAACATATAAAAATATTGTTCATGATTATATTACAATGTGGACAAGGACTATATTAGAATCACGCAATTCAAAATCTGCATTGTGTGTATTTACTGGCGGATCAGATTCTGCTTTAAATGCTGCAATGTTATTAAGATCAACTTCTCATATTCCAGTAAATATAATTTTTATTGGATTTAAAAAAGAAAACAATGAAATTTTTGAAAATTGGATAGTAAAGAATTTTGCTTATGATCATTATAAAATTATAAAGCCAGTTATGCCAAATATAGTTATTGAAGATTTTGAGGCATTAGATATTAGACCATCAATGATACCTGCTTTTACAGATATTTATAGTAAAATAAATAACAGTATAACATTTGGTAGTTTAACAAAGAGTGAATATAGTTTAGTTAAATTCTTTAAAACAAGAGTGGATGATATATTTGACTGTTATCCATTAATAGATTTATATAAGTCTGAATGCGCGGAACTAAGCGGCTATATTGGATTGCCTGATAAGCTATCAACAACTAAATCTATAACGGAAGAATCTTTTGGATATACATACGAAGAATTAGAATGGCTAGATAGAGAGAACGATAATTTAAGTATAGTATCGGCAATGGATTATCCAAATTTTGCCCCACATTGGGGGTTCTTTAATGATAGAAAGAAAAGTTTAGTTTTAAAAGTTTATAATATGAATAAAACAAATAAATTAAGAACTATTGACAGTAGCAAGTTATGTTTAATTAGAAAGTCAATGCCAGGATCTATAGTATAATGGTTGTAAGATTATTTGGGATTACAGGGAAGAAGCAATGTGGCAAATCTGAAGCTGCGAAAATTTTCCGCAGAAATAATATACCAATAATAAATATAGACAATTTATATCTAGAAATGTTTAGACCGGGGAATTCTATACATAAAGAAATTATTTTATATTTTAAAGACAGTTTTATTTTAGAAAATGGCAATATAGATTTTGAAAATATAAGTTTAGCAATTTGCAAAGATGAATATATAAAGAAAATATTAGATGATACAATAGAAGAAGAAATTTGTTTATTTATGCAAAATTTAATTGATGCATTTGAAACATATAAAATAGATATTGTGGGAATAGAATCTGGAAATATAATTGATACTAAAATTTCATCTTATTTATCCAAGATAATAATTATTGATTCTAATTTGCAAAATAGAATAAATAGAATGAAATATAAATTTGATAAACAAATTATTGAAAAAATAATAAAAATGGAAGAAGAAAAAGATTGGGATTATGATTTTATAATTCCAAATAACAAAACAATAGCCGAACTTATAGGAGAAACAAATAAAATAATTAATAAAGTTATTTTATCTTTTGGTGATTAAATGGAAAAAAAAGATAGTTTAGAGATAAGCGCATTAGTAATGGATTCACATCCTGGAGGGATGTTTACATTAAAAACAGAAGCTGAATTAAAAATAATAGCAACAGTTTCTGGCAAAATTAGACAAAATTTTATTAAAATTCTTGTTGGAGATAAAGTAATTGTTGAGTTATCTCCATATGATACTAGTAGAGGAAGAATTGTTAAGCGATTACAAAACGATAACTTCTAATATTGTGATATACATTTTATGAATATTAATAAAATAGCTTTAGATTATTTAGACGATGATTCTGATTCTGACGACACACCACAGCAGAAAAAGAAAAAGTCTAGAAAAACATTGATAACTAAGTATGAAAAGATGCGAGAGAAGTATCTGGAGATGAAAGGTCTTGTAGAAGTCGTAAAGAATGAAGGGCTGGCTTTACAAAAAAAGTATGAAACAAATAAAGAAAAAATGGATCAATTCCGAAATGAAATGAAATCTTTAAGAAAAGAATTGGACGAAATGGATGACCTTTGATTTCATCAATGAAACAAGTAATGATTTCCCTTACATGGTCCCCATTCAGCATCTGAACAAATAGTATAACCTTCCATGCAAGTAGTATAGCTGCCATTTTGAATATATATGGTACCACAATCTATTATAATCCCAGAATCAAAGCAAGGACAACCTTCGCGATAGCCTTCAACAGAACATGGTACTGCCCCATCAAATGCTTCAGCATCTGCTCCAGCATCGCTTCCAGGTGGGTCTAGAACATTACCTTCATCATTAAACCCCATTCCACATGATGGAACAAATATAGCAAATAATAATATATTAATTATTCTATTCATTATTTCTCTTATTATATCATATAATTACTGTTGACATTTTTTTTTACACCTGATATATAATACCATATAATGCCACAATGGAGGTTTTCATGTTAGACCAAGAAATAAGAGACCGAATTCTTCATAGAATAGAAACAGTTTTATCAAAGCCAAGAACTAGTGCGACTTCGCCACAAGCGTTGGTTGAAATAGTTTCAAATCTATTGGCAGTTTGTTATGATGAAAATAAGTTTCAAAAATACATGCATCGCGAATTTGGAAGTGGATCTCGTCCTTGGTATATGAGTGATGATATGGACTTTACAATTGCGACTAATCGATTAAAATCTTTAGTTGAATTTCTATATGATGGAAATTTTGCTTTGTAAAAAAACGATATGGGCGCAATAAAAACAAAAACAAAAACAAAAACAAATAAAAATAAACAAGTGTATTGGGAAGTATATGCTCCAGAGCCCTTCGTAATAGACCCTGCTATTACAGATGAACAAGTCATTTCTAATATGATATCTGTATCTCATCAATCAGAAATATCAGAAGTATTGCATTCTTTAATGCAAAGACCAATGAAAACATTTATAATTTTTTGTTCAGAAAATGAATTAAAAAAATTATTTAGTTTTAAATGCAATGGATATAAATGTAAAATTGAAAATTATCCAGAAGGATTATTAATTTCTATAACAAATGATGATGATGAGTTTATTGGTAGAGGAGAAATTATAAAGCTTGGTCGTAAAATAAATAAAAATAAAGTAAAAATTGAAATATCAAATCATATGTCAGATTTTATAAATAAATATAAAATAGGAGATGGTAGAATAAAATCCATTATGTTTAAAATGGAAACAATAAAAAATAAAATGAGCGCTGATAGCATAGTTTTAAATTGACATGGAATAAAAACCATGTTATATTGTTTCTATGAATATCGTTATAGAATTTGAAAAGAAGATACATATACCAAATCTAACAACTAACCATATTACTATTTTTAAAAACAAAATCGTTACATCTGCAATCAACTCTAATGAAATAGATGTAATGATTAGGTTATTATTTAATGACTATGACAAAACAGATAAAAATATTATGTCTTCATATTTTGCAAATCTTGAAAAGAAGTTTTGTAATGATAATATGGTCATTACATCTTCTATATTAATTTATGAAAGCAATGTTATTTATCCTTTAGTCGAAAAAGTTTATACAAAAGAAGAAATAAAACAAACTTTTATAAATAATAAATTGAAATTGTCTAATAAAATATCTTATGACAATTTAATTGCATTATTTAATAAACGATTAACTGAGTTATATAATTCAGCAATAGAAGCAACAGATAAAGAAAAAACGTGGTTAGCAAATATATATAAATTTAAAAACGAATTAGATAATTGCAATAAAGATAATTTAGATATTTATAAGTTTATAAAAGAATGCGTAGAAAAAATAGATATTAGAAATGATAATTTGCCGTTTAATATATTAACAAAAATTGACCCAGAAATAAGAATAAAACAGATGAGAAGGCAATATGCGAGTCAGAGAAGATAAATTATTAAAAATTGCAGATAATTTTGAAAAATCTTTAATAGAAGATGGCTTTGAATCATTTTTTGACCATGAGCAATTAGTAAAAGCCTTTAAAGAAATTATGACTGACTATAAAAAAATAGTTAATGTATGTAAAAAAGAATCTATTGATGTTGGCGAAACAAATATATCTGAATTTAAAGAAAATTTTGATGATGGAGATTTATCGGATAAAGAAGATATAATCGATAAAATAAGAGAAAGAGTTGTTTCCCTTATGAATATATGTAATAATGTTCCTGAAAAAATAGTTGAGAGATATGACCAAGATTTAGTTGACATAATAGAAAGGGCATGAAATTTATTTATTATTTGCAGCTTTCTTTTCTTCTGCTTTTCTTTTTGCTATTTCTTGGTTCATTATTGCTCTAGCTTTTCCCGCTTCTGCACTTAAATCATTTTTACTAATAAACCCTTTTCTTACTGGATTGCCGTCTGGTCCAATAAGCGCTTTGCCAGTATTTGGATCTATTGTAATATCTAATCCAATATTTGTGTTGTAAGCTTTATCTTGAAACTCTGCTTGCGGATGTGTCTGCCCTGATTGACTTGTATAAGCAGCCCCAGCATAGGCTATTTCTTCTCCATGTGGGCCTCTTGGTTGGTTATAATAGCCTCCAAAATTTTTAGCATGTATATCTTCTTTTTTCATGCTCGCTTTTATGCCATAAGTTTTAAACAAATTATATATATATGGCAATTGTTCAATAGCCGATAATCCTTCTGGTTTATCTAAAATATCCCATTGCTCTGCTGTCATAAGTGCTGGCTTGATAGCTGTTGATTTTATCATCTGAGCTAATCCTTTTGCAATTGGTACTGAAATTCTACGTTTTTCTGTTATTAACGACATAGCAACAGCATGTGGATTAAAAGCACTTTCGCCTCTAATAACTTGTGCCATTAAATCGGCTACTTTCATTATATCTATTCTGTTTTTAGTTGGACATATTTTAATTGCCATTTCTAAAAATTTAATCCAAAATTCATCTCCCAAAGCTGGTTTAAATTTTGATATAGTTTTTATATCTTCCTCTGTAAGTACTTCCGTACTATTAGGAATTTTAATTGAATTTGATGAATCAATACTCTCGGACATTGTAGAGACTGTAGGTATAGGGACTATTGCTTCTGAGTTTGTTGATAATTGATTTTCACTATTTGGATTTATTTCTTCATCATCACTAGCTAATGAAATGATTATATTAGAATTACATATTCTATTATAAAAAGCGCATATTGCTGCTAATTTTTTAATGGACATATAAAAATAGAACTATATTGATATTATTTTAATATAATAATTTAGTATTTATGCAGAGGTGATAAAATGAGTGTAGGCTTTGGAACATTTTTCAATAAGAAAACAGATATATATTTCATAGTAAAAAATGTATCTAGTTCAAAAAAATCGGTTAGACTATTTAACTGCTCGATAAGACACGGCAGATCTAAAGATTTATTATCAATAAATATAGTATCAGAATCTGATATTAGGCACTCTCTTCTAAAAGGCGAACTTGCTGTAAAAATAAGAAGTGGAGATATTATTATAACTAATAGTAATATAGACCTACTACAATTCAGCGATAGCCAAAAGAAATTTTTACAAGATGCTGGGGTTACTACTGGAGCATCTGGCGGAGGTGGCGGTGGAACAGCTGCTGATATTACTTATGATGATACTTTAAATCCTCCTAATTCATTTTTCCAAGCTAATAATGTGCAGGGCGTATTTGATATGCTAAAATTAGGTCTTTCAGATATGAGCGCACAAGACATTAAATATGACGATACAAAAGTACCATCTCCTTCTTTTGCTACAGATGTTCAAGATGCGATTGATGCGGTAAAAAATAAACTTTATGAAACAAAAGAAAACGTATTATATGTAAGTAAAGTAACAGATGGCTATCAAAATGGCTCGATTGAATATCCGTTTTCTACTATTTCTGCCGCTTTAGATGCTGCAGCAAGCTATACCACGATTAAAGTGGCTTCTGGAACTTATCAAGAAAATATTGTTATGCGAGATTTAGAGGGTATTGCTATCATAGGGGATTCTGAGCTTAATACTACTATTGTAAATGACGGATTTTATCATACATTTTATTGGTATCCAACAACTGAAATTTTATCATTTTCTCTTAAAAATATAACATTTTCCAATACAGAGAATGGTTATGATGCCATACATATAGACGGCTCCAATATATTTAATGATGCTGCATTTTTTGGTGCGCAATTTGATATGGATCATGTTAATGTTTCTAAAAAAGGCGCAGGTTATACTGTTTATTTATATGTTTTAGGAAATTGCAATGCAACTTGTGGAAAATGGACCGGCGGACCAACAATGCTTTACAACGTAAGCGTATTCAGGGCTCATCAAATTGAAATTGGGACATCAGCTTCCCTAAATAGCTTATATGTAGCATTTGAGGCTAATCTGACCGTAGGCAGATTGGGAAGATCTGATAATACAATTAGTCAAAATTCAATCGTTTGGGGCGACGTTATTTTGAGTGGACATCCTTTTTTCAAAGCAGATTCTTCATCTGTAATTCATGGAAATATACATGATTCTGGAAATTCACTTACAACTTATTATGATGCAGTTAATGCTATTGATTACTGCCCTCTTATTATGATTTCATCAACAGTTGGTTTTGGTCCTTCAACTGGAAATATAAATCTAACATTGCCAGATCCACAACCATCATCTTCTTCTTGGAACGAAATATCTTTAAGTGGCGCTAGAATTTGCGGGTCTGTCACAATTTCAAAACCTAGTGACTTGCCTACAGGACAATGCGGCTATGGACACGTAAATGCTCATAATACTACATTTGAAGTTAATGGAGATAATTATCCGGGGGCTATAACGGCAGATGGCTATGTTTATATGAATTTGAAAGGGTCATATGTAACACAATCTACATTAACAGCTACGGGCGAGGCATTTATAGATAGAGATACACATGTCTTATCTGGTCATAATATTGGAAATAATGCTACCGCAATTATTCCTATAGTCCCACCATTTCCTCCAGGGGTAAGTTATGCAGTAAGCATTGAACCAAATCAAGCCACATTAACTTTTGTCGCGACAGCATCAAAATTGTCTAATCAATTTACATTAAATATAGCCGCCTATGATGCAAGTACGGCTTGTGATATTATTATTCGCAGGAAATAAAATTATAGGCTAGTAAATAATAATTAACGTATATTTGGCTTGAACAAATTTTTCAAAACATAATAATATTATTATATTGTCTATAGCAAAGATAAAATAGGGGGATATATTATGGCTGTTGGATTTAATACATTTTTTAGAAAAACTACAGAAATACATTTTATAGTAAAGAATATAACCAAAGATAAGAAAAGAATTAAAATCTTTAATTATCCAATAGAGGCTGGTGAATCAAGAGATTTATTATCAATAGATATAGTGTCAGAATCTGACATTAGGCATTCTCTTATAAAAGGTGAGCTTGCTATAAAAATAAAAAATGGTGATATTGCAATAGTAGGTAGCAATATAGACTTATTGCAGTTTTCAGATAGCCAAAAGAAATTTTTAGAAGACGCTGGATTAAACTCTGGTGCAGAAATGCCTTCATCAGTAGTTGCTTATAACGATACCACTCTTCCATCTTTTAATGAAACGACTGTTCAAGGTGCAATAGATTATATTAAAACACATATGGTTGGTGCTGGTAGTACACCAAACAAATTGCGTGTTGGCAAAGCTGGTGATATTGATTATATGTCAATTGCCGAAGCTGTAAGTTATGCTATCAATCAAGGTGCCAACATAACAAGTCCATGGGAAATAACAATTGATCCAGGAACTTATATTGAGCCCAAAATAACAATACAAGATGGTATAGCTTTATCAAATGATCATGCTTCTAATATGGGTGTAGTTTTTGTCCAAGCAGAAAACCCAAATGATGATTTGTTTATATGCAATGGCGGGCATCTCGCTGGAATTACTGTAAAAGGAGTAACACATCCAGATCATTATTGCATAAAATGTAGCAGCCCTTATAAAGCAACATTTTTACATGGCATTTCAATAGGACAATGCTATAATGGTATTTTAGTTTCTAATAGTGCCCAAACTTCTATATTAGAACTATCAGTTTGTTTAAATGATGCAAATCAAGATATCAATAAAGTAGTTACTATTACTGGAGAAAACACTTTCGCTTGCATAATTGATAGTAAAATTTTTGTTTCAAGTTTATTATTACCAGCATACTCTTCTAACCCAATTCAAATTGGAATATCTGTAGATGATAAAGCAAGAACTTTTATTTCTTCCTGTGTGTTTAATATTGATAATTTAGATAATAATTCGCAAGCAGTTCATGCGAACAATGCATCTAAAGTAATAGTGACGGCTTCACAATTTTCATATTGTGGGTCAGCTGTTCATATTGGTTCCATTGAAGGTAATACTACAATAAATATACAAGCGTGTTCATTTTATAATAATTATTTTAATATATATAATGAGTCAACAACTGGGGCAATATTCGTAAATGGAACTTCTGCTGATACATTCCGTTATCATGGAGACCCAAAAGCTACTTATACTGGTATGATTCAATATGAAGATGAGAACAAAGTAAAATTAATTGGAAATTTAGGATATAAATTTAATACTGGTTCTGAATTAGATTTGTCAATATTTTTTGCAGATAATTCTTCTACTGGAGTAACTCTACATGGTGAAATTACTAAAAAATCTGGGTTGCATATAGATGTTGCGGCTGGTACAGGCTGGATTCAAAGAAATAGTCCATATGATGATACTTATCATGTTAGTTGGGACCTAGTAACTGATTTAGATTTGATACCAAGTTCTACAAATTATATAGTTTATAATCCAGCGACAAGTTCTATAATTACTCAAACTACTCCAGCAAGCAATATCCAAATAAAATTATCAGAAGTTATAACAGATGCAGATTCAGTACGATTTATACATAAACTTAGAACACCTTTATATGCATTTAAAGAAACATTACAATCTTATTTATTAAATACTAGAAAGTTGGCTTTAAATTCAGGCTTGGTTCCAGAAATTGGATCTTCAAATAAGAAAATCACATTAAGCTCCGGTTCATATTATTTAGGAATTGATAATATGATTTATTCTGGGTCTGGACCCGATGGATATTTTAGTTATTTTCATGGGATAAATGGTAGTGTTGAAGCTGTTTATGTCAATGAAATTAATGATACTCAATATAATTTATCTGGCACATTGACAACAATGGCAGATGGATATTATAAAAATGACCTTATTGTTATAACATCGGATGAAAGATTATCAATAATTTATGGAGATGCGCAATTTGAAACTTTATTATTAGCTCGCAATGGAGTGTCTCCATCAATTCCTACATTTATAAATGGGTCGGCTTTTCCAATAGCTAAAATTATAATAAAGAAAGGTGCCGGAATATCAGAATTATTTGATGTTCGATCTCAACCCGGCGAAGCCCTTGGATCTGGAGGGACTGGTTATTCTGCAATTACAAGCCATAGTTTATTGTCAGATTTAGATAAAGACACACATCTTCAATATTTATTAAATACTGGAGCTAGAGCAATGTCTGGCGACCTTAATATGGCATCAAACAATATCATCAATGTAGCTTTAATTGATGGGGTTGATATACCATCTCACGCATCTAGGCACAATCCAGGAGGAATAGATGCTATGACTCTTGGAACTCCGGTAGCTCTTTTAGTGGGAGTTGCGGCTACTGAAGGCGACGCCGCTAGTTATGCTAGAAGTAATCATCAACATGGTGTAGCTGCTGGTATAAATCCATCATCTATTGGAACATCAAATACTGAAGGGTCATCTCCATCAGTTGCTAGAGCCGATCATGTACATAATCATGGAGATCAAACTATAGGTACATTACACGCTGAAGTTATTGTAAATAGTACTAGTGGCTTTATGACAGGCGCTGATAAAGCAAGACTTGATGGCATGGATGATAATTCCACAAATACTCCATTATCAATAATTGCCCCAGTAAATGTTACTAAAGCAGCAGCTGCAGCGGGGTCATCTACTGCTGCTGCCAAATCAGACCATAAACATGATATATCAACGGCGATAGCATCTGCTATTGCTATAGGAGACTCCGCAACTGAAGGTTCTGCTACTAGTTTAGCTCGTTCTGATCATAAACATGCGCTAACAGCAGGAACTCCAGTTAGTATTGGTACTGCAAATTCTGATGGGGCAGCAAATACATTTGCTAAGTCGGATCATATACATGCTCATGGTAATCAGACTGTAGGCACATTACATGCTGATGTTGTAGTAAATGGCACTAGTGGGTTTATGACCGGTACTGATAAAGCAAGACTTGATGGAATGGACAATGGAGCTACAAATACCCCATTAACTTCAACTGCCCCAGTAAATATAACTAAAGCAGCCGCTGCTATAGGATCATCTACTGCTGCTGCCAAATCAGACCATAAACATGACATATCTACAGCAACAGCTTCAGCAATTGCTATTGGCGATGCGGCAACTGAAGGCTCTGCTACTAGTCTAGCTCGTTCTGATCATAAACATACAGTAACAGCAGGAACTCCAGTTAGTATCGGAAATTCTAATTCTGATGGAACAGCAAGTACATTTGCTAAATCGGACCATCTTCATAATTTGCCATTCTCGACAGTTGCGTCTACATTAGGAACTTCTGCTGGAGTAAATGCTAATTATGTTTTCAAATCTGATGGGCTTGGTAGCGGCTCTATGCAAAATAACACTCAAATAATTGCCAGATCGCTATCTGTAGGAATTTCTGGAGATGTTCAATATTTTTCAATTGCAGCAGCGATAAGCGCTGCTATTAATGGAGGAGCATCTTTTTCAGAACCATGGGAAATTGTAGTTCATCCAGGCACTTACACTGAACCAGCTATGATAATTCCAGAAGGTATAATTGTAACAGCAGATCATGTTGTGCATTTTGATGCCGCAATGATAATTCCTGAAGATCCAGATAATGATTTGTTTACTATAACTGGTGGATATCTCTCAGGACTTCGTTTGTCTGGAGTTACTGGCGTTAATAAATGTTTAATAAGAATTGATGGTCCTTCAACAATATTTGAAATTCATAGCGTCTCTATATATAATTGCTCAAATGGAATTATTATATCTGGAGGGGCTCACTGTATTATAAATAATATAACTTGTGATATTACTACTCCAGGTCAAAATATTAAAAGCATTATATCTGCAACTGGTGTAGGAACTTATCTTAGTATAAAAGGTGCAACTTTTCAAGTTTTACCAAATCCATTATATAGTGTTAATCCAATTGATAATTGTATATCTGCTTTAAATGGCTCCGATGTATATATAATGAATGCTTCTTGTAAAGTAGCTGATAAAGATGGATCTTCTACAGTTTTTTATGCAGATGGCGGCTCAGAACTAACATGTATGTCATCAGAAATAAGTGATTCTAGTATTGCATTTCAAATTGGAGCTGGTGGCTCTAATACTAAAATAACTACATTAGCAATATCATTTGAAAATAATATTTTAAATTATGAAGTAAATTCTTCGTCTGGTGTAGTCGGCACAATGCATACAACAGATTCTAGAAGGTTTTCTGGTGTAGCTGGGGCAAAACAAATAGGTGTAATCTACTATAGGGATGAAGACTTAATTAGGCTTCTTGGTAATGTAAAATATCAATATTTAACAACTGGGAAAGATGTTAGTTTTTCAGAATTCTTTCATAATATAAATTCTACAGGGTTAAGTAATGGTGGTATAGTCACTGCAACAGTACCTACTGGATTAAATATTGATATATCTGCTGGATATGGCTGGATTACAAGAGTTTTAGAAAGTGATGCGTTTTATGTTAGTTGGGGGAATGCCACCTTGCCATTAACTAATGCACAAACAAATTATGTTATTTATGATTCCGTTGATGAATTATTGAAAGTAATTTTAATTCCACCAAGCGATTTAAATATATTGTTAGCAACAATAATAACAGCTGGTGGAGAAATAAGATTTCTTCACTCTACAACAACTAAAGTAGATAATGCTGCTCAAAGATTACATAATTATCTAATTGAAACTAGAAAATTAACATCTAAATCTGGACTTTCATTGACTCAAGGAACAACAAATAGGAACATTAAAGTAGATGCTGGTTCATATTATGTTGGATTAAGTGCAATTAATGTGGATGGTTATTCGACTAGTAACGCTCCATTTAGTTATTTTTATGGTGCCGGTGGAATTCATGAAGTTTCAAATCAAACATTATTAGATATAACTAACTATGACCTTCTTGGGACTTTAACAGCAATGCCTGGTAATCATTATCGAGCAGATACTGTTTGTATAACATCTGATAATAGAATAAGTGTAATTTACGGCAATGCACAGTTTAATAGGCAAGATCTTGCAGAACAATCAGCTATAATGCCAATGCCAACATTTATTGAACCAACAGGATTCCCAATAGCAAAAGTAGTAATAAAAGAGGGAGATGGGATTGTTTCAATAATAGATACTAGATATATAAATACAGAAATTGGAGCTGGAGCTAGCGCAATTACTTTACATGCAGCATTATCTGGTCTTTCTGCTGATGATCATACACAATATTTATTAGCTACCGGAGCTCGTGCTATGAGTGGTGGATTAAATATGGGCGGAAATATTATTACAAATGTAGGCAATGTTGGCGGAGTAAATATTTCCGCCCATGCCGCAAGACATAGTCCTGGAAGCACAGATGCTTTAACAACTGCTGTGCCAGTTGCTGTAACAGTGGGCTCTATAGCAGAAGAAGGCTCGGCATCAGGGTTTGCGCGAAGTGATCACCAACATGGAGTATCAGCTGGATCACCAGTGGCAATTGGAACTGTAAATTCTGATGGGCTTTCTTCTTCTGTAGCTAGAGCAAACCATATACACGCGCATGGTGATCAAACTGTAGGCACATTACATGCTGCCGTTATAGATGGAGGTGCCAATGGGTTTATGACTGGTGCTGATAAGACAAAGCTTGATGGCATAGCTGCTGGCGCAACAAATACCACCTTGGCATCAACTGCCCCAGCAGACGTTACTAAAGCAACGGCAGCTATAGGGTCATCAGCTACTGCCGCCAAATCAGACCATAAACATGATATATCAACGGCAGTAGCATCTGCTATTGCTATAGGAGACTCCGCAACTGAAGGTTCTGCTACTAGTTTAGCTCGTTCTGATCATAAACATGCGCTAACAGCAGGAACTCCAGTTAGTATTGATACTGCAAATTCTGATGGCACAGCAAATACATTTGCTAAGTCGGATCATATACATGCTCATGGCAATCAGACTGTAGGCACATTACATGCTGATGTTATAGTCGGAGGAACTAGCGGATTTATGTCCGGTGCTGATAAAACCAAACTTAATGGTATAGCTACTAATGCCACAAATACGCCACTAGCGGCAACTACACCGGAAGATGTGACTAAAGCAACAGCTACAGTAGGGGCATCAACTACAGCCGCCAAATCAGACCATAAACATGATATATCTACAGCCACTGCATCATCATTATCAGTAGGTGGGGCAAATGCAGAAGGTTCTGCGACATCACTCGCTCGATCTGACCATACACACTCATTACCAGCATTCGGAACTACTACAGGTACATTTTGTCAAGGCAATGATTCGAGATTATCAGATGATAGAACAGCCTCTGGATTGAGAACAGCGACAACTGTTGTAAGCATAAGCGGGGCAACTGCGCCAACTGCTGGACAAACTTTAGTTGCTACATCATCTACAAATGCAGCTTGGTCTGATAGTGGGGCTATTAAAACATGTTTATTCTGGGGAAATTCAGATGTTGGTACTAATACAACTGTAAAATATTTAACGCCAGCATATGAACAAATAACTGCTCCATCAACCGCTATTAGATTTAGAATACCATTTGCTGGAATATTGAAAAATATGTATGTTCGTCATAATGTCGCGGGGACTGGTCCTAACAGTATAGTCTATAGAGTTAGGGTTAATGGCGTTAATTCAGCATTAACTACGTCTTTAATAGCTACAGCAAATGATGGTAATGATCTGACACATACTGTAGCAGTTGCTCAAGGAGATTTATTAGATTTAATAGTCACAAAAGCAGCGAATATAGCATCATCTCCAACTGAGATTGTAGTTACAGTTTGCGTGATATAAATAGGAGAATATGAAACAATTTTTTCACAACGTTTTGACTTACATAATTTCAGCTTTATCAATTATTGAGGCTAAGTTCTTTTGCTTAGTTTCAAATAAATCATCATATGGCTGGGTGCCAGATAAGCCAGACCATAGAGATTTGAAATATAGTGATCATGTAGGGCATTTATATACATCTATTAGTCCATTACCTACTATTGTTGATATGAGATCGCAATGTACTGAAATTTGGAATCAGGACACTCTTGGAGCTTGTACCGCTCACGCAGTTGGTGCTCAATTTGAATTTTTACAGAGAAAAGAGAAAATTGCAGAATTTATGCCGTCAAGATTATTTATTTATTATAATGAAAGGGTTATAGAAGGAACAGTTTGTTTAGATGCTGGCGCAACTATAAGAGATAGTATAAAAGCAGTAGCTACAAATGGAGTATGTCCAGAATCTTTATGGAAATATACAATATCAAAATTTAAAGTTAAGCCATCATCTGCTTGTTATACTGCTGCTACAAAACATAAAGCATTAAAGTATTTAAGAGTAAATAGAAACTTAATTGAAATGAAAAAATGTCTTGCTGATGGATTTCCTTTCATATTTGGATTTACAGTATATGAAAATTTCGAATCTGAAGAAGTTGCTAAAACTGGAATGGCATTAATGCCTTCTAAATCTGAAAAATCATTGGGTGGACATGCTGTTATGGCTGTTGGCTATAATGATAATAAAGGCGCTTTTTTAGTGAGAAATTCTTGGGGTAAAGATTGGGGACTTGGTGGATATTTCTACTTACCTTATGACTATTTTACAAATTCAAATTTGTCCGATGACTTCTGGACAATCCGTTTGGTTAATTAATATAATTAGTTTATTAATGATAGATATTTAGAGCCGGATCGCCTGCGACGCAGGCGCCATCAGCGTCGCCAGCAGCGCGGCTTGCACGAGCGTTTCGGTGATTAGGGGTTGCAGCATGGTCATTTTTGCGCGTAGATGGTGTCCAAAGTGATCGCCCCGCCTGTGTACTGAGCGCCCGTGGGATCGGGAGCCCCATGCACGGTCCAGCTAACCCACACCGAGTCGGAGGTGCGTAGCCCATACATGATGTAGGGGGCAAGCGTCCCCAAGAATGACCCGTCACGCCGAATTGCCCACAGCCCATCACATATAGCGGGTTTGACAGCAACGCCGTCGCAAGAATACTGTGCCATCACGCCACCAAAACGGATGAATTGTTCCAAGGGAGCACGACGCACCCAAATTGTGCCCAAGCCGCCTCGCCAGAGGCGCTCAGGTATGTGCTCCCCGTTGGGTTGGTAGTGGAGCCAACCAGTACGTCGGGCAACACAGACAGACCCGACGATGATGGCATTGCAATTTTGCCACCCGTCGTCCAAAGTCCGAGCAACGGAGCCAACAGCCAGGCATTAGTTGTGCTGGACGGTGTTGTGCGGGTCGTAGCGTTCGCGGTGCCCCCGTATTGCTCTAGGCTGACACTCATGCTGGCGTCAACTCCCCCAAAAATTGAATGATACTGCGAGCTTTGCAGTACGTTGCTCACCGTGGCAACGCTCGAATTTGAAGAAGCTAACCAGCATGCTTGGTGCGGCGTCGTTGCCCATGTGACGCCAGCTTGTGCTGTGAGCGAGCTGTCTATCATTGCGATTCCGTTTGTCATGCCAGCATAGCAGATGACAATTCTGGTACTCGCTCCGTTAGCAGAGTGCAGAACGTGTAGCTTGCCAGAGCCATACGTCCAAGGACTTATGCTGGCTATGGGCGCGCCAAAGTCACTATGCGCGAGAGTGATGCTCGGATCCGTGGTAGTTGGATAAGCTGTGGTGGAAAAATTATGAAAGGTCCCGGTAGGAGAGAACACAACGTCCGCATGCTGCAAGTATATGCTCTGGGACCCTGTGCAGGATAACAGTAGCTGTGCCCCCAAATAGTTGGTCAGAACGATCCAAGAACCTACGCTCCCGCCCCATGCCCCCCAGATTAAGTTTGACGAGGATACCCATTTGTCGTTGCTGGCACCTATGCCCACCGCAGTCGTATTGCTCGATGCGGTGACACCCATGGGTGCGTCAGCGATGACGATGTGAGTGTCGCCTTGATCTTGAACATCAGGTCTTGTGGACCACTGTATGCCTGATTCACATTGAACTGCCACGACAACTCAGCTACCGGGGGGATCGCACTCATGCTTGCCTCACTTCCGCCCAAAGGCAGGTTGCAAAATCAGGGGAACTGCCAGATGACAACTTGATTTGGACGCTATAATTCTTGCTAGAATTTGGAAAAGATGCTCCAACAGTAATATTATATGATAATAATGTTGGCGTAGCTGCTGTTGTCGTCATTGTACATACCTCTATTGCATCAGATAAATTATATAACCGTATATTAGCAGTTAATCCGCTTGTTGAAGATAAAAGAACTCGAAAATTAAAATTAGTACTCGTTCCAATAGATGGATCAAATACGCCACCACCAATAGCTGTCCAAACTGTATTGCTAGTAGACGAAGATGCCGCAACTAAAGTTTGAGATAAAGGAATTGAAGGTCCAGTAGAACCAGCAGCCCAACTAGGATTGCCATCAACAACGGTCAACACATATCCATCATTACCAACAGATAACTTTCCTAAACTATCAGTTCCATCAGCATATAACATATCTCCAGTACTATAGCTAGTCTGACCAGTTCCACCAGATGTTTCTGATAGATTAGTTGTTTCAGATGAGCTATTCCTAATAACTAATTTATTATCTTCAGCTGATAGTTTAATATTATATCCATCAGTATCGATATTAAATGATTTACTAGATGTTCCTGTTATACCCGATTTTCTAATCATTATCATCCTTTAATCAATATTAAATTATATTATAATATTAGTACATATTATTGCAGTATTTTTCTATATTTTATATACCTAAATATCATACAAATAATTTTAATTATTTGCTTCCACATCATCAATATTTACATCAATCATATTATGATAAGCTGAAGAAAGAATATCTTTTTCAATTTGATTAAGTATATTGCTGTCGGTATAATCACAACTTACCATATATAAATATTTACCAGTTGAAACTTGACGCATTATATCGCTAATTTGCAAACACCAACCAACTGTAGATAAAATTTCGCCACAAGAATTACAGGTTAATCCAGTTGATAAAATTGAAGCAGAAATACTGCCACATGAATTACAGCATATGCCAACTCCAGGGAGTGGCAAGTTGTTTGCTTTTCTTTCTAAATCACGAAGTTGTTTTGCTTCATCACGAGTATTACAAACGAAATATAAACTCATGCTAATCCTCCTGGATGTGACATCAACCATGTTGATAATGTTAATGCTTGATTTGATGAATAATGAGCAGCTATTAGTTGTCCAATATAGCCCGAATGCCATAAAGCGGCTGTTCCTGAGCGAGCTTGTATTCTTAACGCGTTCGTAGCATTACTAGCAGATACTGCACCAACTAATGCGCCAGAAGCCACTGATATTCCATTAATCCAAATTTCATATCCTGAAGATGTCATAGTGCATACTATAGCTAATGGCACATTTAATAAAGCGGTATTAACTCCACTCAATGCATCTACAACATATGTTCCGCTTCCATTGCCTATACGAAATCCAATTTGTTTATTCGTAGTATCATGATATATTCCTACACCAATATTAGATGCCGAATCCCCAAGATTATCTACAATATATTTATTACCTGTTGACCCAGTATCTGTAGTAAAAGATAGTCCTATAATACATCCAGTAGATTTATGCAAAGTATATGACGCAGCAGCAGCTGCACTTGTTAATTGATCAGCAGCACCATCTCCACGAACATATAGATGTCCTAAATTATTCAGTCTCCATGGCATATTTATAGCCGTAGCTTGTGAGGCTGAACTATTTATAGTCCCAGCCTTTGGTATCCAAGAATTAAGTGATAAATTAGCGAAAACCAAGTCGTCGCATTCTATCCAACCAGTTGTCGCAACTAAAGATGTAACTGCAAAATTTACAACTCCACACACAGCAGTAATTCCAGTAAGATATATCCATGAGGCTGAAGTTGTACCAGCCCACCAAGCAGCACCATTACTTTGAGTCCCTAGAGTAATTGTACGGGTGCCATCAGTTCTAAAATATCCATGTGGCGAATATGTATTCCCAATAGTTAATACTAATTGGGAAGCTCCCCAATAATATGCTGCAGTCGGAGATAATCGCATTGCTTGAGAACCTGACCCGCTTGGAGAACCAGTTACTTTACTCATTGAACCATAGCCAGTACGATGAGTCCAGGAAGCAGTACCTACTGCTTCCATATTCCAGTCTACAATTGTTGGTGATGCAGCCATTGTAACATTAGTACCAGATTCCCACCACGATAATACATTTGGAATATGTGCTGGATCAAATGCTTTTGGACTAGATAAAGCTGCTTGTTGCCAAAATCCTCTCATGATAAGCCGATAACTACTGCTGTTGTTGCCGCCATTACTTTTGAACATTTTATTGGAACATATTGCCCGACAACAACTGCAAATGCAACTGTTACTCCAGGTGTTCCAAGAGACTGTATTGATAAATTGCCAGATGTGCCAACTATAAGCCCTTTGGCTGTAATAGTTGTTGTGTCAGTTGAATCATTTGGAGTAATAGTAGTGGCACTTGATGGGACTGCTAAGGTTGCCTCAGTAGCAGCCTTAGTATTTAGTAAACCTAGAGTAGTTTCAGTAGCAGCCTTAG
>JBMOKG010000142.1:0-7490 GCA_049315385.1 Bacteroidales bacterium
AATTATGCAATAAACCCCAATTCGTAAAGTTTAATTCGTTACAACTCCTTAGTGTTTGTCATTTCCCTCCAGGAACAAGTAAATGGAATAAAATTGAACATAGACTATTTTCATATATATCAATGAATTGGAGAGCAAAACCACTAACAACTATACAAATAATAATTGATTTAATATCCTCTACAAAAACAGAAAAGGGATTGAAAGTGAAAGCGGTATTTGATGATAAATTATATCCAAAAGGCATTGTTGTTACAGAAGAGGAAATAAACAAAATAAATATTTTAAGAAACGAATTTCACGGAGAATGGAATTATGCAATAAACCCCAATTCGTAAAGTTTAATTCGTTACAACTCCTAAAAGAAGTTATTAATCGTATTGGTGTAAAAAACAATCCTTATATTTTAGGTAGGTTATTGGATGGATATTCTGAAACCACTTTTGATAATATAAGTGGAAAATTCAAACAAAAAATCAATATAAGTCTTGAATTTTTGAATAACAAATTAAACTTATCAGTTCCTTTGAAATTAGGTACAGCACGTGATTCTTATGCCACAACTTTATATCGTGCTGATATTTCAATTGAAAAAATATCTGATATGTTGGGTCATTCAAATGTAGTAGTTACTTCACATTATATTGGAAGTCGTTCTCCCGACAAAACATTTGGAATTAATGATGTTATAATGTGAAAAAAGAATGGTGGTATTTTTCCCCTTTCTTTATTTCGGCTTCTCGTTTAACAAGCTTTCATCCCTCCCTGCAAGTTGTTTAAATCATACTGGCACATATTACAACTTTTTCTCGTTGATTCAGAATTGATTCAAATTTTAAGAGAAAATGCCGTTTGCGAGATGGCAACGGGATGATCAAAAAAAGTGATTCTTTACAACCACTTTTTCGATTTTAGCAATTCGATTTCAGTACTAATTTTTTCAATCATTTCCTTCATTTTATATGACCATTCATTTTCTGTTGTATCATACACATTAAAGAATTGGAATCCTAAACAGGTATCTTTTTCTACTATTACAATCAGATTACGCCAGTCCCCATCTTTCAACAAAACATCAACAACGAATTTGTTTCTTTTTGGTATGATTGACCAGCGAAACCGAATTACATATTTTTCATCAATGATTTCAATGGTTGTTTTATTACCCAAATCATCTTTATTTGTATGTTGAATAATTGATAACTGTCTAATTTTCATTCTATTTTAGATGATAGTTTGACTCTTCTTATGAATAAATTCCATACAAAACCACGTGCAGAACGTTCTGAGATGAACCATGTCTCTGGTACAATTAAATCATGTGGGTCAGTTTCTTTTAATTTAGTTACAATTGATTGATATTCGGGTTTTATAACTAACTCTATTTCGTTAACATACCCTTTGTGATTCTTAATAAATTCGTAAGCGTCCATATTTAGTTTATTTTTAAATGGCTTATTCTATGTTGAAAGTCTTTTTTACACGTTGGATTGTACTAATACTTCTTCCCGATAATTTGGCGGTGTTTCTTATAGAGTACCCACGCTTCAACAATGCCAAAACATCTTTGTATTCCTCTTTTAGTTTATCTAATGATTTTTCACTTCCTACTTTTCTCCCCAATTTTCCACCTTTATCTATATAGTTCTGCCTACCAGAATTTAATCGAAATGCTATGGTATTTTTTTCAATAGCTGACATTTCCGCTAAGACCGTGATGATGATACTAGCCAGTGGATTGATTTCTTTGTTTTCATTTAAGGTGTTTAATCCAAGATTTTGAACATACACATTTACTTTGTTGGTATGGAGTATATCCAATGTTTTTAATACTTGTAATGTAGAACGCCCGATTCTTGAAAGTTCGCTGGTAAGCAAACAATCAATGTTTTTTGTGACGCAATAATCAACACATTCCATTAAAATATTACGTTCTTCATTCTTTTTTGCACCACTGATTTTTTCTTCAAATACTTTACAAACTTTGAAGTCATTCTTTTCTGCAATAGATTTTAAGTCCAAAACTTGTCTTTCGGTTGATTGTCTATCAGTGGTTGATGACACTCGTGAGTAAATTACGGCTGATTTCATTTTTTTTTGCGTTTAAATTATTCTTTGAAGAACTTCAATACACTTTTCAATTGTATTCATATATGTTGTAAGACTTTTTTGAATACAATAGTTTTTTAATACAGATTTGGATTTTTGAAATATATAATTTCACATTTTGAATTCTAATCAATTTTTATAACTCAAGTTCCAAATATAAAAACGGGCAAACAAAGTGCTAAACTGATTTTATTGGCCAAAATAAAATTTTGCAACAAGATTTTCTTAATTTTCCAGTACAAATGATAGAAATCTAACCCTTATTGTATTACAAATAAATCACATTTATACCCTTGTTATATTACAATTTAAATAAGTTTAAACCCTTGTTTTATTACAAATAATATGTATCTTTGCCGGTGAAAATTTACAAATAATGTCGGTATGATTAATAGAAATGCATTCACATACTTGGAACAATGGTCAGAAAGTGAAGATAGGAAACCATTGATACTTCGCGGTGCCAGACAAGTTGGTAAAACAACCTTGGTTATAGAGTTCTCAAAAAGATTCGATGTGTTATTGTCGCTGAATCTCGACAAGCAGGATGATAAATTATTGTTTGAGCAATACACAAATATTGAAGAGCTAACTGATGCTATTTACAGGCATTGTAAACAACAAAAAAAAGATGGTCGCACATTGTTGTTTATTGATGAAATTCAAAATTCACCAAAAGCTGTAGCCATTCTTCGCTATTTTTATGAGGAAAAAAAGCAGTTGCATATTATATGTGCAGGTTCGCTGTTGGAAAGTTTAATTGATAAACATATTTCATTTCCAGTTGGTAGGGTAGAGTATTTAGCTATTCGTCCGTGTTCGTTTTTAGAGTTCTTGAATGGTATAGGTGAAGAATTCGATCTTGATTTAGTCAATACCTTGAATGTATCAAGCGTTCATAATCGTGTAATAACATTGTTCACCAATTTTACTATTGTAGGTGGAATGCCTGCAGCGATTAATAGGTATGCCTTAAAGAGGGATGTTTTGTCAGTGGATAAAATCTATGAAAACTTATTAAACGCATATATCGATGATGTGGAAAAATATGCCAGAAATGAATCAATAGCACAAATTATAAGGTATATATTAAAAAATGGTTGGAGTTTTGCTGCCGAAAGAATAACCTTTGAACGTTTTGGAAATTCCAATTATAAATCCCGTGAAGTAAGTGAAGCTTTTCGAACTATTGAAAAAGCTATGTTATTAGAATTAGTCTATCCTGTGTTAAGTTCTCAAATACCTCTATTGATTTCGACTTCTCACCGACCTAAACTTATTTGGTTCGATACAGGTTTAGTAAATTACATTGCAGGGGTGCGAGAAAGTTTGTTCTCAGTAACAGATGTAATGGATGCTTGGCGTGGGAGAATTGCAGAGCACATTGTTGCACAAGAGTTACTTTCAATGAAATGGCAAGTGTCGGCAAATCGACAATTTTGGGATAGAAACAAAACCCAATCTTCTGCCGAAGTTGATTTTGTTATTCAGTATAAAAACTGGGCTGTTCCAATAGAAGTGAAATCGGGTCATAATGCAAAACTAAAGTCCTTACACCTTTTTATGGAAGATGCACCCCACAATGTAGCCGTTAGAGTTTGGTCTCAACCACTTTTGGTAGATACTGTGAAAACGCCAAATGGAAAAGAATTTAAACTGATAAATGTTCCCTTTTATTATGTTTGTGTTTTGGAAAAGGTGTTAGAGAAATACAGCTAAATAAAAGTTCAAAATACAGTTTTATAAAAGAAAAAAGGTCTATTGCATTTTGCTGTAGTGTGTGTTTCTGGAATTGTTGAGCAAATTTCGTGATATTTATTTCAATTACAGATTAAAACTTCAACAAATCATACGCTTCTTTAATTTCCTCATCCTTAAGGCCTAAATATCTTTTAGTTATTCCCATATTGGAATGATTAAAAATTTCCATGAGTTTAATCAATGCCATTTCCGAATTTTCGCCACTCATATTAAATACCTGACGTCCGAAAGTTTTACGAAAACTATGACTTGTGAAATTCTTAATGTTAAGTTTATAAGTTGATTTAATTACTTTCAGCATTACATTAATTCGTTGTGTAGTAAAAACACCTTTCTTCTGACTGACAAACACATGCTGAAATCCTATTGGATTTATCTTCTTATGACAATCTATTATATGTTGTTTCAATTGAGGATTGACACTAATTACTCTTTTCTTACCCGTCTTCTTTTCAATAAGTGTAATTTCATCGACATTTAAAATCTGATCCCATTTTAATGACGTTAGATCTGAAATGCGCAAACCCCAAAAACAACCGAGTGCAATAAGTAATGACATCTTGTACTTTTCGTCTTTGAATAGTTTATGAATCAAATTCAACATTTGATCCCATTCCAAATAATCTGCGGTAGTAGTTGAAAATTTCTTCGACATATATGTTTCCTTTATGTTTAAAATCGTTGATTGAAAACATTCACTTATATTTGAAAATATCAAAAGTGAATATTCGATTTTAGTTTTAAATTGAAATCTGATTTATGTTATTGATAATCAACAATAAATTCACTTTCTATATAAGTGAATATTTTACACTTGAGTTTCTCTGACAATTTTCAAAAACAATACCCAAACAAATCCTCTAGCTTGATTTGGACTTACAAACCATGTCTCAGGGGTAATAAGATCGTGAGAATTTTTTTCCTTTAATTTTTCAAGAGTTGGTAGCAACTCAGGTTTAATAACATTTTCAATTTCCTCAAGGAATTTGTTGTAATTACTGATAAATTCAAATGCATCCATATTTACCTAGACTTCACTTTGTTTAATGTTATCACTAATTACTGATGATATAGCATCATACCAGTCTATCTGGTCAGAAATTTTTATCGATATTATTTGAATTTCGGAGGGTGTTAACTTTCTGTTGAGGATTTCCATTGCCACCAACTGTAAATCATTAATTACTAATTGATAAATTATTTTCTTGCTCATTTTATTTAATATTATATTCTTTATTAATCCTTTCATTATAATCATCCGTTTTTTCAACCCTTTCATCTATGACTTCTACAAGTTGGTCAAAGTATACCATATTAATAGTATCGATATTCTCGTCATTTGAATCTGCAAAATGAATGTCAAATAAATCTTGCCCGTCATTAAATTTAATGCTGACTATACCTTTGTGTTTGAAACCACTCACAAGGAAAGAGAGCCCATTTTGAATAACCATAGGACTCTGAAACCCCCAACTCATTAAAATTGTGGGTTGTAATAGTAAAATCGAGTATATGTACTCAGCCATTCTGTTGTTAACTATCATATCTATAGCTTTTTATAATAAAAACGAAGGCTAAAGTACGGCTATAGTACCGAACCCCCAAAGGAGTAATAAAAAATTTTTATGAATTTTTCAAACTATTTTGACACACAATCTAGAATCATTACGAAAAAGCTTGACCATCGGTAATGGTCAAGCTTTTTAAATCTGTAAATTAGTTGATATTAAGCAAATTGGAACAAAATATATTTGAAAAGTTGAAATAATCACTTTGAATTAATCATTTTATCCATCCCAAAACATGTTTTTAATATGATTTTTCAGCCTTTTTTCTTTAAAAAAATATAACACTCTACTTCTCTGATTTTTTTCATATATCCAGATCATTTAACCCACCTTATACATTCATATTGAGACCATTTCAAACCAAAGTCTTACTTTTGGCCTCCATTTTTTAAAATGTTGATATTAGTTTAAAATTTTGATAATATGAGAATGAACAAGGGTTTCCAAGACGCTACCATTGAGATTTTCAAGAATATTTTCACTCCAGAACAAATTGAAGAAATGATTGCAATAGATTTGTCTGAATGTGATAATATTTTGAACTTGCCGGTGGAAAAATACTTTGAAAAGCAATTTAATATTGGTGACAGTATTAATAATGGAGATAATGAAAATAATGAAATTGATCAAAATGAGATCATCCTCGCATCATACACATTAATGAATCTTCCGGAGCTAACTGAGCAACTTATGGAAAGCTCACAGGGTATTATTGCTTTTTATAGCGACGCAATAGAACTATATATCACTTCAATGATAAATTGTTTAAATTTATCATCTCCAGTTGGTTTAAATACTTCTCTTTTCATTCATTATTTTGTAATGTCAGATTTATTAATGCATGAAGGATTTCACCACTACTGTGATTTCAAAAGGCAATTGACTGGTTCACAATTTGATATTTCTATCGAAGAAAGACTTGCTGTGGCCCATTCATATAACCAATTCTCACTTCCTTTAATTAAAAGAGATTTCAGTTTAAATTACTTTTACATTTACAATAAATTTACAATCATAAACAAAACTAAAAATCTTCATTACAAAATTAGAAATCAAAATATGATTTTATTCGATTTTTTAATGCAAGAGCATTTTATGTCTTATTATTCAAGCGATTATAAAAACTGGCAACTTTTTACTCACAAAAATGCTTACAAAATAGATTATTACAATTATATAAAAAATAGCAAGTTAGACGAATTACTTAATTTAGGTATACCTGTAAATGATATTCAAAAAGAAATAGATCTTATCGGAGTTGAAGGTACCACACTGGTTGTAGTATAGATTTCTAATGCAAACTACAACTTTACAAAAAATATCATGCAAATCATGCAAGCTCAATAGTTGGTAAACTTATGAAACACTTTAATTTCTCCGAAAATGACTTCTCATTGAATTCAATTCCTTCAGGTTTTACTGAATTGGATAAGATAACTGGAGGGTGGCAAAGAGGAAATCTAATTATGATTGCAGCACCTTTCAGAATGGGCAAAACTGCATTTGCATTGTCCATGTTGAGAAATAATTTTTTGCTGGAAAACTCGTCTGTAATTTGGTTTTCAACATTTCTTTCTAAAAATCAATTTATTCGTATGTTTATCAGTAATTACGCAGAAATTCAAATTGAAGAAATTACTATTGGAAAAGTAGACGAAAAGCTAATAAACGAGATAAATGAACTTTTTAAATATAATGACTTTTATTTTTACGACAATCCAAATCTTAACGTCAAAAAAATAAATCAAATTCTTGCTGCTTTCAATACTGATAATTTGCCTGATTTTATATTAATTGATAATCTGAATTATTTTGAACAGAATTCTTCAGAACAAAAAACAGAAGTTAATCACACAAACATGAAATTAATTGAATTAAAGGCCATTGCCAGAAGGTTCAATATTCCGGTATTAGTACTTTACGATTGTAATTTCCCAGACAGCAAAACTTCCGAATTTTGCACACAATTTGTAAAACTGAATTTCAGTCGTTATTTAATTGATACACTTTGCTATATCTATCGGCCTGAATACTTCAAAATTGTCGAAAATG
>JBMOKG010000143.1:0-7477 GCA_049315385.1 Bacteroidales bacterium
GCTTTATTTTTTTTTGTGGGATGGCAAAATTTCTTAAAGCTATTTTTGGGAGGGCGTTACAGATTATGGAGTGCGAAGCTACTAAATCATCTTGTATTACAATAAAGCAGGGTATTTGATATGCTAAAAACACTAAATATTATTGTAATACTAAAAAGCTCATTGACTGAAGGCTCGTGTTGCGATAGCAACGCACCGAAAGGCAATGGGCTTTAACTGTATATCATAATACGCTGCGTATGGCTTCTCAATTTTCCATTTTCCGGAAAAGGTTATAATATAAATCCAGTAAAATATTGCTATGAAACACATGCAATGCTACTTTGCTGCACGCCTATGGGCTGATTAAATATTAAATACCAAAACAGCCCATCTTGGGCAGCGTGGCATTGCATAAGCTTGTTGATTAAATACTTATGTGAAACATACCATTGAGTGACATACGAAAGCTGACGCAGGAAGCCTAAGATAACTAACTCTTCTTGTGCTATTTAACATAATGCCAATTATAACGACTGCGAATTAAATATTTAATCTTCCAAAAATAGCAGTCTTATAATTAACATTATGTTACTTAGCTTCTTCTAACATAACGTCTTTTTAGGGATGGAATAGTGTGTTGGCAAATCTTAGCAGGCGAACTATCCCATAAACAGCTTATAATAATGCCGATGACCTATAAATGAAGATGTGGCTTGGGTAGTGAGACTGCTTCCTCTTCTAAAGCTTCTATAATTTCATAATTGTTTAAAAAATTATTTTATTTCAACTCTACCTTTAATAGTATTTATTATTTTAAAAATTACGCCAGAATTAAAACAAATAGTTAAATAGCCATCACAAAACCTATCAAATCTGACAATAGCAGTAATAAATTTACATAATGTAATTAAATCAAAAATATCATAATCCTGTTCATCGTTATTGATTATAGCAAATCCTTCTTTCCATATAGTCCAGTTAAACATTATAACGATATCCAAATCATAAACAATTTCAATAAATCTATTTACGATTACATTTGAAACATCATATGATAAAATTGTTTTATTTTCTTTGTTCTTTTTCAATTCAATAAGCAAACCGAAAAGTTTATTCCAATCATCTTTACTTATTGTTTTTAAATGATTTTCAAAATCAATTAATTCATGCATTTAAAGGATTTTATTTAGTATTTACTTCAGTTTCCATTGAATTAATGATTTGACAAACCTTTTTGTTAGTGCATCTTCTTCTGGTTCCAACAATTCAATTATTTTATTAAAAGACAAGATAGAAGCAAAATGGAGAGGTTTTTCATTAGGTATAATAAATACAACTTCTTTATTAAAATTATATTTATTGCTTATCTCAATTTTGCCATTTTGAACTGTTAAAGAACCGTTTTTAATCAATTTATCAATTAAATAGGCATATTTACCTTTGTATTTATCAGAAGTAGCATCATTTATATCTAATACTCCTGACAATATATTATTAAAACCACAAGCAATTGATTCTTTATAATAATTATCCTGATTATCCCTAGTAGAATCATCATCAGTTTTTAACTCAACAAGATATACCTTATTAGTTCTGGTGAAAACAGTATAATCAATTTTATATGATTTGTTTATGGGGATGTCCTTTTTTATTGTACCAATTCTAATCGGAAATTCAGGTATAATATCAATAACATCTTCATTAAAATGTTTTTTAAATATCAAAGGCATATGAATAGCAAAAAATATATCTGCTCTTCTTTCTAATTGATAAGCTGGTAAACATCTCCAATCATCCAAAAGGTCAAATAGATTATTTATCATGTTATTATTTTTTAGTACAAATGTATATTAATATTATACAATAAACTTATTCATATTATTATTTATACTATAAAATGCGAAAACCCTTCATTTTAACTCACTCTACATCACAAATCCTACCTGGATATTGGGGTTAGTACCTATATAATATATGCTAGTAGAAAGACTATATACTATTGAATGTAAAATAAATGTGATTCAAATTTCAATTTATTCTTTTATAAATTTACTAACTATGATATTTTTATCATTATTTACTTTTACTATATATACTCCTTTAGCAAAACAGCTGATATTAAGCTCATTTTGAGGCTTAGATATGAATTGTTGTAGCATTAATTTACCTTGTACATCGTAAATGGAAACTGTGGTGTTTTGCAGGTTTATTAATTGTTGGAGGTTTATTAATTGTTGGAGGTTTATTGTTAAGTTAGAGGTAGCTGGATTGGGGTAGATATTTATTGGTTTATTAATGTTCTCTATTATCCCATTTGTAAATGAAACAAAGTGGGCTTGATAGCGAGCTCCATTTATGTCATCAATGTACTTTTTAGAAGAATAAACTTCCAAAGGGCCAACCTTTAATACCCAATTATTATCCACCCAATGTTCATGTTTTCCAGTTACTGAGTTTCCATTGGCATCGTAAGTGTAAGTGTATTTGTAAGAAATTACCCATGCGTTGTTTAGCCAAAATTCGGGTAAATCTGTAAGCATATTTCCATTGATATCATATGTGTATGTTTGTTTATGAGCATTAACCCAAGCATTGTTTTGCCAGTTTTCATCTATATAAGTAAGCCTATTCCCATTGGCATCATAAGTATAAGTGACTCTCGAACCATTTACCCAAGCATTGTATGACCACGATTTTATTAATCGGGTAAGCTGATTTCCATTGGCATTATAAGTATAAGTATATTTAGAGCTATTTACCCAAGCATTGTTTAACCATTCTTCTGATAACTCAGTGAGCACATTTCCATTGGCATTATAAGTAAAAGTATATTTATTTGTATTTACCCAAGCATAATTATACCATAATTCACATGAACGAGTAAGCTGATTTCCATTTGCATCATAAGTATAAGTATATTTAGTATGATTAACCCAAGCATTTTGCCATTGTTCCTTAAATTCAGTAAGCCTATTCCCATTGGCATCATAAGTATAAGTATATCTATAATTAAATACACAAGTATCGTTGTGACAAAACTCTTCTATGGAAGTAAGCTGATTACCATTGGCATTATAAGTATAAGTAACTTTTATACCAAATTTAACCCAAGTATTGTTTTGCCATTTTTCACTTAATTCAGTAAGCCTATTTTCATTGGCATCAAAAGTATAAGTATATTTACGATAATTTACCCAAGCATTGGTTTGCCATTCTTCTGATAACCCAGTGAGCACATTTCCATTGGCATCATAAGTAAACGTAATTTTGTCACTATTTACCCAAGCATTGTTTTGCCAGTTTTCACTTTTATTTGTTAGCACATTTCCGTAATTATTGAAAGTTTGGGCTTTTCGCTGAAATTGATTATTATTTGTATCAAAAGAAACTAGGGTATCATAATTCCAGATGATTGCTTTGGTTTCTTTTTGCTTAAGGTTTGTATGATTAGGGAAATTACCATGCAATGGATTATTTATTGCTTCCTTACCTAAGTTGGGTATAGGATGGTTTTTCTGCTGTGCATTAGCGATATTAAATATGCATAATGCAATAAATAAGAAGTAATATTTTTTCATAAGACATTATTTAAAGACAAGAATTATATATAGAGATAGCAAGTAACAAAAAAAAACAGCGTGGACTTATAGAAAACCAATAAATTGATAGTTTAACAATATTTTACAAATATAAGAAATATAAAGAGTAAAAGATTAAAAAAATAAATAATTTAAAGAATAATATTACCTAAAAGAATATACAAACTGATTATTATTATTATTAAAAGGCATTATAAGGTTTTAAAGAAGATATTTTTAATTATTTTCTTTAAAATAGTTCTCCGAATATACAGGGAATATTTTTTTATTATTATATACACAATGTGTATAAAACCTTTGTAAAATACTGAATTATTGAATAATACGTAAATAAAAAAAGCACTGTATTACTACAGTGCTAAGTGATTAAATTGCAATGAATTAGTATTGTTAGTGATTATTCTTCATTCAAAGACCAGAATTCCGGGTTTATTTTTGGAAAGTAACCTATTATTTCCAATGAAACCTTCTTGAACAGGGCCTGGATCTTATATTCATGTCCCTTTAGTGTGATTACAGAATCATGTATAGTGTATATTGGCAAGTCCGGATAATGGTCTGCAATTTTTTTAGACAAAACATCAATAATTAAATAACTTTCAACAGTCTGAAGTATTATTGACAAACGTTTATGATTAACACGTTTTATTAGTGCAAAAACTTTATAGACATCAGGAAATTTCTGACTAAATAAGTCTTTATATTTTGCTTTCGTTTGTTTTCTAAAATGATTATTAGAGAAAAATACAGAAAAGAGCATTTGTTTTATATCATTTCGAGTGAAAGAATTATTGTTATCAGCGCTATTAAACACATCCATCATATATTCGTATAGATTTCCTGCAACAGACTGAATAACAAATTCATGAATATCACTGTTTTTGTTTATTTTTGACAAGAAATTACGTATTTCAAAAATGGACCGATTCTGTATCAATTCATTATAATATCGATGATTTATTTTATAAAGATTCAAGCCTTTGTAATTTTTATCATAGAAATTAATATTGAAAAGAACGGATGCTAGAAATGGCTGTGAATTCGCTATATCAAGGCTTACAAGACTTTGACTGTCATAAGTAATGAATTTACGAAACTTCTTATTTAAATTAGTAATGTTAGAATGAATTCTAAAACTTGTTTCATCACGACGGAAAATATATTTATGATTTTTAAGTTTTTCAATATTCATTTCAGCGTGTACAAATTTATTATATGCTCTTTCTTTGTCAATGATTAAATTCATTTGATAAAGCTTTTTATTTTGTGCCTTTGCAAGCGAATCGTTAATCTGGAGCTTATCGTTGAACCATTTATTCAGATGTTTGAGCTTTGAAGATTTATCAAAATTGGCTAAATCTCTTCTTATAATTTTACGTATTAATGTAGCGTCTGATATATAATAGGGTGCAATCCCTGTTTGATAAGTTGCAGTATAATTATAAGCTTTACTTTTTTCATTCAAATAATACCTGTTATTAGTTATCAGTACTTTGTTTTGAATTAAATAGTTCATATATAATTTATAGTCGTTTGTAATAGATTTTAATTGTCTGGACGAAACAGGAATAAAACTATAATCTGAGGTCTCATTATAATTTGTCAGACCCTCTGTTAGAAGATTTAAAATAAAAGCCAAAACATCTTTCCGGATTGAGAAAGAAGGAGGATTTGCAATCAGCAAATCCTCCAGATTTAGGTTATTAGAAATATAAATTACTTTGACCATTTTGTATTTGTTTTAGAAGTGAATGATGGAACATAATGTTTTGTAAGGAATGCCTCAATATCTGAGGTTGAAAAATAGATTTTATTCTCAATTTGAGAATAACTTAGCATACCTTTGGCCCTGTATGATGCCAAAGTCCTGATGGATACTCTAAGGGCTTTACACGTTTCCGGTATATCCAGCCACTTAGTAATGATTTCTTGTTTCATTTTGCTGTCCAACATTTCTATTATGCGGTCAACTTTGCCAGTTAATTCCTGGTACTCTTCTTTAGGTATAATTACTACCTCTGTCATTTTTTAATTATTAATTAATACTTTATTTATTAACTGTATTTGAATATCAAATACGATATGCAAAAGTAGTATATAACAATGCAAAATACTGTAATACAGATATATAAAAAATATAGTCGAGTGAATATTATATAAATTACAGAATATTATATAATTACAGGAGTGTATTTTAAAAAATGTGAGAAATCGTCGAGTAAATTATTATTTTTTAAGCTATTTCAATAATATATTTATCGCTTCTTCAATGAGTTGAGCTTTCTTTTTTGATTTAGGCTTTACCTGACCACTTAGCTTTTCAGCGGGAATTAATAACTTATTTTTATCTTTAAATAAATTTGATGTAACAGGCCATTTAGAGTTACTTAAATCTTTAACTAACTGATTAAGATGTAATAATCTTACAAAATAAGTTAGTTGCTCAATTGTACCTAGCCAAGTAATTTTGTTTTTTGGAGTTTCATTTGAGAAAATTCTGTAAAAATCAACAAGTTTATCATCAGGATGGATTAATTTATTTTTATCAGATTTCATGAATTTGAATAAATTTTTTAAATCAACCCTTTTAAACTTTTCATACAGATCATCTCTAGTTTCAGAATCTTTGTTATATTTTTTACAAAAAGTAAATGAAGGTATTTTTTTATTAGATATTGTATTAAGTTCTTTAATTCTATTATGAATATAATTGTAAGTAAGTTTCAAAGAATTAACTAATAAGTAATCATAAAAGATTAAATATATTAAATAATGATCGTGGCTTATTTTGGAATCATTTATATCTATGTAATGATTCTTAATTTCTTTGCGGTCGTTGTATAGAAATGGATAAATAGGATTTTCAACAGAAATAAAGATTTCAGGGAAAGATGTATTATAATGAGTGCATAATGATTCAAGCCTATTTTTGCAATTATAATGATATGAACTAAACTTTTTTATAGGTTCCAGATCATCAATCATTTTCTTTATCTTTTGCAGATAAAATAATCTTCTGCTATCCGTAATTTCAAAAGATAAATTGTTGATTATCTCATTTTCTACATAATTAAAATATTTATAACCAATTTTATATTCAAAAAAATCTTTAAGGCAATAATTTTTATATCCTTCATAATTATATAATTTAAGAAGTAAGGTGATATACTTATAATTAATTATAGCTGCCATAAATCATTTTTTGTAAAACTATAAAAAATAATAATATAGAGAGAAATGAAAAGAAAAATAAAGCAGAATTATGAGAAAATAGGTAATAGGTTCTATTTTAGCATTTGGTTTGATGCCATTTAGATTAAAACATGCTGAAAGTCAAGATATAAAATTCTAACTAAACAGATAATTATGAAAGGGGATAATGAATTTAAAAAATAGCTTTTTTCAATTTTGAAAGTTTTTTCAACTTTTCAAAATAATTATCCAAAAATAAATCCATTTCTTCTGGATTTAACGGGATTGAATTGGCTTTATATAAAAATACTTCATCGATTTCTCCAGCTTCATTGCGGTGAATTGTATATTCATCAAAAGACAAGTCAATTAAGAATTCTTCTGTTACATCTTTATATTTTGTATAAATGGGATAATCAAAATGACCTTTACCCGGTTGGCTTTTTAATTCTTCACTATTAAAACCTATAGGAAGATTCTCATAATTGATTGCCATCCATTTATTATCATTACACTTTACTATTCCATAAGGAAGATTAATTCTAAAAAAATCACTTAACATAACTTAGTTTTTTATTTGATTATTAAATTAGATATTTCCTTTTTCCCTAAAATCTTCAATATCCTTAATTATTTGAAAAACAAGCGTAGATGGGTTTTCGTGTTTGTTTAATTTTGCTGCTCTGTGTATTGCCTTTTCTTGT
>JBMOKG010000251.1:0-1706 GCA_049315385.1 Bacteroidales bacterium
ATAATTAATATATCTTTTCACAATATCTTTAGCCCATAAAGAAAAATTAATTGTTTGTGGACTTTGATAGAAATCAGTCCCACAAGTCATAATTCCATTATCTGTTAGTTGAGATTTTATATAAATATCTATATTATTGCAGGAGATATTCTCTACCGATTCAGTTCCGATTAATTTACTTACTAACCCCAACCCCAACATGTTATGCTCAATAACATCCTGACTATTTTCTTCTTTAAAAATACAATTACCATTATAAATTAAATGACCGTCACATTTACTTACATCAAAATGGTCTTTATTGTTATTCCAAAAATTTATGGTAACATCATCTCGAAGAGAAAATCCATTTATATCAGAATAATTATAACACAAACCTATTCTCCAATCTTCAATAAATTGATTATTATTCAATGCTGTATACCAACGTAAATTAGATTCTGAAAAATTATCAAGTCTTTCTAGTGCCATCATGGCATAATAAAGTTCTTTAAGAGTAGTGGAATAATCCTGTCTGTTGTTTTTTAGAATCCACAGCTCAGTGGCAAGAACCGATAAATATTGACTCATATTTCCATTAGCATCTCCCCAGCTTATTCTGTTTACTGTAGGGTTGGTAGGATCATTATAAAATATCTCAGCAGCTGGTATATTTACACCATATTCCATCACGTTAGGACTTACTACCATGAATTTGTTTCTTAATCGCTCGCGATAGTCCCAGTATTTTGTTAGATTCTGCTGCTGATTCTGCCCGAAGAAAGATATTGCAGGAATCATAAAAAAAAATCCTATTAGTATTTTTTTCATAATAGTAACATTTTTAGTTGATAATCATAAGATGAAGATTATTGATTCAATCCTTTTTTTAGCAGAATTATCTGCTTTTGTTGCTCAATCACATACAGTGTCAGTTCTTCAATCTTTTGTAGTAGTTTATTTTGCATTTCGCCAATGCTCATACCATTTTTACTAACTTCGGTAGCCGATGGTATCTCGGGCAGGTGGCTGTTAGTTTTTACAAATTGCTCTACTTCGTTTAGTGGCATTAGGTTGTAGTTAGGGTGAAAAACAAAGTCGGCAAGGCTTGTATTTAAATCTACAATAACTTCTTGTGCATGGATTGTACCATCAACAATAAGTAATGACTTTTGAGTTGTCTGGTCTTTTCTAATACTCATATATGTTTTTCCACTACTTCCAAAGTCAATTTTTTCTGCAAAAGGATTTTGTTTAATCCACGAACGAAGTGTGGTTTTTGGATCGAGAAAAGAATTATCAATACTAATTCCTCTTATATAACTGGTAGATATCCAATCAGTACCATTAGTTTCTCTCAATGTAAAGTCATTTATAAGAAATACATTTCCTGTATTATTTTCTATTCTTGTAAGTGGTATGTAATTTCCTGCAACATTGCCTAAAGGGCTTGAATTGGCAATATGAAATTTAGATTGTGGATTATTAGTCCCTATACCCACATTACCATTATTGTTGAGTATAGTCATACGGGTGGTACCAGCAGTTTGTAAGTTTAAATTGCTTGACGAATAAGAACTTAACTCCCCATTTTCAAGGAATATAGGTTTGTTTATATAAAATTTTGGTAAATTTGTATATATATGTGTGTAGTATTGATTTTGAGGTCCCAGTTGCATTTCACCATAATTGGTTTGAATCTTTACTGCTCCTCCCGTTTGGTTTCC
>JBMOKG010000144.1:0-7397 GCA_049315385.1 Bacteroidales bacterium
TTTCTTTACTTATTGCCAATGAAAATAAGATAGAGAAAGATAATCGGGTTGTAATTAAGCTAGATGAATATTCACATGCATTTCGAAATCCCATGAAAGGTCTTAGAGAATTTTTCTCACCCGGCATTGATAAAATCAGAGAAGAATATCCATATCCTTACGGAAGTTTGATAAAAGAGTACATGCAGTGGAATATGATTGAGGACAAAGCAACTGATTGTGTAGACAAAATATTAGACTATAGTAATAAACGGTGGAAAGGTGTTCAGGATATTAATATGAAAGTTATTCCACGTGTATATTTGATATGGGTAGAGCCCTGGCATGGCGGAAAGTCTAAGAATGTCAATAATCCTAATGATATGAAAGGTTATCATTGGCCAAGTGACATGCCGGGAGAAATAAGTCCCTACAAGCAAATTAAGGGAAGTACAGGAGCCTATGTAGATTCTATTGATAAATTTACACCAATAACAGGAGGATATTTTGATCCTGCATTTCCTGAGAGAGTAGAAAAATTGGTTGAAAAGTTGGGTAAAGCATGGGATAATGATCCAAGAGTGGCTTATGTGGAAATGGGAATAATTGGTGAATGGGGTGAACAACATGACCCGGATTTATCGACTTATTGGGCACCTCATGATGAACCTAAGCATGTTCTTAATCGCACATGGATTCCGGGAATGGAAAAAGTACTTGGAGATGCTTTTAGTAAAGCATTTAAGTACAAGAAGGTCATGGTTAGGTATGCTTACGAATTTAAAGATTATAAATTTGGAATTTATTGGGATTCTTGGTCTCAGCCACAAGAGATTGATAGAGGTTATGAGGAAATGATAAAACGTGGAGACTATTGGAAAACTCAACCAATTGGAGGAGAGATTACATGGAATTGGGGGGATTTAGCCAAGTTTAAAAGATTTGAAAATGTTGTTGCCGATCCATATTTTAGAAATTATACTATTGGACAAATAAGAAATTTACATTGCAATCACTTGGGTGGTATTACTTGGGCGAATTATAACGATTCTAGCTTTAAGTGTAATGCAGAATTATTACAGAAATCACTTGGATATCGCTTTGTTATCTCTGAATTTTCATATTCAAAGAATATTAATTCGAGGAATGAATTTGATATTTCATTTAAGGTTTCAAATACAGGATCTTCACCTTTTTATTATAACTGGCCGATAGAAATTTCGTTACTTAATGCAGATACTCATAAAAAAGTATGGGGTACAATTCTTAAAGATATCAATATTTCTAATTGGTTGCCAGGGGAGAATTGGGATGCAATTTCAAATAAATACAGAATTCCAGCACCAATTTATGTCGTCAACAAAAAACTAATGTTAAATTTAAAATTGTCTGATTGTAAATATATTGTTGCGATATCAGTTTTGGATCCGGCCGGCATGCTACCATCACTTCGTTTTGCAAACAAAAATTATTTTACTGGTGGATACCATCCTATTGGATACATTGGATTAGGTCTACAAATTAATGATTATGTGATTAGTGATAATGAATTTGATGATATACAGAATGATAAAACACTAAAATATAAACTAAATAATCAATGAAAAAACTTTTTCTTATTATTCTCTTAGCTATTGCTATATTGAATATATCTGCTCAAAAATCAAGTTTGACAAGAAAAACAAAAGAGCTACCCGTTCCAGTTATTTTCGACACAGATATAGGCAATGATATTGACGATGTTCTTGCATTAAATATGCTTTTCAATTATCAAAAGCATGGCAAAATTGACTTGTTGGGCATAACAATTAGTAAATCAAACCTGTATGTAATTAAGTATGTTGATGGTTTCTGTAGGTTCAACAACTATTTTGACATGCCTCTTGGATATGCTTATCATGGAGTAAATCCGGAGGATGGAAAATATCTTAGGCAAGTGCTGGATACAATTATAGATGGAAAAAAAATCCTTTTTCCAATAAGATCAATTAAGGACAGTTTACCTGAAGGATACAAATTACAACGACAATTACTTTCGACTCAATTAGACAAATCAGTAGTGATGATTGTTGTTGGTCCCGAAACAAACATTGCAAGATTATTAAATTCGCCAGCCGACGAGTTTAGTCCATTATCTGGGCTTGAACTGATAAAAAAGAAAGTTAAGCTTTTGTCCATAATGGGAGGACTTTTTAGTAAAGAATTTGATTTTCCAGAATGGAATATTGTTCAGGATTTAAAAGCGTCTCAGGATGTATTTTCTAAATGGCCAACACCTATTGTTGCAAGCGGCTGGGAATTAGGAAATAAATTACTTTATCCGCATCAAAGTATTTTAAACGATTTTCCAAATGCATATAAAAATCCGATGTGCGTTTCATATAAAATATATGAAAAAATGCCTTACGACAGACAAACTTGGGATTTGACTTCAGTCCTTTATGCTATCGAACAAAGTGCCGGATATTTTGAACTTTCTGTAGGAGGTAGAATTACAATTGTTGATACTGGTAAAAGTATTTTTACTCCTGACATAAATTACAATCATAAATATTTAATAATTAATCCAAGTAAAATAAGTACTATACTTAACATTCTGGTAAATAGAGTTGTAGGAAATAAAACACATTCTAAAACAGATAAATTAGAACCACCAATTAAGTAGTTATATTGGAAAAAAATTTCATTTAGATTATACAATATAAAATATATAAAGATATTTTGTTGAAATATTGATATTTTATTTATGCAAAAATAAATTAAAACTTTAAATAATGAACTTCTATTTACAAACAAAACCTGACTACTATCAATGTGTTGACCGGATTGAAGCATGGTTTCAAGGAGAAATTTTGGACAGAATTCCTGTCAGATTTCACAGACACAATGCTGAATACGATGTAATTCATCAAAGCAATCACAAATCAATAAATGAACGTTGGTTTGATGCAGAATATCAGGTAGATGATTATTTGCGTAGTATTAAAGGAATGCGTTTTAATGCTGAAACATTCCCTATTTACATGCCCAATTTAGGTCCAAATGTTTATGCTGCTTTCCATGGTGGAGATATGACTTTTGAAGATACAACTTCATGGTACCACGAGATCATTCATAATTACGAAGCAGATCTATCTAAAATTCATTTTTCGAAAGAAAATCTGTTTTACAAAAAGATATTAGAATTGACGGAAGTAGCTTTACAAAAATGTGAAAACAAATTTATTGTAGGGTATACTGATTTGCATCCGGGCTTAGATTGTGCCCTAGCTTGGAGAGGTACGAATAATTTATGCATGGATTTAATGATAGAACCAGATAATGCGCAAAAACTTTTTGATTTGTCTACTCAACATTTTTTAGATGTTTATGATGAATATGATACTATTCTCAAAGCGCATAATATGCCTTCGTCAACATGGATGAATATTCCTGTTCCAACTGGCAGAATGCATATTCCGAGTGCAGATTTTTCTTTTATGATTTCGCCGGAAGATTATGAAAAATATGGCTTACCTATTCTAAAAGAAGAGGTTAAAACGATGTCTCATAACATATTCCATGTAGATGGACTGGGCGTTGCAAAACATATCGATACCATATTAAGTGTTCCTGAAGTCCGCTGTATTCAATGGGTTCAAGGCATGGCAGATGATTATCCTATCATGCAACATTTAGATTTTATCAAGTATGTTCAATCAAAAAATAGAGGTATAATTGTCGATTTGTCCAAAGAAGATTTGAATGAATATATGGAAAAAATGTCTCCCAAAAATACATTTTTATGGATAGCGACTGAAAGTGAGGAAGAAGAGATATCTATTATGAGAAAAGTAGAAAAATGGAGTAGAAATAAATAGTCATTTTTATGAATCAAATATGAGAAATTCTTTGATAAAAAATTCTTTGTTGTTTTTATTGACCTTACTAAGTGATTATGCACTCCCTAATAATTCTGGTAATGAGACTTTGTATTTCAATAAAACTCATGAAAACAGTATTGTAACGATAAACTCTGATTTTATATTTATGCAAAATGATTTTGTTGAAAGAGCTTTTCAAATAAAGGAAGGTTTCTCAACAAGAAGTTTTGTGAGCAGAATTGCCAAAAAAGAGTATTCTTCGAATAAATCTAAGGAATTCACTATAGATATTAATGGGAAAACATACGATGGAAAATCGTTTAATTTTGAAGATGCAAAGATCAGTTCAATCCCCGGGGGGAAACAATTAAACGTAAAACTTAAAGGAAAAAAAGATATTGAAGGCTTTGAAATAGAGCTGATTTATTGGATATACGATGATTCTCCGGCGATTCGCAAACAACTTAAATTAAAAAGCAATAATAACAAAGAGGTTGTTTTGACTAATTTGAATATTGAATCTTTAGTTTTAGTGCCTGCTGATATTTACATGACTAATGCATATACAAACTATGGAACAAACATAACCCGAACTCCCTATATTGGCGGGTATAACGATCCGGCAGTTTTGCTTTATAACGAGATTTATCAGGAAGGAATTATTCTTGTTAACGAAGCACCCGGAATTTTAAAAAGAACCGATTGTTATTCAAAAGATTATGAAATTGGTATTGGAATGAATCGGGGAAATGAAAATTATCCATTTAGGAAATATCTTATAGCAGGAGAAGTATTTGAAAGTCCGAAAACAACCATACTTTTTAGTAAAAGGGATAAATGGCAGGACTGTTTCGAGCTTGATCTGGCTGATTTTGTACGCACAAATATGGGAATAAAACTATTTATGCGTGATTCGTATCCATTATTTTACTATTGTACATGGAAACCATTTCAAACTAACATTAACGACAAATTAATTCGTGAAATTGCCGATAATCTTCAGAAAACAGGAACTGATGTCCTTATTATCGATGATGGCTGGCAAGATAATTGGGGCGATTATAATAGTCATCCCTCGCGTTTCCCAAATGGGATTGAAGAAACTTGTCACTATATTAAATCGAAGGGAATAAAACCGGGAATGTGGTTTTCAATTGCTACTATAAACAGAAGCAGTAAAATTTATCAGCAACATCCAGAATGGGCATTAAAGGACAGTAACGGGAATTCACAAAACGTATATACACTCGATACTTTTAGGGTAACCATGTCAATGAGCTCGCCTTGGTATGATTATATTAAGAAAACAATTGTCAGATACATTAAAACATGTGAACTTGGTTATGTTAAACTAGACTTTGCAGTTGCTTCTTCAGCCTATATTACCAATCCGGAAATTAGTGGTGATTATGGCACACAAGATGGAATTTACGGATATAAAAATCAGGCTAGTTCATATTGGTCACTTTATAATTCATCGATGAGACTTTTCAGAGATTTAAAAGCTGAGTTCCCTGATTTAATTGTAGATTGTACTTTTGAAGTCTGGGGAAAATATCATATAATTGACTATGCTCTTATTCAAAATGCAGATGTTGATTGGTTAACAAATTATGAATTTGATGCTCCTCGAGGACCTATTTCAATAAGACAAATTGAAGCAGAACGCTCTAAAGTTATTCCTGCTCAAACAATGATGGTAGGGAATCAATTAATAGATTCGCCAATGAAAAACTTTACCTATCAATCGCTTGCTTCAGGAGTCCAATTATTAAATGGCGATCCCAGAAAACTCACAGAAAAAGAAAAAGTCTGGTATAAAACATGGTCAGATTGGTACAAACTTATGGATAAAAAGTATCAATATACGCGTTTTACTTACAGGTCAGATATTTTTGACCAGCCATCAATGATTAATTGGGATGGATGTTATCGGTTTAATCCCGAAAAACAGGGAGGTGTTCTGTTTTTCTATCGAAACGGATCTTTAAACACATCTATAAGATTCCCAATTAGGATGTTAAACAGAGAGGCAACTTATCACATTTATGAACCTTGTGGAGGTAAAGACTACGGTGTATTCAAAGGAAGTGAATTGCTTGAAAAAGGCATTGAAATCTCCATAAAAGAAATGTATGAAGCAAAGGTTCTTGGAATTGAACTAACCCAAAATAATTGACGATAATTTAATACAAAACACATTCATTATGAAAGAAAAAATAAAGATCTTTTTATTGGTAATCCTTTTAATTTCAACTAACTCGTTGATGGCAAAAGTTATTTATTTAAACTCGCCTGACAACAAAAATATTATTGAAGTCAATATAACGAATAAAATAAGCTATTCTGTAAAACGTAATGGAAATCAAATTTTGCTACCTTCTTTTCTCTCATTAAAAATAAATAATAAAGTTTGGGGAACTGATGGAAATCCTAAGTCGGTTAATAAACAAACAGTTAATGAGGAAGTGACATTTAATGTCCCAAGGAAATTCAAAAGTATTCAAGATAATTACAACCAGCTAACTCTAAGATTTAATGATTATTCAATTGAATTCAGAGCGTATAATGATGGCGTTGCTTATCGATTTGTCGGAAATTCAAATACTGAAGGTGAAGTATTGAACGATGAGGTGATGTATAACTTTGATAAAGACTACGAAACATACACCTTGTTAACCAATAAACTGCAAAATTGGTTTGAAGAAAATTATACAGTTAAACCGTTTAGCAAATTACCTAAAGATAGTTTTTCTATAGCACCTGTAATGGTTGATATGAAAAAATACAAAGTATTTTTAGCTGAAGCAAATTTATATAACTACTCAGGCATGTATTTACAGCCAAAATTCAATGGATTTAGTGGGCTATTTGCAAAATATCCTAAAGTAGAAGAATTTGTTCAAGGTACAAATAAAATATATGCTACTGAACGTGAAGAATATATTGTGAAATCAACTTTGAAAAGAAACTTTCCATGGAGAGTAATGGGAATTTTTGATAATGAAAAGGACATTCTATCGAGCGAGTTGATTTATTTACTTTCCGAAAAAGCAGATTCAAAAATTGATTATTCTTGGATAAAACCAGGAAAAGTATTATGGGACTGGTGGAATCACCAAAATATCTATGGAGTTGATTTTGAAGCTGGGATTAATACTGCAACCTATATGTATATGATAGATTTTGCTCATAAAAATGGAATTGAATACATTTTAATTGATGAAGGTTGGTCAGGGAAAGATGATTTATTGACATTAAATCCGAATGTAGATATGCCAAAAATATGTCAATATGCGAACCAAAATAATGTAGGAGTTATGCTTTGGGCAAAATGGATAAATGTCGACAAACAATTAGATGCCTCATTTGACTTGATGAAAAGTTGGGGAGTAAAAGGTGTCAAAATTGATTTTATGGATAGAAACGATGCAAAAATGGTAAATTTCTTTGAGAGGGTTGCAAAGAAAGCAAATGATTGCAAGTTTTTAATTGATTTGCATGGATCATATCCTAATGATGGAATGTTACGCAAATATCCTATGCTAATGACAC
>JBMOKG010000055.1:0-29971 GCA_049315385.1 Bacteroidales bacterium
AATGTCTATTAGTATATATTAACTCAAATATAGCCTAATAAATGTCCATTATACCAAAAATTACGGTTTTGGAAATTTATTTATTGGAAATAGTATTTCTGTTAATCTTCATTTGATTTCTTCATGAAATAGAATAAATTTGCATGATAATAATAAAATTCATGAATGAAAAGAAGTTAAATTGGAAAAAATGACAATAAAAAGAATATTTAAAGTTATAGGAATAATTTTTGCAAGTTTTGTATTATTTATATTGGCTTATCTACTTTTTGCATTTTTACTTTCTGGAATTTCAACTGAAAAAGAAACTGAAAATTCAAAAGAAATAGCAATCTTTATTTTATCAAACGGAGTACATACAGATATAGTGGTTCCGGTTAGAACAGCTGAAATTGATTGGAGTAAAAAAATCAAATTTGAAAATACAATTGCTAAAGACACATTTGCTAATCTTTTGGCATTTGGATGGGGTGACAAAGGTTTTTATTTAGAAACTCCCCAATGGTCTGATTTAAAGTTCAGTACTGCATTTAAAGCATGCTTTGCATTAAGCAGTTCAGCTATTCATGCAACTTTTTACAATAAGTTAATTGAAGGTGAAAAATGCAAACAGATAATGATAAGCAATATCCAGTATAAAAAGCTTGTTAAATATATAATGAATAGTTTATTATTAGATGAAAATGGATTTCCTCTCCTGATAAAAACGAATGCAAATTATGGAAATTATGATGCATTCTATGAAGGGATAGGTCGTTATAATCTTTTCTACACATGTAATACATGGACTAATAATGCATTAAAAGTATGTGGTCAGAAAGCTTGTATTTGGACACCTTTTAGTAAAGGTATTTTTCGTAATTACAAATGATTAAGTCAAAATTAATAACTATTATTGAATAAATACTTTAAGTTATGACAAAAGAGGAAATTTTCTATCAAACTATCGGACAAAAGATAAAAAATGCAATACAAAGTCAATTATTTGGAAAACCTTGTTTTAAAATCAATGGAAAAGCATTTGTTTGTTTTTTTCAGAACGAAATGGTATTTAAACTAAATGGAAATTCACATTTTGAGGCTATTAACCTTGAAGGCTCTAAGTTATTTGATCCTTCAGGAAAACAAAGACCAATGAAAGAATGGATTAAGATATCAAATATAAATAGTGAACTTTGGGATAAATTTGCTATTGAGGCTGCAAAATATGTTAGTTCAAAATATTTTTATAATATAAATTATTAATAAAAAATAAAACATATCATAAATACTGAATTAAAACAAAAGATATGAGAAAAGAATACTGGGAAGTAACTGATGAGCAACTTATTGAAAAAACAAATAAAGATAGTAAGGAATGGATTAAAATTCTTGAAGAATTTCGAGCAAAGGAAAAAATGTTAAATGAAGTTGTAAATTTCTTATTAACAGAATTTAATATTGGTCGTTATTGGGCCAGAACGATCTTAACTCTTTATAAAATTAAAAGTTAAATAAAATAATAAACGATTTTTTTTTTTATTTCGTACTCTTATATATGAAAGTACAATAGTGATTAAAATAAATATCAAATTTCAGTGATAAAAAATATAACTAATTTTCTTTTTACTAATTTATTAAATTTCAAAAGTTTCTGAAATGAAAAAACAAATAGTTTTGATTATTATAATTTTATTTTCTTTTAATCTATAGTCAAAAGCTCAAAATTTATATTTTCCTCCAATAAACAACATTGGTAACTGGGATACAGTTTCTCCTGCTTCTATAGGTTGGTGCATAAATAAAATAGATACTCTCTATAATTATTTACAGTTGCAAAATACAAAAGGTTTTCTGGTATTGAAAAATGGTAAAATTGTACTAGAAAAATATTTTGGATCTTTTACTAAAGACAGTTTGTGGTATTGGGCTTCTGCTGGTAAAACTATCACTTCATTCTTAGTTGGTAAAGCTCAGGAAGAAGGTTATTTATCTATTTCGGATTCTTCATCAAAATATCTGGGAACCGGCTGGACAAATTGTTTATCTATACAGGAAAATAAAATCAAAATCAGAAACCAGCTTACAATGACAACAGGACTTGACGATGGTGTTAGCGACAATCATTGTACACTTGATACTTGTCTCATTTATAAGGCCGATGCAGGTAGCCGCTGGGCTTATCATAATGCTCCCTATACATTACTTGACAATGTTTTGTTGGCTGCAACGGGATTGAATATTAATATTTATACTCAATCAAAATTGAAACATAAAACAGGCATGACTGGTTTATGGTATATGGTTGACTACGATAATGTTTTTTTTAGTACAGTGAGGAGTATGGCTCGTTTTGGACTGTTGTTTCAAAATAATTGTATCTGGAATACAGATACTTTGATGTATGATACATCTTATATCAATCAAATGATTAATACATCCCAATCATTAAACTTATCTTATGGATATTTATGGTGGTTAAATGGAAAGGCGTCCTATATGTCGCCTGGATCACAGATTGTTTTCCCAGGTTCTTATGCATCAGCTGCACCTTCTGATATGTTTGCTGGTTTGGGTAAGAACGGACAATTTGTATGTATATCGAAATCAAAAGGTTTGGTTGTAATCAGAATGGGGGATGCACCTGGAAGTTTTACTGAAGTGCCCACTCAATTCTGCAATCAGATTTGGGTATTACTGAATGAAGTAATGTGTAACGGGAATTCAATTAATGAAATTAATAATCAGCAAGAATCAATATCTTTTTATCCTAATCCTGTAAATAACTTATTAACAATTGATTTATTATCAAGAGATAATTTGGAAGTTGAAATATTAAATTTATTGGGTGAAAGTATATTGAAAGTTAAAAATCTTAATAAAATTGATGTCTCAGCTTTAAAAAATGGTGTTTATTTCTTAAAGTTATTTAAAGGAAATAATTTTTATATACGGAAATTTATTAAACAATAATTTATTGCATAATTTTTTTGTAGAAATCAATAACTTATGCAAGATATTTTCCAACAATAGGCATTCTTCTTCCCATTCCAAATGCTTTTATTGATACTCTTAATATTGGTGGAGTTTGGTGTCTTTTATACTCGTTTGTATTCACGAGTTTAAGCGTTTTTTCAACAATATCTTTATCAAATCCATTTGCAATCAATTCTCTTGGTCCTTTTCTTTCTTCTATATACTGAAATAAAATTTGGTCTAATATTTCATAATCTGGCAAAGAATCTGAATCTTTTTGATTGGGACGTAGTTCTGCTGATGGAGGTTTAGAAATTGAGTTTCCCGGTATTATTTCAACACTTTTATTTATAAAATTAGCAAGTTCATAAACTTCGGTTTTATATAAATCGCCCAAAACAGATAATCCACCGCACATGTCACCATATAAAGTTCCATAGCCAACAGCAGCTTCACTTTTATTTGATGTGTTTAATAAAACATATCCGAATTTATTGGTAAAAGCCATTAAAATCACCGCTCTTATTCTTGCTTGTAAATTTTCTTCAGTAACATCGAATGGTAATTCTCTGAAAAATGGAGAAAGTATCGTTTCCAAACCGGAATACACATCATCTATAGGGATTATTTCAAAAGAAACGTTCAAATTTTTTGCAAGTTGAATAGCGTCATCTATAGAATGTTGTGACGAAAAACGGGAAGGTAACAGAATAGCTTTAACATTATTATAACCTAGAGCTTCAGATGCTAATACTAAGGTTACTGCAGAATCAATTCCTCCTGATAATCCTAATATTGCTTTTGAAAAACCTAGTTTTCCGAAATAATCTTTAATGCCCAATACCAGAGCTTTGTGAATTAATTCTATCTTAATACTAAGTTTTCTTGGATTTATTAAAGAAATTGGCTGAATTAATTGTTCCAATTCAACTATCTTAAAATCTTCTTCAAAACTATTCATTTCCAATGCAATTTCAGCATTTGCATTAATTGCCAGAGAACCACCATCAAAAACAAGTTCTGTTTGAGCTCCAACATGGTTTACATATAAAAGTGGTATCTGATATTTTTCAACATTTTTAATTAAAATGTTTTTACGCATTTCAGCTTGTTGATAATTAAAAGGCGAAGCTGCTATATTTATCATAAAATCAGGATGTTGTGTGATTAAATCATCCATAGGAGAATAGGAGTAGAGTTGTTCTTCTCCAATATTCCATAAGTCTTCGCATATGGTCAACGCTATTTTACAACCTTTAAATTGAATTATTTTTGAATTTCTATTGGGTTCAAAATAACGATATTCATCAAAAACATCATAATTAGGTAATAAACTTTTATGATGGAGGGATTGAATCTTTCCATCAAATAAAAAAGCAGCAGAATTAAATAATCCTTTCCCTTTTTTATCAGGGTTATTTGTTGGAAATCCAACTATAGCTGCAATATCATTACAATGTTCAGCAATCTTAAAAACGCTTTCAGAACATTTATCTATAAAATCAGTAAACTCAAGAAAATCTCTTGGAGGATAACCAGAAACTGCTAATTCAGCAAAAATAACAATATCACAATTCTGAGTTTTAGCATTGTGAATAGCATGTATGATAGCGTTTAAATTCTTTTCAAAATTTCCTATATGATAATTAATCTGAGCAATTGCAATTTTCATAATACAGCTGATAATGAATGTTATTTCAGGTAATTTAAAACAATATCCCGATAGTTATTTCAAAAGAATTGGAAGAAGCATCTGCATCTACAAACGGAGAAACATTATTTTGATAATTCATTATATTTGTAAATCCATTGTTAAATGTCAATGCTCCGAATAATGAAGTAGATCCACCTAAATTGTATTCAACACCAGCAGCAACAATCATTGAAAGTCTAAGGAAGTTTATCTGATCTTCAATTTTGATGTCATTTTTACTAACAGCAGTACTTGATCCATTTGCATAAAAGTCATCATTAGCTTTTGCAGTTAATCTTATTCCAAGTCCCATTCCAATTTGCCCAAAATAAGTTAAATAGCCAAATTGACGTGTTTTCATCTTAATACTTAAAGGAAATTCAACATATCTGACATTTACACTACGATGAAGTGTACCTAATGTTAAAATCGAATCGGGTTTATTAATATATGGATAAGATATTTTTCCACCATTTGAAGTAATATTAAAACCTGTGGATAAATAGTATTTTTCAGCAAATTGGAAATCTGCTATAAATCCCCAGGAAAACCTAGCGGATGTACCATCACTACTAAAGTCCTGTGCGTTTGCATTTAACCAGGAAAGATTAGGTGATATTTTTGCTCCGAGTTGAAAATTTGATCTTGATTTTTTTTGGGCATAAATATTATTTGCTAAAATAGTGACAATAATACTTATAATAACAATCAGTTTTTTCATGCTTTTATTTATTTTATTTTGTTTTGAATAATTACTAACAAAATTAACTAAATTCGCAAAAGAAAACGCTTGAAAATAATTTATTTTTCAAACATCTGTTTTTTATAAAATAATCGTTAAAAATGAAAAACTTAGCTTTAACAAGTAGTATTGTTTTTTTATTTTTTTTCACTTCTAGTGCTCAATTAATTAATTTAGGTGTAAAACTTGGATTTAATTCATCCAAAATGCCTGTTAAATTTTCCAATGTTAATGATATTAAAGATGAGGTGAAAATAGGATACCTTGCAGGATTATTTGTTCGAATTAATTTACCTGTAGTTTTCTTGCAACCAGAAATATATTTTAGTAAAAAAGGTGGAGATTTCAAAAGTAATACTTTACCTCAAATTAAAAATCAAGAGTTTACACAACAAACAGTAATAAATACAATAGATCTTCCTTTACTTATAGGAATAAAATTAATTGATTTAAATGCTGTAAACTTAAAATTTATGGGAGGCCCACTCATCTCTTTTGTAACTTCAAAAGATGTATCTTCGCAAATAAATGGAATAAGTTCGTCTAATACTACTTTTTCTTCAGAATTCAAAAATACCAACTGGGGAGTTCAGTTTGGTGGTGGTATTAATATTTTGAATCTTTCAATTGATATAAGATATGAGTGGGGATTAAATAATATTTCTGATAATCCTTTTTCAACTATTAAACCCAGACTATTAAACGTTTCATTAGGACTGAAATTGTTATAATAAGTTATTGGATAATAAATTATTACAGAATTAATAAACATTAATAATCAAATTCTTTTAACAAAATGCACTATCATAAAAATAATAATTCCATCTTTATATTTCTTGTAATTTGTATATTTATCATAAGTTGTAAGAACAAAAACAACAATAAACTTACAATTGAAATACCTGAAAATAAAAAAGTTGAAATAAAGATTCATCGTTATGAAAAGGTATTGATGAGCGTCGATGCAAATAATCTAAAAAATGAATTAATAAAATATAAATCGGAATATATGCTTTTTCTGGATGGGAATTTAGATGACACTTTAAATTTAGTAAAATTATATAATTTTATTTCTGATCCAACTTTACACGAAATATATGTTGATTTAATTAAGGTATTTCCTGAAACTAATATTTTGGAAAAGAAAATATCAGATGCTTTTACACATTTTAAGTATTATTTTCCGGAAAAACCAACTCCAAAAGTATATACATATATTTCATATTTAGATTATGAGAATCGAATTATTTATTTGGATACATTGATGGCAATTGCACTTGATATGTATTTAGGGAAAGATTATAAAATGTATCCTTCAGTTAAGATTCCAAAATTTGTATCAATGCGTTTAGATAGTAATTATATTGTATCTGATTGCATGAAAACCATTGTAAAAAAAATGATAAACTTTGATTCAAACGATAAAACATTACTCGAAAATATGATATATCAGGGAAAGATTCTTTATTTTACAGAAGCAATGATACCTGATGTTTCTGAACACATTAACATTGGTTATTTTAAAGAACAACTCGAATGGAGTAAAAAGAATGAAGCGAATATATGGGCATTTTTTATACAGAATAATTTACTCTATAATTCTGATTATTATAAAATTCGTTCATTTATTACTGAAGCTCCTACGACCAAAGGTTTTAAAGATTCACCTCCTCGTTTGGCTGAATGGATAGGTTGGCAAATTGTAAAATCATATATGGAGAATAATAAGAGCATATCTATCAATGAATTGTTAAAAGAAAATGATGCTCAAAAAATATTAAAAGCCTCAAAATACAAACCTAATAAATTCTGATTATGCTCGTTAAAACCTTTGGAAGTGCAATTTTTGGCGTAAATGCAATTACGATTACAGTCGAAGTGAATATAGATCAGGGAATTAACTTTTCAATGGTTGGCTTGCCTGACAGTGCTGTTAAAGAGAGTCATCAGCGTATTGAAGCTGCATTAAAAAATGTTGGCTTTAGAATACCTGGAAAAAAAATCGTTGTAAACATGGCTCCGGCAGATATTCGTAAAGAAGGTTCTGCTTACGATTTAACCATAGCAATTGGTATTTTAGCTGCCTCAGAGCAAATTAATCCAGAAACCGTTAATGAATATATAATTATGGGTGAACTCTCCCTTGATGGAGGTTTACAGCCAATTAAAGGAGCATTACCAATTGCCATTGAAGCTCAAAAGCAAGGTTTTAAAGGTATTATTCTTCCAAAACAAAATGCAAGAGAAGCTGCAATAGTATCAAAATTAAATGTTTATGGTGTTGAAAATATAAAAGAAGTAATTTCATTTTTTAAAGAAGGTCTGGAACTTGAAAAAACAGTCATTAATACAAGAGATGAATTTTATAATAGTTTAAACGATTATGAGTTCGATTTTTCCGATGTAAAAGGTCAGGAAAATATTAAACGTGCGTTAGAAATTGCAGCAGCAGGTGGTCATAATGTCATTCTTATTGGACCTCCTGGTGCCGGAAAAACAATGTTAGCCAAGCGAATGCCCTCAATTTTGCCACCTTTAAATTTACATGAAGCATTAGAGACTACCAAGATTCATTCTGTTGCTGGAAAAATGAGTAAAAATACTGCTTTAATATCCGTAAGACCATTCAGATCACCACACCATACGATTAGCGATGTAGCTTTAGTTGGAGGGGGTGGAAATCCGCAACCTGGTGAGATTTCATTATCGCATAATGGCGTTTTATTTCTTGATGAATTACCTGAATTTAAACGTGCAGTACTTGAGGTCCTCAGACAGCCTATGGAAGATAGAATGGTTACAATTTCAAGAGCCAGAATGACAGTAGAATATCCTGCAAGTTTTATGTTGATTGCTGCAATGAATCCTTGTCCATGCGGTTATTATAACCATCCTGATACGGATTGTGTTTGCGGACCTGGAGTAGTTCAGAAATATCTGAATAAAATTTCAGGACCTTTATTAGATAGAATTGATATTCATGTGGAAGTTGTACCTGTACCTTTTAAAGAATTAGCAAATAGTGAGTTATCAGAAAAGAGTGAAGTAATTAGAGAGAGGGTTGTAAAAGCACGTCAAATTCAAGAAAATCGTTTTGTCGAAAATAAAGGCGTTTTTTCAAATGCTCAGATGTCAAGCAAAATGCTAAGAGAACATTGTGTAATTACAGATGCAGGAATGACAATATTGAAATCAGCAATGGAAAGATTGGGATTATCAGCCAGAGCTTATGACAGAATATTGAAAGTTGCCCGAACAATTTCTGATCTTGATGGAAGTGAGGAAATTAAGACTGAACATTTAGCAGAAGCCATTCAATTCCGAAGTCTGGACAAAGATAATTGGGGGAAATAGAAATTTGAATTTCAACTAAAAACTAGTCAATATTGAATCGTATATATTAAGGCAATTTTTATTTAATCTTATTGAAATTTTTATTATTTATTCAAAAAATAATAAAATCAATCTAAAATAATAAATTTACTTTAAAATATCTTAAAAATCTCCTTCATCATTACCACCGGTATTTCCATTTTCAGTTTGTTTTTTGCGGGCTTTCTGTTTTAATCCACCATTAATTTTATAGCTTAATGTAAGATAAAGAGCTTGTGATTGACGTTTATGATTCATATTTGTATAAAAACCAGTACCATAAGCTTCATTTTTCCATATTTGTGTATTGAAAATATCACTTACTCTAATACCAACTGAAAATTTATCTTTGAATAAGTCCTTTTTTATAGCAATATCAGCTGAATAGGTTTCGAACATTTTACCCTGTGGAGTTATGATTGGAGCCCGGTAATTGGCTGAAATCTGCACAGAAAGTGATTTTCCAAAATTCATTGTAGAATTAAGCTTAGAAGTCCAGCTATAATTATCAGTTGAAATATTTCCATCAACACTATTTCCTTCTATGATTGTACGAAAATAACTAAAATTAGCATTTATTCTCCACCATTTAGTAATTTCTTGTTCAAGTATAAAATCAACACCATATGAAATTCCTTTTGATAAGTTTTCGCTTGTTAAATTAGATATTCCAAGGCTGTCCAAAAAAGTAATACGTTTAATTACATCATTTATCTGACGATAATACACAGAAGTATAAAAAGATGTTTTATTCCAGTATTTTGAGTGTCCAAGCTCAAAAGAATTAATGTATTCTGGTTTAAGATATGGATTACCGTAACGAAGCATATCAGGATTTGAATAATCTTTGAAAGGGTTTAAATCATGCATATCAGGACGGTTTACTCTTCTACTGTAACTAATTTGTAATTCGTTTTTACGTGCAAATTTCTTTGAAATGTGTAAACTTGGATAAATGCTAAAATAGTTATTTGTAAAGGATTGTGTCTGGGTAAGTTGATCGGCTAGAGTATTTGCCTGTTCTAGTCTTACACCAAGTTGCATGGAAATACTTTCCCATTCTTTTGAAAGTGTACCGTATATAGCATTGATATTTTCTTTGTATTTAAAATGATTGCTCGAAAATATATCATTTACATAAATCTTTTGAGCAGTATCAAATTTATTAAGATAAAAATCGTTGTCCACATTTCTGAATATCCCCTGGTAACCACATTCTAATTTTGTTTTTTCATTGATAGGGTGTACATAATTTATCAATGCATTTGCTACCCAGTTCTTGCCATTATCAATTTGTTTTTGCAGGATTGACTGATTTGCAGAAGTATTTATATAATTCGTCAGATAATTATAAAGTGTCAAATCTGAATTCTCAGAATCAGAAGAAGTGCTGTAAGAAAAATCAGCGGTTAATTCACGATTGCGTTCAATAAATGTTTTTTTATAGTTTAATGCAAACATAGTTGAATGATCACTCTCAAGCTCTTTACTATTTTGCTTATAATCATTTTGTTTTAAATAAGAATAATCACTAGTATAACTAAGTAAATCCATATTTCTATCACTTCCACCAATGTTGTATTGTCCTGAAACTGTTATAGTATTTTTAGGATTTAAATACCAGTCAAATCCAGCCTTAAGAGTATTGTTATCCATAACACGTTTCATTTCAGAGTGTTGATATGTATACGAATTAGTATCCTTATGAGTTGTAAGTCTATAAATGTCACCATATCCTTTTCCCTGATTCCATCTTCCATCCCATGACCCAAACACATTGAATTTTTCGGTACTATAATTAAGATTTACAGAGCTGCTATAACGATTGCTAGTGCCAGCACTTACTGAAACCATACCATTAAGTCCCTGAGCTGTTTTCTTTTTAAGTTTAATATTAATAATACCCGACATTCCTTCTGGATTATACTTTGCTGATGGATTAGTAATAATCTCAATAGCTTCGATAGAACTTGCCGGAATTTGTTCCAGAATTGCTTGTCGGCTCATACCTGATAGACTGGAAGGACGTCCATCAATTAAAATGTTTACATTTGTACTTCCACGTAAACTTACATTACCATCAATATCTACAGTTACTGCAGGGATATTCTGCATAACATCTACAGCAGAACCTCCGGCGCTTACTAAATTTTTATCTACATTTACTACTTTTTTATCTAAAGAATATTCCATCATTCGTTTTTCTGAAGTAATTGTAACTTCACCTAATGTACTACTAGAAGTTGAAAATTTTATTTGACCTATTTTCTTCTCATGATCTTTTTGATTTACAATTATATTTGGTATTTTTAGACTAGAATAACCAATAAAACTAACAACAAGATAATAGTTCCCATAAGGAACTTTATCAATAGAAAACAATCCTTTTTGATTTGAAATAGTTCCGCCAACCATTACAGAATCTTTACTTCGAAAAACTACTAAGTTAGCATATTCAACAGCTTGCATAGTTAGCTTATCAACCACAACACCTGATATACTACCCATTCCAACACTACCATCTGCTGAACGACCTTGCCCTGTACCTTTTCCATATTGATTTTGAGCTAAAGAATTTTGAGTAATTAATAAGATGAGTAAAGTAATTGGAAAGAAAAGATTTTTTAAGTGCTGCATAATAGTATTAATTATTGATGATTTAAATTAAGTTTGCAAAATTATATGTTTTTATTAATAAAGATGCATATTTTATATTCTAGTCTTTATGAAATTTAAATGCAGATTTGACAAATTAAATAATCTAAACTTGCGGTTATAAATAAAAAAAGCGACCAAAGATATAAGCTTTGTCGCTTTTTCTATTATAAATCAGTTTCCTAAGTTATTACTTTTATTGAATTATAACTCAGAAAACTTTAAAAATCTATTTAGTAGGAACATTTTTTAATGTTTCAACAAGAAAATCCCAAAATTTAGTTACACTTGCAATATTTACTTTTTCATCAGGAGAATGAGGAAAACGGATGGTAGGGCCAAAAGAAATCATATCCCAGTTAGGATAAACACCACCTAATAATCCACATTCCAAACCAGCATGAATAGCATAAATCTTTGGTATTTTACCAAATTGATTATTGTAAATATCCAGCATTTTTTTAAGAATAGGAGAGTCAGGATTTGGTTTCCAACCAGGATATTGCCCATCAAATGTAATTTCAGCTCCAGCTAAATGGAAAACTGATTCCATCTGACTTTCAAGATCGGCTTTTGCTGAATCAACAGAGCTACGCAATAAGCATAGAGCAGTTGCAATTCCATCTTTAATTTCAATTATAGCAAGATTATTTGATGTTTCAACTAATCCTTCCATAGCGTTACTCATACGGACAACTCCGTTTGGACATGCATAGATAGCATCAGTAAATGTTTTTTGAGCTTTAGTTTCCATAACTTTTAAAGGCATATCCGCTGAAGTTACTTCCATTTTTAAATCAGGTTCTACGGCAGAAAGTTCTTTTCTTACGATAGTTTCAAATTCTTTAAGATTTGCTATAAAAGCATCTTTATGTGCAGCTTTAATTGTAATAATAGCAAAGGATTCACGAGGTATTGCATTTCTTAAGCTACCTCCGTTTAAAGTTGCAATTTGCAACCCAAATTTAATAGCAGCTTCTTTTAAAAAACGATTCATAATTTTATTAGCATTGCCTCTTCCTAGATGAATATCAACTCCAGAGTGACCTCCTTTTAAACCTGTTATATTTAATTTACAAGCAATTGAATCGGCAGGAACATTAACTTCGTTATATTTAAAAGTAATATTTCCATTGGTTCCACCAGCACAACCAATATATAATTCACCTTCGTCCTCTGAATCAAGATTCATAAGAATATCACCTTTTAAATAACCAGGTTGAAGACCAAAAGCTCCTGTCATACCAGTTTCTTCATCAATTGTAAATAAAGCTTCAACCATACCATGCTGTAAATCTTTCGCTTCAAGTATAGACATTGCAGCAGCAACTCCCATTCCATTATCAGCACCTAATGTAGTTCCATTAGCTCTAACCCATTCACCATCAACAATAGTTTCGATTGGATCTTTTACAAAATCATGGTTTTTATCGCTGTTTTTTTGAGGTACCATATCTAAGTGGCCTTGTAAAACAACACCTTTGCGATTTTCCATGCCAGGTGTTGCTGGTTTTCGAATGATAACATTTCCCACAGGATCCACAATTGTTTCTAATCCAAGATCTTCACCGAATTTTTTCATAAAAGCAATACATGCTGCTTCATGTCCGGATGGACGTGGAATTTGTGTCAGGCTGTAAAAATTACTCCAAATTGCTTTGGGTTCAAGATTTAAAATTTCTTTACTCATTTTTATATTTATTTAAGGTTAATACGATATTATTTTAAGTAGCAAAGTTAATAATTAATTGATTTGTGTTATTCTTTTTTCGTTTTTTTAAGAAATTAAAAATGATAATTTATACATAGGAAATAAATTTAAAAATAGTCTGAATTTTAAATCAATAAAGCATATATTTTGGCTATATGAATAATAGAAATAGGCTCTAACAGCAAAAACTATCCAATTATATTGTTTATAGTTGTATTTTATTACAATTATCGTTTCTCTATTTTAAATTATTCGGTATTCACTTTTTTCTAAATATTTTTAATATTAATTATCTCTTTGCCAATACCTGGCAAATTATGTTTTGAAGGTTTTTATTACTAATCGAGTATTTCATTTTTTATTTCGATTGTTCTGTCATTCATTCAATTTATAAAGAAATATTTTAACATTTCTTTTATTGGATAACAATTTTAAATTGATACTTAAGCTTTAGTTTAAAACATTTTAAACATTGAATCAAAAAATATTTCATAAACTATATTTTCACTTTATTTTTGGTTTAAATTCGCTAATATTGCATTCTACTGACTATCGTTATGTTTATTTAAAAATTATATTATTTATTTTAACTACTTATGAGAATCCTACACACTGCTGACTGGCATCTTGGTAAATATCTGAATGGCTTTTCAAGACATTCGGAACAAGTAGAAGTCCTAGCAGAAATTTGCGAAATAGCTGATAAGGAGCAAGTAAATGCTGTTATTGTTGCAGGAGATTTATTTGATAATTATAATCCCTCAATTGAATCTACAGAACTATTTTACAAAACACTAAAGAGACTTGCAAATAACGGAAAAAGAGTCGTTATAGCCATTGCTGGCAACCACGATTCGCCAGATCGTATTGAAGCTCCGGATTCTCTTGCAAGGGAATGTGGAATTATTTTTGCTGGTTTTCCTAATTCGATTATTAATCTTTTTGGATTAGAATCTGGTTTAAAAGTTATACAAAGTCAAGAAGGATTTATTAGTCTTGCATTACCGGAAGTTGAAGCACCATTTCGAGTTTTGCTTACACCTTATGCGAACGAATTTCGTCTTAAGACTTACCTTGGTCATGAAAATACTGAAGAAGAGTTGAGAGTTGTATTACAGCAAAAATGGCAAGAATTAGCAAATTTGTATTGTGATGAAAAAGGCATAAATATCCTATTAACACATTTGCTAATGATTAATAAAGGAGATGAAATACCTGAAGAGCCTGAAGAAGAAAAACCTATACTTTATATTGGTGGTGCACAGGCCATATATACCGAAAATATTCCTCTTCAAATTCAATATACTGCTTTAGGGCATTTACATAGGAAACAGAAAATATTTTCTGCTAATGGGCCTGTAATTTATTCTGGAAGTCCTTTATCATATAGTTTTAGCGAAGCAAATCAGGATAAATATATAATTATTATTGATATACAAACCGGTGAAACAGCAAAAATAAGAGAGATTAAACTTAATAAAGGGAAAAAATTGTTGCGAAAACGATCAGAAAATATTGATGAAGCTATAGAATGGTTGAAAAAAAATCAAAATAGCCTAATAGAACTAACAATGGCAACTGATACTTACCTTACATCCGAAGAACGTAATCGAATAAATGTTGCTCATGAAGGGATTATCTCGTTCATACCAGATGTAAAAAACCACAGTGAACAAACATCATCTTTTAATCAAAGTATAGATTTAAGTAAAAGTATGGAAATGCTTTTTAGTGAGTATTTTATGCATTCAAAAGGACAGCAGCCCAATGAAAATATTTTAAAATTATTTAAAGAAGTTTTATCTGAGGAAGAAGGACTATGATACCAATTCATTTATCTATTCAGGGAATATACTCCTATCAGGAGAAACAATCTATTGATTTTGTTAAACTTACCGAGGCTGGTCTGTTTGGTATTTTCGGTTCTGTTGGAAGTGGGAAATCCACAATTCTTGAAGCTATTACCTACGCACTTTATGGGAAGACAGACCGCTTAAATATATCAGGTGACAACCGTTACTACAATATGATGAATTTAAAATCAAATGAGCTCCTTATCGAATTTAGATTCAAAACAGGTAAAGATGATACAGAATATCTTACAACATTAAAAAGCCAAAGAAACAAAAAACAATTTGAAGAAGTTAAATCACTCGATAGAGTTGCCTATAAGAAGGTTAATATGCAATGGATACCTATTGAGGTTAGTGAATTGGAAACCATTATTGGATTAAGTTACGAAAACTTTAAGCGAACTATAATTATTCCCCAGGGAAAATTTCAGGAATTTCTACAACTAGGAAATAAGGATAGGACACAGATGATGAAAGAGTTATTTAATCTCAATAAATACGAATTGTATTTTAAAGTAGTTTCACTTGAAACAAAAAATAACCAACAAATTCAAAAATATGAAGGTCAGTTGCTTCAATTGGGTAATATAGATCCCGATCAAATTAAATTGATTGAAGAGGTTTTAACGCAATTGCAAAATGAAATTAAACTTAAATATGATGAACTCATACTTCATCAGGAGAAAGAAAAGAATTATAATAATATAAAAATATTGGCCTTAAAGGCAGATGAAGCAATTCAAGTTATAAAAATCCTCAAAGAAAAAGAAGCATATTTTGTTCTTCTTGAGAAAAATGTCAAAAATTATGAATATTGTAATTTACACTTTAAATTTTTAGTTGAATCTGAAAAAGAAATCACAGTAAAAATCAAAAAACTAGAATTAGATATACTTAATAATAAAACTTTACTTTCTGAAAATATTAATCAACTTAAAGACCTGGAAAATGGTTTTGAATCTATAAAGAAAGATTTTGATGGACGGGAATTATTCAAACAAAAGGCAGAAGATCTTGTCAAAATAGCAAAGATTAAAGAACTCAATCATTTGCAAAAACAGCTTAATGAAAGGATTTTAAACGGAAAAGTAATTTTTAATGAAAGCCTCGAAAAAATTGATCGATTAGATAAAAATAAAAAATCAATAATCTCTAAAATTGAAGAATTAAACACTCAATACCCTGACATGTCAATATTGTCTAAAGTAAGGGACTGGTTTACAGTTAATAATTCTCTCGTCTCTAACCAAAAAGTAGTTGAGTCTGAATTGATATTGATTCAAAAGGACATACAGGAAATCGAACATCAAAAATTATTACTTTGGGAGAATGAAAATTTTGCATGGATACCAGTATCTGTTAATTTTACTGAAGCAGCTTCAATTCTTGAAAATAAGAGGGATGAATTAAAACTTCTTATAGAAAAATTAAATTCCGAAATTGAGCATTTTATAATACAATCAAAACTTGAAGAGTATGCTACCAATCTGATTGAGGATAAGCCCTGTCCTTTATGCGGGGCATTATCACATCCTCAACCATTGAATACAATGAATATCTCAGATGAACTATCTATCGTTAGAATCCAAAAAAGTAATTTTGAAAAACATATTTCTTATATTGAAAAAACTCTAAAAAGGATTACTGAACTTAATACATCAATCAAAATTAAAATAGATCTGCTAGAAAAAATAAATCAAAAGCAAAAGGATTCTATTGAAAAAATTTCAGTTCATCATAAACTTTTTTGTTGGGACACTTACAAAGATGAAGCCACTGTATTAAATGAATTTTCAAAAGAAGAACAGCTTAAGCTTCAAATTAAAGCTGAGGAGAGCAAATTGGGTGTAATAATTCAAGAAATAGAAAAAGAGGAAGTTAACAAAGAGAAGTATCTTAAAACTTTGGAAACAATTCGTCATGAATTAACTGCAAATACTACAGAATCAGCAACACTTTCCCAACAGATTATTATTTCCAGTGTTGAAGAATTTATAAATAGTTCAATGGAGGAAATAACTATTGAAAAAGATAATTTCCTTAAGAAATATTTAGAAACAGAAACAACATTTATAGCTGCAAACAATACAATTAATATACTACTCAAAAAAGAAGTCAGTATTTTAAGTCGTCTCGAAACAATGCAACAAACTTTAGAAGAAGAAAAGACTACTTTAAAATTAAATGCTGCAAAACTTTCAGAAGAATTGAGAAAATCAGAATATAAATCTATTAAGGAAATTGAAGAAATAATTGTTCAAAATATAGATGTTAACATTGAACGAAATAAAGTTATTGATTTCAGACAATCATTAGATTATTCTGAAAAACAGCTTTCAGAAATTAATAAAGAAATTAATGGTCAGGTTTATAATGCAGATCATCATCAAATGATTATAAATACTATCAGCAGAATTTCTGAAGATTTACAACTCAAAAACCAAAATCAGGGAAAACTTAGTAATGAGCTTAAAGAGCTAAAAAAGGATTTTGATTCTCAAAATGCTATAAAAGAACTTACTGACAAACTTAGATTAAGAGCCGAAGATATAAAAACCCTTAAGCAACTTTTTAAGGCAAGTGGTTTTGTAAATTATATTTCATCAGTATATCTTCATGAGCTTTGTCATGCTGCTAATGAAAGGTTTTATAAGCTGACCAGCCAAAAACTAAGTATTGAAGTTACCGATGACAATAATTTTCAGGTAAGAGATTATATGAATGGAGGAAAGCATCGAAATGTAAAGACTTTATCCGGTGGACAAACTTTTCAAGCAGCTTTATCTCTTGCATTAGCATTGGCTGATAATATTCAGAAAATTACCGATTCAAATCAAAACTTTTTCTTTCTGGATGAAGGGTTTGGATCATTAGATCTTGAATCACTCAATATTGTCTTCGATACGTTAAAATCGCTTAGAAAGGAAAATCGTATTGTTGGTGTAATTTCACATGTTAAAGAGATGCAACAGGAAATAGATGCTCATTTAATCGTAAACTTAGATGAAGAAAAGGGGAGTAAAATTAAATGTAGTTTATATTGATTTTTCTATTATAAATGATTGCTTTTAAAAGATAGCTTTAAATAATAATCTGTTTTTTAATTTTATGATTTTTTAAAATTTACCGTTAACTGAGTTTTAACAACCTTTAACTGATTTTCCCAAATTTATATAGCTTTATTATTACCTTTGTAATATAAAATCAATCAATATGAAAAAATATTTATTTTTTATTTTTATTATTTCATTCTTATTAAATTTCAATGAAATACAAGCAAAAAAGTTACAGGCTGATTTATCTTACTGTTCTTTCTTTTCCCCGGAACATGGAAGCTATTTTGAGACTTATCTATCAGTTTATGGTAGAAGTGTTAATTTCATAAAAAATAAGAATGGAAAATATCAGGCTACTATTGAAATTACGATGCTTTTCAAACAAAATGATAGTATTAAAGATTTTAAAAAATACAGCCTTAATAGTCCTGAAGCAATTGATTCACTTAACGTTAATTTTAATTTTATAGATCAGCAAAGATATACACTTCCAAATGGAAGCTATTTATATGAATTATTAATTTCAGATAAAAACAGTAATTTACCTCCTTACAAAATTAATCAGGATATTTTTATTGATTATCCTCATAATCAAGTAAATATTTCCGGGATTGAATTAATAGAATCTTTTAAAAAAACACTATCACCAACGATAGTCTCTAAAAGCGGATATGATTTAATTCCATATGTATCTGATTTTTACCCTGAAAGTATCAAGAAAATAACTTTTTATGCTGAAATTTATAATACTGAAAAACTATTAGGAAAAAATGAAGCTTTTTTATTAACTTATTTCATTGAGTCTTATGAATCAATGAAATTAATTTCAAATTCAGTAAAACAGAAAAGAGAAACGGCTAAAGTTGTGAGTGTTGTATTTGGTGAATTTGATATTTCACAATTACCATCAGGTAATTATAATTTAGCTATAGAAGTAAGAGATAAACAAAATAAAGTATTGACAGTTAATAAATTATTTTTCCAAAGAAGCAATCCAAGTATTCGATTTGATCTGAAAGATATTGCAAATCTTGAAGTTGAGCAAACTTTTGCTGGTAAATTTCTTTCAAAAGATACTCTCGCAGATTATGTAAAATCTTTATATCCAATTTCTACAGATATGGAAAAAACATTTGTAAATGATAAGATTAAGAACATGGACTTAAGGACTATGCAGCAATACTTTTTTAATTTTTGGTTACAACGTAATTCAGTGAACCCTGAATCAAATTGGTTAGTCTATAAAAAAGAAGTTGAAAAAGTTATTTTTAATTATAGTACAAGTGTAAGAAGAGGTTACGATACTGACCGCGGCAGGGTTTATCTTCAATACGGACCTCCAAGCGAAATTGTTAACAAACCATTTGATGCCGGAGCCAGCTTAAAAGATGGAAGTTACGGATCTGTTCCTTATGAAATCTGGCAATATTATAAACTAAATAATCAGTCGAACAGAAAATTCGTTTTTGCAAATCCTGATTTGGCATTAAACGATTATACATTGATTCATTCTGATGCAATCGGGGAAATTAATAATCCAAACTGGACTAGAAAACTGTCTCGAAATACGGATGTATTTCAGGAAACAGAATCTCAATACGAAAAAGGAAAAGCAGGGGAATTATACAGAAACCCTAGATAATTCATTTTTTTTTCATTTGTTTATTTAAAAATAGCTCGTTAATAAAATAATGAGCTATTTTTGTAGCAGAAAAATTAATTTCTTTATTGTTTTAAAATGAAAAAAATAGGTTTTTTTTTCTTTTTGGTTTTTGATAAATTGGTATCTTTTTTACCATTTAAGATATTGTATTTAATTTCTGATTTCGTGTACTTTATACTTTATTATCTAATTAAATACAGAAAAGTCATCATACTTGAAAATCTTAAAAATGCTTTCCCTGAAAAATCTTATATAGAAATTAATTTATTACGGAAAAAATATATGAAGATTATGGCTGATCTGATAATTGAATCAATTAAATCAGCCCATTTAACTAAAGATTCTATACTTAAAAGATTCACATTAAAAAATATAGATTTATTAAATGAACTTTTTGAAAAGAAAAAAAATGTTTTTTTGGTTTGTGGTCATACAGGAAGTTGGGAATTGTCAGGTATGATTTTGCCATTAATAACTCAATATAAATGCTTTGGAATTTATCAACCTCAAACCAATCCATTTTTTGATACTTATATGAAAAAAATAAGGTGTAGTTTTGGAATTTTACCATTACCATCTAATCAAGCTTATAAAAAGTTTATACAACATAGGAATGAAACTATTTTAAGTTTTATTGTTGCTGATCAAGCACCTTCCAGAAACGGTGACCATCATTGGACTTTATTTTTAAATCAGGAAACTGCATTTTTTACAGGATTAGAAAAGATGTCGAAAAGCCTGGACTTTTCTGTTGTTTTTTTGCGGATTATCCGCACAGAAAGAGGAAAATATACTTTAGAATTTGAATTGTTAACAGAACATCCTCAGGAAACTAACAAAGGAGAAATTTCAGAAATGTATGCTAATGCATTAGAAAAGCTAATACGCCAATATCCTGAAAATTGGTTATGGTCACACAGAAGATGGAAGCATCAACGAAACTAAAAAAACATGACAAAAACTGCGGTTGTAATACTAAATTGGAACGGAAAGAAATTTTTAGAAAAATTTTTGCCTTTTGTTGTTAAATATAGCAAAGATGATGCTGATATTATTATAGCTGACAATGCATCATCCGATGATTCACTGGCTTTTATGCAAGAAAACTATCCTGAAATACAAATTATTAAGAATTCAGAAAATGGTGGCTTTTCAAAAGGATATAATGATGCTCTATCACAAATAAAAGCACAATATTATGTTTTATTAAATTCTGATATTGAAGTTACCGAAAATTGGATTAAGCCTATAATCTCTCTAATGGAAAGTGATGATAATATCGCAGTTTGCCAACCCAAATTACGTTCGTATTTTGAGAGAGATAAGTTTGAATATGCTGGGGCTGCAGGTGGATTTGTTGATAAATATGGTTATCCGTTTTGTCGTGGGCGTTTATTTCAAACGATAGAAACAGACTTTGGACAATATAATGATACTTGTGAAGTGTTTTGGGCAACAGGTGCAGCAATGTTTGTAAGAGCAGAACTCTATCATAAATATGGTGGATTAGATAATGATTTTTTTGCACACATGGAAGAAATAGATTTTTGCTGGAGACTTAAAAATGAGGGATATAAAATAATGTATTCTTCTGAGTCAACAGTTTTTCACGTAGGTGGAGGTACCTTACCTAAAAATAATTCACGCAAAACATATTTGAATTTTCGAAATAATTTTTTCTTATTATTTAAAAATTTACCTTCTGAAAGATTAATTAATGTTTTTATATGCAGGCTATTTTTAGACTTTATAGCTGGATTTAAATTTTTATCTGAAGGTGGAATAAATGATTTTTTGGCTGTTATTCATGCTCATTTAAGTTTTTATTCAGCAATTAAAAAAAATCTTAAAAAAAGAGAAAATATTCATCATAAGCATGTTACAAATATTTATGAACATAATATCGTTTGGGAATATTATATTAAAAAGAAAAAGTCATTTAGTGAATTAAAGAATGAAGACTTTAGCTAAGGCTTTTCAAAGCAATTCTATAACTTTCTAACCCAAACCCAATAATACAACCTTTACAATTTGCAGCTATTAGTGATTTATGACGAAATTCTTCCCTTGAAAAAACATTTGATATATGAACTTCGATAACAGGGGTTGTAATTGCTTTTACGGCATCTGCAATAGCAATTGAGGTATGAGTGTAGCCACCTGCATTAAGTATTATCATATCATAATTAAATCCCTTTTCGTGTAATTTATTGATTATTTCACCTTCAATATTAGTCTGAAAGTAATCAATTATAAAATCTTTAAATTCAATACGCAATTTGGCAAGGTAAGTTTCAAAACTCTGATTACCATAAATTTCATTTTCCCTTTGTCCTAATAAATTTAAATTAGGTCCGTTAATTATTAAGATATGCATTTGATTATTTTTTTTCAAAATTATACTTTTTTTTAGAATTACATTTTTAAAATTAAACTCTTTGTTTATTATATTGTTTTATCATTATTAACAAGTCAACATTTATTTTAATAAAAAATATGCAAACAATATTAGGATCTGGAGGATCAATTGGATATGAATTAGCAAAAGAACTTATTAATTATACTGATGAAATCCGTTTAGTAAGTAGAAATCCTACTAAAGTGAATAAATCTGATATCGTTTTTTCAGCTGATTTTACAGATGCTAATCAGATTAATCAAGCTGTTAAAGGAAGTGAAATATGTTACATAACTGTTGGATTTGAATATAATACAAAAATTTGGCAACAACAATGGCCTTTTTTTATTAAAAACGTTGTTGAAGCTTGTATTCAATATAATTCTAAACTGGTATTTTTTGACAATGTTTATGCCATTGGCAAAGAAAATATGCATCGTATTACAGAAAGCTCTCCAATAAGTCCTTGTAGTAAAAAAGGAGAAATCAGGGCTAGGATTGATCAATACATTATTGAGCAGGTAGAAAAAGGTAAAATAGAAGCAATTATTGCAAGAGCACCAGATTTTTTTGGGGCCGTAAAGAAACAAAATAGTTTAATTTTGAATCTGGTTTATGATAATTTAGCAAAAGCTAAAACAGCTCAATGGTTTTCAAATGCAGATGTAATTCATACAATGGGGTATACACCAGATCTTGCAAAAGGTACTGCAATTCTTGGTAATTCATCTGAATCTTACAACCAAATATGGAATTTACCAGTTGATATGAATGCGCTTACTGGTAGAGAATGGGTAAAATTGTTTGCAGAGGAAATGAACACAAAAGATGATGTGAAAGTTTTACCAGTTTGGTTAATAAAACTTCTTGGAATTTTTGTTCCAATTTTAAAAGAAATGCCCGAAATGATGTATCAATTTGACAGGCCCTATTATTTTGATTCTTCAAAGTTTAATCAAAAATTTAATTTTACTTCAAAAGACAATAAAACGGCTGTAAAACAAACTATTGAAAAACTAAAAAGAGTAAATTGAAAGTAACTTCAATTTACTCTTTTCAATAGTATAATTAGCATTGATTAATATGTATTTTGCATCAATGATCTATAAATTAGTATCGGATTTTGAAATTACAACAAACATATCTTGTTTTTCCTCATTAAAGTCAACTGTGATTATATCACCTTTTACAAGTTTTGTTTTAATTATTTCTTCTGCAACAACATCTTCCACATATCTCTGAATTGCTCTTTTAAGTGGGCGGGCACCAAACTGAGAATCCCAACCTTTTTCAACAATAAAATCTTTGGCTTTAGTAGTTATTGAAAGTATAAATCCTAATTTTTCAATTCTATTTAAAAGATAAGAAAGTTCAATATCAATTATTTTGTGAATAGATTCTCTTTCAAGAGGTTCAAAAATAATAATATCATCAATTCTGTTTAAAAATTCTGGAGCAAAAGATTTTTTTAATGCATTTTCTATTACTCCCTGAGCATAACTTGCTTTTCCTGAAACTTTTGCTGATGTATTAAAGCCAACACCTTGACCAAAATCCTTTAATTGTCTGGAGCCAATGTTTGAAGTCATTATTACAATTGAATTTTTAAAATCAACTTTTCTTCCTAAACTATCAGTAAGTACACCATCGTCAAGAACTTGTAATAAAAGATGAAATACATCAGGATGAGCTTTTTCAATCTCGTCTAATAAAATAATTGAGTAGGGGCGACGTCGAACTTTTTCTGTTAACTGACCTCCTTCTTCATAACCAACATAACCAGGAGGTGCTCCAATAAGTCTGGAAACTGCAAATTTCTCCATGTATTCGCTCATATCAATTCTTATCAAAGCATTTTCTGAATCAAATAAATATTTTGATAATACTTTGGCTAAATAGGTTTTACCAACACCAGTCGGACCCAAAAAAATAAATGTTCCAATAGGTTTATTTGGATCTTTTAATCCTGCACGATTACGGCGGATTGCTTTAACTACTTTTTTAATTGCTTCATTTTGGCCAATAACCGTTCCTTCCAGTTCGGTCTCCATTTTTATTAAGCGTTCACCTTCATTTTGTGCAATACGTTGTACCGGAACTCCTGTCATCATAGCAACTACTTCAGCTACATTTTCTTCAGTCACTATTTCTCTGTGCAACTGAGCATCTTCTTCCCATTTTTGTTTAGCAGTTTCAAGTTTTTCAATTAATTGTCTTTCAATATCTCTATATTTAGCAGCTTCTTCATATTTTTGGCTTTTTATGGCTTTATTTTTCTGAAGTTTTGTTTCTTCCATTGAGCTTTCAATTTCGATGATATCAGTTGGGACATTAATATTTGATATATGGACTCTTGAGCCAGCCTCATCTAATGCATCTATTGCTTTGTCTGGTAAAAAACGATCGCTCATGTATCTGTTTGTAAGGTAAACACATGCTTTGATAGCCTCATCTGAATAAGTTACCAGATGATGATCTTCATATTTTATTTTAATATTATTCAAAATTTCAACTGTTTCTTCAGGAGAAGTTGCATCAACCAAAACTTTCTGAAATCTTCTTTCAAGAGCTCCGTCTTTTTCAATATATTGTCGATATTCGTCAAGTGTTGTTGCACCGATACATTGTATTTCGCCTCTAGCAAGAGCGGGTTTAAACATATTAGAAGCATCAAGAGAACCGGATGCATTGCCGGCACCAACAATAGTATGAATCTCATCAATAAAAAGTATGATATCAGGATTTTTTTCTAATTCATTTAATACAGCTTTCATTCTTTCTTCAAATTGACCACGATATTTGGTTCCAGCTACTAAAGATGCTAAATCTAATGTTACTAAACGCTTGTTAAATAATGCTCTGGAAACTTTTCGTTGTACAATTCTTAAGGCTAGACCTTCAGCTATAGCAGATTTACCCACTCCAGGTTCACCAATTAAGATAGGATTATTTTTCTTTCTTCTGCTTAATATCTGAGCAATTCTTTCTAATTCCTTATTTCTGCCTACTATGGGATCCAAACGATCTTCTTCAGCAGCTTTTGTTAAATCTCTACCAAAATTATCCAAAACAGGTGTTTTTGATTTTACATCACCAGATTTTTTTTGAGGACTGCTATAACTTTTGCTGTCGTCCTCATCGGAATATTCTGATGAACCTTCTTGCATTTCATCTTTTGGATTTAATTTATTATCATCATTTTTAAGGCTTTGATTATTTTGCATTTGTTCTTTCAAGCTTGCATAATTTACACCCATTTCATTTAGTAATTTAGTAACAATATTATTTTCATCTTTAAGAATAGCCATTAATAAATGCTCAGTTCCAATAAGTTCACTTTTATTAAGCTTTGCTTCAAGATAAGTTATCTTAAGCGTTTTTTCGGCTTGCTTGACTAAAGGTATATTTTCTGTTTCTTTTAAAATAGGTCTGTTGCTATTTTTTGAAATTGCAGTTTCAATATTACGTTTTAGTTCGAGAATATTTACATCCATAAAGGATAAAATCTGAATAGCAATGCCTTCACCATCTCTGATAATACCTAACATAAGATGTTCAATTCCAATATAATCATTCCCTAGTCGCATAGCTTCCTCTCTGCTAAACGCTAAAACATCTTTAACTCTTTGTGAGAAATTTGCTTCCATTTTTAATAATTTATTAATTATAACAACTGATGTTGTTAAAAGTTTAATTCTTCGAATTTTATGATTTGAATGGTCTTTGTTTAATTAAGTCATTCAAAATTAGTGACTATTAAGTTAAACTATATAAATAATATCTTTATTTATCAACAGAATTATGTTAGTAATAAGACTAAAAAAGATTTGTTTAATTCCTTTAATTTAAGTAATTTCGTAAAGTTTTAACTATACTTATATATAGTTGTTATTGAAGAAAATACAGATATGGAAATACAAGAAGGCGAAAAAATTATTAAAGTAAACATTGAGAACCAAATGAAATCTTCCTACATTGATTATTCAATGTCGGTAATTGTTTCGAGGGCTTTACCCGATGTTAGAGATGGATTGAAACCTGTTCATAGAAGAATATTGTTTGCAATGTATGATTTAGGAATATTATCTAATCGTGCATATAAGAAATCTGCAAGAATTGTAGGGGAAGTTTTAGGTAAATATCATCCACATGGAGATACCTCAGTTTATGACGCAATGGTTCGTATGGCTCAGGATTGGTCATTGCGATATCCAATGATTGACGGACAAGGTAACTTTGGGTCAATTGACCAGGATCCGCCAGCTGCAATGCGTTATACAGAAGCAAGATTACAAAAAATCGCAGAAGAAGCATTAAGTGACATTGATAAAGATACTGTTGATTTTCAATTAAATTTTGATGATTCATTAAAAGAACCTTGTGTTTTACCATCAAGAATTCCTCAATTATTAATTAACGGTACTTCAGGTATTGCTGTTGGGATGGCAACTAATATGCCACCTCATAATTTAACTGAAGTTATAGAAGGCATTGTTGCTTATATCGAAAACGCTGAAATAACAATTCCTGAATTAATGAAATTCATTAAAGCTCCTGATTTTCCAACCGGTGGTATAATTTACGGTTACGAAGGTGTAAGAGATGCATTTGAAACAGGAAGAGGAAGAATTGTTATCAGAGGTGAAGCAACTATTGAAAATGAAGAACATGGTAAAGAGAGAATTATTGTAACTTCCATTCCTTATCAGGTTAATAAAGCTGAAATGATTAAAAAAACAGCTGATTTAGTTAATGAGAAAAAGATAGAAGGCATAAGCGATATTCGCGATGAATCAGACAGAACTGGTATGCGAATTGTTTATGAAATCAAAAAAGATGCAGTTACTAATGTAGTTTTGAATAAATTATATCAGTATACAGCATTGCAATCTTCGTTTAGTGTTAATAACATAGCTCTTGTAAAAGGTAGACCTATGATGTTAAATCTCAAAGATATGATTCGTCATTTTGTGGATCATCGACATGAGGTTGTTATCAGAAGAACAAGATACGAATTGAATGAGGCTCTCAAAAGAGCTCATATTCTGGAAGGCTTACTAATTGCATTGGATCATATTGATGAAGTTATTGCATTGATACGTGCATCTAAAACAGTAGATGATGCGAGAACTGGTTTAATGGAGAAATTTGGTTTATCCGATTTGCAGGCTAGAGCTATTGTTGATATGCGTTTACGTAGTCTCGTTGGCCTAGAAAGAGATAAATTAAAAGAAGAATATGCTGAACTGCAAAAAATGATTGAATACTATCAATTGGTATTATCTGACGAAGGTATGCGAATGATAATTATTAAAAATGAGCTGATTGAAATAAAAGATAAATATGGTGATAAAGCAAAAACAGAAATTGAATATTCAGCATCCGATTTTAAAATTGAAGATACCATTGCTGATGATGATGTTGTAATTACGATTTCTCATTTAGGCTATATTAAAAGAACTCCACTTACAGAATACCGCCGCCAGAATAGGGGAGGGCGTGGTTCGAAAGGCTCTGATTCAAGAGACGAAGACTTTTTAGAACATTTATTTATTGCATCTATGCATAATTATATGTTATTTTTTACAGAAAAAGGTAAATGCTTCTGGATGAGAGTATTTGAAATACCTGAAGGTAGTAAAACTTCAAAGGGCCGTGCTATTCAAAATCTTATCAATATTGAAAGAGATGACAAGGTTAGAGCTTATATTAATATTAAAAATCTTAAAGATGAGGAATATATAAATAATAATTTTATTATTCTTTGTACTAAAAATGGTATTATTAAAAAAACATCAGTTGCAGCATATTCCAGACCACGTCAAAATGGTATTAATGCAATAACTATTCGCGAAAATGATGAATTGTTAGAAGCAAAACTGACTAATGGTAACAATGAAGTGATGCTTGCTTTAAAATCAGGAAAAGCTATTCGTTTTAAAGAAGCTAAAGTTCGCCCAATGGGTAGGAATGCTGCCGGAGTAAAAGGGATTACACCTCAAAGTAGTAAAGATGAAGTTATCGGAATGCTTTGTGTAACAAGTCCTGATGATGATATCTTAGTTGTATCTGAAAATGGATACGGTAAACGTTCTAAATTAGAAGATTATCGCGAAACTAATCGTGGAGGAAAAGGTGTTAAAACTATTAATATTACTGAAAAAACAGGAAGTTTGATAGCTATTAAAAGCGTTTTAGATAATGATGATTTAATGATTATCAATAAATCTGGTTTAATTATTCGTCTAGCAATTTCAGAACTAAGGGTTATGGGAAGAGCAACTCAAGGTGTAAGATTAATCAAATTGAGAGATGATGATGCAATTGCAGCTGTTGCAAAAGTTGTAAATGAAGAGGAAGATGATGAATTGATTGAAGGCGAAGAGATTATCGACATTGATGAAAACAATGAATTTGGTGAAAGACAAGTTAAAGTTCATTCTTCACATGATATTGTAGGTGATGATATTGAAATTGGTACTGATATTAATGAAATAAAACCAATTGAAGAAGATACCGAATAAAATCTGGCATCAAATTTGCAAAAAATTAAATAAAACATATTACTTTTGTAATTAATAGTTTAAATTAAAAACAATAAAATAAAAAAAAATGAAAAAACTCGTTTTATTATTATTTATGGTAGTATCCTTTACCATGTTATCAGCACAAAATACAAAAGTTCAAAGTGCATTTAGCTATTTAAGAAGCGGACGATTAGATAAAGCATTGGAAAACATTGAACCAGCTATTACTCATGAAAAAACCATGAATGATCCCAAAACATGGAATTATAGAGGAAATATCTATATTCAGATTGGAGCTTCAACAGATCCTAACTATAAAAAGCTTTCATCTAATTCAGAACAAATTGCTTATGATTCTTATCAGAAATCTATTGAATTAGATGTTGATAAAGAATATGAACAAAAAAATATGACAGGATTATTTGCTTGCGCTGAACAATTTTATAACCGTGGAGTAGAATTTTTTAATTTAAAAGATTATAAAAATGGATTAGGTGCGTTCGAAAAAACGATTAAAATCAATAGCATTTTTGGTAAAAAAGATACATTGGCTACCTATAATGCAGCTTTATGTGCTGAATTATCTGACAATAAAGTTAAAGCTAAAGAACATTATATATCTTTAGTAAGGAGTAATTTTAATCAACCATCAATTTACTCATCACTTTCAAATATATACAGAGATGACAAGGATACGCTAAAAGCTATTAAAACTATTGAAACCGGAAGAAAAAGATTTCCAGATAGTTATGAATTAATCATTGCAGAAGCTAATATTTATCTTTTAACAGGAGATGTTCAAAAAGCCCAAAATGCATTAAATGTTGCCATTGCTAAAGATCCAAATAATGCTACTGTTCATTTTGCTGTTGGTACTAATTATGATAAAATAGGAGATGTTAACAATGCTGAAAAATCATATAAAAAAGCAATAGAAATAAAATCAGATTATTTCGATGCTATTTATAATTTAGGTGCTTTGTATGTAAATGATGCTGTTTCAATTATGGGAAAAGCTAATGCTTTAGCTTTAGGCGATAAAAATTATGATTCATTAAAAAAACAAGCTGATGAACAACTTAATAAAGCGATTCCATTTTTAGAAAAAGCATCTGATATGCAACCTAATGATGGAATTGTACTTGCTACTTTAAAAGATATTTATACCAGATTAAGCAATATTGAAAAACTTAAAATTGTTAATCAAAAAATAGCTAATTTAAAAAAGTAATTAATATTTATAAAAGAGGAGTTAATCAATAACTCCTCTTTTATAATATTTTCTATTTAACATAATATTAATTATAAGACAAATGTACATTGATATTATACTGATATTCAATCAA
>JBMOKG010000145.1:0-7360 GCA_049315385.1 Bacteroidales bacterium
GTATTTATGTGCAAGCGACTTCAGGAACAATACAGGACAACCAGTTTTTGAATACTAGTATCGGCATACAGTATATGCCATACGGGCATACAACATCTGCCTTGATCCAGCGCAATACCATAACTGCCGGATCGAGAGGTTTGTACCATAACTACCAGAATAAAGGTGCAGCCCAGGTTACCTGGTCACAAAACGAAGTGTCGGTAGCACCAAACGACCGTGCAGGCCTAAAAGCCCAGGTATATGGTGCATGGACACAACAGCTTACTTTCCGTGGCATGGAGGCAATAACATTTGGAACACAGGGCTCAGGAGCAGCTCCACAGGTATATTTCAACAACAATAAGGTAGATGGCAACATTGCATCATCACCTTATTATACAAGCACAATAGGATACAGAACCTATGATGCTTCAGCAACCGGTATTACAACTCTGACAGATAACAGTTTTACCAACCTGAATATGGGTGTAGTTAACAATTCCAGCGTTTCTGTAGCCGCGACCTGTAACTGGTGGGGTACAACAGTTCCTGCAGAAATTGCAGCTAAAATAACCGGCTCGGCCACTTACATTCCTTACAGTGTATCTGATGGTGGTGCATGTGCTGGTGGTATGCCAGTTCAAGTTACACGCGCAGGTACAGTTATCTCAGGTCATGCTACCATACAAGCTGCTATTGATGCAGCATCAACTGGCGATGTAATTAATGTGGCTGAAGGCACCTACTACGAAGAAGTTTTAATTAGTGGTAAAACCAATCTTACACTTACAGGTGCAGGCGAAGGATTAACTGTAGTAGCTCCAGTTCGTGCTTTTGCACTTAATAACAATGGGATAAGTTTATATAACTCTAACAATATAACAATACAAAATCTAACTGTAGATGGTTTTGCAAATGCAGGCTTAGCTGCCGGAGTTGCTCATTTCAAAGATGGTATTCATTTTGGGAATAACGCAAGTCCTGAGAGCAATGTTGGAGGAAATAACTGCATCTTTACTCATGTCACTGTTCAAAATGTGGATAGAAGAGGAATTTCAATCTTCCCGGAAACACTCACCAACAATCAGATTACATATTGCACCATTAATAATGTTACAGGGGTTAACAATGGGCAGGGTTATGGACAAGGAGTACAATTCAGTGGTTCGGGTTTGATTGAGCATTGCAACATTTCTAATGTGACAGGTGCTCTCCTGGGAAACTGCAATGTTGTTGGAGGAACATTATCTATTCAGGATAATGTTATTACTGATCTCACAGGACTTACAGGTACTCCTTTTGATATTGGGATTAATTTCTGGTGCAAACAGAGTAATGTGATTACAGTAAAGAATAACTCAATCACTGCCAATGTTGCTGACAATACAGGCATTTATGTAGTGAGGGGTGGAGATGGCAGCGAGATTTCCTACAATACAATAAACCTCACAGGTAATGGTGGCTTGGGAATAGAAACAGGATGGGAAAATACCTGGGGATTCCCGATACATCACAACACGATAACCATGGGTAAGGGAGGTGCCGGTATTGTTATTACCGGAGCAGGTTCTGATGCTGATCCGATGTTAATATATAATAATACGCTTACGAATGTGGGTAGTGACGATTTATTTACAAATGATTATACAGGATACTCTGAAAGAGAAGTTGGCTTACTTTTATCAGGTCATAAATATACATCACGCACTGGTGATGCCAACTATTCATTCAACGGAAGTGTTTACAATAATACTATTAATGGATTTAAAGATGGAATTGTTTTAGCAAGTCAAGTTTATGCTTCAGGCGGTTTTAAAGATATTGATATTAAATTAAGTGATAAAAACAGTATTACTAATTATGAAACAGCAGCTCGATATGGCTATATTTCTAATACTTCACCTTATCCATTTACAGAGATAGCTTCTACTGATGCAAATTATACACAGCAGGATCTTTCAATGAATTACTGGGGTTCTGCTACTCCCGATTTCAGCACTATAATTGATGGAAAAATTAAATATTGCCTGTATTACAAGGATGCTGGTTTTACAATTTTCCCAGTTAAGAATATTAATACAGGAATTGGATATTGTACCATACAAGCAGCTATTAATGCTGCAACAGCAGGTGATGTAATTAATGTGGCTGCGGGGACTTATACCGAAGCAGGTCAAATTGTAATTAATAAAAACCTAACAATAACTGGTGCTGATAAAGCAACCACTATAATCAAACCAGCTCAGGGAACCGGTGGAAGCGGTTATATGGAAGATAACACTAGTTGGATTTTAGTTAATTCGGGTGTTACTTTTAATCTGAGTAATGTAACTTTAGATGGTTCAGGGCAAATTATTGTTAATGCCATTCTTTCTCATGGTCATGGAACTATTGATAATAACATTATTAAAAATATGCAACGCCTATCAAGCTATGATGGCGTAGGTGTAGCACTTTTGGGTTCAGACATGACCGTAAGTAATAATACATTTTCGGGTATTGGAAGAGAAGGTGTTTGGGCGGTTTTCTTCTCAAATGCAACAATAACCGGAAATACTTATACTGGAAAAGGTAGTGGTGACTGGTTAGATTATGCGGTTGAGGTTGGAAGAAACAGCACTGCAACTATTAGCGGAAACACGTTTACAGCATGTATAGGTGTTGCATCTTATGATGGATCTACATCTGCCGGAATAATGGTAACAAGTTATTATGATGTAACAGGTACACATACTAATGCTACAATTACAGGAAATACAATTACAGGAAATTTTCAAGGTATTACTGTTGGGTATGATGCTAATGATGTTAGTGTTGTAACTGCGACAAATAATGATTTTTCTGGAAATACAGGTGCTGCAATCATTACTACTGTTTCTCCGGTTAGCGCCACCTGTAACTGGTTTGGCACTGCAGATGCAGATGTAATTTCAGGTAAAATATCAGGTCTTGTAAACTGGTCTCCATTCCTGACAACAAGTGATTTGGTTACTCCATCATGTAATGGTACAACACCTGTAAGAAATATTACACGTAGTACTTATCATGGTACCATACAAGGTGCAATTAATGCAACAACAACTATAGCTGGTGATGTAATTGAAGTAGCTGCAGGTACTTATAATGAAAACGTTGATATCACCAAATCAGTAGAACTACGAGGAGCTAACTATGGCACATCCGGATGTAATACCCGCGTGGCTGAATCGGTTATTCAAGGTTCATTTACTATCGGAACTGACAACATCACAGTTGACGGGTTCGAATTTACAGGTGCCAATGCGCAGATTGCTTCTACCAGTGGTGCTACTGTTCGCAGCAACATTACGATTAAGGACAATTATTTACACGCCACAACAGCTCAGATTCCTATTCGTCATGGACTTGGTTTGGGTGGAGGCATTGGTTCTGAAAACTGGATAGTAAGTAATAATAAAATTGAAGATATTCAATATGCTCAAGCTTCCGCTATCGCAGTTTTTAATGTAACAAATGCCACAATAAATAACAACTGCATTACACACACAAATGCTACCTATGCTGGCCGTCGCGGTATCAATGCCGATGGTTTGCAAACTGCAACAATTAATGGTAATACGATTGATCTAGGGGGCGACCCAACAACAAATGTTCCTGCACCTTGGCTTATTCAAGTAAGTATGTCCGATAGGGATGCTCAAAATATTACTATTAATGGCAACACCATATCCAATGCATATTTTGGGATAACCACATTAAGTCAGCGGAATGTTACGGGTCTTACAATAACTAATAACGCTATTGGCCCTGTTTCTTTAGGTGTGACACTTAATGCAGGAAGCGCTTCTCCAGTATTTGCACAACCTTTACAGTCCAATATCAATATTGAAAATAATTCCATTACTACAGTAACCCCAACAATTTCGGGTGCAATTGGTGCAGCAGTTCGTTTAAGAAACTTACATGAAACTCATGCCAATGGTCCGGTTGGATTCAATAGTGTATATGTTAACAGTAATTCATTTTACTTTCCTAATTCTGACGCTGGTGTAATAAATAACAATGCCACTTACAATCTGAATGCCACCAACAATTATTGGGGCGGTTGTCCTTCTGTAAGCGGTCTTGTTGAATACTATCCTTTCTATACAACAGTAACTGGTACTGTTTATGGTGGAAGTATTGGTAATATTACACTTACCGCATCTACAAATCCAATATGCAGTGGAATGAGTACCGGTATATTTGCAGCCAATGGTTCTGCTTATACCTGGAATAATTCATTGCCAGCTCTTAACGGTCATGTTGTAAGTCCTGCAATTACTACTACTTATGTAGTAAACGGTAAAGATGCATATAGCTGTGCAACATCAGCATCCTTAGTTGTTACTGTAAATGCTGGTTTAAGTGTTGCTATTACACCATCAGGTAATACACTTACTGCAAGCGGAGCCACTACTTATGTATGGAATACAGGTGCTACAACAGCTTCAATAACTGTTAACCCTTCTGTATCTACTGTTTATAATGTAGTTGGAACTACCGGCGATTGTTCAGGAACTGCTTATTATACAGCAGCTGTAGCCAATGCCGGAAGTAACCAGTTTATCTGTGCAGGTAGCTCAACCGGACTGAATGTAAGCTTAGGCAGTGTTTCTATGACTTCTTGGTCATGGACTTCGTTACCTACCGGATTTACGAGCAGCATTCAAAACCCGACTGTAAACCCAACGGTAACTACTACTTATAATGTATTAGTTAATGGTCTGTATTCTTCATCAGTTACAGTATTTGTAAAACCAACTCCAACAGCTATTGCAGGTTCTAATATTACCATTACTGGTAGCGGAACGCTAAGTGGCAGTGCAACAGGTGGTACAACTCCTTATACTTATGCATGGTCAGGTCCATCATTTACTTCAGCTTTGCAAAACCCAAGCGTAACTGCAGAAGGTGTTTATTCACTTGTAGTTACCGGTAGCAATGGTTGTGCAAGTATAAATACAGCAACTACTACAGTTACTGTAGAAACTGCTCCTACTTATCCGGTTTCGGGAAATGTTTCTTACTACAACACCTTAAATCCGCAAATGCATAATGTAACTATTACTTTAAAACAAAGCAATGTTACCAAATATACAGCTATTACTCCTGCAACTGGAAATGGCGATTATTCATTTACTGGTGTATTACCAGGGACTTATGATGTGTTTTTCTCTCTTCCAACTGCTTGGGGTGGTGTTACTACATTAGATGTTGTAGCTATTCAGAATCACTACAAAGTTTCAAATCCAGTTCCTTTAATTGGTTTGAAAAGACTAGCAGCCGATGTTGATGTTAATACAACTGCTGCAACTATTAATCTTGCTGACCGTAATAAGATCAATGACAAGCGTGTAAATTCATCTGTAGTATTTGCCACAGGCGACTGGGTATTTGTAAAAGCAGGGGCTGAAGCAACAAGTCCTGCTACTTATGTTTATGCCAATTCTGCAGGTAAATCCAATATTCAGATTACTGTTGGTTCTCTTCCTTTAACTCAGAATTTCAAATCATTATGCTATGGTGATGTGAATGCAGATTATTCAGGTAATAAAGATCTGGAAGAAAACATTGAACTTGATGTTACTACGGCAGATGGTTTGCAGTTTGGCAGCTATCCTAATCCGTTCAACGGACAGACTACTTTAGACTATGTATTACCTGTTAATGGTGATGTTGATATTACTATCTTCAACATGATTGGTGAGCAAGTAGCTCAGTTTACAAAACCTCAACAAATTCAAAACAGATATGAATTTACATGGGATGCAAGCAGTATGTCAAGTGGTGTTTATCACGCTGTTCTTCAGGTGAGAACTACAGATAATGTGCTTCGTAAACAAATAAAAATGATTATCAGTAAATAAACAAACAAATCAATATGTATCCGCTCCGAAAGCAATCAAACCAAAAAATGTTTTCTGGCGAAAAAGTTTTCGGAGTGGATTCAATTATAAATTTAAATATTTAAAAAATGAAAAAACAAGTATTTCTTTTTATCACGTTGCTATTTGTAACGTTGATTGGCTGGGCTCAAGGCCCTAGTGTTACTGTATCAACTATAGCAGTGGCTCCAAATGCAACTACTGCGGTTGTCCCTATTAAGGTGGCAGATGCCAACTTTACTGCTGTTGGATCTTTCTCTTTAACCTTCCAGTTTGATTATGCCAACTTGGGAGTACCTACGATAACCAATGTAAATCCTGCATTCGCAACTGCAAATTGGGATCCGTTTACTGTAACTGACATTCTCGCTCAATACTCTACTGGTTTTTTTAATGTAGTAAGTATGGGTAGTGCCGATCCATCTGATGTAGTTACCTTAAGTGAAGGTGATGTTCTTTTTGAGATAACTTTCACCAAAGCGGGCGGTATTTCTTCTTGTGGAACCATTAGTTTTAACAATTCCCCAAGTACAGGATGTGAATTTACTGGACCTGCACAAGAGTATCCTCCATTTATCGATGGAACCTATACCAATGGTAAGGTTCAATTAAATCAGGTTTATGTTGATCCTGCTTATACCCCTGGTAACGGCTGTAATCAATTTCCAACTATTCAGGCTGCTGTTGATTTTATTGAGCTTACCAATGATGGTGGTAATGTTAATATCAATACTGGTGTTTACGATGAAAATGTTACAGTTACAAAAACAGGAATTAATTTGACCTTGAATGGAAATATTACCATTCAACAAAATGTGACATTAACAAATTCAGATAATACTATAATTATAGGTGCAAATGCCCTCACTCTTAACGGAACAATTGTAGGAGCAGGTACCCTCGTAAGTACATCTTCTTCAACGCTTAGTATAGGTGGCAGTGGTTCAGCTTTTGGAACCATTAATTTAGATGGAAATCTGAATGTACTTACAGTTGACAGGGATGCACAAACTATATCTTTAGGTAGTTGCACAAGTTATCCTATAGAGATAACCACGTTAAATTTAACGGCAGGAGAATTGGTATTAGGCGATAATGCTCTTCAGATCAATACTACTTATACTCCCGGTGCCACAGGAACTTTCTCTGCTGATACTTTAAATATGGCCGCATTGTATTTCAATGGTGCAACATCCGGTGCAATTAAATTTAGCGGAGTTTCTCCTGCTTTACCCGAACTTTATATCAATACAACTGGTGCAATTGATATTGCCACTGCAATGACAATTGGGTATGCTGAAGTGAATACCGGAACACTTACCAATTCAGCGGTAGTCAGCTTAAAAAATCTAAGCAACGCTTCAACTTTTACGATGGGGGCTGATTTAATGGTTGCCGATAATTTTCAATCTATTAATGACGCTGCTGTAGTTAACGTAAATGCTTTTAAACTTACGTTGAATGGTGTTATT
>JBMOKG010000056.1:0-29855 GCA_049315385.1 Bacteroidales bacterium
TTGATACTATTGATTTATGAATGCTTTTTTTGCACCATTTTTGACCACATTGTCTTCAATTATATAATCTTAAAAGCGTAATTAAAATTACTTAATGAAAGAGAATATAGAAAAAAAGACCTAACAGATTTTTAAACCTGTCAGGTCTTATTTTTTATAAATTATCAGTTATAAATGCTACTCCTATTTCTACTTTAATTCAAACTGCGACTGGCCAATTTCATAGCCATCCACAAAAAGAGAAACATTGTATTTACCAACCATGGCAGGCGTTTTATCGTCTTTTTTGTTCCATGATAAACAAATTTCCTGGGCTTTATTGTCGTAATTAATCTCCTTTTTCATTGAATACTGTAATTTCTGTCCCTGAAATTCGAAAGTATAGATATCATCTTTGCCTTCACAAACAATAACATTATCAGGTCGTGCAATGCGTATATATATCGTTTTTAATCCGGAAGAAGCAATTTTATTTTCACTGAGTGTAAAACAAATATTCACTCTCCCTATCCGTTTTGCCTTATCAGTTTCAACTTCCTTGGTTCCGCTTGAACGCAATTTGACAGTTGAAGATTTAATATTGTAGGCTTTTAACATCGAAGCGATGGTAACTTTTTCATTTAAAGCAAGTTTATCTTTAGATAATTCAGAATTTATTTGTCTTTCATTGCTAAAATCTTTTTTGATTTTTTGATTCTCATCAGTAAGCGCCTGATTTACCCGATATAATGAATCTAACTGAGAAACATAACCCTGGGCAATATTCCTTAATAATTCCAGTTTTTTCTTGGTTCGTCTATAATCACCCTGCATCGCAATTAACTTCTGAATTTCACCGGCATTGGCAAGTATAAGACTGTCTTTTTCAGCTAGCTGGCCTGAAAGTTCTCCATATTCCGATTTTATTTTAGAATGTTCATTTAATAATGAATCCAATTCTGACTGCAATTCTGTATTATGAGAAAGTGTAGCATTTTTTTCAAGAAAAATTGTATGAATTCTACTCTTTTCAACAACTAACCAAACTATAAGTATAGCAATTACAAATAATAAGATGGCTATTATCCTTTTATACTTTTTTTCCTGATTATTTATTTCTGACATTTTATTTATTTTTTATTATTAACAGTAAATAGTATGATTTATTATGTTTTATAAGTAAATTTACTGCAAAAATAATTCTTAAAAATGGTATTAAAAAATAAAACTTAGATTTATTGGATATGACACTATTTCAGGATTTCTTTTCATTAATTTACCCCAATAACTGCATGGCTTGTGGTAATAATTTGTTTAAAAATGAACATCTTATTTGCACATCCTGCCTGTTTCATCTGCCAAAAACCAATTATCATCTTGAAAAGGACAATCCCATCAGTCAGATTTTTTGGGGAAGATGCAATATTAATACAGCTGCTGCTTATTTTTATTTTACAAAAGCTGGGAAAGTTCAGCATTTGGTACACCAGTTAAAATACAAAGGAAAAAAAGAAATTGGCATTTATATAGGTGAAATTTATGGGAGAGAACTTATGCAATCACCAGATTATAGCAAGACAAATGTAATAATCCCTGTACCTTTGCATCCTAAAAAACAAAAGAAAAGAGGTTTCAACCAAAGCGAAGTTTTTGCAATAGGTTTATCTGCAAGCATGAATATTCCAATTGACACCCAAACATTGATCCGGACTTTTGCTTCGGAAACACAAACAAAAAAAAGCAGGTTTAAAAGATGGGAAAATGTGAAAGAAATTTTCAGTTTACAAAACCCTGAAACCCTTAAAAATAAACATATTTTGCTGGTTGACGATGTAATAACAACCGGTGCAACCATTGAAGCCTGTGTAAATCTGTTAAATTCCATAGAAGGCGTCACCATAAATATTGCCAGTATTGCTGTAGCTTCACATTAGAAAAGAAAATCCCTCCAAATTCTGATAAACAGGAAATTCAGTATAGCATGATTACCTTAATACCACCATATTTCCTTTTCTCACAATCATTTCACCATCATAAATACTCTTATATTCCAATATCCAAACGTAAACATCCGTCAATACAACTTCGTTTTTGTACTTTCCATCCCAGCATTCATCAGGATGATTCGTTTCAAAAAGCAATTGTCCCCAGCGGTTGTAAATATAAAAGTGATAGGTTTCAAATTCGCAATTATAAATAGCTCCGTAACATTCGTTCAATCCATTACCATCGGGTGTAAAAGCATTGGGAAAATACAGATAGCAATTGCAGTTTTTGGTTTGCAATACAAAGTTATCCGTTATACTTCCACAGAGATTAGTTGCTGTGATCCAATAATTTCCGGCTTGTGTAAAAATCCGGTTAAAGAATGTACTTCCATTATCCCATAAAAGACTGTAATTCCCGGGAGGAATATCAAAATCTATTCGGTTGTCCTCGCATATAATAGTATCATCTGGCAATATTATCTTTGGTGTAAGCTGATAATTTACAATGATGGAATCAGAAAAATAGCAACCACCTGCATTTACATTTACACTGTAGGTTCCCGCTTGAGTTACAGTAAATGTTGGATTGTTAGTAGCATTTTGCCATTGATAAGTAGTTGGAAGCACCGAATGTATCTGTAAGCCTAATTGAAGGCTATCCTGATTACAAAGCGTGGTATCTGCTCCCAGGTAAATAGATTGGATGGGAAGTCTGACAGTTACTGTTTTATAAATTGTATCGGTGCGACAATAAGCATACAGTATAAGCTGAACCTGGTATGTTCCGATATCGCTGAATGTATGTTGCGGGTTGTACAATGTTGAGTTGTCAGATAATCCTGATGCTATATCTCCAAATGTCCATCTTAGAGAATCTAACGAAGAACTGTCACATACAGGTGTAAAAATTAATTGTTTACACAAAATTGTAATCGTATCTTTTATATAAGCCGGAGGAAAGCTGTAAGCAGGTAACTGTACATTGATGGTTTTTATTACACTGTCTTTGCGGTTGCAGGGGTAATAGTAATATACCTTAACAGTATAACTGCCTGTATCGCTGAACTTATGCTGTGGGTTATACATTGCGGAACTATTATATACAACGGATGCTATATCCCCAAAATTCCAGCTTATTGAATCCAGAGAAGAACTATCGCAAACAGGATTAAACTTAAATTCTAAGCAGTTTTGGTTATATGAATAATCAGGCCTTTTATTAAAATAACCCGGAAAGAAGGCAGGTAAGCCCAAATTAGATGTTCTCCCATTTAAAAATACGCCATTTTTTACCAGATTACAAGCCAAACCTGCTGAATCGGGATAATTAATGACGCCTAAATAGGTATGTCCCACGAAATCAACATATATTTTATTATCACAACCCAATTGCATCGCTCCTGTAGAATGTGTATTCGTGGTTGAACCCGGAACATAATTCCAATATAAATCCACTGCTGTCTGGCTGATTGCCAATGCATTGTTTGATGAAATATCATACTGATAAATATGGCTTGCACTATTTAATGTACGAGCAAGATAACTAACATATAAAAATTTCTTATCAGGAGAAAATTCAATACCATAAGGATTTAAATTAACTGTATTAATAAATCCAATAGAAATAGGATTTGATAACAGCCCTGATGAATTATTAAAATCAAACAATTCTACATTAGTACCAATAGAAATATTTTCGAGATGAGCTATTGTTATTCGTTTACCATCTATACTTGCTTTCATATAACCAGCACACCAGCTATTAGGTGCCGAACCTACACCAACCTGACTAATGACAGCATTTGTAGAAATACCTGTATCTGTGAGTAAATAAGTATTATAAATATTACAATTTCTAATAGCTACAATTATCCACATATCTTTTCCATTACAATGTTTAATGACAGTTACCTTTTCGCAGGTATTATTTACAATTAAAACATTTTTTTGAATTATTTTACCAAAACTGTTATTTGCATGAACATTCACTGTACTATATCGAAAACCTTTATGAGTCGGGGGTGAAAAAGAATCATAAGCATCTAAAGTAAATATATAATAAATAGAATCATTAGCCGGTTGTTTGACAACGATTGAAGATTGGGTACTGGATTGATGGCCCATCAGCCCTGTGCCATTATCCATTACTGTATGCGTTTTATTCCAAACGGTCATCCCATTGGTATAAAAAAGTAAATTACCGGCTGAATCGGAAATGGATGATACCCCTTCAACAGCTGCCATATTACTATTGGTATCGGCAACAGGAGTGCCGGAACTGAAATCAATTCCTGCTTTTGCACCAAAATACCAATGCCAGCACTCCTTTTGTGCATGGAGGCTTATAAATATACATACAAATAATAATGTGAGTATGCTTTTTAGGGACATTTTATTAAAATTATTTTCAAAAGTCGCTTCAATTAATGATTATAGTGAATTTTAGAGGACTTTCATTGATTTTAGCATTCGTATAATTATTAATGAGCAAAAAAAAATTGTTGTTTAAAAACAATGAAAGAAGATATAAATAGTAATTGAAAATTCATAATACAAAGATATACATATATTTCACAAAAACAATTAAATATGCATAAAATTTGAAGATACTAAAATCCATTTATCACATACAGTTTTTTCTATTCTAAAGCATAAGCCGGAAATAAAATTATCACGAATAAATAATTTTATCAATATGTAATAGCTGCCAATTAAAGTATTACCTTTGCGGAAGTTTTAAAACAGGTTTTAGTATAGCAAAGAAATTGCTTTTTTATTTTACGATTTATTCAATCCTTTAATTCGCTACACTATTCCCCTTTCATTTATTTTTAATTATATTCATTTTATGAACATTTATGTAGCGAATCTTAGCTATAAGATTCAAGACGAAGATTTAAAAGAAATCTTCGAAGAGTACGGAGCAGTTAATTCAGCCAAAGTTATTATTGACCATACAACTGGTAAATCAAGAGGATTTGCATTTGTTGAAATGGCAAACGACGCTGAAGGTCAGGAAGCAATTGATCAATTGAACAATGCTGAACTTGATGGCAAAAACTTAACCGTTAACAAAGCTAAACCAAAAGAAGCAAACGGAAACCGCGGTGGCGGTGGTGGTGGCTTCAACCGTGGTGGTGGCGGTGGTTACAATCGCGGCGGTGGCGGCGGCGGTTACAACCGTGAAGGTGGAAATGACAGAGGCGGAGATCGCTCAAGATCTAACAGCAGATACTAAAAAAAATTGCAGGATTTATTCCTGCTTTTTTTTTGCCTATTATTTGCAGTTTATAAATAATTGGGATGACTGATACTTGCATTGATTTTACTTAAACAATTCAGTAGTATTATGTCAGTCTTCAATTAATTTTAGAATTCATTGTTGTTTAGCAGAAAAATCGAATTTTAACGCAGAGTTCCGAAAAGGAATTCAACCAAAATAGGCTCTGTGGCTCTTTGCATATTCTTAGCGTTCTTTGCGTTTAAATCCTTTTATACTTAAAAACCTTAATTAAACGACATTGATTCATAATTCATTATTTATTATTAGTTTTGTAGTATTCAAAATACAATCATTATTATCCTTATCAATCATGAAAAAAAATTATATATTATTGTTTATAAGCTGCTTAATTTTCACTCAACTTAATTTTGCACAGCAATACAAAATTTCAATTCCTTTAGAAAAAGCAATCAAAGAGAAAAATAACAAAGCTGAATATTTAAAAATCAATATACTGATGAGCAATCAGGCGGATATTGATTCATTAAACTATGCTCTTAACAAAAACAAGATTGCAGTCAGCAAACGACCCGAAATTGTACGGAATTTCTTAAGCCAAAAAACCAGAAAAACACAACAAAATATCATTCAGCTTATAAATGAATCTGATAAAGATGCATTTATTTCAATACAATCTTTGTGGATTATCAATATGATAGTAGTAGAAGCAAAGCCTGAATTAATCCTGAAACTTTCACAAAGAAATGATGTTGAATTTATTGATTTAGACAACAGTATCCTGATCAACCCCATAGAACCTCCTCTTAAATCACAAGCTTCAAAAGCCCAGTTGAATGGAAAAGAACAAGGCTTGGTTGCCATCAATGCCCCTGCAATGTGGGCAAAAGGATATACCGGTAGAGGGAGAATCGCTGGAAGCGTCGATACCGGTGTTTGGCCCTTGCATCCGGCAATTAAAAATAATTTTTCGGGCAATTACCTGCCATTGTCACAATCCTGGTATGGTTATCATTCCGATGTACCTGTTGACAAAACCGGCAGCCATGGAACACATACAGTTGGAACTGAAATGGGTCTGGATAGAAATACCCACGATACCATTGGCGTTGCTTTCAATGCTTTTTTTATTGCTACCGATCCCGTGGCTACAAGTATAAGTACCGTTAAGCCTCTTTCAGATTTTTTATTCGGATTCCAGTGGTTATTAAATCCTGATGGTGATACTGCTACTACTGACGATGTTCCTGATGTCTTAAATAATTCATGGGGTTACACAGTACCTACAGATACCATGCTTTGTAACAGTTTTATTACGCAAATGTTTGCTGCTATTGAAGCTGCTGGTATTGCCTGCGTTTTTTCTGCTGGGAACGAAGGTCCTGCAGCACAAACAATACCTTACCCACAACATGTCGTTTCAAATGATGTCAGTCCTTTTACAGTGGGCAGCATTAATGGAAACCTGCCTGCTTATACAATCAGCAGTTTTTCGAGCAGAGGACCTACTATCTGTGATTTACAGGGAAGTTTGAAAATTAAACCGGAAGTTGTAGCACCCGGCGAAAATGTAAGATCAGCTGTTGAACAAAACGCATATGCCGTATATTCAGGCACTTCAATGGCCGGCCCACATGTAACAGGTGCCGTACTTTTACTTAAAGAAGCATTCCCTTATCTTACAGGACATGATATCCTGAATGCCTTATACATGACTGCTCATGATCTGGGTGTAACAGGTGAAGACAATACATACGGCAGAGGAATCATTGATGTTTTGGCTGCATTTAATTATCTTTCACAAAGCCACACTCCCACTCCTCCCCTTTCTCAAACTTATGATATTGCCATCAGAGAAATAATCAATCCAAATTTAGCTTACTACTGTACAAAAACTTTTTCACCTAAAATAGTTATTAATAATTTAGGGGATAGTAGTTTACATTCTGCCAATATATTTTACCGTTTAAATAATGAAGCTGAACAACAGTTTCACTGGAACGGAAATTTACATAAACACCAGTCGGATACAATAAATCTTCCGTCAATAACAGCGTTATTATCTGGTGATTATGAATTCATCGTAAGAATAGTTAATGACTCCAATACTATTGAATATAACAGATTTAACAATCATCAGGTTTACAGATTCAATATCCGTAACGAAATTAATCTTCCATATTTTGAAGGTTTTGAATCAACATCTCTAAAACAGTCAGGCTGGATGACCGTTAATCATGACATAAAACAAACATGGGATACAATTACAACAGGAGGAATACCAGGAAGTAATCAATCTATGTTTATTGATATTGCAAACTATTCACCTTCCAGTTTTCAAAAAGATGAAGCACTTAGTCCGATATTTAAAATTCCGGATTCTACTTCTGTTAGCTTAAAATTTCAGCTTGCCTACTTTGACGCAAATGCAAGAGACACGCTTAGCATCTTCGCATCTGATAACTGTGGTACAAGTTTTCCTTACCTGATTTATAAAAAAGGGGGCTCTTCACTATCTACAACTGCTACACCACCTGCACTAACGCCTACAATTCCATCCGATTGGCGTCAGGAATCAATTAATATCAGTCAGCTTAAAAACAAAAATGTAATTTTCAAGTTAGAGTCCACCAATGATAATGGAAATAGTATTTATATAGATAATTTTCAGATTTATGCAGGAAATAATGTTTATATCCATGAAATTAATACTGATACAAAAATAAAAGTCTATCCAAATCCTTTTAACAACATTGTAAACGTAGAATTTGAAGATATTAATACCTATAATATTACGATTTCCGTTAACGATATCATTGGTAAAGAAATCAAAAGAATTGAGGTTTCAGGACAAAAAGCTGCAAAAATCAGCATTGATATGCAAGAATTTCAATCAGGGATTTATTTTGTAAGATTCAGCAATCAATCGACAAATAAATTCTTTAAAATTATTAAGAAGTAAACTTAATTCAGAGAAAGCCTGAATGAATTTTAAACTATTCAGACTTAAACCTATTTATCCGTTTATTTTAAATCAAATTAAAAAATGGAATAAAATTTGATATTCTTTCAGAAAATTCTTCATGAACCAAAGCTATAACTTTATGAAAAACATTATTTTTTTGATGCTGATTATCTTTGGATTATCAGTCTTTTCGATTCAAAATTCTATTGGACAAACACAAAAATCCCAAAAGATTATCCCAAGCGGAAACCAAGATTATAAAGCAGAATGGGAAACTATAGACGGTTTTATTAAAAAAAGCTTGCCCAAATCAGCATTGGAAGTAGTAAATTCAGTTTACAAAAAATCGAAAGAAAGCAATAATTCAGCTCAGTTTATTAAAGCATTGTTATTCAAGATAAAACTACAATCCGATTTCGAGGAAAATGCTATTCCGAATAGTATCAGAGAAATTGAAAATGAATTACTCTCAGCTAAATTCCCCATAAAGCCAATATTACATTCTGCATTGGCAGAATTATACTGGAAATATTATCAATCGAATCGTTATACAATTTTAGAGCGATCTCAAACCACTAATTTCAAACAGAATGACATCGAAACCTGGGATCTTAGAAAAATCACAACGGCTGTTATTTCAAATTACAGAAATTCCCTTCAAAATGCACATGAATTAAAAAGCATTGAAATCAAACAGTTTGAAGCAATTCTTGAAAAAGGTATTGATAGTCGAAAATTCAGACCCACATTGTACGATTTTCTGGCGCATCGTGCCATTGATTTTTTTATGGATGAAGAATCTGAATTAACGATGTCAAATGATGCTTTTGAATTATCAAATAAAATGTATTTTGCAGACAGTAAATCTTTTATTAATCTAAAATTTACAACATCTGACAGTTTATCATTTAAATACTATGCGATTAAACTTATTCAGGAACTTACAAATTTTCATATAAGTGATAAAGTGCCGGAAGCATTGATAGATATTGAGCTTAAAAGGATTGAATTTGTCCATCAGAAAACGATACTGCAATTCAAAGATAGTCTGTATCTAAAAGCCTTACTTCAACTTGAGCAAAAATATGCTGACGCTGCTATCTCTACAGAAATAAGCTATCTGATAGCAAAGCAATACGAAGCAAAAGGTGGAAGATACAATCCACTCATTTCGCAACAATACAAATGGGAACTAAAAACAGCTTTAACTTATTGTGAAACTGCCATTAAAAAATTTCCACAAAGTGATGGAGCTGTTAAATGTAAAATACTAAAAGAAGCTTTAACAACTCCTGACTTATCATTAATTGCTGATAGAGTAAATCTTCCCGGAAAACCAATGCTGGGTCTTGTGAATTTTAAAAATACAAACAAGATATATTTCAAAATTGCTAAAATAGATCCGGAACAGGAGCGGAATATTAAAAACAAAATGAATACGAATGAGTTAGTTGCAGAATACAATAAACTAACGGTCATACAATCCTGGGACATTCCGGTATTGAATAATGGCGATTTTCAACATCACAGCATGGAATTTAAAATACCATTATTAAACAATGGTTTTTATATTCTTATGGCATCAAACAGTCAGAATTTCAGTTGTAAAAATGAAATTGTTGCTTTCCGGAGTTTTTGGGTATCCAATATCAGCTATTTTAACAGAAATAAAGACAATGGTAGTATTGAATATTTCGTAATGAACAGAGAAACAGGATTGCCATTGAAACACATCGGAGTAAATTCCTATATTCAGGATTATGATTATAAAACAAGGAACTACATTAACAAGCCATGGTCTTCATTCACTACCAATGAAGAAGGCTATTTTGAGATTCCTGCATTGTCAGTGAAATCAGATTATAAATATTTCTATCTCGAATTTAACACCAAAGGAGATCGCTATATAACTGATAATTATTTTTCTCAATATGAACGACATACAAATAATCAACAAAAAACCATAAGAACATATTTCTTTACTGACCGTTCTATTTACAGGCCTGGTCAGACCGTATTTTTTAAAGGAATCCTATTAGAAACAGAAGGAGAGAAAACTGTAATAAAACCTAATCAAAATACAAATGTTGCATTTTTCGATGTGAACGGACAAAAAATAAGCGAACTAAAACTGACATCCAACGACTACGGTTCTGTGAGTGGTTCTTTTACAGCACCTTCAACGGGTCTTACAGGGAATATGAGAATTCAGAATGAATGGGGCTCCTCCTATTTCTCTGTGGAAGAATACAAAAGGCCAAAGTTTGAAGTTAATTTCAATCCTGTGAAAGGAAGTTTTAAATTAGATGAAAATATATCTGTCACAGCAAATGTAAAAGCATATGCCGGTAATGCAATAGATCAGGCAAAAGTTAAGTTTAGAGTAGTTCGTTCTGCTTCTTTTCCATTTTATTGCTGGTGGTGGAGGTATTATCCAAATTCACCTGAAATGGAAATTACTAACGGAAATACAGTAACAAATGAGAAAGGTGAATTTAGTATTAATTTTACAGCAATTCCGGATTTAAGTATCGATAAATCACTGATGCCTGTTTTTAATTATACTATTTCTGCAGATGTGATTGATATTAATGGTGAAACTCACAGTAAAGAACAATCAGTTTCTGTTGGCTATAACGCCTTGCTGATTAATATTGATATCCCTTATAAAGTAAACAAAACAAAGAAATACCCTTTTAAAATATCAACAACTAATTTGAATGGAAATCCTGAACCAAATTCAGGGAAAATACTGATTTATAAGTTAAAACCTGGAGAAAAGACTTATAGAAACAGAAACTGGTCAAAACCTGATATTTTCGCGATTACTAAAGCTGCCTTTGAGATTGATTTCCCATTAGATGTTTACAATGATGAAAATGAAATAAACAAATGGGAAAAAGAGAAAATTGTATTTAATTATAGTTATAAAACACCCTCAGATTCAACAGTTAGTTTAAAAGATTTAAACAACTGGGAACAAGGAAATTATTTCCTTGAAATGAAATCTACGGATCAATTTGGCACTGACGTAAGTATTCAAAAATATTTTACTGTCTTTTCTCCTTCTGAATCAAAAATGCCTGATATGAGTATTGACTGGTTTACTTTGCTTAAAAACAAAGCAGAGCCAGGGGAAAAAGTCAGTTTCTTAATTGGTTCAAAAGAGAAAGATGTAAACATATTGTACGAAATTGAATGCAAAAATCAAATCATCAACAAACAATGGCTACAACTTTCCAACGAACAGAAATTAATAGAAATACCGATTGAAGAGTCGCATAGAGGTAATCTTACAATTCATCTGAGTTTTATCAAAAACAATCGTTCTTATTGTTATAATGAGATAATTAATGTGCCTTACTCTAACAAGAAACTTGACATTTCTTTTGAAACATTCAGAAACAAACTCTTACCGGGACAAAAAGAAGAATGGAAAATCAACATCAATGGCAGCCAAGGAGAAAAATTAGCAGCTGAAATGCTTGCTTCAATGTACGATGCAAGCTTAGATGCTTTTAAAGCTCATAATTGGAATTTTAATATCTTCAATTCTATAAATACAAGACTAAACTGGGAAACAAAGAATTCATTTACAACGAATAACTCTTCATTTTGCAGAGATTTCAACAGCAAATTAGTATATCCACATGAAAAAACCTATGATTGCTTAAACTGGTTTGGATTAAATTACTATTATGGAGGAAGAAACAGGTATAAAAATGCAAGATTCTTTGATGGAGCTGGAGGTGCAATGAATGAAGAAGCCATTGTTCCTATGGAAAAAGCAAAAAATGGTGCACAACTTGAAGATAAAACTTTAGCAGGTGACAATACTAATATTTCTTCCAAAGAGAACGATGAAAAGCCAAGTGCTGTTGAGAAACAAAATGCAGGTTTTTCTGATGTAAAACTACGTTCCAATTTCAACGAGACTGCATTCTTTTTCCCTCAATTGCTTACCAATGATAGCGGAGAAGTAATTATTTCATTTACGGTTCCCGAATCGCTTACAAAATGGAAAATGCAGGGTATTGCTTATACAAAAGATTTAAAAATCGGAGAAATTGAAAAGGAATTGCTTACACAGAAAGATTTAATGGTAGTCCCTAATGCTCCACGTTTTTTCAGGGAAGGCGACAATATGAGTTTTAATGTAAAAATATCCAATATTTCCGAAAATGATTTAAACGGAAACGTTCGTTTGCAGTTCTTTAATGCTATCAGTATGCAGCCAATTGATGGAATGATCAAAGAAAATATGGACAAATCGGTTATTATCAAAGCAGGACAAAGTCAATCAGTGAGCTGGAACATCAATATCCCCGAGGGTTTAGGTGCTGTTACTTACAAAGTTGTAGCAAAAGCAGGCAATTTCAGTGATGGCGAAGAATTGGCTATTCCTGTTTTAACAAATAGAATGCTGGTAACAGAAACTATGCCATTGCCCATCAATGGTAAGCAAACAAAAAACTTTACATTCAGCAAATTGCTTAATTCAAAAGCCTCCCCTACTTTAAAAAATCACAGCTTAACGCTCGAGTTTACATCTAATCCTGCATGGTATGCTGTACAGGCTTTACCTTATATCATGGAATATCCTTATGAATGTTCCGAACAGCTGTTCAGCCGGTTCTATGCCAATAGTCTGGCGAGTTTTATTGCTAATTCCAGCCCTAAAATTAAAAACGTTTTTGAAAACTGGAAGAATATTTCTAAAGATGCATTGCTTTCTAATCTTGAAAAAAATCAGGAATTAAAATCTTTACTGATAGAAGAAACCCCTTGGTTATTAGATGCAAAAAATGAAAATGAACGCAAAAAACGCATTGGTTTATTATTTGACATCAACAAAATGAGTGCCGAATGCGGAGCTGCAAAGCAAAAGCTTCTAAAAACCCAATTACCCAATGGTGGATGGGCATGGTTTGCAGGTGGCATCGATGACAGATATATTACACAATACATTGTAAGTGGATTTGGACATTTACAACATCTTGGCATTAACACTTACAAAAACGACAATCAGGTAAATGAAATGCTTAGAAAAGCCATTGTTTATCTTGATAATCGCATCAAAGAAGATTATGAATACATTAAGAAATGGTATCCGAAAGACATTAGTAAAAATCATTTGAATAGTATTGCTATTCAATATTTATATGCAAGAAGTTATTTTACAGATGTTTTTGAATTGGCTTCCACAAATAAAGAAGCCTTTAATTATTTTGAAGGACAATTACAAAAATACTGGACATTACAAAGCAAGTATTTACAAGGTATGATTGCCCTGAGCCTGAAAAGAAACAAAGATATAAAAACGCCAATTGCCATTATCAGTTCATTAAAAGAAAACGCATTGTATTCAGAAGAAATGGGTATGTACTGGAAAGAATTAACACAAGGATATTATTGGTATCAGGCGCCCATTGAAACGATGGCATTATTGATTGAATGTTTTGATGAAGTAGCCAATGATCAGCAGTCAGTTGAAAAAATGAAAATCTGGTTGCTAAAACAAAAGCAAACTCAGGATTGGAAAACCACAAAGGCTACCTCTGAAGCTATTTATGCACTATTGCTGAAGGGTACTGATTTATTGAGCAGTGATAAATTAGTTGAAGTGAGTGTAGGCGGAAATAAAGTAAACCCTTATGAAACGGATAAAAAACCAGAAGCCGGAAGTGGATACTTTAAAACGAACTGGACTGCTAAAGAAATTACACCTGAAATGGCAAATGTTACGGTAAGCAAATCTGATGACGGTGTTGCCTGGGGAGCCATGTACTGGCAATATTTTGAACAGCTTGACAAAATTACAAATGCAGCTACACCTTTAAAACTGGAGAAAAAACTATTTGTAGAACGCAATACAGCCAATGGTGTTGTAATTGAACCTATTTCATATAATTCTCAATTAAAAGTTGGCGATAAAGTAAAAGTTCGTATCGAATTAAGAGTTGACCGTGATATGGAATACATTCATCTCAAAGACATGAGAGCTGCAGCTTTTGAACCTGTCAACGTTTTATCATCCTATAAATGGCAGGCTGGCTTAGGTTATTATGAAAGCACGAGAGACGCCTCTACAAATTTTTTTATTTCATATTTGCAAAAAGGTATCTATGTATTCGAATATTCATTAATTGCAACACAGTCTGGAGATTTTTCCAACGGAATTACTTCTGCTCAATGCATGTATGCCCCTGAATTTAGCTCACATTCGGAAGGAATAAGAGTAAAAGTTGAGAAATAAAAGAGTCTTCTGATTATTCAACAAACCTGAAAGAACAGTGAACTTTCTGTAACTTTGTATTACAGATGGCTGTATTTCTATACTTTGAAGAATTAAAAATTAGTCTAAAAGGGCTTAAGTTTTGATTACACCTTGTCTTTGTTTAACTTTAATTCGTAAGCTTAGAAATGAACTTATCGATTTTTGAAAATAGAAAAGCTTCCAACTCATTCTAGAAAAAAAAGATTTAAAATCAAAAAATAGTATTTTGTTCTACAATTTAAAATACTAAATTACCAGAGATAAAACATTGTTTTTGGAAAAAATGATAAATATTAAAAATTGTTTATTTAATACTTAAATTCGCCGTAAACAGATTGAATAGTAACTGATTTTCCCGCTGCTGTTTCGCATCTTCCTACTATTTTAGCGTCAATACCATAGGATTTTGAAATTTCAATTATTTCCTGTGCATAAGCAGGTTGTATATAAATTTCCATCCTATGCCCCATATTGAAGACTTTATACATTTCGCTCCATGGTGTTTGCGATTGAGACTGTATCATCCGGAACAATGCAGGTGTATCAAAGAGATTATCTTTAATTATATGTAAATTTTCAATGAAATGCAGCACCTTGGTTTGTGCACCTCCACTGCAATGAATCAGCCCATGAATATTGTTCCGATGTTTTTCAAGTATTTCTTTGATTAACGGTGCATAAGTACGTGTAGGGGATAATACCATTTTCCCTGCATTAATTCCTTCTATTTCCGAAGCATCAGTAAGTAATAAATTACCTGAATAAATAATATCCTTATTTATGCTGTTATCATAACTTTCAGGATATTTTTCGGCATACAGTTTATGAAAAACATCATGACGTGCTGATGTTAAACCATTACTGCCCATACCACAGTTGTAGAAACTTTCATATTTTGCCTGACCATCAGAAGCTAAACCAATAATTATATCTCCGTTTTGAATCTTGTGATTGGAAATAATTTCATCACGTTTTGCTCTTGCTGTTACAGTAGAATCTACGATAATCGTTTTAACAAGATCTCCGACATCGGCCGTTTCACCACCTGTTGAATAGATACCTATCCCGTTATCCCTTAATTCCTGAAGGAATTCTTCTGTACCATTAATAATTGCAGCAATAACATCACCGGGAATCAGTTTCTTATTTCTTCCAATTGTAGAGGAAAGTAATATATTATCTGTAATTCCAACACAAAGCAAATCATCTAGGTTCATAACAATAGCATCCTGAGCAATTCCTTTCCATACAGAAATATCTCCTGTTTCCTTCCAGTATATATAAGCCAGTGATGATTTAGTTCCTGCGCCGTCAGCATGCATTACATTACAATAATCAATATCGCTGCCCAACAGATCAGGTACTACCTTACAAAACGCCTTTGGAATCAAACCTTTATCTATATCTTTTATAGCATTGTGTACATCATCTTTGGATGCTGATACACCTCTTAAATCGTATTTAAGTGGATTACTCATGGCTTTAAACAAAACATCCCGATTTGCAGTCGGGATGTTTAAATCTTTATATTAATTAATCGTTATTTTCTTCTTTACTTTATCAACAATTACTTCTCCAAATTTACTCAGGTTTGGTTTGTCAATTATCAGTGCAACTTTCATATTTTTTACAACTACAGCTTCTACATTCTTAATTTCAGAATTGCCAAGTTTAATTGATTTTAGTATAATTGTTGATTTTTCAATAATATTACCATCTTTATCAATTGCTTTTTCATTTTCTTTGAAATCATTTTTACCAATACGACCTGCGGTTAAGAATGTCATGGCTTCATCATAAGAGAATGTAGCAGTTTTAGCTTTTTCATCTATAGCCATTTTATAGGAAACCTGATTGATAATACAAGGAATTTCCTGAACGCCATTTACACCAATTGTAAAATCTACTGTATTTTCTAATGGATTATTTACAATAGAGGCAATTCCGCCAGGTAAAGTGTCATTTTTAGGCATTGGAACAAAATCATCACGTAATATGCTGAATTCTGTTCTTCTGTTTAATTGATAAGCAGCTTCTCTTTCATCTACATTTTTAATTGCCTTTACAAATTCATCTGTAAGTGTAGTGCCTGCATCAAATACAAAAGTTTTACCATTATATACTGAAGCAGTAGGAACAGTTAATGTACGTGGAATTTTTTCCCCATATCCTTTGGCAACTAATCTACCTGCAGGAATACCTCTTAGAATTAAATAATCAACAACACTTTGCGATCTTCTTTGGGATAAAGTATCATTTGTCATAGGGATACGACGCGAATCTGTGTGAGAACGCAATTCTATAACAATGGTAGGATTTTTCTCCAAAGTCTTAATAAGATCGATAAGTGAATCCTGATATTTTTCTTTCAATTCCCATTTTCCTAAATCATATAAAATTTCAGGAAGTAAAATCGGTGCTACAGGTATTAGTTTTAAATTAAAATTATGAACAAAATCTTTGTTTGCATTTAGACCAACAGTTGATTCTGTGCCTTCTTCACCAAAGTATTTTTCCTTTTTAATTACTAATTTATATGTTACGTTCGTTAAAAATTGTTTATCATCAAATTTATAAATACCTTTTTTGTTAGTTTTAGTTTCAATCGTTGTTCCGTCAGAACCGGTCATTTTAACAGCTACACCATCCATTAACTGAAGCGTATTATCATCACGAATGGTTCCAGTCAATGTGTATAATAAAGGAGGTAAAATAAACGACCATAGATCGTCACCACCACGTCCTTCCTTACGATTGGAAGCAAAGAAACCTTTTTCACCTTCAGGATAAAAGCACATACTCATATCATCACCGTAAGAATTAACAGGATAGCCCATATTTTGTGCAAGCGTCCATTCGTCTTTTACTTTTGCAGTTTTATAAATATCATAACCACCCATTCCAATGCGACTGTTTGAAGAAAAATACAATACAGTATCGTATCTTAGGGTAGGAAACATTTCTTTACCAACAGTATTTACGTTTGGACCCAGATTTACAGGATTACCAAAAGGTTTGGTCTTTTTATCTCTTTTGGAAACCCAAATATCAAATTCACCTAATCCATTAGGAATATTAGAAGAGAAATAAATTGTAAGTTCATCACCACTAATGGCTGGGTGTACATAATCATAATCTTCAGAACCCAGACTTACCATTTCAGCTTCGTCCCATCCTTTACCTTTTTTCTTTGAGGTATAAACCTGACAACCTAATCTTTTCTTTTTTTCGACACCACATCTGGTAAAATAAATTGAATTTCCGTTTTCACTAAAACTTGCTTCACCTTCATTAACTTCAGTATTTACCATTAGTTCTTCATCAAGTAAATTAGGTGCATCCCAATTACCTTTTCTATCCTGACTAACAACAAAAAAGTCAGAAAAGCTCATTCCGGTCCAGGCATCTTCATTTTTACCGGTAACACCTGCGCCTGTTGTGGTATAAACCAGTTCATTATATTTTTTTCTATCACTAAAACAGGGAGCCCATTCATTATCACGGGTATTCCAGCGTTTCATATTTGTAACTTCATAGCGGGTAGGTTTATTAATCCATTCTGCAGCAACTTTACAGGATTCAGCACCGTTAACACCTTTTTCATCACCGGGTACTAATTTCAGATATTTCTGATATGCATCTAATGCTTCATCATATTTCTGATTAATACGAAGAGCATCTGCTAAATACAAATAAACCTTAGGTTCTTGTTTGAAATAATTAACTTTGACAGCTCTTTTATAAGCAATTTCAGAATTTTTAGTACTGTTCATCATTCTGTATGCTTCAGCAATCTGAAAAAGAATCCTGTTCTTCTCAGCTCTGTTTTGTTTTACTTTTGTATACGCTTTTTTGTATTTATCAACAGATAGATTATACTGTTCCAGTTTAAAAGCATCATCTGCTTCTTGTGTGTAATTTCTTTGAGCTGTGGCAGTTAAAGAAATAACTGAAGTGATGATAAAGGTTAAAATGATGGCTTTGTAGGCTTTCATATTACTTAAATATTTATGTTATAATACAGGACGCTAAAGTAATGAATTTTTCTATTAAAATTTACAAAAAAGAAAAAATAATTGCAAATATTAATAAAAAAAGAAACTCCGACTAAAAAATAAATTTCGTAGTCGGAGTTTTATGTATTAAGAAAAAACTATTTCATTGCTAATTTCTTCTTTTCCTGATTACGCATTTTAAGCATAATTAAGTCATAAGCAATTGGAGTAGCATTGAATACTGAAGAATATGTACCTACTGCAATACCAATTAATAAAGCAAAAGTAAATCCTCTAATGGTTTCGCCTCCAAAAATAAACATGGCCAATAATACCATAAATGTAATACCTGAAGTTATTAAAGTTCTACCCAAAGTACTATTAATAGCAGCATTCATATTAGTATGAAGATCACGTTTTGGATATAAATTTTGATATTCACGAATTCTGTCAAAAATGATTACAGTATCCATAATAGAATATCCGATAATAGTCAGAATAGCAGCAATAAAATCCTGACCAACATCCATACTGAATGGTAATATGCCATGTAATAAAGAGAAAATTGCAATTACAATAAATGAATCATGGAATAAAGAAGCAACAGCTCCTAATCCCCATTGCCATTTACGGAACCTGAAAGCAATGTATGCAAAAATAATTAATAAAGAGAAGAATACTGCATAATAAGCTTTTGTTAATAAATCGTAGGCTATAGTAGGCTCAATTTTTTGAGAACTTAGCTTTCCGATAAGTTTAGTATCAGCATGAACTAAAAATTCTTCCTGAGTTAACGATTTAGTATAAAAAGATTTCAGACCTTCATAAAGTTTGGTTTCAACAATTGAATCCGTTTTGGAAGATTGATCATCAATTAAGTAAGATGTAGTAATTTTAATCTGATTATCAGATCCAAAGGTTTTAACTTCAGGTTCTGAATTAAACACTTTAACTAAGCTTAATCTTATATCATCAGTTTTTACATTCTTATCAAAACGAATTACATAACTTCTTCCACCAGAAAAATCGATACCGCGACTTAAACCTCTTATTCCTAATGATATAATACCTATAACAACAAGAGCAAGTGATAGAAAATAAAATTTCTTTCTTAAGCCAACAAAATCAAAGTTTATTTTAGTAAGTATGTTTTTTGTATAAGAATTCCAAACTGTAATTTCTTTATTTCTATCCATCATCCATACAAAAATAAGTCTGGTAATGAAAATTGCACAGAATAATGAACTTAAAATACCGATTATTAAAGTAGTAGCAAATCCCTGAACAGGACCTGAACCAAAAATGAATAACACAATCGCCGTTAAGAGTGTTGTAATATTACTATCGATAATGGAAGACATCGCATGTTTATAACCATCGTCAATAGCAAGCCTCATTCCTTTCCCTGCTCGTATTTCTTCCCGGATTCTTTCATAAATAATAACGTTTTTATCAACGTCCATACCAATAGTTAGTACGATACCGGCAATACCAGGTAAAGTAAGTACAGCACCTAGAGAAGAAAGAATTCCAAAAACAAAGAACATATTTGCAACTAAAGCAACATTAGCAACCATACCTGCTTTATTATAATATAAAATCATAAACAGTAAAGTGAGTGCAAAAGCAACTATAAAAGACCAGATACCGGCATTAATAGCTTCTTTACCTAAAGAAGGACCAACGATAGCTTCTTCAACAATTTTTGCAGGAGCAGGTAATTTACCGGCTTTTAAAATATTGGCTAAATCTTTTGCTTCTTCTAATGTAAATCTACCAGTGATAGATGAACGACCTCCTGAAATTTCAGAATTAACTGTAGGATAAGAATAAACAAGATTGTCAAGAATAATAGCAACGCTTTTTCCAATATTAGCACCTGTTAAATTTTTCCACGTTTTTGCACCTTCAGCATTCATAGCCATAGAAATTTCATTTCCACCATTCTGGCTGAAATCTTGACGGGCATCGGTAATAACATCACCACCCAAAGCAGGAGAACCATCACGGGATGAAACTTTGATAGCTACCAATTGATAGATGTTAGTACCATCCTGAATTGGTTTAGCAGTCCATAATAATTTAAGATTATGAGGGAATGCCTTTTTTGCAATTTCTAAGAGTTTTTCAACTTGTGGAATATCTTTTGAGTTTGATAAACCTACAACAGGACCTTCTCTGGGAACATTCTTTTCATCAAGATTTAATTGCAATACTGCAAACAAAGGATGTTCTTTTGCCCATTCTTCTCTTGATTTTTCTTTACCTGCTTTAGAAGTATCACTTTTTAATTTATCTAACAATGATTTTCCTGCTGTATCTTTTGCATTCTTTGCTAAGAGGGTATCTTTTTTGGTTGTCTGAGCAGTTGTATTTGTATCATTGATTGATAAAGAATCTTTTGCTTCAAGTTTTCCTAAATTCTGAGCAGAAGCAAGCATTTTATCAGCATCAACGAATATCTGAGCTAATTCTTTAAAATTAAAGGTTTCCCAAAATTCTAATTGTGCTGTTCCCTGCAATAATTTCCTTACACGATCTGGATCTTTAACACCAGGTAATTCTATTAAAATTCTTTCAGATTGTTTTAAGGCCTGAATATTAGGTTGTGCAACACCAAATTTATCAATACGTTGACGTAAAATCTGAAAAGTTCTGTCAAAAGCATCTTTTGTTTCTTTACGAATGGCTGTTATAACTTCTTCATTTGAAGAATTTACTTTTATTTTATCTTTTAATTCATAACTAAAAATAGCTGCCATTTTTGCATTTGGATCTATTTCTTTAAAAGATTCAGCAAAAAGAGTTACAAAATCACTCTTACTACTTTTATGTTTTTGTAATGCAAGATTTATTGCTTTATTAAAAGTGCTGTCTTTGCTTTGGCCGGACATTGTTTTTAGAATATCAACCATTGATACTTCTAAAGTTACATTCATCCCCCCTTTTAAATCTAAGCCTAAATTGATTTCTCTTTCTTTACATTCTTTATAAGTATATTTTCTAATTACAAGATTGTAAATCACTTCATTTTGTAATGAATCCAGAAAATACTTCTCACGTGCTTTAGAAATTGAATCAACATAGAAATTTTCTTTAAGAATATCTCCATTAGCCATTTGCTTAGCTAAACGCACCACCTCTTCATTATTTGCATATTCACTTGCATCTTTTTCTATACGATAGGTTTTATAGGTAAAAGACAAATGATAAAAGCAAACTAAAGCAAATAGAATTGCAAAAATTTTTATAGCTCCTTTGTTCTGCATGTTATTTTACATTAATGTTAGTTAATTTTTTTTTTGAACGTGCAAAAGTATAATAATAATTACAATTTAGCAATTTTAACTTAGAAGAATTTAAAATAAATATTTCATTTAGCTATTTTTAAGCAAAAAACTACTGCTATTTAACAATATTTACACAAAAAAAAATTACTTTTGCAGAAATTTTTCAATTATATAAAGTCACTTATTTTATCCATGCAAACCTTGAATCTAATATTTTGGCTAAACGCATTAACCATTTAAAAAATTAAAACAATAATAACAAAATGAAAAGCTGGTTAGAAGAAATTGAAGAACAAGAGCAAAAGAAAGAAGCTTTATCAGATAAAGCAAAAAAAAGAATTCAGATAAAAAAAGAAAAAGCAGCCCTAAATTATCAACAAAATGGGGCCAAGTATGATAAATTTATTTCCAGATTAAATGAATTGGTTCACAAAGTCAATAATTTCCCTGAAGACGAAAGAATAGAATTTATTGAGATAGATGCAAGATTAAAAGAAACTGAATTCGATAATAAATTATTTGTTTTTTCTTCAAGCAAAAGAGTTTCAATTCGTAAAATGACTTTTTTCTTTTTTGGAAAAGAAATATTTCGTTTCAAACATATAAGGGTAATTTACTTCTCTATTTCAAAAGAAATGGGAAAAGTTGACATTGAATACAAAGAAAAATTTTTACCCAAAGGACATCATGAAAAATATACGACTAAAGACAGTCATTATTTATATGAATTAGATTTTGATATTCTTACAGAAGAACTTGCCTATCGTATTATCAATTGGCTGGCCTTTAAAGAAGGTGAAGCAGAATTTACCTTAAAACAATCTTAAATACTCCTTTAAACAAAGATTTTGAAACGTCTTTTTTTAGCTATTAAAATTACACCAAACGATATATTCAGTAAGCTATACAGGGATCTTCGTCAAGAACTGATTTATGAAAAAATCAATTGGGTAGCTATTGATAATTTTCACCTTACACTTAAATTTTTCGGAGAAACTGATGATAGTATTATAGAAAAAATCAATCTTTTTATTGAGGATGTTATTTCAGGGAAAAATCAGTTTAGCTTTGAAATATCTGATTTAGGAATATTTGGAAGCAACTACCAACCCAAAGTAATCTGGTTAGGAATTAAGAATAATACAGCACTTATCAATTTGGCTGATACCATTCTCAATCAGTTAAAATCCATTGGTTTCGAAAGAGACCGCCAAAACTTCGTACCTCATTTAACACTTGGAAGAATTAATTATCTGAAAGATAAAGATAATTTTAACAAAATAATAAAAAAATTTAATATTGCAGATATTCAGACTGTAGAAGTTAAAGAAATTATACTTTTCGAAAGTATTTTACAAAGAGAAGGTCCAATTTATAAAGTAATAAACAGTTATAAACTTACTGATTAAGATTTCAATCCTATCCTATTTTCCATTAAAATTTTTTACATTAGCAAATTAAAAGAAAAAAAATCCTTTAAATATAGTAAATCTTATCTTTTGATAGTAATACTCCCATATTTTCCGAAATTATTGCCTGAAGCATTGTATTTTAAGAAAAAGAAATAAACACCATCTGTTGTATTTTTACCATCCCAATCATTTTGGTAATTAATTTTCTCAAATATAGTTTTCCCATTCCTGTCTTTTATCACCAATTGATTACTACTTGCTTTCTCAATGTTTTTAATTACAAAATAATCATTATATCCATCGTAATTAGGAGTGAAAAAATTAGGTATATCAGTGTCTTTTATTAATTCCTCAACTTTAGTCACATCCTGATTGGAATTAATTGTTTGATTTGGTTCCAATTGATTTCTGTCAAAGTTATGATCTACAGTAAATTGTTGTAAACTGTCCTTTTTAGGTGATATTTTATTAAAATTATTAGTTGGAGTAGGTTGAATTTTATTTATCGGATTTTGTTGATTGATTACAACAGGATTATTCGTTTGATTCGTAAATTGTTTATTGTTTGTGTTGTTAGATAATAAATTGTCAGTTATTGAAGGAGTTGAAGTATTTGATTGATCAACAAGTTGTTTTAATGATTCTTGTTTATTAGACTTAGTATTTTCTTTTGTTTCAAAATAGTTATTTTCTTTATTTATCAATCCATTATCAACAGATGGAGCATCAATAACAGTATCAGTTTTTATATTAATAAGTTGATTTTTATTACCATCTGGAATGGAGATATTATTTTTAAGTGGTAAATATATATAATTAAATGCAAGAGCAACGCCTATTATTGTTGAAGCAGCTACTGCTGCTTTAACAAAGCTTAAATGCCTGAGTAAACCAGGTTTTGACAAAGAAACCGGAGGTTGGGCTGAAAGCTGGCTCTCCAATCTATTCCACAAATTATCACCACCTTCCATGCGATGGTTATTCAATGTGTTTTTGAATAAATCTCCTATTTTATCAAATTCTTCGTTCATTTTATTATTTATGTATTTTCCTTATTTAAATTTATAAAATCAGCCTTTTTTAAATAATCATTCTACTTAAACCTGATTCTTCAATTTTTTTACTTTTTACTTAATAAATCTCATCCTTATTTATTTTTGTAAGCTTTTTCTGTAACGTTTTCTTTGCATAAAACAATTGGGTTTTTGCAGTACTGATTGAAATGCCCATTATCTCAGCTATTTCTTTATGACTATAGCCTTCAATTTCAAAAAGGTTAAAAACCATCCGATATCCGTCAGGAAGAGCCTGAATAAGTTTTATCAGATATTCAGCTGAATAATGTGTTTTAAAATCATCTTTTTCATTTTCGATCTGGAGATAGTTATCATCATCAATTGAACTGTTATAATAATGTTTCAAATTAGAACGATAATTATTGATAGCAGAATTGACCATTATCTTTTTCATCCAACCTTCAAAAGAACCTTTTTTTTTAAACTCGCTGATGCTGGTATAAATCTTCATAAATCCATCTACCATGACATCTTCAGCTTCATCTTTGCTTTTAGCATAACGCATACAAATTGCAAACATCAAAGAACGATACTTCTCAAAAAGCATTTTTTGTGCATAGCGATCTCCTTCTATACATCCTTCTATCAACTTCTCTTCGGAAATATTTTTATGCATATTCGGTTCTTAGACGTAAAATAGATTTGAATGGTTGTATATTAAATTCAAATTAATAAATTGAAAATATTTAAATCGAACTATCGTATTTAGTTGAGTTCTGTCTGGTATTTTAAATATCGTTTATTTAACAAATTGATTTACAAAAATAAAACAATATTTCTTTCACAAAAAGAAAGATCTGGAATGATTTAATCTCAATAAAAAAGTCCGTCTTACTTATTGCAAAACGGACTTATTTATTAATAACTAATTAGTTTTTTTCCTGATCTTCCTGATTTTCTTCAGTATTGGTATCTTTGATTTCTTCTTCAGAAAACTCAAGTAGGTTTTCCTTTTGTAATAAGTTATACCAGGAGAATAATTTTTTTATATCGGAGACATAAACTCTATCTTTATCAAAATTAGGTACTACTTCTTCCATGTATCTCTTTAAAGTATTATTTTCTGATTTATGATCAATACATGGTCCGCCATTTTCTTTTTCATAAATAGCTTTAAGAACTGATTTCAATGGAAGATCTTCATCTGTTGTGAAAATACTTATATCACTTAAAGAACTCATTTTTTCTGCTGCAAAAACGGGAATTCTTTTTTTATCAATGATTGATTCGACCAATGCACCGGATTTAGTTTGAGAGATTACTAAGTATAATCCTGGTTTTCCTGTAATAGCTAATATTTTTGATAAATCCATAGTTTGTTTATTAGTTTTTTAGAAATTATTTTTAAACAACAAAAGTATAAAAAATTGATACGCTTGTATCTCTTTTTACAATAAAAAATAATAATCTCTATAATTATACAGAGATATTACTATAACTGATTATCTTTTAATCACTAATTCATTGATAAGGTTTTTTGCACCTGCATATTTATCGATAATAAACAGTACATATCTTACATCAACACTTATTGTACGCTGCAAATTAGGTTCAAATGCAATGTCACCACTCATTGCTTCCCAGTTACCATCAAAAGCCAGACCAATTAATTCACCATCACCATTAATAACAGGACTTCCTGAATTTCCTCCGGTAATATCAGTATTACTTAGAAATGCAACCGGCATTTTACCATTTTCTGCATAATCGCCAAAATCTTTCTTCATGAAAAGGTCTTTTAGTTTTGCAGGGACTACAAATTCCCAATTATTAGGGTCTTCTTTTTCCATAACTCCATCCAGCGTTGTTTTGTAATCATAATGAACAGCATCAGCAGGATAATAATCCAATACCTGACCATAAGTTACACGCATGGTAGAATTAGCATTGGGTGCAAACTTTTTATCAGGTTGCATTTCTCTTATACCAGCCACAAATGAACGATTTCCTCTTTCAAGTTTTTCATTGTATTGTTTCATTTGATCATTGTATTTAATGTAATTATCGTAAAATGCATTCATCAACTGATATACCATGTCTTTTTCAATAGTCTTGGCATTGGGTTTATCAGATAAAAAATTATTCACTTTGTTTACATCTGAAAAAATAGATTTTTTAAATATTACCTCAGCATATTCTGTAAAATTACCTTTGTATTTAGCTGCTATTTTAGTTAGCAATTCTGGTTGCTGTCCTTTGGGAACATTGGTATAAAACAAATTCAACATGGATGCCAGTAATTTCTTATCTGTTGCCTGATTATAATCTTTAAAAAACTTTTCTGATACTGCCTTTAATGCATCTATAGCTTTGTTTATTTTATCCTTATCGGGTTTATCTGCTTTTATTTCTTTAGCTAAAGAAGAGAAATTTCGGGAAAAGCCAATAATTTCTGGTCCTCTTGCAATTGCTTCCTGAAAATACCAACGTTGTAATTCAAACTTTGACAATTCGGAATATGCAGTTGAAATATCGTTTAGTGCATTTCCATATTTATCCTTATACTGATTACTTGAATTTACCCAATTCTCAAACTGAGTTTCCATTTCTTTCTTTTTATCATACACTTTTAATCGCTTCAAACCTTTGGTCTGTCCAATAAAGTATTTCCAATAATTAGCAGTCTGAGCATATTTAGAAGCATATTGAATTCTAACAGCAGGATCAGCATTCATAAACTGACGCATGACAGCTAGTTTTTCTTCTCTTATTTTAACGATATTAGGATTCTTAACATCAATGGCAATCTGAACGCCATAAGAAGTTAAATAACGGTCAGTAGTTCCCGGATAGCCCATAATCATTGCATAATCACCTTTTTTAACTCCTTTACCTGAAATGGGAAGGAAATGTTTGGGTTTATATGGAACATTGTCAACAGAAAACGCAGCAGATTTACCTTCAGGAGACATATATACCCTGAAAATACTAAAGTCGCAGGTATGACGTGGCCACATCCAGTTATCAGTATCGGCACCAAATTTCCCAATGGATGAAGGTGGTGCTCCTACTAAACGTACATCTTTAAAAACCTGGTAAACAAACATATAAAATTCATTACCGTTGAAAAAACTTTTTACAACTGCTTCGTAACCGTTTTCTTTAGATACATTACCTTCATATTTTTTTGCTAATTCGGCTATCTTATCAGCTCTTTCTTTTTCAGTATTAATTCCTCTTAACTGAGGCAGGAATTCCTGGGTAAGATCTTCCATTCTCACTAAAAAACGAGCCGTTAATCCTTCATTTGGTAATTCTTCACTTTTATTATATGCCCAGAAACCATTGGTAAGATAATCGTTTTTGGTAGTCGAATGTGATTGTATAGATCCATAACCACAATGATGATTTGTGAATATCAAACCTTCTGCCGAAACAATTTCACCGGTACAACCATTACCAAATTGAATGATAGCATCTTTTAAACTTGAATGATTGATACTGTATATTTCTTCTGCTGTAAGGTGAAGGCCTTCTTTCTGCATATCCACATAGTTAAGTCTGGATACAAACATTGGTAACCACATGCCTTCATCAGCTTTGGCAAAGGGATTAATAAGCATACAAACTGCTATAAATGCGAAGATTGTCTTTTTCATTGTTTTAAATAAAGATATGGATAAATATTATTTTTTCGGTTTGCAAAAATAATGAAATATTTGAATGTGGCACTATTAAAAAAACAACGGATTCCTTTTGAATCTTATTCAGTATTTATTTCGAAATTATTATTCAATTCCAGTCTTTTTTTTATCCCAAATATATATTAAAATGCTTAAACGGGGAATATTTAAAGATTACCAAAAAAATTAAATTAATGTATTCATTTAAAAATCTACTTTTTAATAAACTTTTGCTGCCCATAAAATTTCTCTTTCCCTGAAATACTCAAAAAATATACACCCGCTGTAAGTGATGATACATTGATTTGATAATCTGAAGTATTAATTTCTCCATTTTGAACTTCTGCACCTGAAACATTCAATATTTTATAAGTAAGATTGCTGATTCCATTCAGTTTAAGCTGAATAACTGTTGAAACAGGATTAGGAGATAGTTTCCAGTTTATAGATTGATATATAACAGGATTAATAATGGTAGTATATACATTTATAACTTGATACGTTGTATCTGAAAATTTACAATTAGCAGAAATAAGTCTTACTGTATAGGTCCCAGTATTGGCATACTGATGAACAGGATGCTGCATAACAGATGAATTTCCATCTCCAAAACTCCATTTATAGGAAATAGCGTTTGTTGATGTATTTGTAAAACTAAGCTGATTTGAACCTGAAGGATGATAAATAAAATTTGCAAGCGGATAATCATATTCCCCAATATGCCAGTTCATCAAACTATCATAAACCATAATTTTAACTGCATTCCTTATATTCGCAGCTTCAGAAGCTGTAATAGTTGAAATAAATGGAATTGAAACGGGGTCTTTTCTAAATAATGAAGTATAAAAAGTACAGGCAGCCAAATAAGTACCAGCTATGGAAGGATGACTTTCATCAGACTGATACAATTCTATTGACGGGAAATTCTGTCTGACATAATGCCATACAGCACCCACAGGAGAAAGAATCGCATGATTGCTGTCAGCCATCATACGATAGCGAAGATTCAACAAACTATCCATACCTTCATACGTACAAACCGGTGGCCAGAAAGCACAATTGGATGCATCTCCGTTCTTACGCCCCCAGGTCATATAAAAGACAGTTTCTCCACAGGAATTATACACATTAATAATACTATCCAGCGTTTTAGCATAGGGAAATACTTCTGATTCCACCTGTGAGGCAGGGAAAGAAGGCAACTGACTTTGTTCCTGCAAAACAACATAATCCCAATTGCCAAGCATTATTTTCCCAACTGATGTAGCGTTGGTAGAATGACCCTGCAAGGTATAACCTCCCGGATTATTACTGTCAAAAATAAGTACGTCTCCCATTGAAGTACAGACATCTGACAGCATCTGAGGTAAATTATTTACATCGGTATAGCTGTTACCCAGAAACAAAACCCTTTTGGTAAGTGGTTGTGCAGATAAGAGGTTGCCAAAGAGAAATACAAGAACCGTAAGCAGGAGTTTACTGTTTTTAAATCTGAATAATTTCCGTAATCCCTGTATATTAGATCTGCTGTTTTTCATTTTATGATAGTTAAAAATAACAGCTGCAAATATAATAATTAATTTATTCTCCAAAAGATTTAAGTATTACTGTCTGCCGTATGAAAACAAAATTAATGGATGGAAACCAGATAAGAATCTTAATTTTGAGCAATTAATATAAGTAATGTGTAAATTTTAAGATCGCATTTTAGTATATAGTTTCTTCGTTTTATCTCATACTTCGTTGTTTCAATAAAAAGTAAAAATTCAAAACTGCCAATCATTTGAAGTCGGTCCTCTCCGAAGGTAGTGACGAATCGTAATTCCTAATTATTTTGCTTGTTTTGTATCGTAAATTCTTAAATGTCAAAACTCTCAGAAAATAGAAATACTGTTTTATCTTTTTTTTTCTTCTAACTTTTGTCTTGAAACAAATTTACAAAAATTCAAGACTGCCAATAATTTACTTCAAAACTACGGTTTTAAAAATCGAGTAGACTGCCCTGCCAG
>JBMOKG010000252.1:0-1672 GCA_049315385.1 Bacteroidales bacterium
CTATTAATTGCAGCTCTGTTTTACAAATTTTTCCTTAACTTAATGACATTGCCCGACGGGTACAAAGTACCCGTCGGGTTGATTAACAAAAAAATGAATTAATCTTTAATCTATAATAAAATGAAAAAAATCTTATTAATGACAATTGCTGTTTTACAAATTGCATTTTATACAACAGCTCAAGTAAAAGGAACTTTTGTTGATTCAAGAGATGGTAAAATCTACAAAACAGTAAAAATTGGGACGCAAACTTGGATGGCTGAAAATCTAGCTTATAATTCTGGTCAAACAAAGAAATGCAATTATACTGCATTGTTTGTGTCCAAACAAAAAATTTCTTATGGAGATAAATGGAATTATAAATATAAAATTTTTTGCAACAATGAACTTGACGGATATACGACATTAAATGCGTCTTCAAGTTATAATAAATATGAAATTGAATTTTTTGGTTATAAAGATGATGGTGAAATGGATATCATTAATTCCGTTTGGTATACAACTGGTAACAGTTCATTATATTATAATAATACATCTATTGGTACTGCCTCTAGTATTGAAGAATCTGGTGCAAGAATTATTGAACATTCTTATAAAAATAAAATTAAATTAGATCAGAAAAAGACAGGTTGTATTGCCTACAATAATGATTTAAATAATGTAAAAATATATGGTTATTTATATACCTGGACTGAAGCACAAAATGCGTGTCCTGAAGGTTGGCATTTGCCTAGCGATGCAGAATTTACTAAATTGATAACCTTTTTAGGAGGAAATAGTGATTCTGCTCATAGGAAAGGAGATAAAGTTGCTGTTAGAAAAATGATGGAAACTGGCAAATCTTATTGGCAAAATCCACGTGCTTATGCGAATAACAAAAGTGGTTTTACAGCTCTTCCTGGTGGCAATAAATCTTATGTTGGTAAATTTGATAATATTGGTATCTATAGCTTCTATTGGTGTTCTGATGATTATAATAACGAATGTGCTCGTTTTTGTTCTATAAGAAATAATGAAGAAGAAAATTGTTTCTATAGTACTTATTGTGGCAAGTTGAATGCCCAATCTGTACGTTGTATAAAAAACAAATAAACCAACGAAACTCTAGCACCGGTTAGTATAATCGGAGGCAGACAAGCGTTTAGACAAGTAAGACATGAAACGAAAACCGAAATACATTCAACCACACCAGCTGGAAAACCTCACCAACTATACAAACTCACTACCGTTCATCTTGCACGAAACCCCCATCAAAAGTACCCTCAAAACTTTGATTTCATCCAATAAAAAACTCCCGATAAGCATCAAGCTATCGGGAGTTTTTTAATCATCAAATCATCAAATTATAAAGCTGGTTCCACAGCACAAGCCTTCTTGCACATAAAGCGATAGGAGAGGCCTATGGTAGTTTGAAACTGTGAAGCTATTTGTGTTTTGGTTACATATTGATAAACAGGTATTTCGCTCAAGGCATAAATCACAAAGCCTTTGTAATTATAGCTTATTTGCGGAACAAAGAAAACTTTTCTGCTTCCGGTAGCTTCGGGATCATAGTTTGGATATTTATAATCGCGAATGGTTTCGTTCAGTTTCATTTTGGCTATCCATTCGCTTTTTACCTGAAATGTTATGCCCAGATTTTTAAAGAATGTTTTACTTGCAAACAAACCAA
>JBMOKG010000010.1:0-88817 GCA_049315385.1 Bacteroidales bacterium
TTAACTCTAAATTTGTTTAACCAAAAAGTTGCATTTGTGACTTGAATTCAGCAATACAAATCTGCAGTATATTCACACCACAAAATTCTTTTCCGGTGACAATCGTGATACTAATTACCTTGATAGTTACAGCAGTACTTATAGTTATACACGTCTGGCATATGGACTTTCCAAAAAATTCACTATTTCTTTGGAAGCAGGTTACTGGCTAGATAAAACTGAAGTTGGTAAAAACAAATCTGTAACTTATAAATCATCGGGGATCGGGGATCTGATTATTTTCCCGCGTTATAATGTATTGAATATTGAAAGAAATCACAAACGAACTGAATTGACGGTTGGAATGGGTTTTAAAATACCATTAGGGACTTATAATGATTCATCCGAGATAATCAGCAATGATCCTTTTCTTGGCAACTATTATGTAACAAAACCATTATCTGTACAAACCTCATCAGGTTCTCAGGATTTTATTTTTTACACTTTTATTTCGAGAACTTACGCTTTGTATGATTTCAGAGTTTTTGCCAATGCTTTGTATGTTAAAAAAGGCTGGAATCCTATTGGTGAAAAAATGGGTGATTATGCGAGTGTTGGATTATTTGCAGGAAAAACTTTCTATAAAAATTTAGGCATAACCCTTCAGTTAAAAGGAGAATGGATTGCTAAAATGAAACTAAACGAAACGGTATTATTGTATCATTATCCAAACTACGATCCTCTGGCAACCGGAAGTAAGAAGGTTTTCTTTGTTCCGCAAATAAGCTATAATTACAAAGGTTTTGTGATTTATGCTCTGAGCGAAATACCCATTTATCAATATGTAACCAAAACTCAGATTGCTTCTCAATTTCAAACGACCATAGGTCTCTCCTACCGCTTTATGTGCAATAAAAAAGCATGTGCAGTGGATGTTGCTAAATAATTTGGTGATTTGAAGATGTAGTGATTTAGTGATTTGAAGATTGAAAAACTCCCGATTGCATGAAGTTTATCGGGAGTTTTTTATTGGCTGAAATCAAAGGTTTTGCGGATACTCTCTTGAAAGGGAATTCGTGACATATAAAGTACTATTTATTATTGGCGGTAGCTATTTTATTCTTTGTCAATATAGATTTCTTTAAATTTATTATATAAATTCCAGTTTTCAATTCCTTGGTCGTGTAAATTATTCATTTACTGTTTATTATTTAAACAGGATGGTGCATTTTCCTTAAGCCAATTATCCGGATCCTGATAATACGGATTCTGGGAAATGGTATGTTTTGATATGATGTAGGGATGGGTTTGTAATACTTTCATAATGATTGATCCGGAAAATTTGGTGGTATTATACAAACAGATGCTGATCCATGGTTTGCCGGGAATGAAATAATTGAGCCTCGATTCGTAAATCATTAAATCTTCGATGCCCGGAATGGCTTGCAAAGCCCAAACCATTTCGGCCGTGGCACGAATGTTTCGCTTTCCCTCTTTCTGAGACTCAACAAAGAATTCGCCTAATCCTTCGTCCATGGCATGTGGCGAAAAATGACCGTTGGGATAGTATAATCCCTTAGCACTGGAAATGCTGAATTTCTTTCCGCCGAGCACATGGCCGCAACACGCTGGGAAATGTTGATCGTACTGTTCAATGAAATTTTCTTTGATGCGTTCCACCGGGCAATAGAGTTGAAAATCGCCTGCCAGATCGCCGGTATGAAGAAATCCAAGTACAATTTCATCACGTTCTTCTTCCGTTTCGTAAAGACCACAAATGTGGACTCCCCAATTGCAGGTGTAATTGTTAAAACCTAAATTGAGTTTTTCCTGATCGGATGTTTGAATATGCATATCAATTCCTCCTTTTATTTTTTTGTTGATATTGAATATTTTTCGGGCAAATCCAATTGCCTGCAGTAATCATTAATTTCTTGTTTAAGATGAATCATTTTTATTTCACGTTCGACTATGGTGGAGTTGTATCGTTTTAATTCATTTAAGGTGGGTTCTAAAAATTCATTTTTTTGATTCTTATCATACACAAATTAGAATCCATTAAATTTGTTCTGAAAAAGTAAAACAAATTTACATTATATTTTTATTGTTTGTTCAAAAATCTAAAATATTTTCTATTTATTTTGCAACTAACTAACTAACTAACTAACTAACTAACTAACTAACTAACTAATGGTTGAAAAGAAACCTTCATCAAGTTCTATTTGACCAGCAAGTTGATAATGGTCATCTCTGCTTCCCATTGCTATTCTCAATTTGTGCATCAATTACCAAATAGGCTGATAACGTTTATGTCCAAGTTGCCTTTGTATTTCTTTTGCAGAGAAACTTTTCTTTGTTGAGGTCAATAAATGGATTGCTATAAACCAATATCGAAAAGGTAATTTTGATCCATGCATCAATGTTCCACTGCGTAAAGTTATACGAGTTTAGCATTTCTTACATTCATATTGCAATTTATCACGTTTCCAATAATGATCTGTCCCTCTGCAATGTGGACATTTTACGGTCTGATTGTCTCTATATTCTTAGAACTTTAACTTGCAACTATCTTCGTCAGGAAATGTATTCGAGAAATTAAGTAAATTCATATGCTCATTGTTTTTACAAAGATAATATTTTTAGGTACTATATGGAATTAGCATTTTATTTTACAAGACTATCGAAATAATCCTACTCAAGAGTTTATGGGGCTTCATTTTGAATTAACGCAACCAAAAGTAGCTATGTGGATAAAATCTTTGGAACCCAAACTAATTATAATTGGTTTAGTTGAAATAAACAGGAATTCCATTCCATAAAATTATTCTGAACAATAAGATTATCGCAATCGTACCTATAATTAATTTCCAGGGTATTTTATATTCAGGTTCTTCATCTTCATCTTCATATTCGGGCAATATTGGTGAATGATAATTAAAATAAGAAGGAAAAATAAGTAAAAGCATACTAATACTTAGTAAGTTTTCTGCTAAACTAAAAGATGGTAAATGGATGATAAACAATATAATACTTGAGAAAAACCAAACTTGAAAAGCCTGTGTCCAAACAAAATGTAATCTTTTCCTGTTCTCAACAAATTTTAATGACCTTGCTGATTTCAGCAATGGTTTTGTAGATCTACTGCCTATTGCAATTAGTAAAACAAATGCAAGAATTATAAAAATAATTTTCAATGCAATACCAACAAATAACCAGTTTAGGATAATATTAGAATACCATAAATTGAAAATAGCTCCGGTAATAAATAATCCAAATATCCTATTGAAACTGTGTAAGATTATCCAAAAGAGAAACATTTTGGTAAATCCTTCTTGATTCCAGTAATGCATAAATATTCTTATCAGAATATAAGCTCCAATGAATAAAAAAACGGTTCCTGCTCCAAATACCGCCACAGCAGACTCATAAGTCCATAAGGAAGAACCATTCATTGCTTTAAATACTAATTTTGTATAATTTAATACAGAATAAATGCCATACAAATTAGCAACCAAACCTGTTACAAGATTGTAAAAAAGAAATACTAGAATGTAAGCAATTAAATAGGCTATAACTGAATATATAGTAAGTATTTTAAAATTATGAATATCATTATTCTTTTGCATCATAATTTATAAGATTATTGGTTATTTAATTTACACAAAGATAAATAAATTCAGGATTTATGACTGAGCGATTAATTATCTTAATAATTTATTAATGCAGACTGCCAGAGGATAGTATTATATCTTCAAATTTTGGTTTTAGCTTTGTTTTTCCCTTATTTGCTTCTTCTTTAGTGGAGAAAGGTCCAATTATTACTTTAAAAAGTGGTTTTTCTGTGTTTTGCTTTATGTATAATTGCAGTATAGGTGTGCTTTTTGGGTAATTTTGTAGCTAATAATAGTTCTATAGTTTTCCTTAACTTAAAACTTGCCAATCTTAAGTAAAAGTAATGTGTTGTTTCGGTAATGATTGTATCAGAAATGGCTTCTGATATTGGTTCAATCAATTTATCATCAATGGTTTGATTGAGGTATTTATGCAAAAATCTTGAAAATAGTCCTTAAAAAAAATTGTTCGATTCTTCTGTTTTTTATCCACGTAGAAAAGAGTTATAAAGTTTACCTAAAGTGCAACAATTTTTTGTTAGAATTAGATTTGAAGTAAAAAAATATGAAATATATTTTTATAAAGTCGCATATAACGGTTGGAGGTATGAAACATAGCGGCTTGCGTGGCTGTGAACCTATCCCCCAGTTACTGATCTTGCCAGCGGGAAATGAGCTTGCAAATTGCATTAAAACCGCTATGTTATATGATCGCTTGTTGTGCGTTCGTGCTTTTTTATTTCTTTTCTATCACTTTATCAAATCTGCTATCCATAAAGACACTCAAATCTGTTGTTACAAAATCTCAATTATAAAATAAACTGAAAATAGTCGCTGGAGTCGGTGCTGCCTGTGCTTTCTCCAATTTATCCAGTTTGAAAACTATTAATAGCAACTTCCTTTTTTCTGCGGTTTCTGTCAATGAAATTGTTACATGATATTCCGAAAAAGTACAACGATTTGAATAATAAATCACTAATCCATTTTTATCAGCACATTCTCCGCTTTTCACAGAATCCTTGAATTTTGGGTTGTTTGCATTTGGATTTATACTTTTTACTAGCAAACTAAATCCCGAAGGTAACGTTTCACATGTTTCAAATCCTTGTTTTAAAAGCCACTTAGTATCACTTATAAAGTGAAACTTACTTGCCCCTACAACACTTACTAATCCGTCTTTACCTTTAGATTTTGCAACTTCAAGAGCAAGTCTTAATAATTCTTTGCCGTATCCTTGTCCTTTATATTGTTCTGAAACCCAAAAGCAATTTATCAGCAAATAATTTGGAGCCTCAACAGGAATCCAGCCTTTTTCAGCAGTTCCATCCTCAATAAATACTTTTGCTCGTACATCAATCCTGCGAAAAATATATCTGTTATCAAATTCTCGTCTTAACCAATCCTTTTTTAATTTATAACTATCTTTACATTTCTTATCAGAAATCGCACAGCAAATATGTTCATTATCAATGTTTGATTTGTCGAGTGCAATTATCTTTTCCATTTTTTATTTTTTTCGTATCAAGGTTGCAGTTCGATTCCTCAGTATGACGCACAATATATTGAACGTCTGACAAAATAATCCTTTAGCTCCATTTTTTGGCAGTATTGTCCTGATAAATGTAATTATTATTTTTCCACAAATATACTTAATTTTAAAAATCTGAATAATATTATATTAAACCTTCGCAAATTGCTCCCCAAATAGAGTATCGGTCTTCCAATAAAAAGCATAGGCTTTGAGTAAAAAAGACTCGGAATTGATTCTAAAAGACTCGGAACTGGACAAAAAAGCGTAGGATTTTCACAAAGTATTTAACGGATACTCCATCCAAATATAAATGTTTTGTATACTTTTGTTTCAAATTAAGCAAACTCATTTTTATGAAAGTTATTCATTTAATTCTATTGGCATTCTTAGTATTATGCTCACCACTACTAATAGCACAACAAAACAATCCACTTGCTGATAACAAAGCAGTTGTTATTTCGGGAAATGCACGTTTTACGGTGCTGACATCTCAGTTAATAAGAATGGAATGGTCGGACAAAGCTGAGTTCGAAGACAGGGCAAGTTTGGTTTTCATCAACAGAAAGCTGGAAGTTCCAGCATTTAAAGTAAAAGATTCAAAGAATGAGCTGATTATTACAACTGATAAATTCAAACTAATTTATAAAAAGGATGGTAAATTTACGAAAGATAATCTTACAATAACTTTTTCAATAAATGATAAAAAAATCTTATGGTTTCCGGGATTGAAAGACGATAAAAACTTATCAGGGACTTCAAGAACGCTGGATGGGGTTTTTACCGAAGCGGATGTTAAACTTGAAGACGGATTGATTTCCCGAAACGGATTTGCACTGATTGACGATAGTAAACGACATCTTTTTGATGCATCCGATTGGAAATGGTTAATGCCACGTACAGATACAAATTGTATTGACTGGTATTTCTTTGCACATGGGCATGAATACAAAAAAGCATTGAAAGATTATACATTGGTTGCAGGTAAAATCCCCCTACCTCCCCGTTTTGCTTTTGGCTATTGGTGGTCAAGGTACTGGGATTATTCAGATGAAGAATTCAGAACACTGGTAAAAGATTTTAAAACCAATAATATTCCGATTGATGTGCTTATTATTGATATGGAATGGCATAATACATGGGGAATAGGAACCAGTAAAGAAAAAAGAGATCAGTTTGGAGAACCTATCGGCTGGACCGGATACAGCTGGAACCATAATTTATTCCCCGATCCTGATCGTTTCCTGAAATGGACAGAAAAAGTGGATTTAAAGACTGCTTTAAACCTGCATCCGGCTTCAGGTATTGCTCCTTTTGAAGATTGTTATAATCGTTTTGCCAAAGCTTATGACTTTGACACTACAGGACGCCCTTACATTCCTTTTAAAATTGAAGAAAAAAAATGGGCACAGACTTATTTTAATGAAGTATTGCAACCCATGGAAAAATCAGGTGTTGATTTCTGGTGGTTAGACTGGCAACAATGGCTTGAAAACAAAGGATTAAAAGGATTGAGTAATACATGGTGGCTTAATTATACTTTCTTTACAAATATGGAAAGAAGAGGTGAAAAGCGCCCAATGCTTTTCCATCGTTGGGGTGGTTTAGGAAACCACAGATATCAGATAGGTTTCTCTGGTGACGCTGCTTCTACCTGGGAGACACTTAATTATGAAACATATTTTACTTCAACAGCTTCTAATGTTTGTTATGGTTACTGGAGTCATGATATTGGTGGACACATGGGCAATGATAAAGATCCTGAACTCTATTTACGCTGGTTACAGTTTGGTGCTTACAGTCCAATTTTAAGAACACATTGTACTAAAGGAGGTGCAACTGAAAGACGATTTTGGAAATATCCTGATCATTTCGAAATGATGCGCCAGGCTGTAAACACCCGTTATCAATTAGAACCTTATATTTATCAGCATGCAAGAAAAGCTTATGATGATGGTATTTCAATCTGTCGTCCTATGTATTATGAATATCCTGAAACAGAATATGCTTACAGCTTTAAAAATCAGTATTTCTTTGGAAATGATTTAATAGTAGCTCCTATTGCTACTAAAGCAGATCCTTTAACTGCATTGTCTGAAAAGGAAATATGGTTACCTGAAGGTGAATGGTTTGAAATGCATTCAGGAAGAATATTGAAAGGAAATCAGGTAATAAAAAAGAAATTCGCCATGAATGAAGTTCCTGTTTATGCTAAAGCAGGAAGTATTATCCCAATGAATCCTCCAGTAAGTAATCTGTCTAAAAATCCGGATACTTTAATTGTAGTTTTTATTCCCGGCAATAACAATACGTTACTTAATTATTATGAAGATGATGGTAGTACTTCTGCCTATCAGAAAGAAGAATTTTGCACAACAAATATTTATAAAAAAATGCCTAACGATAGTTTAGTTACAGTACTTATTGACAAAACTAATGGTTCATTTAAAGGTATGTCTTTAAAAAAAGCTTATCAGTTGCAATTCCCAAATTGTATGCCTCCTAAATATGTTATTGTTAATAGTAAAGAATATAAATATAATTATGAAGGAGGAGAAAATACATGGAATTATGATGGAAAAACTTTATCACTCATTATAAATATTCCTCTTGCTGACAGAGATTCTAAATTCATAGAAATCAGTTTTAATTCAACTGGTTTACCGAATAATAAAAAATCAATACTTGATGGTAAAAAGGAATTTTTCAGTAGAATAGAAAAGATAGCAGAAGATTTTAAAACGGAATCCTGTAATATGAATGGTCCTTCCAATCCGCCTGAATCATTCTTATATGCTGCAGGGCTTGCAACAAATATCACTTATTTTCCTGATAAGATACTATATCTTCTCAATAAATATGAACAGAATAAAAAAATGATGTTCAGTGAAATCGTTAATTTTTCAATGATTACTGACGAAAAACTTTATTATTGGTTTCATTTTCTTGGCATGAATGAAGATTTGATGCCACAGCCTTTATTGAATTATCGCAAAGAGAGTGAAAATATTGCAACATATTCAATTCATAGTGATTTTCCAAATGCAACTATTCATTACACAACTGATGGAAATAAACCCGATTTGAACTCCGCAGTTTACAAATCAGCTTTTAAAGTAATGGCTCCTACAACAGTGAGAGCAATTACTTCAGAGACCAGTCATTTAAACAGTCTGATCAGTAATTCCACTTTTGTTTACAATCCAGTTAAGAAATGTACCTATTCGAATGCAGTTAGTGAGAAATATACAGGAGGCAGTGATACAGCTCTTTTTGACGGGAAAATGGGAAATACAGAGAACTTTAGAACACGCTGGGCTGGTGTTGAAAAGAAAGATTTTATTCTGCAATGTGAACTTAAAAAGCCTTTGCTAATTAATGAACTTGACGTAAGGTTTTTATATAAACCATGGTCATGGATTATGCTTCCGGATGAAATTCTAGTTGAAATATCTGCTGATGGTATCAATTATGAGATTGCAGCAAGATTTAAACCTGCTGTTACAGATAAAAATACTGCTGAAAATATTCAAATGTATACTATTCCTTTTACAACTTTAAAAACCTGTTCATTTTTACGTTTTACAGCTAAAACTACAGGTAAATTACCTAAATGGCATGATTTTGCAGGACAAGATGCCTGGTTGTTTATAGATGAAATCATGCTGAAATGGTAAAGCAAATGAGATGTATAAATATTAAAAGAAATTTAAGCTACTGATGATATGAATTATAAGTTGCTTTATTTTAGCTTTAAGGTATCTTTTCTAATAAGAGTACCATTTCTGTCATATTTTAAGACTTCTTCCATATTGTCATATTTACTATTATTACAGCTATATATCATATAAATATGATCTTCCAATAATCTAAAAGAATACTTTTCGATAGCAAATACAGCTGAAGACCACCTATAATGACTTATTAATTTCTTTTCATTAATTTTAAATTCCACGTCTCTTAATTCTGCAGTGCTATCATATATTAAAGTCTTAATTATCGGATTATAAAACAGACAAATATACTCATCACCGGAAGTTCCTCCTGTTGTTAGCTGAAGGACCAAATCCTTAAATCCATCAGAATTAATATCCATTTTGTCCAATTTAAGTTCAGAAGATGTACCAAATTCAACAGGAATTGAATAAAGTCTTTTATATTCACCACCAACAAACTTGTATATTTTTGTTGTTGAATCTATTAATATTGCATATTTTTCATTATATAATCTAAAAATATTAATATAAATAAAGCCTTCAACTAATTTGCATAGAGAATCTGTATTTTTATATAAATTTAATGATTTTTCATAGCTTGAATCATTGTAGACACATAATGAATCGCATGGTTTCGATTTAGAAATTGAATCTAAGTTGGAATTGTAAATATAAATATATGTCAGATTATTTTCTTTTCCTTCTTTTGCATTGTAATTAGAACAAGAATTGAACATTATAATAGAAATTGCAAAAAACAATGTATAATATTTCATAGTAAATTATTTACAAGATTATTAAAAAAATCTTCTATTTTATTCAAAATAAATAAGTTCAGTATATCTTATTCAATGGTCAAATCCATAGGTTCCAGCCTTTCACTTGCAAATCCCAATGACTGATTCGTAAATGTCATATTATAAAATATCAACTCATCATTGGATTGCAATTTTTTAAATTCAGCGATCAATTCTTCTGAAAACTTATTGCCTACAACGCTGTTTTTATAAATTGGTGTTTTATCTCTGAAAATAATTACAGAGAATGCGTCAATTTTTACAGACAAATCGAAATCCATATTAAGAAATCGTGCAACAATACCTCCACTTGCAATTAAATAATTCTTTTGAATGCTTTCGCAATTTTTACTGCCAATATATGCAGTAGGAAGCGGGATTTTTTTTACTCTGAATACTTTTTTACCGATAAGAATTGTATCGTTTTTAATTATTTTCTTTACATAGATTGTTAACTGATGATATTTTTCTGGTATTATTATATAACTACATTTTTCGCCTTTTATCTGTCCATTATCAGTAGTTAAGAAGAATGATGCACATTTCATGTTTTCCACCACTACATCTAATGGATTCTCAATACCACAATACAAAATATTGTTTTTACTGTTTGCAATTGAGATGGATTGTCCAAAAGCTGAAAAGCTAATAACAATTAATAAAACACATAAAATTCTTTTCATAATTAATTTCTAAATTTTTAAATCAAGTTTGATTTTATTATTTACAATTTACTGCAAATATATCATTTAATATGATTTCAGAAGATCAAAACTAAAGACTTAAGATTAATCTTCAACTTTATATTACTTAAACAAGCTAATCTGTATTCTATTTACTGTCTGAATATCTTTGAAGACTACTATTCTATGCAATGTTCTATTAAGTGTTTATGTTAAAAAACGTTCGTTATTCCCAAAAAATATTTAATTTTACAAAAAATTATTCATTCATTATTTTAAGCATAATCAGAGGATTAAGGAAAATCAACTAAAATTTCTAATTGAGAATTTAAGAGAATTCATACTCAAGAGAAAAATGCTTACTTATTAATTTTTCTTTATGAAAAGAAATACATATATATTACTTATTTATTTAGTTTTCGGAAACTTACTATTAAAAGCTCAGGACAGTCCATTAACACCTAAACTTATTGGACACGGAGTTTTCTTAGGAGAAACACCTCCTTTAAGAGATCTTCCTGCAGTTACAGAAGAAGAAATTGCATTTTTAAAAGAAAAAGCTTTCAAAAAAGCAGCTCGCAAAGTTATCAAACCCAGAGAATACCCCTTTGAAGCAACAGCTTTTCCAAAAAGTGCAGATGCATTATGGCAGAAAACCATGGGTGTAGAATCGAGTCTTTCTAAAGCACCACTTGTTAATTTTGAAGGTCAAACCACTTCTTCATTTCCTCCGGATTGTAATGGGACTGCAGGGCCCAATCATTATATGCAGACAGTTAATACTACTTATGCAATATATAGCAAAACAGGAACATTGATGGCTGGTCCTACCAATATGAATCTTTTATTTAATGGAGTTTCCGGTGCAACATGTAATGATGGAGATCCTCTAATACAATATGATGAACAAGCGCAACGCTGGTTGGCAGTTGAATTTTCTTTGTGTGGTACAAACGATTTGATGTTAATTGCAGTTTCTTCCAGCAGTGACCCTACCGGTACATGGTATGCTTATTCATTTGATGTTACAGATATGCCTGATTATGAAAAAATAGGTGTTTGGCAGGATGGTTATTATATGGGTACCAATACAAGTACCGGAAATGACATTTATGTTTTTGAACGTTCTAAAATGCTTACAGGAGCTGCTAATCCGCAGATGGTAGCTTTTGACAATTCATGGAGACCTGGAAGCGGTTTTTTATGTGTTCCTCCTCTTGACAATGATGGTGTTGCTGCACCAGCAGGCTCTCCAGGATTATTTATTGCATTTAATGATGATGCTGTTGCCGGAGGAAGTGATCAACTCTGGGTTTATGAATTAGCAGTTAACTGGACTTCTCCTGCCAGTTCTACATTCAACAGAACACAACAAATAGCTGTTACTGCATTTGATAGCCAGTTTACGTCTTCCTGGGATGATATTACACAACCCGGCACACAAAAACTAGACGGCGTTCCTCAGGTAATCATGAATGCACCACAATACCGCAATTTTGGGAGTTATCAGACAATTGTTTGTTGTCACACAGTGGATGTAGATGCAACTAACCATGCAGGCATCCGCTGGTATGAATTAAGAAAAACAACCCCTGCTACAACATGGGCTATTCGCCAATCAGGAACTTATGCTCCTGATGCCAGCTCACGATGGATGGGAAGTATCATGTTAAACGGAAGTGGAAAAATTGGATTAGCATATTCTATTGCAAGTTCAAGTATTTACCCAGGTATCCGTTATTGTGGACAGTCCTCAGCAGCTTATTCAAATGCAAGCGGAGTTCTCGATATTCCGGAAGAAGTTATTCAAACCGGATCTGTTTCCCAAACTTCATACAATCGTTGGGGAGATTATGCTTTGTTATCAGTAGACCCAGTTGATGATGAAACATTTTGGTTTTCAAGTGAGTATGTAAAATCTGGAGGAACATTAAAAGGAACAAAAATAGCATCTTTCAGATTTGGTAATAATCCTGTAGTTTCAACTTTAGCTGCATCTTCAATTACTTTAACTAATGCAACTATAAATGGCATTGTTAACCCAAATGGTTTAGCAACAACTTATTATTTTCAATGGGGTACAACAATTAGCTATGGATACTCAACAACAATTACATCAGCCGGGGCAGGAACTTCTAATATTGCAGTCAGTTCAAATATCACAGGACTTTTAGCCGGCACTACTTATCATTTCAGATTGGTTGCTACAAATAGCGATGGAACTTCCAACGGAAATGATTTTTCATTCACACCAGGAGCTGCTTTGGTTTCGACAACGGCAATTACATCAATATCAACAAACGCTGCTATTTCCGGTGGAAATGTTATAACTGATGGTGGTTCAACAGTTACTGAACGAGGAGTTTGCTGGAATACAACAGCAAATCCTACAATTGCAAACAGCAAGACTTCCAATGGAACTGGAACCGGAGTATACAGCAGTTCGATCACCGGTCTTTCGGCAAATACTACTTATCATGTAAGAGCTTATGCAGCTAATAATACAGGAACTGTTTACGGTAATGATGTTACCTTTGCAACATTATGTGGAATTTTCACTTTACCATTTACTGAATCATTTCCTTTTTCAAACCCAACTTTACCTAATTGTTGGACTATTAATGATAATCAGGGAAATGGACAAGTGTGGCAAATAGGTACAATTACCAATCAGTCACCCAATCCATATCTAAACTCCCAATATGCTTATCTCAATAGTGACAGTTTAGGTAGTGGAAATTCACAGAATACCGATCTTATTACACCAACCATAAATCTTAGTGCATATACTTCAGCAACATTACAGTTTAATTATTATTTTAAAAGCTATACCGGTTCTTCAGGTAATTTATATTATAGTATAAATAATGGTATTAGTTGGACTTTAATTACAAGCTTTACAACAACTTCTCCTACAAACCCTACTGCTTTTAATCAAACAATAAGTGCTGTGGCTGGACAAAGTGCGGTAAAATTCAAATGGAATTATACTGGTACTTGGGGGTATTATTGGGCTATTGATGATATTATAATATTAGGGACACCTGGATGTACTTTACCTTCTAGCGCTGGTACAATAAATGGTACTTCAAATGTTTGCCAAGGGCAAAACAATGTAGTATATACAACAGCTACAGTCGCTGGTGCTACATCTTATATCTGGACATTGCCATCAGGTGCAACAGGTACTAGTAGTACCACATCTATCTCTGTAAATTATGGTACATCAGCCATATCAGGAAATATCACCGTTAAAGGAAATAATACATGTGGAAATGGCACAAGTTCATCTCTTCCAATAACAGTTAATTCATTACCCTCTGCCGCTGTTACAATTTCAGGAAACATCACCGTTTGTCAAGGACAAAACAATGTAGTTTATACTGTGCCGACAATTGCTAACGCAACAACATACATCTGGACTTTACCCTCAGGTGCTTCAGGAATAATTACTTCCAATTCAATAACCGTTAATTATGGTACATCAGCTATTTCAGGTAATATAACCGTAAAAGGAAACAACAGTTGTGGTGATGGGACTAGTTCTTCACTTTCAATAACTGTTAATCCATTACCGGAAGCTGCTGGTGCAATTTCTGGAATATCTACTGTTTGTCAGGGACAGGATAATGTTGTTTATACAGTCCCAATTATAACAAATGCTACCAACTATTTATGGACTTTACCTTCTGGAGGTACAGGGACAATTATTTCAAACTCAATAAATGTTCACTTTTTCCCATTTGCAATTTCAGGTAATATTGTTGTAAAAGGTAATAATAGTTGTGGGAATGGTGCAAGTTCTTTGCTTGCAATAAATGTTAATTCATTACCGAATACAGCAGGAATAATCACGGGAATTCCAACTGTTTGTCAGGGTGAAAACAATATATCATATTCTATACCACTTATCACAAATGCTTCAAGCTATATCTGGACAATGCCTTCTGGTGTATCTGGAACTAGCTCTTCCAATTTAATTAATGTAAATTATGGTATAAATGCTGTTTCAGGAAATATTACAGTCAATGGAATCAATAGTTGCGGTAACGGAACAGCTTCTTCTATGGCAGTTACTGTAAATCCTTTACCTGCAAATGCAGGAATTATTTCAGGTAATGATACTGTTTGTCAGGGAGAAAACAATCTTATATATTCAGTACCTTCTATATTAAATGCTACAAATTATGTCTGGACATTAGCTTCTGGAATAACAGGCAATTCTTCATCAAATTCTATAAATATTAATTTCGGTACATTAGCTTTATCTGATACAATTTTTGTAAAAGGAAACAATAGCTGTGGTAATGGAGTTTCTTCAGGAAAAACGATAAACGTTAATCCTTTGCCAGTTGATGCTGGAGTAATATCTGGCTTATCAACAGTTACTTCAGGTATGAATAATGTAAACTATACTGTTCCTTTAATAAATAACGCTACAACATACGTCTGGGCTTTACCAGGTGGAGTAAGTGGTATAAGTTCTACGAATACTATCAGTGTTAATTTTGACACAAATGCAGTTTCAGGAAATATTTCAGTAAAAGGCAGAAACAGTTGTGGAGATGGAACAATTTCAAATATAGCCGTCTATGTAAATCAGTATCATAGTACAATTCGTCTAAAAGTTACCGGATCTGCAAATAGTTTTAGTGATGAAACTATAATAAGTTATGGATATACCAGTGACCAGGGTGGATCAGAAAAAATATTCAGCATCAATACAACTGCTCCTAATTTATTTACTACTAAGATTAATAAAAAATGGAGTATCAATTACCTGACAACAGTCACAGAACATTCTGAAGTATATCTTGGTTTTAAGGCTGGTGTTAGTGGCAATTATACAATAACTTCAAGTATATTAAATAGTTTTATCCCAGCTACATATATATATTTACGAGATTTAACAACGAATATTGTTACAGATTTAAGTCAAAACTCAAGCTATACTTTTACATCAAATAGCAATGATAGTTCAAATCGTTTTATATTAATATTTTCATCACAAGCAATCAAATGGCTTGGAAATATTTCAAGTGACTGGAATAATTCAGCAAATTGGTCAAACAATAGTTTACCAAGCATTTCAGACGATATCACGCTAAATTCCTGGACAAAATATCAACCTCACGTTACCCTTACATCTAATACACCAGCTATTTGCAATAATCTAACAATTAAAAATGGGGCAAGTTTAAACATCGAAGCAGGTAAAGCATTAACAGTTAATGGAAGTCTTATAAATAATGCTGGCAATTTTGGTTTAATAATAAAATCTGATACTAATGGTACTGGCTCACTTTTACATACATCGGCTAACGTTTCAGCAACTATAGAACGTTTTATTAGTCATTCAAATTCGGATGAATTCCACATGTTGGCTGCTCCAATTCAAAACCAGAGCATTACTCCTTATTTTAATATTACTGATGGTTTCTATTTATGGAATGAACCAGGTTTTAACTGGATTGAATTTGCTGATGTTGTTAATTTTATTGCATCTAATGGGAGTTTAAACTTTCTTCCTGGCAGAGGTTATGCTATTTCATATCCTGTTACAGTTACCAAAAGCTTTACAGGTATGTTAAATCAGGGGAATATTAATATCCCTGTTACATTTACAAATGGTTTATACAGAGGATGGAATTTCTTAGGAAACCCCTACCCTTCAGCTATAAATTGGAATTCGGTTAATGGATGGACACGTGATATATTAGAAGATGCTATCTCAAATGAAAAAGCGATGTGGGTATGGAATGCAACAAATGGTAATTATGGAGCCTATGTTTCAAATACTGGAATTGGAACAAACGGAGTTACTCAAAACATTGCTCTTTCTCAGGGATTTTGGGTGAAAGCTGCTGCTGCTGGGACGATGAGTATAAATGATAATGCCAGAGTACATGCAAACCAATCTTTTCTTAAATCTTTAAATTCTAATTCTGACATAATCAGACTAACTGTTAATAGCTTAACCAATAATTACAGTGATGAGATCATTATCAGTTTTGGTAATAAGAATGAACAGGGAGGAGCAGAAAAAATGTTTAGCATTGAAGCTAAAGCTCCAGGATTTTATTCTAAAAAACAAAACAAAAACTGGAGTATCAATAATCTTACAACAATTACAAAGAATCCTAAGATATTTCTTGGTTTTAAACCAGGTGAAGACGGCGATTATTCTATTTCACTTAAAGCTTCTCAATATTATGCCAATATATTACTGGAAGATCTTAAATCAGGTGAAAAGCATAATTTATCTTCAAACAGCAATTACACTTTCAATGCATTTAAAAATGATGATCCCGATCGATTTGTTTTGCATCTGAGTTCTTCCAATGAAATTGAAATCGTTGATGAAAGTCCTTTTATTTTTTATAGTAAAGAGACCTTTAATGTAATAAATCCATGGTCAGGAAATACTATTTTAAGTATATACAATTCTAAAGGAGAACTTATTAAATACACTGAAATAAAAAAAGGAAATTTCAATTTTCACTTTAAATCGGCTCAAGGTGTTTATATTATTAAATTAGTAAATGATAAAAACGTATTTATTAAGAAAGAAGTTGTTTATTAAAGTAATTTATAGTGTTCAGCATTCAAAAGTTTATTCTCAATTTTTGTATAATTTTTAGCAAAAATTGTAATTTGACGTACTTAATTGCAAATTAATTAAAAAGTTCAATAAGTTCAATTTTTTTCACAAAATCCTTTCAGCCTCCTATTTTCAGAAAAAAGAATCCAGTATTCAATGATTTAACAGGTCTATCTTTATTTTATTAATTTTTTGCTCATTCATAAAGTTATAAAAATACACCTTTTGGTGTATTTTTATAACTTTAATTTGAACTAACTTTGTGAATAATAATTTAAAAATTAATATTATGAAAAACTATTTACTTCTTAGAACAAATAAACTTATAGTTAAAATTATTTTTTCAAGCATTTTATTCCTGTTTTTAATAAATTTCAGCATTTTAAAAGCTCAAGTAAACTTTGTACAAACCCTGAATGCTGACTTTAACAAAGGTGTTTTGAATAATGCTGTAGTTGCAAGTGATAATATTTATCTTCAATTTGCAGCAAATGACGTTGGTAGTTGGCTTACAACAACCGTACTTCCACAAACGCTTTCCGGTCATAAAACTGTTTCTTGGAATGACAGATATGTTTATATGGTAGGTGGTTATAATAATATTAACTATGTAAATACGGTTTATGTTGCAAGTATTCAGGCTGGTGGTATTTCAGGCTGGACTACATTAAATCCATTGCCGGTTGCTTTAAGAGACCCTGCTGTTGTAATAGGGACCAATACTATTTATGTAATGGGAGGACGAGATGGGTCACAGGTTTACAATACTATTTATTATGCATCTATTAATTCTGACGGTACCATAGGTGCATGGCAAACTTCTGCAGTTACACTCCCTGTTAATCTTTGGGGACATACAGCCACCTATATGATGGGTTACATTTATATCATTGGTGGAAGTAGTTCAATGACTGAGAATACTGCATTAAACACAGTTTATTTTGCAAAAGTTAATGCTTTGAATACAATTTCTACTTTTACACCAGGCACTAATTTAGCTGCTGCCAGAAATCGACACAGTACGATAACTTACAATAACAAACTTTATGTGTTGGGTGGTTATGATAATTCCGGCATAAAAGCAAATAGTGTATATATAGCTACTCCAGCATTGAATGGTTCTAATGGAATCTGGACATCTGGAAGTAACTTGCCAGTGGCAATCAGTAACCATTCAGCTGTAGTTAATAATGGTATGATTACAGTTATGGCAGGTGCAGTGGCTTCTACATTAAGCAATGCCGTTTATTATGCAAAAGCTGATACAACAACATTGGCATGGATTACATCAGGAAATGTTCTGTATGATTATACAAAAGATGGTGCTGCATATTCAGGAAATGGAATTGTTTTTTATACAGGTGGTACCAATCTATCCGGTACTCCTACTCTTAATTGCCGGTATGCAAACATGAATATAACCAGCAATTATGTTAATCATGGTAGTTTTATTTCAAATCCGTTTTCTGAATTAGGAGCTGAAAGATTAATAGATTCACTCAGTTATCTTAAATCATATACAGCTCCTGCAAATATACAGTTAACGTATCGTACAGCAGCAAGTGATGGGATATGGGGTGACTGGAATACGCTAAGTACGTCCTCTCCAATTATTATCGGACAGACCAAACAATACTTACAATACGCCACCATATTAACAGGATTAGCAACCTTAAATGCTACTTTTAATGAATTAAAAATGTATACTCCAGGCACTCAGCTTAGTGGAAATCTAAATTCTATTAATACATTTACCAAAGCACTCAGCCCCTATTGGGCAACATCTGACATTTCATTTACGGCCGGCACACATACCTTTCAGGCAGGTGCTACCATTCTTTTTCTTCCTAATACAGGACTTACAGTTAGTCAGGCCAATATAATCTGTAACGGCTCAGCAGTTGACACAGTAAAATTCACGTACTTTACCAATGAAACCGGAAAATGGAATGGAATCTATTTCGATGAAAACAGTGATATTGGTGTTTCATCACAGTTTAATTATACAGTAATTTCTAATGCTGGCAATGGAAGCAGAAATGCTAATCTAAGTTGTTATGCAACCAGTGAACCATTGCTTTCAAATTGTATTATAAGGAATGCTGATGGCAATGGAATAAGTCTGAATTCTGCTCATATCAGTATCCAAAATTCACTTATTAAAGGAAATACAGAGAATGGTCTATATCTTACCAACTCAAACCCAAGTGTTATATCAACAATTTCTTCTTATAACGGTAGCGGAGGTGTTTGTTATGCTACATCTTCTTCTTTGCCTAATTTTACAAACACGACACTTAGCTACAATCTTTATGCAATATTTTACCCTTCAGTAAACATAACGCTAACAAAACATCTTGGTAATCTTACATTAACAAATAATACTTATAACGGAATTTGTTTACCCGGAGGATATGTTACTGACAACAATCGTTGGAATTCGCTGGCATATCCCATATTTATCATGGACAATCTTTATATCGGGAAAAACTATGACAAATGTCGTTTAACCATAGAACCTGGAAATACAATAAAAATGGCTTTAGGTAAAAAAATCCAGATAGGTCATGCTCTTTCAGGTTGGTATTCAGGTGAATTATATGCAATAGGAAGTTTGGATAGTGTAATTTCTTTTACAGCAATCAATGGTACAGCCGGTGGATGGGAAGGTATCTATTTTAATGATTACAGTGATTATAACGGAGCAACATCCATAATGGATTATTGTGTTATTGAAAAAGGAAATGAATACAATATGTATATTGAAAACACATACCAACCCAGTTTAAACCATTGTACCGTCAAAAATGCATTTAAGGATGGTATTAAATTTTATGGAGCATACAATACAATCTCAAATTCTACAATTCAATCTAATGGTAGATATCCTTTGTTTTATTCAGAGCCACATACATTTCCAACACTTAATGGGAATACTTATTCAGGAAATACGATTAACATGATAGGTTACTGTGGAGGGAGCCTGACGGAAAGCCGTACTTTTCAAAACGATGGTATAGGCTATCATATCATGGATAACATCATGTTAGGCAGAGGATATTCACTTAACAGACTTACTATAGAACCAGGAGTTACTTTAAGTTTTGCATCTGGTAAAAATATACAAATAGGATATTATGCTTCAGGTTGGTATGCTGGTGAGTTATATGCTGTAGGCACAATTGACAGCATTATTACTTTCACTTCATACAGTGGTGTTGCAGGAGATTGGAATGGAATTTATTTTCATGATTATAGTGATTATAGTGGTGGAATTAGTCAAATGAAGTATTGTACAATCCAAAAATCAAGTGCTTACAATGTTTATTGTGAAAATACTACTACAGTTAGCATTGACAATTGCTCACTTTCCAATGCATTGACCGATGGACTAAGATATTATGGTTCGACTGGTTCATTTACAAATAATACTTTTAATAACAATGGAAGATACCCTGTTTTTTACACTGAATGGTCTTCTCAGCCTACACATTTCAACAATACTTTTACAGCTAATGGCATAAATATGATAGCATTATCAGGTGGCACTTATTCTGAAAGCAGATTAATTACAAAGGACAATACTGATTACCTGATATTGGATAACATACTAATTGCATCACAATATAGTACCCGAAGACTTACTATAAATCCCGGGGTTACTTTGAATTTTGTATCCGGGAAAAATTTACAGGTTGGATATTATAATCCAAGTTCGGGCTGGTTCGGAGGAGAATTGTATGCAGTTGGTAAAGCCGATAGCATCATTACTTTTGCACCTTACAGTGGCATTATTGGTGATTGGAATGGTATTAATTTCGATCCACGCAGTAGTAATGCTTATTCTGGTTCCACAAGTTTACTTAAATATTGTACTATAAAAAAAGGAAATACTTACAATGTACTTGCAGAAAGCACACAACAACCTACAATTGATCATTGTACTTTCACACAATCTACTGGAAACGGATTAGTCATAAGCAATTCAAATCTATCAATTAGAAACTCCAGTTTTTATAATAACGCAAGTAATGGAATATACGTTGACGGAACAGGAACTACAACGCTTGGTAATGCAGATTCATTAACTTGCAACCTATATAATAATGGAAGTTTTGCACTATATAACAATTCAGCTTCTGATATTAATGCCAGAAATAATTTTTGGGGAAGCAGCGATTCAACGATGATATCTTTAAAAATATATGACAAAGGAGATAATTCAGCCAAAGGAAGGGTTTATTTCTCTCCTTTTTTACAACTTCCTTCTTTACTTACAACTTCTACTTTAATGAGTGGAAATATTAAATATGCAAATATCGGAGCAAATCCAATTAAAAACGCTGCTATGGTAATTAAAAATTTCTCAGATTCTACTATAGCTACAACATCAAGTAATTCTTCAGGATTATATACATTCAGTTCATTTTCTTCAGGAAATTACAAAATGAATATTACACCTACTGCTGCATGGAGTGGTGTAAACTCAACAGATGCATTACTTATACTGAATCATTTTGCTCAAATCACACCTTTAACAGGAATTTATCTGGCAGCAGCCGATGTAAATAACAGCCATTCAATTAATGGAACTGATGCTATGTTTGTCATGAGAAGATACTCAGGACTAATCACTTCATTTCCAGCAGGAGACTATCTCTACAACACAGATTCAATTAGTGTGAATGGGAATCAGGTTACTAATAATCTTAAGATGATCTGCTATGGAGATGTAAATGCTTCCTATGCTCCTGCAAAAAAGAGTTCGTCTTCCACCGGGTTCATACATGAAGGCTCCTTTATTGCTGAATCATTTACTGAATACGACTTCCCCGTTAGATTAAAATCAGGAATGCAAGTAGCTGCTGCATCACTAGGTTTTTATTATCCAGAGCAATATGTTGAAATACTTAATGCTCAATTGGTAAATGGTGTTACCGGTTTTTCATGGACAGCAAACAATGGTTTATTTAGAATGGCTTGGTGCGATATGAATGCAATAAATATAAATAACGATGGTATTTTAGTAATTCTGAGAATTAAAACAAAAAATCTAATTGGAATAACTGCAGATATTAACTTTGATATTTACGAAAACACTGAATTTGCAAATACTTTGGCTATTCCAAATGAATTTGAAATTGTTTCTATTCCTACCATTAAAGTATCCTTAAACGGAATACAGCAAATGAATAATTTTTATAGTTTATCAGTTTATCCAAATCCTGTTTCTGCAAATTCTGTAATTTCATTTTCAATGAAAGAACCCGGAACTATTCATCTGTCATTGGTTGATATACTTGGAAAGAATATTATGGATATTGTAAACAGTAATTATTCTTCCGGAAATCATAATCTAGCATTAAACACTTCAAATCTAAGTCGCGGTATTTATTTCCTTAAACTTACAAACTCAAATAAAAATAAAGAAATTACCGAAACGATCAAATTAGTAGTATCTAATTAAAAATCTTTACGTTATTAAATTTCTATAAGATTAATATTCATTTATAAAGAATGTTATTATGGCATATTCTTCCGCTAAATTGGAACAGGCTATGTGACCTTAAAATAATTTTAAATAATAACACATGAAAACATTGATTTTAAAAATACTACCACTTTTATTTGTAATTATCTGTTTTGGAGGAGTTAAGGCCCAGACAATAGTTACAACGGCAGTTTCAGTAACTAGCTGCCCAGGTGAAATTCTGGTTCCTATTAATATTACAAATGGCAATGGAATTGGAGCCATTTCTCTAAAACTGAGTTTCGATTCTACTAAGCTTAGTTATATTGGTTATCAAAACCTTAACCCAGCACTCAATGCAGGAATGCTCATAATAAATGCAACAGCTGGTAAGATTTTCATCAGCTGGATAAATAATACTGCTGCTAATTTAGGAGACAGTAGCATTGTTAAACTAAGATTCAATGCTACAACGAATATATCAAACTTAAGCTGGGATGTTAGTACACCTGGAAACTGTGAATACAGTGATGTAAATGGAAATATTCGTGCTGCAACATTTTCTGATGGAACAGTGACAATTAATCAGCCACCTCAAATAATCATACAAGCACTGGATAGGACTGTTCTTGTTGGTCAGAATATATCTTTCACAGTATCAGCTTCAGGCACAGGAATAGCTTACCTTTGGCAAATCAGTACTGATGGAGGGAACATCTGGAATGATATGATAAATAACTCAACCTATTCAGGTGTTACATCTGCAACTTTAAATATAACAAATTCGCTGCTTACATACAACAATTTTAAATACAAATGTAGGTTGACAGGTAGTTGTTCACCAGTAATTTTCAGTAATCCGGCTACTCTCTCAGTTATTAATCCTATTACAACCACATTACCAACAGCAAGTTTTTGTCCCGGTAATATTATTGTTCCTGTAACTGTCAATAATTTCAACGGAGTTGCCTCATTCTCTCTTTCATTTGCTTACAATTCTTCCTGCCTTTCCTATTCAGGTTATCAAAACATGAATACAGCACTTTCGGGTGGTAACTTTATAGTGAATGCAATAGGTGGAAAAATTTACATTACATGGTCTTCTTCAGTTACAGCCAGTTTTGGAAATGCAACATTGATTGAATTACTTTTTTCTTCTACAAGTGGCACTAGTATACTAAGTTGGGATATTGCAACAGATGGTAATTGTGAATATGCTGGTTCAAGCGGAACATTATTTACAACAGTTTTTGTAAACGGAAGTGAAAATATTTACAGTCTGCCATTAGTAAATAATCATCCGTCAAATCAAACTATTGCCAAAGGTCAGAACACATCTTTCAGTATTTCTGCAACTGGAACATCACTATCATATATCTGGCAGATAAGTTCAAATGGAGGTGTCAATTGGACTGATCTTTCAAATAATACTCTATATACAAATGTAACTACACCAACATTGAATATTACCAATGCACAGTTAGCGATGAATACTTCTCAGTATCGCTGTAAAGTAAGCGGCACTTGCACACCTATTGTATATTCAAATGCAGCTGTACTAACCGTTTTACCAAATATTATAACAAATTGTGCTAGCTTAACTGCTTGTCCCGGTCAAATTGTTATCCCAATTAATGTCACTGATTTTATAAATATCCCTTCATTTTCACTTACATTAAACTATAATCCTGCTGTTCTAACTTATACAGGATTTCAGAATTTAAATCCAGCGTTAAGCAACGGAAATTTTATTGCCAATGCATCTAATGGAAAAGTTTTACTTACCTGGTTCAATATTTCCGAAGCTAGCATTTCAAGCAATGGTTTATTAGTTGAATTAAAATTCACAGCAGTTCCTGGAACTACTTCTCTTATTTGGGATACGCAAACTTTAGGCAATTGTGAATATGTAGATTTAAATGGATTAATCATTTTTTCAACCTGGAATAATGGGAATGTTATTATAAATCAACCTCCTTTGGTAATGACAGAACCAGCTAATCAGACAATTTATGCAAGTGGCAGTACCTCCTTTTCTATAACAACATCAGGGGCAGGATTAGGATATCTCTGGCAACAAAGTACAAATAACGGAATCAGTTGGTCTAACTTAAGTAACAGCTTACCGTTTTCAGGAGTATATACCTCAACGTTAAGCATCAACCCCGTTTCAATTGCTATGAACAACTATCTTTACAGATGTATAGTTTCAGGAAGCTGTACTCCTTCTGATACTTCTAATTCTGGAAAGTTGACAGTTACAATGACTCCTATAACAACAACACCAGGAACAATTTCAAGTTCATGTACAGGAAATCTTAATATACCAATTAATGTAACAAATTGCAGCAATGTTGGAAGTATTTCCCTAACGATGATTTATGATACTACAAAATTGACATTCGACGGTTATAATTCTGCAAATTCTGCTCTAACTGGAGGCTTTTTAACAATTAATAGAATAGCAAACAAGATTTTTATGTCTTGGGCTTCACCAACTGCTGCAAATATTGGATCTGCAGTTTTGATTCAATACAGATTCATCGCTAACATTGGTATCTCAACAACACTTAGTTGGGATACACAAACTGTCGGAGCATGCGAATATACTGATTTAGATGGTAATATAATTACTTCGTTTTATAATAATTCCAATATTTCAGTCGTTCCGAATACATTCAATGTAAATGCAGGAAACGATATCTGTATTGCATCTGGAGGAAGTATTCAGTTAAACGGATTAGTTACAGGAGGAACCACTCCTTACACATATTTATGGACACCTTCGACAGGGCTTAGTAATCCTGCAATACCGAATCCAATTGCTAATCCTGCCTTAACAACAACTTATACGCTAACCGTTGCAGGAAATAATGCTTGTTCAGCTTTTGACCAGATAATCGTTAATGTTAATAATTACACTGGTGCTGCAGCTGCAATCACAGGATCTGCTTTGGTTACACAAGGACAATCAAATGTTAGCTATTCAGTTCCTAATATTACTAATGCAACCTCTTATGTATGGAGTTTACCTATAGGTGCAACAATAGTTTCAGGTATAAATTCTAATTCAATTGTAGTTAATTACTCAAATACTGCAGTATCTGGAAATTTAAATGTTTACGGGAACAATACATGCGGAAATGGTAATATATCTCCTAACTTCCCTATAACAGTAATTCCATTAATCTGCACTCCTCCTTCTTCTCAAGCAACAGTTTTTTCTGTTTCATCTATTACAAATACAACAATGACAATAGGTTGGATCCGAGGGAATGGTGACTCCGTATTGGTAGTTGCCCGACAAGGAAATACTATAGACTCTGATCCAGTTAATGGAACAGCTTATTTAGCAAATCCAGCATTTAACAATGGGGCTCAAATAGGAACAGGGAATTATGTGGTCTACAAAGGAACAGGAAGTTCTGTTAATATTACATCTTTATCTCCGGAAACATATTACTATTTTGAAGTATACGAATTCAATGCAAACTATATTTGTTACAAAACACCTGGATTAGCTGGTTCAGCACTGACAACTGCATTAAATACAACTTTTACAGCTGCTGCTTCAAATGCCTGGGAAAATATGGCAAACTGGAATCATGGGATACCTGGTAGTGCAACAAATGTAATCATCCCTGCCAATAAATTAGCAATTGTTAATTCAAACAATTTGCAATGTAATAATTTAACGATAGTAGCATTAGGGAAACTAACAATAAATAATACCGGCGATTTATTAGTTAACGGCACAATGACATTACAATCAGATGCTTCAGGAACAGCTTCCTTTATTAATAATGGAAGTTTAAATTCTGTTTCAAATATTGTTCAACGATATATCCCAATATTAGTCAGCGAGGAATTCCATCAGCTTTCTTCACCGGTTGTTGGTCAGTCAATAAATACAGTTTTTAGTCCTGAATCCCAAAGTTTTTATACATGGAAAGAAAGTACAGCTAGCTGGATTCCTTTTGAAGACCCAAATTTTAATACAACTAACGGGGGAAATATTTTTATCCCAGGCAGAGGTTATGCTGTTTCCTATTCTTCAACTTCAACTAAAAACTTTACAGGGGTTATGAATAATGGCACAATAAATACAGCCTTAACTGTAACATCAGGAACTTATGCGGGATGGAATTTAATTGGAAACCCATACCCTTCTGCAATTGATTGGAATATTAATACAGGATTTTCAAGGAATATGCTTGAAAATGCCGGATCTAACCAGTCCGCATTTTGGGTCTGGAATCCTGTAGTTGGTAATTATGGAACATATATTACAAACAGTATTTCCGGAACCAATGGTGTTAGCAATTTCATAAATTCTGAACAAGGTTTCTGGATTAAAGCATCTACTGCAGGAATATTTAGTATTAACAATAATGCCAGAATACATGCTACTCAACCATGGCTTAAATCAGCTTCATCAAATACAAATACCTTAATTTTAAAAGTAACATCTTCCATGAATACGTTTAGTGATGAAATGATTCTTAGTTTTGATAATAATAATGAATATGGAGGTGCCGAAAAAAAGTTCAGCCTTTATCAATCTGCTCCTGAAATCTTTTCAAGCAAACTAAATAAGAGTTGGAGTATTAACAATTTAACATCTATAGTCAATAATCTGACAGTGAATATTGGTTTTAAACCAGGTTTAGACGGTAATTTCACCATTTCTGCAATTGGCTGTCAATCATTTGGAAACCTTGTGCTTGAAGATTTAAAAACTGGAATACAACATAATTTAACAACAAACAAAGATTACTTTTTTCAAGCTCAAACTTCAGATTTTCAAAATCGGTTTATACTTCATTTTTATTCAATTGAAAATAATGATAAAAATAAAGAAAACCCACATGTATATTATGGCAATAAGTCTATTAATATATTTAATCCATGGAAAAGTAAAACAGATGTAAGTATAAATGATGCAAATGGTAGACTCATTCAATCTTTTGATGTGAAAACTGGAAAGACAACACATTACTTCAATCAAACACAAGGGATATATATTATTAAAATACAGAATGAGCAAGGTGTCTATGTTGAAAAGCTTGTGATATATTAATTTTAATAGTAAACTTAAGAATCAAGTTATTAATTGAGTCCATTCTCAAAGGCAAAGTTTACCAATGCTGCAGTATTATGTAAATTGAGTTTTCTTTGAATATTCTTACGATGGGTTTCTGTAGTTTTGTCACTAATATTTAGGGTATGACTAATTTCTAAATTGGTCATACCCTTTGCAATTAAAGATAATATTTGCTTTTCTCTTTTAGTAATACAATTAAACTTAAATTGACTTCCATGTTGTAATAATTGTTTAGCAAATTCAAATATTTGTTTTTCAGGCAATAAACATTCAGAAAGACTATAAGCATAGCCCATTAGTAATTTATTTGTTGAATTTTCATTTTTAAGTTTCCAGCAAGTGATGAGATACCAATTATAACAAGCGTCTTTAGGTCTAAGTCTTAAAATTCCACAAAAGAAATTATTACTATCAATATTTTTTAACGATACTAAATAATCAAATACGATATTTCTATCATCAGGATGTATTAATTCATCAACCAATTGAATTCCTATATCATTCAATTCATTTTTAGTATAATTCAATCTATTATAGAACAATTCATTTCCCCATATATTCTTTATTTGTGTTGTACTTCTTTCCACGATGATTTCATTCACAAAAACAGAAATAGGAAAATCATTAATATTATCAAGGTCTTTAATAAAATCCGAAATATTAATTTGTAAATTATCAAATAATTTATCCATAATCTAAATGATATTAATTCTTTAGCAAACAAATATACTAAAAAATACACCAATAAGTGTATTTTTTCAAAAAAAAATTATCATATATTTGTTGTTAATAAATTTAAAAATAGATAATATGAAAAAAACACTTTATTTTTTAGGACTTTTATGCTTTTTAGGAATTGGAAACCTAAAAGCACAATCACCGGTTGCTACATTAGAACATAATGACACAACCACTGTCTTTTATGGTATCAATGCATTTTCTGATGCATATACCACTTCTCAAAATGGGGATTTAATATTTCTCTCATCAGGTACATTTACTTCTCCTACCTATATCTCAAAAGGAATAAGAGTGTATGGAGCAGGATGTTATTTTGATGCAACTTCTAACGAAACAACCACTATCACCGATTTTTATCTACAAAACGGATGTGATAATTTTTTGTTAGAAGGTGTAATATGTACAAATATTTACTTAAATGTTTGTCCTATTACTAATATTAGTTTTTTAAGAAGTAAAATTACAAATATAGCAGCTCAACAAAATGGAACCGGCTATTATACAAGTGTTTTAATTGAGAATTGTATTATAACAGGAACAATTTCATCAAATGGACTTATTAGTAATTCAGTATTCCGAAATAATATTTTTCATAATTCCAATTTAGGTTATTCTGTAAATGGTGGTTCTGTTATCATTTTCGATAATAATGTATTTTTTAGTCAATACACTACAATAAACAAAAGTGATTGCTATTTTAAAAACAATATTTTTTATACAGTCTATGCTTATCCTTATCTGTCAAGTATATTTACAAGCAATAATAGTAATTGTACTTATTTAAACAATTTATTTTGCGAGAATTCATTTCCGAATTATTCACCAACAAATATAAATAATACAAATTACGGTAATAATATTTTATTAGCTAATTATTATGTTAATTCTTATGATAGTATTTTTGTATCTACAAATGCTGACTTTAACAATTTCAGTTTCCAAAATGATTATCACCTGAAATATCCAACCTTATATAAAGGAGCTGATAATACAGAAGTGGGAGTTTATGGTGGTACATTTGCATTCAAAGAAAAAGCGATGCCTTCAAACCCACATATTGTCAGTAAGATTATTTCAACGCAAACTGATCTGAATGGCAATTTACCAGTCAATATCAAAGCAAAAGCACAGAAATACTAACCTAACAAATTTAGCTATGAAAAAAATACTACTATTCATTGCTGTTTTTTGCTGGGGGCTAAATTCTGTGTATTCTCAAAAACAACTCAATCAGTATCAATATTGGTTTGATAATGATTTTGTAAATGTTGTAACAACATCAATTTCCCCACAGGACAGCGTTCATTTTCTAAGCAATCTGAATACTAACGGACTTCTGAGTGGCTTACATATTTTCCATTTTCGTTGCAAAGACAATACAGGTTTATGGAGTTCTGTAATCAGTCAGTTTTTTATTAAGAATGCTTCCAATGCTTCTTCCGGTCAAAAACAAATTGTGAAAAACGAATATTGGTTTGACACTGATTTCAACAACAGAATAACACAAACAATAACAGGGCAAGACAGCATAAGCTTTATTGGTAATTTAAACACCGATTCTTTAATACCCGGATTACATATTTTACATTACCGTTGCAAAGATAATGCAGGTTTATGGAGTTCTGTAATCAGTCAGTTCTTTTTCAAGAATGCTTCCGGTGCTTCATCCGGACAAAAACAGATTATAAAACAGGAATATTGGTTTGACACTGATTTTAACAAAAGAACAACTCAAACATTAACAGGGCAAGACAGTATAAACTTTATTGGCAATTTAAACACCGATTCTTTAATTCCCGGTTTGCATGTTTTCCATTATCGTTGCAAAGATAATTCCGGATTATGGAGCTCTGTTATCAGTCAGTTTTTTGTTAAGAATTTAGGTAATTATAATATGTTAGATAACAAACTGACTACTTACAGATATTGGTTTGACGAACAACAGAATACATTTACAAATACTTTAATTACACCTCCACTGGATTCTGTTTTTGTTCCTCAGTTTGACCTTACAAATGTATTAAATGGCGATTACATCCTTCATTTTCAATACAAGGACAACAGAAATCTATGGAGTTCCCCAACTTCCGATAGTATTAAAGTTCAGCAAATACCACAAGCAGCAGGTGCAATTTTAGGACTTCATCCGGTTTGTCAACCCACAGATAGTGTATTATATACAGTTCAACCTATATTTAATGCAACATCTTATATCTGGACCTTTCCAAGTGGAATTATTGGCACAAGTGATTCAAATTATATCTGGGTTAATTTTACTGATACAGCAATATCGGGTTTAATTACGGTTAAAGGTCATAATGAATATGGAGATGGACTTGCTTCAACATTGAACATTACAGTTTATTCGCCGGATACAGCTGATGTAATCGCAGGAATAACTTCTGTTTGTCAAGGTGTAAATAATGTAACATATACTGTTCCTTTAATTAATAATACTGATTATTATATATGGTCATTACCTTACGGGATAAACGGTAGCAGTTCAACAAATTCTATAACTGTAAACTATAGTACTTCTGCCATTTCGGGAAATATTACTGTTAAAGGACATAATGCCTGTGGTGATGGAGTTGCATCAATAAAAGCCATTATTGTTGATCCATTGCCGGTTACAGCAGGAACAATTACAGGTTCTTCTACGGTTTGCCAGGGTCAGAACAGCGTAACTTATACCGTTCCGGCTATAACCCATGCAACATCTTATATCTGGACTTTACCAACTGGTTCAAGTGGAAATAGTTCTACCAATTCAATAACTGTAAATTATAGTACTTCAGCAGTTTCAGGTAATGTTACAGTTACAGGACATAATAATTGTGGAGATGGAATTATTTCAACTAAATCCATTACAGTAAATCCTTTGCCAATTGCAGCCGAAACAATAACTGGTTTAGAAACAGTTTGTCAGGGACAAAGCGGTGTAACTTATACTGTTCCATTAATTATCAATGCTACAACTTATGTATGGACATTGCCAACAGGAGCTTTAGGAACAAGTTCCAGCAATTCTATAACTGTTAACTATGGAACTTCAGCCGTTTCGGGAAACATTTCAGTAAAAGGGAATAACGCCTGTGGTAATGGAATAATTTCCACAAAAGCAATTACAGTGAATCCTTTACCGGCCGCAGCAACAAGTATATCAGGGCCCTCAACGATTTGTCAGGGACAAACCAACTTAACTTATTCTGTTCATCCTATTGCCTATGCAACTAATTATTATTGGACAGTACCTTCAGCAGGAGTTGGAATACAAATTTATTTTGGTATGGATACTTCAATAACGATAACACCTGCTTCAGGAATATTATGTATAAGAGGAAAAAACAGCTGCGGTGATGGATCAATGTCTTGTATGTCAATAACAGTTAATCCTTTGCCATCAGCTGCAGGAACTATTACAGGTTTATCAACTGTATGTCAGGGACAAAATAGTGTAACTTATACGGTTCCGACAATTACAAATGCAACTTCTTATAGCTGGACTTTACCTTCAGGAGGAATAGGAACAAGTTCTACTAATTCAATTACAGTCAATTATAATAATTCTGCTGTTTCTGGAAATATTACTGTAAAAGGAATCAATAGCTGTGGGAATGGCATTTCATCAAGTAAAGTGATTACTGTTAATCCATTACCAGTAGCTGCTGGAACAATTACAGGTTTGGATACCGTTTGTCAGGGAGTAAGCAATGTTACTTATACTATTCCTGCAATTATAAATGCCACTTCCTATAGCTGGACGTTACCCTCAGGAATAAGTGGAACAAGTACAACTAATACAATTAGTGTAAATTTTTCAACATCTGCTAATTCAGGTAATATAACCGTAAAAGGAAATAATACCTGTGGAGATGGAGTTGCGGCAAGTAAAGCCATAACTGTTAACCCATTGCCAGTTACAGCAGGAACTATAACAGGATTGGCAACAGTATGTCAGGGACAAACGAATGTAACTTATAGTATTCCAGCAATTACAAATGCAACTTCATATAGCTGGACATTTCCAGCTGGAGTTTCAGGAACAACATCAAGCAATTCTATAACCGTAAATTATGGAAATTCTGCAATGTCAGGTAATATTACAGTACAAGGAAACAATAGTTGTGGGAATGGAATTGTATCCAATAAAACTATAACAGTTAATCCTTTACCTGATAACGCCGGAAATATTTCAGGATTATCCATCGTTGCTCCCGGCCAAAATGCAGTAATTTATTCTGTTCCAGCAATTCCAAATGCCACATCTTACATATGGAATTTACCGGCTGGTGCTACAGGAATAAGTACAACAAATAGTATAAGCGTTAATTATAGTAACAATGCTAGTTCAGGTAATATTACTGTTAAAGCACATAACAACTGTGGAGACGGAAATTCTTCATCCATAGCCATTACGGTAGCTTGTATACAACCTGTTACACAAGCAACAGCTTTTACGTCTTTTGGAGTAATTAATACCTCTATGAAAATAAGGTGGACACGTGGAAATGGTGATTCAGTTTTAGTCGTTGCAAGAGCAGCTGGCATGGTAAATGCAGATCCGTTGAATGGAAATGTTTATACACCCAATGCTTCTTTTGGTAATGGTTCTGAGATAGGAAGCGGAAACTTTGTAGTTTATAAAGGAGTTGGAAATTTTGTAAACATTACAGGATTATCTCCTGAAACCACTTACAATTATTCAGTGTATGAATATTACACAATTAACACTTGCTATAAAACACCTGCGTTATATGGTTCAGTAACAACATCAGCAGTTAACTCAACATTTACAGCTGCAGTTTCAAATGCATGGGAAACAAATGCAAATTGGGATCACGGACTGCCTTCTTCAACAACAAATGCTTTAATTCCAACTGATAAATTAGCAATTGTAAATTCAAACAATTACAAATGCAACAATCTGACAATTTCACCTAAAGGGAAATTAACATTGAATACTTCAACAGACTTAATGGTAAACGGAACATTTACTATTCAATCAGATTCAAATGGAAGCGGATCCTTACTTAGCAATGGAACATTGATTTCACCATCAAACAACATTCAATGTTTTATAGCTGTTTCAAATAACGATGAATTTCATCAATTATCTTCACCAGTAAGCAATCAAGCCATTAATTCCAGTTTTAGCCCTTTTACAGAAAGTTTCTATGCATGGAACGAAACGAATGCAAACTGGCTTCCTTTTGAAGATCCCGGATTTTACTCATTAAATGGAAGCAATAATTTTAGTTCAGGCAGAGGGTATGCCGTAAATTATAATGTTACATCTACTAAAAGTTTTAGTGGAAACATAAACAATGGAACTGTCAATATTCCTTTAACAGTATCAACAGGAAGTTATGCCGGTTGGAATCTTATAGGAAATCCCTTCCCCTCTTCTATCAATTGGAATACAAGTTCAGGTTTTACAAGAAATATGCTTGAAAATGCCGGCTCTAATCAAACGTCTTTCTGGATATGGAATCCAAAAACCGGAAATTACGGAGCCTATATTTCAAATACTGCATCAGGTACCAATGGTGTAAGTAATTTAATAGCATCTTCACAGGGTTTCTGGGTTAAAGCTATTACAGCCGGAACTTTTAGTATTAACAATACTGCCAGAGAACATACTTCGCCAAGCTGGTTAAAATCATCTAATACGGAAAATAACACAATTCGTTTGAAAGTAACCTCCATCGAAAACAGTTTTAGCGATGAAATGATGCTAAGTTTTGCTAATCCGAACAATTTAGGCGGTGCAGAAAAAATGTTCAGTATAGAATCCACTGCTCCAGCTATTTATTCAACAAAACAGAATAAGAACTGGAGTATCAATCTGCTTACTTCTGTAGCTGATCATGCTGTAATTCCGATTGGTTTTAAGGCGGGTGTAAATGGAAATTATACTATATCAGTCAGTGATGTAAACAGTTTTATTTCACCAACGTATACTTATTTAAAAGATTTGAAAACAAATACACTAACAGATTTGAATCAGAATGCAACATATACATTTACAGCTGCTTCTACTGACAATACAAATCGTTTCCAATTGTTATTTGCGGCTACTCCCTTAACGATATCAAATGCCAGCATTCAACTTTGCAGTATTTATGCTTATGAGAATAACATTTACATCAATAGCAATGAAAGTATTCAGCAAATTAATATTTACAATTCGCTTGGACAGTTAGTAAAAAGCCTTGGAAAAACAAATGGAAAAGCAATTATTAGCATGAAAGAATATGCTTCAGCATACTATATTGTTAAAGTTGTAACTGATAAAAACGTATATACTGAGAAAGTATTGGTAAAATAAACACATCTCCTTAACCTTCCCTTTCGGGTAAGGAATTTGGGCAGAAATTGATAATTTTTTTAATAAAAAGGGTGACTTAAAGTCACCCTTTTTTTATGCAAAATAAAATTAACAAACAAAAACATACTACTCTTGTTTATCATTTTATGTTTATACTTAAAACCCATTAAGCTGGTAATTCCTGGCTGGGTTAGTGCAATAAACATGAATCTTTAATTAACAATATATTTAAAATTTAAAATATGAAAAAAATTTTCTTTTTGACAATAATTACAGCGTTTACTTTGAATGTAAATGCAAAAGTATGGCGCTTGAACAATAATTATGGAATAAGTGCTGATTTTAGTATTTGGGATACTGCTTATGCAAATGCAAATGCCTACGATACAATTTATGTAGAAGGCTCAGTAATAGGGTATGGTAATATGTCGCTAAATAAACCACTTAGCATTATTGGACCGGGTTATTTCTTAAATCAAAATCCGCAAACTCAAAAATCGATTAATTCATCAAACTTTGGAACTATTTCATTTAATGTTGGTAGTAGTGGTTCTATTATCAGCGGCCTTGAATTTTCAGAAGCAGATATATGGTGTGGAAATATTTCAATTACAAAAAACAGAATAACTAATATTTATTTTTATGGATCTTCATATAGCAATATAAAGATTTCTCAAAACTCTATTGCAAATAGTATACAATCTCAAGATCCAACTGGTATAAAAAATAATATTATTATTGATAATAATATTTTTCATGACGGTACAGGAATCAACTTAACTAACAATTATTCAGGTTTAATAAATAATAATGTGATTATTTCTGGTTATTCTTATTATACAGGATATTATAATGCAATAAATACCTATGATTTTGTAATATCAAACAATATTATTCACAATGGAAGTATATCAAATGTCGGCATCACTAATGTTTTCAATAATATATGCAATGGCACCCAACTTCCGGCAGGCAATGGAAACCAATTATATGTAGGTATGTCAAACGTTTTTCAGGGAAGTGGCTCAAGTGATGGACAATGGCAACTTAAAGCAGGATCACCAGCGATTGGTGCGGGAACAAATGGTACAGACTGTGGTGCCTTTGGTGGAGACGATCCTTATATATTATCCGGATTACCTTCTATTCCTGCTGTTTATCAAATCACAACTTCTGGTGTTGGTAGCGTTTCCAATGGATTAAATGTAAATGTAAAAGCAAAGACGCATTAAGTAATTATTATTGGATTGTCCCAGTTTTATTCATTGAAAATACTTAGTTTTAATGAGTATTTTCATATCATTTACATTTAAACATATATTTATGAAAAAATTATACTTTATTATTCTGTTGATATTATTTTCATTAAATTTAAGTGCTGTCAATATTAAAATAAATTTAGAAACAGCATTAAATTCTTTCCTTAATAACTCTTCAGCAATAAATTCAAATAATAGAACCATTACCAAATTAGAATATTTTATAGATTCCGATCCGGGTTTTGGTAATGGAATATCAATTGAGATTATACCCGATTCGAATATTTCCAAGGATTTACTTATCCCAATGGCAAATGTTGGAACTGGATTTCACACACTATACATAAGAGTAAAAGATAACCAAAATATTTGGAGTTTAACTCAAACAATACCTTTTTATAAAATTCCCGGTGTAATAGATGGCGGTAATAAAACAATTACTAAATTAGAGTACTTTGTGGATGCTGATCCGGGCATTGGACACGGAATTGAAGTGTTAACTACTAATGAATCCAGTATTTCAAAAGATTTTATTTTACCATTACAAAACATTACTACAGGATTTCACACACTGTATGTCAGGGCTATGGATAATCAGTACAATTGGAGTCTAACCCTTACTCAGTCTTTTTACAGAATGCCTGCATTAATTGGCTCAAATAAAGTAATTAGCAAATTAGAATATTTTGTGGACACTGATCCGGGCTTTGGATATGGAAATTCAGTTTTAACTTCTAATGATACTATTATTTCAAAAGATATTATTTTGCCTTTGCAAAATATTAATGCAGGATTTCATACATTATATATCAGGGTAATGGATAATCAGAACAACTGGAGTTTAACCCATACCCAGTCTTTTTACAGAGCAACTTCTTTAAATGGCTCTAATAAAGCAATTACTACTATAGAATATTTTGTAGATACTGACCCTGGCTTAGAGAATGGAATCAAAGTTATAACTAATAACGACTCAAGTATTTCAAAAGATTTTATTTTACCTTTACAAAATATTACTACAGGATTTCATACGCTGTATATAAGAACAAAAGATAATGAAAATAACTGGAGCTTAACGCATTCAGTTCCATTTTACAAAATGCCTGCTCTAAATGGCACAAATAAAACAATTACCAGTTTAGAGTATTTTGTAGATACTGATCCTGGATTTGGAAGTGGTATTGATATTACTGTAGTTCCTGACTCTAATTTATCTAAGGATTTTATAGCCAATTTATCTGGGTTAAGTACTGGTTTTCATACTCTTTATATAAGAGCATTGGATAGTGAAAATCACTGGAGTTTAACACAAACTGACACTTTCAGTATTTGCATTCCACCTCAACAGGCAATAAAACCTGTGGGTATTAATCAAATATGTATAAATTCAGCTAATTCAACATTCACAATACAAAGGGTTACTGATATTACAAATTATAGCTGGCGAATTAATCCTTCAACAGCCGGCACAATAAGTGGTAATGATACCATAGCAACAGTTGACTGGAATGACACTTATAGTGGTCAGGTATATATAACTGCTATAACTCAGAATAACTGCACATTTAGTTTATCAGATTCATTGTTAATTTCAATCAGTAATGTTCCTGCTGCACCAGCTACACCTATAGGTTTACAAAGTGTTTTTAAAGGACAAAACAATGTAAACTATACCGTTTCTGCAATTCCCGAAGCAACTTCCTATATCTGGACATTACCCACCGGAGCCACAGGAACAAGTTCTACTAATTCGATTTCTGTAAATTATGGAGATTCTGCAATTTCCGGCGATATTACAGTCAGTGGTCAAAATTCATGTGCAATAGGAGATGCAGCAACACTTTCAATTACAGTTATACCCTATCAACAAAACTCAACTTTTACAGCATCTGTTACGAATGCCTGGGAAGATTATACTAACTGGGATCATGGTGTTCCCGGCCCTTTAACAATTGCTACAATTGCTGCTTCAAAATTAGCTATAGTAAACTCAAATAATTACCAATGTAAAAAACTGATTATTCAACCAAAGGGTAAATTAACTATCAATACCGATAAAGACTTAACTATAAATGATAGCTTGATTCTACAATCTGATGTTTCGGGAACTGCTTCTTTAATCGATAATGGAACATTACATACCATCACTAATATTGTGGAACGATATATCCCTCATACTTTTACAGATGAATTTCACATGCTTGCATCACCTGTGGCTAATCAGCCAATTAGTCCTGTTTTTAATCAGACTGATGGTTTTTATCTATGGAACGAAGCAACTGCCAACTGGATTGAATATTCAAATATGCCAAATTTTGCAACTGCTAATGGTGGATATAATTTTATTCCCGGTAAAGGCTATGCAGTTTCATATCCGGCTAATGTTACCAAAAGATTTATTGGTAGTTTGAATACAGGAAGCATAAGCATTCCTCTTACTTATACAGCAGGAATGTTTAGTGGATGGAATTTTATAGCCAACCCCTACCCTTCGGCTATCAACTGGAATGCAACTAGTGGATGGTCAAGAAATCTGTTATCAGATGCCGGTAGTGGTGAAAAAGCAATGTGGATATGGAATCCTGCAGCAGCTAATTATGGTGCTTATATTTCTAATGCAGCTTTGGGAACAAATAATATAAGCCGAACTATTTCTACGGCTCAGGGTTTCTGGGTTAAAGCAAATAATGCAGGAATTCTGAGTATGAATAATGATGTCAGAGAACATTCAGATCAGCTTTTTCTGAAATCTAATACATCAACTTCTGATATGCTTCGCTTATCTGTAAAAGGAACTTCCAATTCATACAGCGACGAACTGATTCTCAAATTCGGCAATTTAACAGATTTAGAAGGTGCAGAAAAAATGTTCAGTATAGAATCCACTGCTCCAGCTATTTATTCAACAAAACAGAATAAGAACTGGAGTATCAATCTGCTTACTTCTGTAGCTGATCATGCTGTAATTCCGATTGGTTTTAAGGCGGGTGTAAATGGAAATTATACTATATCAGTCAGTGATGTAAACAGTTTTATTTCACCAACGTATACTTATTTAAAAGATTTGAAAACAAATACACTAACAGATTTGAATCAGAATGCAACATATACATTTACAGCTGCTTCTACTGACAATACAAATCGTTTCCAATTGTTATTTGCGGCTACTCCCTTAACGATATCAAATGCCAGCATTCAACTTTGCAGTATTTATGCTTATGAGAATAAGATTTACATCAATAGCAATGAAAGTATTCAGCAAATTAATATTTTCAATTCACTCGGGCAGTTAGTCAAAAGCATTGGAAAAACAAATGGAAAAGCTATTATTAGCATGAAAGAATATGCTTCTGCTTACTATATTGTAAAAGTTGTAACTGAGAAAAACGCATATACTGAGAAAGTATTTGTAAAATAAACACCTCTTCCTAACCCTCCCCAATGGGGAGGGAATTTGGGTAGAGCTGGATAATTAATTAAATTTCTTTTATTTAAGTATTAATATTTGAATTTCCGTACTTTTTCTTCTCTGAAAATACATGGGGTAATCAAATTAATTGAACCTTACAAACACTTAGTTGTTAAAATAGTAAGTGTTTTTGTATTATAATATTTTAATTTTTTGTTGAATATTTTTCCTTCATAAAAATTAAAATTTTGATATAAATGAGTCCAGTCTAAAAATTATATTAATTTTGGCTAAGACTAATATTCATTAGCAACGCTCTTAAAAGCGTTGCTAATTATAAAATTACTAATCAGTGTTTTAGCCTAATATATATATTTTCTTCTGGCTTTTTAGACTGAACTCATATTTTTGTTTTATACATCTATTCATCATTATTTGAATGAAATAATATTTCAGTTTTATGAAAAAACGATTCTTTATATTTTTAGTTTTCTTATTAACTTTTACGATAGCAAAAGCAGCATATTTTGAAATGCTGCCATTCACAATAAAGCAACCCAATGGCAAAACCATCAACTGTTTTGTTTCAGGGGATGAATTTTTCAACTGGATTCACGATAAAGAAGGATATACCATTATTCAGGCTCCAAATGGCTATTATTATTATGCTGTAATAGACGGAGACAGTTTAAAGCCATCTGCTTTTATAGTAAATACTGTGATTCCATCAAGGTATGGATTGAAAAAATGGGCTAAAATTTCGGAGAAAAAATACCAGAATATTCGGAACAGTATATTAAGTTATGAAACAAAAACAAAAAGCACTTCAAGCAAAGCACCACATTCTGGGTATTTGAATAATCTGATAGTTTATATTAGATTCTCAGATGATACTGAATTTAGTACATCCAGACAATTATATGATGACAAATTAAACCCAACTACTGGGAACACACTAAAATCTTACTATCAGGAAGTCTCATATAATAATTTAACAATCAATAGTTCACATTATCCTAATTGTGCTTTAAATACAAATTTGTCATTTCAGGATATACACCCGCGTGGATATTATCAACCTTACAATTTAACAACAAATCCTATTGGATATAATGGAGGTGGAAATGGATCTGAAAGAACTTCAAGAGAACATCAATTATTGATAGATGCAATTAACTGGATAAATATAAATTCACCTATTTCAAACAGTTTAAACTTAGATGGTGACGGTGATAATAAAGTAGATAATTTATGTTTTATTATAAAAGGTAATAACAGTGGTTGGAACGATCTTTTATGGGCACATAGATGGGCATTGTTTTCTCAAACAATTTACATTAATGGGAAAAGAGTATATGATTATACGTTTCAACCTGAAAATCAAGTTAACGTGAGAACACTCTGCCATGAAATGTTTCATGCATTAGGTGCTCCAGATTTATATCATTACACAAATCAGACAAATATTTCACCTGTTGGTGCATGGGATTTAATGGAAACTGGCAATGGCCACATGTCAGCATATATGAAATGGAAATATTCTAATCATACCTGGATAAACACAATTCCAGAAATTACTACTACAGGAACTTATACACTTCATCCAATAACTTCAAGTTCGAACAACTGCTATAAAATTGCTTCACCCTATTCTTTAAATGAATATTTTGTAGTAGAATACAGAAAAAAAGCAGGAATTTTTGAATCAAATATTCCCGGTTCAGGTTTATTAGTATATAGAATTGATGATTTTGTTAATGGAAATAGCAACGGACCTCCTGATGAAGTCTATATTTACAGACCTGACGGAACAAATACAATAAATGGTAATATTAACAATGCCTTTTTCTCTTCAACTGTTGGAAGAACAGCAATAAATGATTACAGCAATCCAAATAGTTTTTTACAAAACAGTAGTTTGGGTGGTTTAAATATTTCAAACGTCGGTATAGCTGATTCAATTATCTCATTTAATGTTACATTTCCTTTACCATGTTCACAACCAAGTATTCAGGCATCTTCTTTTTCATCTTCTTTTTCAACAACTAATTCATTTAATATTGGATGGACGAGAGGTTCAGGCAATTCAGTATTAGTTATTGCTAAAGCCGGAAGTTTAATAAATGCGATGCCGGTAACAGGTATAAATTATACTGCTAATAGTGTTTTTGGCTTAGGTACTCAAATAGGAACAGGTAATTATGTTGTGTATAACGGAACTGATACAACTGTAAATATTACAGCTTTAAATGAAGGAACTACATATTATTTTGACATTTATGAATACAATTCAGCAGATTTCTGTTATAAATCGCCTGCATTAAAAGGAAATGCATGCACATCCGGTTATTGTGCCGCCGGTGCAACTTCAATCCAAACTATTGGAGAGTATATTTCTAAAGTTGAAATTGGATCAATTAATCAAACATCGGTTAGAGGAATTGGAGGATATCAGAATTTCTCTAACCTGAATACGACTATGCAGATTGGCACGAATTACTCAGCAATAATTAATTGTATAAATTCTTATTCAGCTGATCAACTATTAATCTGGGCAGATTGGAATCATGATGGGGATTTTAATGATGCCGGAGAAAATGTATATTCTTCAAATGCAAATTTTTCCAGTCCTGACACATCATCTTTTTTTTCACCTCCGCTTGGAGCATATATTGGAACTACAAGATTAAGAATCAGACTGGATGATTCAGATAACGGTCCCAACCCTTATCCATGTAATAATGCATTATGGGGTGAAGTGGAAGACTATTCAATTAATATAATACCAAAAACTTCAACTTTTACAGCTGTTGTTTCAAATGAATGGGAAATAAATGGAAACTGGAACAATGGTGTCCCAGATTCTTCGACCAATGCTTATATTCCTGCAAATAAATTAGCCATTGTTAACACCAATAATAATTTTTGTTACAACCTGACAATTGAGCCTTTAGGCAAGTTAACCATTAACGCTACCAAAGATTTAAAAGTTAAAGAGAAACTAAGCATTGAAGCTGATTCAATAAGTTCTGGATCATTAATTGATAATGGAACGTTGACAACTACATCAAATTCAATCAGTTGTTATTTGTCAAATCCGGATGAATACCACTTGTTATCCGCGCCAGTTACAGGACAATCAATCAATCCTGATTTTAATCAAGCCAATGGATTCTATATATGGAATGAACCGACTTCTAATTGGATTGAATTTCATGATACATCAAATTTTTCATTAGTTAATAACGGAACTAACTTTATTCAAGGAAAAGCTTATGCAGTGGTATTTCCTGATATTGTTACAAAAATATTTAAAGGGATTCTTACTACCGGAAATGTAAATATCCCACTTTCAGTTTCACCAGTAACATATAGTGGCTGGAATATTGTAGGAAATCCTTATCCTTCCGCGATTAACTGGAATAATGCATCGGGTTTTAACCGTGGAATGCTGGAAGATGCAGGTTCTAACAACTATGCGATTTGGGTTTGGAATCCGGGAATAGGCAATTATGGATGCTATATTTCTGGTGATCTTTCCGGAACAAACGGAGCATCAAACTATATCGCTTCTTCTCAAGGGTTCTGGATTAAAGCAGTTTCGTCCGGAATATTTAGCATAGAAAATAGTGCAAGAGAACACTCTATTCAACCATTCTTAAAATCAAAAACATCAAAAAATTCATTGCATTTAAAAATCACTTCTAAAAATGATAATTTTAGCGATGAAATAATCATTAATTTTGGTTATGCTAATAACTTAAGTGGTGCCGAAAAAATTTACAGCCTGAATGCAAACGCTCCAAGTTTATATTCTTATAAAAATTCCAAAAAATGGAGCATTAACAATCTTACTTCATTACTTAAAGAAACTATTGTAGATATTGGTTTTCAAGCTGGTATAAATAGTAATTTCAAATTAACTGCAAGTAATTTGAATAATTTTAATACAAATACCTATGTTTATTTAAAAGATAATTTTACAAATTCAATTTGCGATTTAAATAAATGTCCTGATTATTCTTTTGTGGCAACTGTAAATGATAATGCAAATCGTTTTCAATTATTATTTTCATCATCGCCTATTCCATCTGTATTAAATTCTATCTCAGAAATAAATATTTATACATTCAATAAAACTATCAATATAATCAGTAAAACTTCTATTGAAAATATTTTTATTTATGATATTATAGGCCAATTAGTTAAAACAATCAAAGGGCCAGATTTACATTTTTCAATTGATATGAGAGAGAATAGAACAGGCTGTTACTTAATAAAAATCATCACAGCAGAAAAGATTTATTCAGAAAAGGTAGTTTTAAAATAAAATGTTTTCTTCTGTTATGTTTCTTTTGAAAAACTTAATTACCTAGACTTTATTTTTCAAATTTTTGAAGGATTCAAACAAAAAATCCATTACTTTTGTAAAAAAATCGTTATTATTCTATTTTATTAAAATTTAATAATTGAATTTAGAGCCTCAATTATTATTAGAAAAAAGAGTTAAATCTTCAAACTAATATCTTTCTGAATTTGATTATTTTACAGAATTAACTCTTATATTTAATTAATTTACACAGAGATTAAAAAAATATCTTTGATTGTGGAATTAGAACATTAAAACGAGTTTTCTGTTATTAGTTAACGGTTTATATTATTATTTAATCAGAAATTAATTAGATTTCATTAAAATTATTGGACTATGAAAAATATATATACACTTTGTTTATTATTATCATTTATTATTTTTGAACAAAGTCAGGCAAATTGCATTGCACCTATAATTACTAATTTATTAAAAAAAGGAAACATAGAGAATCGTTTTAACTATCAGTTATTGAACAAGAATGATCAACAGACACTAAATGATTCAAGATCAAAACATTCACCCAAAAAGCAATTTACTGAACCTGAAAATATCAAAGTCAATACTATATGTTTGAACCGTGCTCCTAATACAAATGCACCAATAACAACTGCAGGCTCTGTAAGTGCCTGCCCGAATGATAGTTTTAATATCCCAATTACGGTGACCAATTTTACAAATGTTGGTGCAATTACATTACGACTTGATTACGACACCAATTTATTACGATTCAATAAATATTCAAATGTAAATGCTTCACTTGTATCTGCATTAACTATCAATTCTTTTATGGATAGTCTGTCAATTAGGAAAATTGTAATTGTCTGGTATACTTATCCAACTGGTATAAACCTTGCAAATGGAAGTAAATTGATAGATTTAAATTTTTCAATTAAATCAGGCTCTCCTACATTATTTTTTAATAATGTTGTAGATGGCGGAGGAAAATGCGAATATGCTGATGCTTTAGGGAATGCTTATACTGATTCACCTACATCTACTTATTATATCAACCCTGTAATCACAAACTTAGGTGCAGGGGTTCCCGGAACTATTAGCGGTTCAACATCTGTTTGCCGCAATCAAAACAATGTAACTTATAATGTTCCAAGTGTCTCTAATGCAAGTTCTTATATATGGACATTGCCTGTTGGAGCATCGGGAAGCAGCACCAGCAATTCAATTATAGTAAATTATGGTTCTTCAGCTATTTCAGGAAATATAACAGTAAAAGGATACAATGCAGGTTGTGGAAATGGAATTGCTTCAACTTTACCAATTACAGTAAATATCACACCTGTTGCAGCAGGAAATATTTCTGGTAGCTCTTCCGTATGTCCGGGTCAAAATAATGTTAATTATACTGTTCCTGCAATTACAAATGCTACATCTTACGTATGGACGTATTCTGGTACAGGAGCTACAATAAATGGAACTACAAACAGTGTATCTATAAATTTCTCAACTATAGTAACACCTGGAAATTTAACTGTAAAAGGTAATAATTTATGCGGAGATGGTGTCATTTCAGCAAGCTATCCAATTACTATAAATCCTTTACCATCTGTTGCAGGTTCTATTTCCGGAACAAATACAGTTTGCCAGGGACAAAATAATGTAAGCTTTTCTGTTCCTGCAATTACTAATGCTACTTCTTATATCTGGTCTTATTCAGGAATTGGTGCTACTATTAATGGAACATCTAACAATATAACTATTAATTTTGCTGCAAATGCAACTTCAGGAAATCTAAATGTAAAAGGTAATAATTCATGCGGTGATGGATCAATTTCAATAAATTATCCGATTACAATAAATCCTTTACCAAATCCATCAGCTTCGATTACAGGAACAAACTCAGTCTGTCAGGGACAAAATACTGTCATTTATTCAATCCCGTCAATTTCAAATGCTACCTCTTATATATGGACTTATTCCGGAACTGCTGCAACTATAAATGGAACGTCAAACAACATTACTATTAATTATGCAACAAATGCTACCGCTGGAAATTTAACTGTTAAAGGGCATAATGCTTGTGGTGACGGTGCTATTTCTGCAATTTATAGTGTCAATGTAAATCCACTTCCTAATTCGGCAGGAATTATTACAGGTACCGCAACAGTTTGTAAAGGAGATAACGGTATAAGCTATACCGTTCCTTCAATTAATAATACTAATTCTTATGTATGGAATTATTCAGGTACAGGTGCTACGATTGTTGGAAGTTCAAACAACATAATTATTAATTTTTCTTCAAACGCTACATCAGGAAATTTAACAGTAAAAGGCAATAACAGCTGTGGAGATGGTATAATTTCTGCTAATTATGCAATAACAGTAAATCCCTTACCATCAGCTGCAGGAAGTATTTCCGGTGCTGAAATTATTTGTCAGGGATCTAGTAATGTTGCTTATACAGTTCCTGCAATTGCAAATGCAATTTCTTATGTCTGGAATTATTCTGGTTCAGGAGCTACAATCTTAGGAACATCTAACAATATAACAATTAATTTTTCTTCAAATGCAACTTCAGGGAATTTAACAGTAAAAGCTAATAATACTTGTGGTGATGGTAGTATTTCAGCAAATTTTCCAATTACTATCAATGCTTATCCTGAAGCATCTGGAAGTATTTCTGGAATCTCAAATGTTTGTCAGGGTCAAAACAATGTTTCATTTTCGGTTCCTGACATTACAAATGCGAGCTCTTATGGATGGAATTATTCAGGTACAGGAGCTACAATCTCCGGAACATCTAAAAATGTAACAATTAATTTTTCTGCAAATGCAACTTCAGGTAATTTAACTGTAAAAGGAATAAATGCTTGTGGAGATGGTTTGCTATCATCAAATTTTTCTATTATAGTAAATCCTTTACCTTCTGCTGCAGGTTCAATAACTGGTTCTACAAGCGTTTGCCAGAATGAAAATTCAGTTTTTTATGAAGTTGCATCAATTGCAAATGCTACTTCTTATATCTGGGATTATACCGGTTCATCTGCTACTATTAACGGAAGCTCAAATAGTATAGCAATTAATTTCGCTGATAATGCTACTTCTGGAAATCTGACGATTAAAGGCAGTAACAGTTGTGGAGTTGGTACTTCCTTTTTATTACCAATAACCGTAAATCCATTACCTGAAGCAGCAGGAAGTATTTCTGGCTTTACTACAGTTTTTCAAGGACAATCATCAGTAAACTATACAACACCAATTATTAACAATGCAACATCTTATATATGGACATTACCTGGTGGTGCAAGTGGAACATCTTCAAGTAATAGTTTGAATGTAGATTATGGAACTTCAGCTGTTTCCGGTGTGATTTCAATATACGGTCAAAATTCATGCGGCAATGGATTAACTTCAACTTTACCAATAACTGTATTATGTACTCCACCTTCAACTCAAGCTTCAAATTTTACAATTTTAAACTTCTCAAACTCTTCTATGAAATTAGGATGGACGCGTGGAAACGGAAATGCTGTATTAATTATTGCAAGACAAGGAAATGCAGTAAATACAGATCCTATTAATGGAGTTAACTATACTGCTGATTCTATTTTCGGAAATGGTTCTGAAATTGGAACCGGAAATTTTGTTGTTTTTAATGGAACTGCTACTTCTGTTGAAATCTCTGGATTGTCACCTGAAACAACATATTACTATGCTGTATACGAATACAATACGTCGAGCACTTGTTTTACAACACCTGAACTTACGGGTTCAGGGAGTACTTCTTCTGTTAATTCAACATTTACTGCCTTTGTTTCAAATTCCTGGGAAAACACTGCTAACTGGAATCATGGAATCCCTTCTTATGAAACAAATGCAATAATCCCTGCTAATAAATTAGCCATTATTTCCTCAAACAATCCGGCCTGTAATAATTTAACAATAGCACCTCAGGGTAAGCTTACAATAAACAACGGAAACCAACTACTTATTAACGGGACTCTTACAATCCAGTCAAATGCAAGTGGAAGTGGTTCATTGATACATAATAATGTTTTAAGTGGAACAATTGAAAGATATATTCCGATAAATGCATCAGATGAATTCCACATGATTTCATCTCCAGTTTCTTCTCAACAAATTAATTCAGGTTTTATTCCTGAAAATCAAAGTTTTTTCACATGGGATGAATCTACATCAAGCTGGATATCTTATGAGAATACAAGCTTTTTTTCTATTAATGGAAGTAATAATTTAATACCATCCAAAGGATATGCAGTGTCATATCCTGCTACTTCTACCAAAAATTTCAGTGGTGTATTAAACCATGGTAATTATTCAGCTAATTTATCTTTTACAGCAGGAAGTTTCTCAGGATGGAATCTTATTGGGAATCCCTACCCTTCATCTATCAACTGGGATGCAGCAAATGGCTGGACAAGAGACCTATTAGAAGATGCTGGTGGAGCTCAGAATGCAATCTGGATTTGGAATCCTGAAATAGCTAATTATGGAGCCTATATATCCAATTCAAATACAGGTACTAATGGTGTTACTTCCAATATTTCAATGGGACAGGGATTTTGGGTCAAAGCTACATCCGCAGGAACAATAAGTATGACAAATGAAGTAAGAGAACATTCACTTCAATCTTTTCTAAAAACTACAACATCGTCTTCATCAGAAGTATTGCGTTTAAAAGTTACTTCTTCTTCAAACACTTTCAGTGATGAAATTATAATTCGTTTTGGAAATCCTGACAATTTGGGAGGTGCTGAGAAAATCTTTAGCTTAAATTCAAAAGCTCCAAATTTATATTCTACAAAGTTGAATAAAAACCTGAGTATAAATTTACTTACTGATATTGCTGAAAATTCGTTTATTCCTGTTGGCTTTAAAGCAGGTGAAGACGCTAATTACATCATTTCAGCCATTGGTGTTCACGCTTTCGGAACTATTATGCTGGAAGACCTTAAAACAGGTATTCAACATAATTTAAAAACTAATTCAAATTATTTATTTAGTGCATCAACTAATGATTTACAAAACCGTTTTGTATTACATTTTAGCCCTTGTGGGATAAATGAAACTACATCTAAAAGTCCTGTTATTTATTACAACAATCATAATTTGAACATTTACAATCCGTGGGATAATAATACAATTGTAAATATATATGATGCAAATGGAAGATTGATTGAATCTTTTACAGCAAACAAAGGCAATGGAAACTATAATTTCAAATCATCTAAGGGAGTATATATCATTAAACTTATTAATAATAAAGATATTTTTGTAAAAAAGCAAATCGTTTACTAGTCAATTATTTTAAATTTTTGTCAATTTAAGTCCGTATTTATATGTTATAAGCAATAAGAAAAAAATTTGTGAAATAGTTTTTGTAAATTTGCTGACTTTTACCGGAGAAATAATTCATTATATTGATAATCAATTTGCTGAGAAAGTATCTTAAATATATCACAAAATCAGAGTTTAACAGAAATGTGTTCACATTAATTTCTGGTACTGCTTTAGCGCAATTTATTTCAATTGCATCTTCACTTATTTTGAGCAGATTATATACTCCCGGCGATTTTGGTGTTTTCACATTATTTATATCAATTTCATCAGTAATTTCACTTTTAATTTCAGGAAGATATGAATTAGCTATCAATCTTCCTGAATCAGATAAAGAAGGAATCAATGTTTTAGGTCTAACACTAAAACTAAACCTGATTATTTCCTTGAGTCTAATTATACTTTCTGTTTTTTTATATTTTATCTTCGATTATTTTTTCGTTGAAAATTTACTACTGAAAAAATGGCTGCTTTTTATTCCATTCATCAGTTCATTCTTAAACCTTAGCAATATTTTCCAAAACTGGTTTATTCGTAAAAAACACTTTAGCTTAATCTCTTATAGCAAAGTCATTAATTCAGTTGTTAATAATGGAACTGCAATATTACTGGGAATATTGGCTTTTGGAGCCTGGGGTATATTTTTAGGAAATCTGTTTGGATTAACTGCATTGATACTATTCCTTGGTATACTATTTTATCGGAATTATAATAAGGACTTTAAACTAATTAACCGCAAAATAATGAAGTTTGTCGCAGCGAAATACAGCGATCTTCCAAAGGCCAATTCTTTTCAAAGTTTAATAGATGCATTTCAGATACAAGGAATTACATATTTAATGGCAATTTTCTTCAATAGTACTGTTATTGGATTATATGCAATGACCTTAAGAATTCTACAAGCTCCTTTATGGTTTATTATTACTTCAATTACTCAGGTTTTTTATCAAAAAGCTTCAGAAAATTACAATCAGAAAATTGATATTAAACCACTTATTCTGAATACCATAAAAAAAACGCTAATAATTGCAATTCCTTTGATTGTTATTATTATGATTTTAGGACCAGATTTATTTGCAATTTTCTTTGGTGAAAAATGGCGGGAAGCAGGCGTATTTGCCAGAATATTAGCACCATGGATTTTTTTGGATTTTATCAGAATTCCAATTTCTCAGGTTCCGATAATCGTTGGGAAACAAAAAACACAGTTGCTGTTATCACTTATTAGCAATTTAGTTGTAATTTTGGCAATGGTCTTTGCTGGAACAATACTCCATGAGATCAGAATTGGATTGATTTTAATATCTTTTTTCCAATCTTTATATACTATTGGAATTGTAATCTGGATATATAAAATTGCAAAGTTGAATTAATTAATTTACTTAAATAAGCCAAATTAAATGAAGTTAATAATTACTGAGAAAAATTTTAAAAAAATTATTTTGTTTTTTTTTGTATTTGCAACATTATTCCCAACCATAAGAATAATAACTATTGGCAGCCAAACTTCTCAAAATTTTGGTGAATATATATTCTCTGTTCTCCCTGAAATATTATCTGTTTTTGTAATTCTATTCACTGTTTTATTATTTTACAAAAATAATATTGAAATAAAACTTAAAATTTACGATTGGCTAATCATAGCATTCATGATTTCGAATGTTATTTTAGGAACATATCTGGCTCAGAACTTATTTATTTCAATGTATGGAATCAGAATGACCTATTATCCAATTATATTTTATTTTATATTTAGATTTGGGAATATCAAACTAATTGAAAGTTTAATTCATACTATCTTTATTTGGTTTTTCATTGTAGGCATTATTGGGTTTATACTTTATTTTGGATTTTATGACCTGATGCTTATAATGATAAAAAAAACCAGTCCAATAATTCCTGAGTATTTTATTGTCAGAATGACATCTGTGTTTTGGACTCCAGTTGTATTTTCCACATTTATGGTAATTACTTTTGCTTATTTCTACCATCTCTTTTTGAAAGCACCAAAATGGTATTATTTTTTAATCCTAGGAATGATATGGTGTTGCATAATACTCTCTGTTTCTAGAGGAGCATTGGTAGTATTGGTTGTTGGATTCATTTCACTCTCTGTTATCCATAAAAAATGGAAACATGCTTTAGAGATATTAATTCTTTTGATTGTAATTTTTATAGCACTAGGCTATTTTATATCTTCACCTCTCCTATTGTCATCCTGGATAGCAAAATCTGCATCAGAAACCGTAGGTTTAAAAGAAGGTGTAACCAGAGTTGATTTATGGTTAAAAGCATTTGAAAACTTTGAAACACATCCGTTTGGTTTTGGGTTGGGCAAAGCAGGACATGTAGCCACAAGGTTTTTTAACGAGGAAACTCAAAATGTGACAATTTATGCTACAGATGGCTGGTATTTAAAAACTGCAAATGAAACTGGACTATGGGGATTACTTAGTTATCTCTTTCTAGCTTTATATTTCTTTGTTCTTTTTATAAAGAACAAACTCCTGAAAAACAAAGAGTCAATTTTAATTGTATTTTTTGTTATTTTTCTAATGGTTAATATTCAAAATATTGTAAGCAATGTGCTGGACTTTTATTTATTTTCATACCTCTATTGGGGATTTATTGGCCTGACTTTAAATATTATTTATTACAAAAAGAAACTGATATAAAATGGATATATCTATTATAATAGTAAACTACAATGTCAAGCAATTTGTATTAGATTGTTTGGCATCTATTTACAAAAATAATGATTCATTTGAGATTGAAATTATAATCATTGATAATAATTCTACGGATGGAAGTATTATGGCAATAAAAGAAAATTATCCAAACGTTACACTTATTGAAAATGATTTTAATGCAGGCTTTCCTGCAGCTAATAATCAAGGATTTAAAATTGCAAAAGGGAAATATATCTTTATGCTTAATCCTGATACAGAAATTACAGATTTTGCTTTAAGTAAACTATACAACTATATGGAAGCAAATCCAGTTATTGATTTAATTGCTCCTATGTTGCTGAATTCAGATATGTCATTACAATTAAGTGTATGGCGTTATCCTTCTCTTTGGAATATTTTTTGCGAAATGCACTATTTGAAATTTTTTCTGGGAAATAAAAATTATATTGATAAAGATTTTTCTTTAGTTTTTGAAGCAGAAAGTTTTTCAGGAGCTGCAATATTTTTCAAAAAAGTAGTTTTTGATAAAATTGGAATGCTTGATGAAACAATGTTTTGGATTGAAGATGTAGACTTTTGTTATCGGGCTAAACAAGCAGGCTTGAAATTAATTTATTACCCTAATGCTAAAGTTTTACATCACATTGGACAAAGTGCTAAAAAAAATTATAAGGTATCCTTATCCAATCAGGTTTTTAACAAAATTAAATTTTACAAAAAGTATAAAAGCAAAATCAAATATTTATCTGTATTGGTATTAAGCATTTACCATGTTTTTGTTAAATTAATAATATTCAGCATATTATCTCCTACCAACAAGATATATTGGAGAAAAGCTAAGGCATATTTTTATATCATGACTAAAATATTAAACCCAGCTTTATGATTACTGAGAATAATCTAAAACATATCTTTATCACTGGTGCAAGTGGATTTATTGGTAATCATTTGCTTAAAGAGTTGAATGGACTTAATGCCAAACTGTATTTATTAATCAGAGAAAATGAAAGTATCCCCAAATTTCCATATTCGAATATTGAATGGATAAAAGGAGACTTAAACAAACCTGAAACATATCTTGAATTTATAAAGAAATCTGATATTGTAATACATATGGCAGCTGAACTTTATAACATAAAGTATTTTTGGAAAACGAATGTTGAAGCAGTCGAACTCTTAATTAATGAAATAAATGTATCTTCTGTAAAAAAAGTCATACATCTTAGTAGCGTTGGAGTGGTTGGTATGCAATATAGCTCTAAAAATACTGTTGTGACAGAAGATACAGCATGCTTTCCTAAAAATGATTATGAAAAGACCAAACTGATTTCAGAAAATTTATTGAAAGAAAAATTAATTGACAGGGAACTGGTAATTATCAGACCTACCAATGTTTTTGGAGAAGAACATCCAAGAAAACATTTAAAAAATATTATAGAACATATAGCTACTAGAAATTACTTTTTATGCTCAAAACATTCAATGGTCAATTATATTTATGCCGGTGATATTGCTTCATCAATTGCATTTTTTATAAAGAATCCTCAAATAAATGGCATATTTAATATTGGTGAAAGTATATCATTGTTTAAATTTATTGATATTATAAGAAAGCATACCTTATCTCGATGTAAAATTTTGTTTATTCCGGATTTGTTTTTTCATTTAATAAAGATATTAAAGTATCTGTTTCCCTCAGAAATCTTTAACAAAATTTTATCTTTGAATAATAAAGTCATATATTCAGATAAAAAAATTATGAAAGAATTCAATTATACTTATGGAATTGAATTTGGATTAAAAAAAACTTGTGATTATTATTTAGAAACCTATAAGAATGCTTAAAATTTGTTTTTTGGCCGACGGGCAAAGTATTCACACTAAAAGATGGTGCGATTTTTTTAGTACAGAAGGACATGAAATTCATTTGATTACATTCCGTCAATCAGTAATATCATCTGCGAAAGTTCACTTTATTGATGTGGGTGGAATAGATGTTTCAGGTGGGAACTGGAAAACATTATTGAGTGTTCCCAAAATAATAAAATTATTAAACCAAATTAAGCCTGATATTTTACATGCACATTATGCAACAAGCTATGGAGTTTGCGGTGCATTATGTAATTTTCAACCTTACATTATTACTACTTTAGGTTCTGACATATTAATTAGTCCACAGAAATCAATAATAATCAGAACATTATTAAAGTTTGCTTTTAAAAAAGCGATATGGATCACAGCCATGGCAGAACATATGAAAACTGTTTTAATAGATTTAGGTATTACTGACTCAAAAATCTCAGTAGTCCCATTTGGCATTGATCCAATGATATTTAATCCAGTTAACCGAAAATCAGAAGTTGATAAGTTTATAATTACCAGTACTCGTAATTTTGAGTCAGTTTATAATATTCCACATTTATTAAAAGCTGTTGCAGCAATAAAAACTCAAATTCCTACTATTCAGTTAAATTTGATTGGAGATGGTTCGGAACGTGAAAATATAGAAAAAATGGTAAACGAAATGAATCTGAATGATTGTACAATATTTCACGGTAAAATCCCACAACCACAAATAGCTGAACTATTAAAACAATCCCATTTATTTATCAGTGTATCTTTATCTGATGGCAACAATATTTCATTAAATGAAGCCATGGCATGTGGAACTCTTTGTATAGCAACTGATATTCCTGCAAATTCTCAATGGATAAATGATGGTGAAAATGGTTTTTTAGTAAAAATAGATGATGTAAATTCTTTAGCTGAAAAAATACTTTTCAGTTATCAAAACTATGAAGGTATACAAAAAGTTGCAACAAAAATAAATTATAAAATTATTGAAGAACGAGCAATTTGGTCGAAAAATATGAATAAAGTAGAAGAAAAGTATTATCAGCTTACTCAAAAACAATAAACTATTTATTCTTCAAATGAAATTTAATCTTAGAAAATGAAACCAAAGATAATAATATTAGGTGCTGGTGGACATGGGAAAGTGCTAATTGATACCATTATTTTACAGGGAAAATATGAAATTACAGGATTTGCTGATGCCGCTATAACTGTAGGAACTGATATTTATAGAAATTATAAAGTTATTTTATCACAAAACGAATTACATAAAATCAGCAATATTGCAGATTTCTTTATTGTTGCAATAGGCAATAATAGTATCAGAGAAAAAGTATTCAACGAAGCTAAAGAATATTTAAACGCAGCTGTAATTATACATCCTTCTGCATATATTGCAGCAGATGTATCAATTGGAAACGGAACTGTAGTATTAATAAATTCAATTATCAACAGTTGTAGTAGTGTTGGAAATAATACAATCGTTAACTCCGGAGTTATAATTGACCATGAATGTAAGATAGGAAATCATATTCATCTTTCAATTGGAAGCTTAGTAGGAAGCAATACTATAATTAAAGATAATATAACAACTTCTATAGGACAGCATATTAATTCATTTTCAAATTTATAGGATGAAGCTATTATTTTTAACACAATATTTTCCTCCGGAAGTCGGTGCACCTCAAAACCGCCTATATGAGCTGGCTGTAAGATTACAGGAAAAAGGAGCTGATATCACGATTCTTACAGCTATGCCTAATTACCCTCAGATGGAAATACATTCAGCTTATAAAGGGAAATTGTATTGTTCAGAAACAATGAATTCAATGAAAGTTCATCGTGCCTGGATTTATGTGAGTAAAAGTAAAGCTATTGTAAGCCGCCTTTTAAACTATTTTTCATTTGTTTTTACATCATTATTTATCGGACTTTTTAAAATAAAGAGACAGGATATTTTAATGGTTGAATCGCCTCCTTTATTTCTGGGAATTACTGCTTATATGCTTTCAAAAGCTAAAGGAGCAAAATTAGTTTTTAATGTATCTGACCTTTGGCCTGAAAGTGCTGAAAAATTAGGTTTAGTAACAAATAAATCAATGCTCAGATTATCAACTTACCTTGAAGAATTCTGTTACAAAAAAGCTGCCTTGATCAGTGGGCAAACCCAAGGAATCTGTTCGAATATTTCGACCCGTTTCCCTGCAAAAAAAGTATATTGGCTTAAAAATGGAGTAGATATCAATTATTATAATTCTAATAAAGCTATAAGCTTTGACTGGCGAAAAGAAAATGGATTTAAAGCAGATGATTTTCTTTTGATTTATGCCGGAATACTTGGTTATGCTCAAGGATTAGAAGTGATACTGCAAGCTGCCAAAAGTTTTGTAAATCAAGCTAATATTAAATTTATATTTCTGGGAAGCGGACCTGAAAAAGAAAAACTAAAAAATATAAGTAAAGACTCTCAATTGAATAATATTTATTTCTTCGAAGTAGTTCCTAAAAATCAGATGCAAAATATACTGATATCAACCAATGCTTCAATAATTCCATTGCGAAAACTCGATTTATTTAAAGGTGCAATTCCTTCAAAAATATTTGAAACACTTGCATTAAAAATACCAATTTTGCTAGGAGTTGATGGTGAAGCAAAAGAATTGTTTATTGATAAAGGCAATTGCGGTTTGTATTTTGAACCTGAAAATGCTGGAAGTCTGGTTGAAAAAATCAATTATCTTTTCAATAATCGTGATTCTGCGAAAATGCTTGGGAATAATGGATATAATTTTGTAGCTGTAAATTTCAACAGAGATTTAATAGCCAATGATTTCTGGAATGAATTGAATTTAATAAAGTAAATCACAGACAGTATTAAACTTCTTGTAGAACTGTCTCATTATCGGTCATAGTAAACGTTTCTGACCATAAATAAATCAGAGGAAACAAAAGTCCGATAAACGGAGCTCCACCTCCTGTATCAAATAAATCATTCGTCATACAGCATAATAAAATTGTAAGGTTAAATGCAAGCATGATGGATGATTTTGTTTTTAGCCAACTATAAAAATTAAATATAAAAAAAGCAATTAAAGCAAGAACTCCCAAAATTCCATTTTTCCCAAAAGTTCTAAGATACTGGTTATGAGGATTTGTTTGTTCTTTTAAATTATAAATATACCCTAATTGTTCATATTTCTTTGTCATTTCATCAGTTAAGTCTCCGGTTCCAACACCCAATAAGATATTTTCTTTAATAATTGCAATCGTAGTTTTTATCGAATTAATTCTCAGTGATGTAGATTCCATAGACTGCTCTTTTTTAACAGGCAATACAGCATGTTTTTGCTCAACTTTTGTTTTTTCGGTTTTAAAGAAGTCAATAAAACGCATTTCTGTACTGAATTTCAACATAAAAACAGAACATAGAATAAGGGTATAAAGTAATAATCTCCCTTCCTGTCTTTTTATATAAAGAATAAAAAAGAATACATTTATTAAATAAAAATAAATAATTACTGATTTAGTCTGCAGTAGAATTATTACAACTGAAAATAGAAACAATGAAAAAACTAAAATAATAGTTTGAACCTTAAGGTTTATTTTTTTTAAAAATACATTCTTCTTATATAACACAAACAAAATTAAATAATAAGCTAAAACCAGATAATATGAAAAAGATCCGGTTTCTCTTAGAAGTGCAGTGTAAAAAAAATAATCAAAGCTTCCGGTATTCTTAAATTTTATAATTGCAATTAATAAAATAAAGAGCGTTTTAATAAGACTACCCAATACGAATCCACTGATTATGAATGAAATTTGCTTATTTGTGAAACCCTGCTTGAAAGTAAAAAGTATAAACGGAAGAAGAAAAATTGGCAAAGTTCTTGACAATTCGAAAGTTGCAGCCGGAAAATTATTTGTATTTATCAAGCCCAACACACCTACAATAAAAGTTGAAGTGGTAAATAATAATATTTTAATATTTCCTTTATTGAAAACAGTTTTGTGTTGAAAACAGCTTATTAACCAGTAAATTGTAATTAAAACAAAAGGTATAGTTGTAAATTCAGGTTTTATTGGAAGTATAAATACTGCCAGAAAAAGCAAGCTAGACAAAATACTGATATTCAATTTCATTTTTGTTTTTTTATTGCAAAGATAAATATTATTTCCATTTTTAATAAATATTGAAATCTGAAAGTAAATTTAAAGATTTCCAATTTGTTCTTTTTTTAATGAATTGAAAATCCCAAAAGTTACATTATTCATAATAAATCGAAAGAATATATTTCGTATTAAAAGGCAAGAGTGTAATAGTAAGTTGTCTTTTTTGCTTTCCTTTTTTCTCGTCAGGAATTATCAAGAGATTAATAACACCTTCTTTACCAGGCAATATAGCAGTTTCTTCGAAATAGTATTTCATACAATCACATTCAGAACTTATATCTTTAATAGTAAAAGGAAATTTCCCTTCATTCTTAAAATGGATACTAAATGCATTATCAGATTGTCGGCTTAACTTTCCATAATTTAATGAATCCGAAGAAAATCTTATCTGAGGTGTAGAATCAATAACCTGAGTTGAAGCATAATCGTAATATAAAATCTGAATCTTACGTTCCATAGCAGCAGCTTTGCTATACACAGAATTCCTTAGGTCGTTAGGATTATCACTTACCGTTTTACTAGCCATACTTTTACCCAGAGGTTCTTCATAAATTATCAACTTACCCCTAACATTGCTTGTATCAGACAAATAAGGGCACAATACTCCGTCATTGTATTCCTTAAGATAATTTTGCAAACTTACAATCCGTCTTTTCGTAAGATTTATATTGTATTCATCTGAATTGAGAGGACTTGCATAACCTTTAACTGTAATACGTATTTCATTGCCTTTCTGCAAATCGCGTAATAATAAACCAGCAAATAACTCAAGAGATTTAAACCCTTTGCTTACTTCGTTTATAAAAAAAGATTCAATATCATCCTTGGCTTTTTGTGATTCTTCTTTATTAAGACCTTTAGAATACGCTGTTTTATAAATATTTTTCATGCCATAATAATCAGCCAGACATTGTTTATAGTTTTTGTCAGTTCCTGTAATTGAATTATTTGGAGTAGGTTCATCATTATGAAAATATAAAGTTAGAGGAAGTAACTTCCTGATACTTTCCTCTATTGTAATACTCTCTTTTTTCAATAAAGTATCCTTTTTAATTTCTATTTTTTTTTCGGGTAATTTATATGCATAAATATCATTACAACAAGTTTCGCCCTTAATAAAGTAAGAGCCTTTCCTGTTTGAAGTTAAATAACCTTCGTTTGCAGTTTCGTTTACAGAAAAATACAAATCGTTATAAGTTGTATTTATTGGGAATCCAAGATTTTCAGGGATAGTCCACTGATTGAAACTCCCCAATGATGAAAAAATATCATAACCACCAAATCCAAAATGCCAATCGGAACTAAAATATAGTTTTTGTGATTTCGTATCATAAAAAGGGGAAATTTCATTACCTGCAGTATTTATTCTACTTCCTAAATTAACCGGTTGTTGGAATTCCCCATTGTTACTTATTGAATACCATAAATCCATCTGACCAAAACCTCCGGGGCGATTACTGGAGAAGTAAAGTATATCATTTCCATTATAACTCGTAATCGTTGGTTGAGTGGATGTATAACCCGGAGAATTTATTTTCCCATTAAGTTTAATTGGTTTTCCCCATTTACCATCATTAAAATCACTCGTATAAATATCACAAATCATTTCAGCAGATTCGTTTAAACTACACCTTGTAAAATAAGCCCGAAAATTCTTTGTATCAATATTCAGATTTGCAGTATGTATATCTTCACTATTGATTTTGCCATTTAAAGCTCGTCCGGATGAATATCCGGCTACAGAAATCCACGAAAAGTATAATTTTGATAAATATGCTTCAGGCAAGAAGCTTTCAAATTCATTGTCAACAACTTGCCTAAGTGAAGAATAAACCAGCATAGAATCGCCAAGTTGCTGAGCTCCAAACTCAGAATAAGGTGTATTTATATTCTTTCCAAGATGTGTTATTTCGACATTAAGAGTATCCCCTATTTTTTCAGAAGCCCAGTTACATGAATTTATTTCCTGAAATGATTTAAGTGTATAATAATCTTTCTTTTCTTTATTCTTATTATAATAGTATTTATAATTGCGAATTGCTAAGCCATATTTTCCATTATACTTATTCATTTCGGCCTGATAAAACCCACTCAAAGGAAACTTTCCTTCATTGTCTTTTTCCAAAACAAAGGAATACCAGAATTCTGCTTCTGTATAATTATTATAAAGCCGGTTTGCATTTGCATATTGATAGGCAATCTCTAAATTGTTACTGTCTTTATTAAGAAGAATTTTATAAAAAACACCCGAGCTGTAATAATTCCCGTCCTGATAAGCTTCATCGGCTAATTTCCTGTAATCCTCATTGGTTTGAGCAGATACAAAAACATAGAATAAGATAAATAGAACAGCCACTGTGATTTTACGAAAAAACACAAAAGCCTCAAAATATTTTTTTTGAAGTAATAAATAATGGTATGTATCAGTTATTTTATTCATTCATGCCCTTCTCAATAATTCATAGCATCATTGTATGTCAATAGTTTCTGTTCTTAATTCTATTTCTTAATTCTTAATTCTCATTAAAAAATAGGGCAAGGTATTTCTTTTATTTTTTTCTTATGCTTTTGATTTACAATATATATAACAGATAATTCATAACCACCAAGGTATTTGCTTGCAGGAGAAAGATCAGAAAAATTAAAATCATAACTTAATCCAAAATTCCATTTTCGTTGATCCAGACCTAATTTTAAGATAATTGCATCCTGGTTTCTTAAAAATATTCCAGCATTTATTGCTGAATAAAAATAAGGACTGTTATTATTTACAAATTTAAAATCTGTACCAAAACACACTTCTGTATACGGCCCTTGTCTCATTATCAAAACTGAGGGTTGAATATCTGTATTTACACCTATACCAATCGAAGAATTTGCATATAAAACAAAACGTGAATTTAATTTAGCACTGTTATTATCGAAAAAAGAAAGCTGTGGTTGATTAAGATGAAATGCTGAAATTCCTGCATTAAAAATAAGCTGATCCTGTAATTGTAAGAACCAGTGCACACCTGAAGAAATATCAATATAGAAATAGCTGTCTTTGCTAAAATTTTCTCCATTGAAAAGACTTGGATCAAAAAAATCACCATTATACTGATTATCGAAATACAATTGAGTATAATCGAATTTATGCTGAGCACCACCAACTTGTATTCCCCAGGAAACAAAATGGCTGTTTCTGCGATTCAAACTCTTAGTATATGACAATGAAATAGCAGCTTGAGTGGTTCCCATATCAGCATCTCCAGCTCTATCGCTATTAAAAACCAAACCTATACCTACAAAATCCTGTTTAAATTTTCTTTTAATCAATTGCATATCAAAAGAACCTGAAAATGTACTATAAGGTTTAGTAACAGAAGTCCATTGATTTCTGTGATTTAGTATAAAACGGTGGGAACCCTGAAAAAATCCTGTTTGAGCAGGATTCAGATTTAATGGTGAATTAAGATATTGTGAAAAATGAAGATCCTGCCCTGAAAGCCAAAATGGAGATAGCAATACAAGGAGAATCAGAAGAAATTTTTTACAATATTGAATGTTCACAGTTTTATCGTATCAATGTTATGTTCCCTTTTTTCTCATAATGCTTTTGGTTTTGGCATTTACCTTTAAAGTAATACACAAAAACACCCGGTTGGCAATAAGTTCCCATATATTTACCGTCCCATCCATTTTGGGTTGAATTGCTTTCAAATACTTTTTCTCCCCAACGATCAAATATTTTGATATTCATTTCTTCAAGAATTTCACTCCGGACAAAAAATACATCATTTTGTAAATCACTATTAGGAGTAAAACCATTTGGGATGAAAATATAAGGTTCAGCACACAACTGATCAATAACGAATATTGTAATTGAATCAGAATGTTTGCAGCCATATTGATCAGACATTTCTAAATAATAAGTAGTTGTAACCAGTGGCATAGCAAGAGGATCAGCTATATTTGTATTATTTAGTCCATATGCAGGGAACCAGCTATAACTTACATTATTAAGATGAGTTGCATGCAGTCGGGTGCTAAGATCTTTAAAAATAGTATCTTTATCAGCCCAAACTACAACGTTAGTAAAAATGCTGTTTACCCATATACTTGCAGTATCCTCTGCTTTGCAATTTTTTGAATCGGTTACAGTTACTGAATAAAATCCAGGGCAAAGGTTACTGATTGTTGAAGTTGTTTGTGTTGTATTCCATAAATAAGAATAAGGAGGATTACTACCAGAAGCATTGGCATTGATGCTACCGATACAGGCTTCAGTACAGGGAACATGATTTACTAATGGATTGAGAATTAAAGGGGTTGGGTTATTTAATGTAATTGAAGCAAATGATTTGCAATTTATTGAATCGGTTATCATTACAGTATAAATACCAGCACAAAGCATAAAAATAGTATCATTGGCAGAACCATTACTCCATAAATAAGTATAAGGCGGACTACCTCCCGAAGGAATTACAACGGCCATTCCATTGCAAGAATCGTGGCAAGTCGGGTTCTGAGAAACAGATGGATTTGATAAAAATGAAGAACTTACTTTCACACTATCGATGCCCTCACACCATTGATTTTTAATTTTTACCCAAAAATATGAATTAGCTGATGAAATATGAACAATTGCAGAACTGTTGTTCAGGTTAGCATTTAATGTATCAGTGAAATTATTATTTGAAGACCAGAAAAACTGTACAGGGTTTTCATTAGTTAGTGCCGTCAATTTTACTGAATCTGCACATATCATCGTATCGTTGCCAGCATCTACCTGCATTTTATGTACAACAACTGTTTGAGAAATAGTATCTGCACATATTCCGTTTGAAACAAGTAAGCGGTAGTTTGTATTTACAGGTGGATTGGCATAAGGATTAGATACAGAATTATCATTCAGATAGTTTGACGGAATCCAGGTGTATGTGTAAGCTGGATTTGCATTAGGAGGTATTCCAATCTGGACATTACCTCCATAACAAACATGAACATTAGGTATAGAATAAGAAGTATCATCCAGGACAACAATTTGTTTAACAATAGTATCAGCTAGATTACAACCATTCAGAAGGGTTGAAATAAGTTTAACATTATATATGCCACTATGTGTGTATACATGAGTCGGATTTACAAGAGTACTTAGTAAGGAACCATCTCCAAAATTCCAAACATAAGATGTACCAATGCTTGTATTTTGAAAAGTAATAGTATCGGGAGCACATCCAATAGGTGGATCAATAAAATCGGCAAGTGCAAAATCATTATGAATGTTAAACTTAAAAACTGCATTGTTACAATTAAAAGACCGATTGCTGTCGGACCATACATCATTAGGGAAAGTAGGAAACAAACTATATCCTCCACAACTGGCACATACCGATTGGTAAACAGTTCCTTTTTTATCAAAGCGACTGGTACCTCCGTCAACATGATCTCTTCCACTATAAGGTAAAGCTGCATTATATAATTCTCCAAAATAAGTAGCATAATCCAGCGTTGTTGCATTATCTGACATTACCATAATATAAAAGTCCTGTCCATCAGTGATAGATTGAAATGCATTGGGTGTAATTGCCATGTTTTTCGTACCAAATACACTTCCCCAGGTAGTTGGTGGATTTCCACCCCAATACCTCCCCCATCCAGCTAGATAAACTCTATTGCAAATATCTACAGAAAATGCAGTTAAAGAAATATTTGGTTTTCCATCTCCTGTTCCAAATACAGTTGACCATACAATTCCATTCAAATTACGGGGAAATTTTGCAATAAACTGTCCACTATTCGGAACATTGTAAGGGGCATTGTATATCAATGTATTACTATCAGCCTTAGTTTGGCCGATAATATATACTTTGTCATCTCTTCCGCATCTTACAAAATAACCCTGATCATATTTATTACTACCATAATATGTTGATGCTACTAAAGTACTTCCATTCTGTGAAATTCGAGTCAGAAAAGCATCAGTAGTTCCACCCTGAAAAATAGTTTTGTAAGCTCCTAAAGTTGTTGGGAAATTATTGGATGCGGTTCCTCCGGTAACATATACATCATATTGGCTGTCGTTATCAATAGAATAAATAGCATCATCCTCAGAACCACCTACATAAGAACTCCATGTTAAATTAGCCAAATTATAGTCGAGCTTAAAAACTATTCCTTCCTGTTTACCATGATTTGTAGGTTGAAAACTATTTGCAGTTCCGGGAAAGTCTGTTGAAAAAGTACAGGTTCCTACATATACATTACTTAAGTCATCAGTTATCATTTCGCCTCTGGCTCCATCACCATAATTAAAATACAGTGAATCATTACCTACCATCAGGCTATTATCATAATATTGCCGGTAATTTAATCCGTCATTACCTGATCCTCCGACAAATGTAGAAGCTAATAATTGTGTTCCATCGGGGCTGAACTTAGAAACATAAATATCTACACCATTTGGATAACTTATTACCACATCATAATTAATAGCTTGTCCTCCATTAAATGATGTATCATAAGCATTGGGGGTAACCGGGAAATTTGCTGAACCTGTTGTGCCATATACCAGTAATTGATTTGAGCTATTAACAATCAAGCTTTGAGGCATTTCACCAAATGTACCACCTAAATACGTAGCATACATTCTACTGATACCCAATGAATCATATTTAATAATACCAATATCCCAATTGCCGCTACCAGTTTGTTGATATGCTCCCGGACTAACAGGATATCCAATTCCATTTACAATTCCACCTGAATAAACATTTCCGAAAAGGTCATAAGTTGCAGTAAATCCCCAGTTATCAGCAGTTGAACCTGTATATGTTGAAAAAATTAAAGAAGGATCAATAATTAATGGCTGGGATTTATCGTAATCTCCTAATTCAAAACTTAATACATTTTTCTTTAATTTATAATTACAGCTGACTTCTTTTTCTACTCCATTTATTTTCTGATAGCAATATGGACGTAATTCAATAATCTGGTTGACTGAAGTTTCAATCAACAAATGACCTTTACTTATTTTTATATTATTTATAAATTTATATTTAAGCTGGATTTTATCTGGGTCAGCAAAAGGTTTTATAATAAAATCATATTTTAAAAACTTATTACTGCTATACAACTTAAAATCTATATTATCATAAATGTTTTTATAATTTACAACATTGTATTTAAGAACATTAGATGCCCATTTAGATTTATCATTGCCAATAAAATAGTTGTTATAATCAAATGCTTTCTCAGAAGGAATCAATTCAGCATTATTACAGTTCATAAATTCAACCTGATATGAATGGTAATGTACAACATTATCAGATGAATGAAATTTCTTATTATATCCATGATGAGCATGGGAATGCTTTATATCTGATGATTTAACAAGATTGAATGTAAGGCAGTTTTTTTCAAGAAAAAGCATACCATTTTCAACATCTACACCAAAAAGTGCTTTAGAATCCCATTGATTTTTGTTTTCAATAAATTTGAGATCATGAGATATTAATGTATCTCTTACTGCGAAAGCAGTTTGATTACAAATAATTACAAATAATATAAAAATGAAAAATATTCTTTTCACCTGATAGTTTTTAAGTTATTTTTTATTTAAAATAGCAGCTATAAAATTACTATTTTTTCTGTATAGTTAAACATATAAGACAATAAAATACTAATATTAGTTGCTTATAGCCGAAGTTTTCAATTTATAAATTATTGATTCAACACTAAAATTACTGTAATTGTTTAAAAGAATTAATTCATTGTTTATCCAATCCATCAAATGAAGATTCAAGAGTCAAGTATTATGTTGATTCTATAAGAAGATAAAAAAATATTTAGCTATTAATTATGCTGAAATACATTAAAGATGAATAAATTAATTATAAATTATTAATATTATATCGAATACATAATTCAGGTTCAAAAATTGAAAGTAAATAATCATTAGTATTAGATTAAAGTAATGCGATACTTTTCATCAAATAACAGAACATAAAAAGATATCAACTAAAAGAAATCAGACCTCTTCTGTGCAAAGATTAATAAATATTTAGAAAAATATCTTTACCGTTGTATCCAATATATTTACCGGTACATAGTTCAATATGCACTTTCCCATCACAATTTGAATGGAAACTCAAAAGAGAATTCCCTAAGTCGATGAATGGAATGCCTCCGGTTTTAAAGTTCTGAGTAAGCCCATTTCCACTTATAGGATTTAAATTGCATTCAGAATAGTTTACTTTAGTATCAATCAATGCATGATAGAGAATACCTCCTGACTTCCCTTTTACCTCAGCAATTTGACCACCTCCGTTAATAGTAATTATATCATCATTGAAATCAGAAAAAGAATTTTGTTGATCAATGTTAACAAACCAAATATTTTGCTTTATAACAGCAAATGCATCATTTGGTTTTTCTGCATTAAGCCTTGACTTTTATAAATTAAAAGTCAAATCTGTAATATTCCCTAAATTCAGAATTGTATCAGAACCATTACCTACAATAATATCTTGTTGTGCAAAAATTGCCAGAATCCCATCTTGCTCATTTCTTTCAATAAAAGGAATAGTATAAAAACCATATAGTTTAATATCACCTCCGATAATATCAATGTTGCCGAACAAAACCGACATAAGGCCTGAATTATTGTTCCATAAACCTGCTATTACAATATCACCTATATTTCTGTTAAATGGTAATGGATGATTTTTATCTATTTTAATATAAATCAAACCTTTAGATTTATCAAATATAACATTATCAGGTAAAGGATAACCTTTAAAAGCTGATGTTGCTATCGAAACACAATATCCTATAGCTGAACAGGTTTTTAATCCTTGTTGTAAAGATTCCAGTTCTGGTTCCTGATTGTATTCTGCATATTTATTACATGAAATACATTGAGTAATCAGCAGCAAAATAAAAAGTTTTTTTAATAATGACATCTTAATTCATTTTAAGTAATTATAATAATTATGAAATAATTGTGATTAATAAACAACTACTTTTTTTATATATACATTTTGCTCATTCATAATTTTTACAATATAAACTGCTTTAGATAAATTATGCGTAAAATTAAAATATCCTTTATTTATTTCACAAAAATGAATAAGTCGTCCATTAATGTTATAAATACTTAGAGTAGTTTTATCGCCCCATGGATTAAAAACGTTAAATTTTTGTTTGCTATAATTTACAAACGGAATTTCAGCATTTGTTTCAGTATTTACGCAGTAACTTAAATGCAATAAAAACCTATCCTGATTATCATTCGTTTGTCCATAGAAAAGGTAATTTGAGTCCAAAGAAAGATTTTGAGAAATACCTGTTTTAAGATCTTCAAGAAGAATACTTCCTATTGACTTATCATAAACAGCTGAAATAAAATAGTTACCGTCAATACCAGCTTTGAACCCAAGGGGGATTGATGCATCCATAAAGACTGAAGATAAATTATTAATACTCCATTTTTTATTGAGTTTAGATGAATAGAAATTGGGAGCTTTCTGATAAAGACTAAACATTTTTTCGGCACCACCCTCATTATTCTGATTCCCAAAATTAATAATTAATTCATCGCTAAATGTATTTTCTGAAGTAGTAACTTTTAAACGAATAGAATTATTTTCGGCTATTGCAGTTTTTAACCAAAGTTGAGAAGCATGTTCGCGTGCAGTATTATTTACACTAAAAATTCCTGCAATAGCAGCTTTTACCCAAAATCCCTGTGAAGATGCAATAAAATTCGAGACAGCATTTGTTCCTGAAATACCATTAGAAATATAACTTCCATAATTACCAGTCAAAGGGTTCCATAACCAAAAAGCACATTCTCCGTTTCCTGAACTTTCAAGCATACTCCTGTTAAATCCTGAAGAAGTATTCCAGTTAATAGCTGATGGATAAGGATTGGCTATGAAGTTCCATCCACTATATGCTGTTGAAGATACCGTTAGTGGGATATCCATATTCCCTGTATTCAAATTACCTGAAAATATTTTTGTTACAGTATCAATATAAGAAACTGCATAACCTCTGACAGGAACATAATTTAAGCCTGCATTGACAACTGCAAAATTTGAAGTATCAGTATATTCTATCCAATTTGAAGTCGCTTCATTCCATAGATAAATCACATCTGTTTGGTTTATAAGCGAACCTATTGACTGTGAATCTACAGGCGAAGACAGCATGTGAAATTCATCAATAAAAGTATGGGCAATAAAACACTCCACATTATTAACGGCTGTATATATCAGCCCATTATCTATTAGCGAAGCAGTTCCGGTAGTATCAGATTTTAATGTTAATAGCCCATTTACAGTTAAATCTTTTGAAGTATTTATTGTTAGTTTTGCAAGGGGTTCAATTATTAAATTATTACAACGTTGATTATTAGAATTCACAACAACTAATTTAGTAGCAGCAATACTTGCATTTGTATTTGTTCCCGGGATTCCATGATCCCAGTTTATTTCATTTTCCCAATCATTTGAAAAAGTAGCATAGAATTTTGAATTTAAAGCTGATGTTTTGCACAAAACAGTTATTCCAGGAATTTTATAACAATGTGTTGTTGAATTATATTCATAGATAGTAAAATAATAGGTTGTTTCGGGAATTAATCCAATTATATTAAAGGAAGTAGAATTTCCATTATAAACCACATAATTAGCTGTTCCTAATTGTGTTCCAGCACCAAAAAGAGAATCAGCAAAATAATTTATTCCATTTACAGGTTCTGCATTAACAGCATTTCCTTGTTTTGCTATTATCAATATAGCATTGCCATTTCCTCTTATCCATCCTAGATTTACAGAAGTTGTGTTAATATTTGAGTAAACAAAAGCTGTGGCTTGTAAAGTTGGAGGAATGCATACTTCTTCAATACAAGAGGGAGTAAATATACCTGACAGATATCTGTTTTTTGCAGGAATACTGCCTGTATTGATTGTATTACTGATACCAATACTTGGCCAGTTTGCAGGAAAATTCCAAAATAAAGGAGGTGCCGACAAATAATAGGATGAATCATTTAGTGTTGAAGTTCCTGTAGGAATGATACTTCCGTTTTTATTATTTCCAAACTGAAAATGTCCACTTCCGCTTATAGTAAAGGCTCCATAAGAAAATGGAAAATTATAACCAGTGCCACTAATTTCGTTCCCAACAAAACTTTGATTATTGGTAAGTGAAGATGTCATAATAATACCATATAATTCTGCTCGGTTGCGAAAAAAAGTATTATTTGGACCTGATGGGCCCCAGGTTTGATCTATATAAATGGTTTGTATAATATTCCCTTCAAAAAGATTAGCAAATGGATAATGTCCATGAAGCGAAATATCACCACAATAGTTTGTTGGATATTCCATAGAACCATTTCTGTATGGATCACGGGAATAGTTGTAGGCAAATACATTTCCATTAGCACCGGTTTTTACCATCATTGAATGCCGCAGGTGCTTAAAAATATTATCTGAAATCAAGCAAAGCCCGCTATGATTATTTAGACATATCCCATATCCTTTGCTACCACTTCCATCATACATATATGCATCATGAAAATAAGAAGATGAAATTTCGATGTGTGAGCTGTAATAAATCATACAATGACTGCCCTGGCTTTTGTTACTTTCAATATTTTTAATCCGGCAATTGACTGCATAAGAAATTTCAATATTATTTCCATTAGCAGTAGTTGAAGTATTAGTTCTTTCAATATTCAGGCATTCAATACGTATCTGTTGTTTAGGAATGATTTTTTGGATTTCCAGATTAAGTGCAGTGTCAAAATTTAATCTAAGTTTATCTTCCAAAAATAAAGTATCTCCATTTATAAAAATGATCTTTGAAATTTGCCCTATAACTTTTAGTGCCCATGTCGCTGGTGTTGTATCCCAGCTTCCATTGTCCTGTCGGATTTCGATATTATCACCTGCTAAAAAAAGTGAGGCGTTTGCAACAGTAATTTTCTTTGAATCTTTTTCAAATCCAGAAACAATATCAGTAAAAATCCCTGTATATAAACCATATATACCGAAGCAACTTCCTGTACTATTAATTTTTATAAAACTTGAATTAGAACCTGCACCTCTGATAATAACAGAATCTGGTAAACTGATTCCCGATTGCAGCATATAAGTACCTGATGGGAAATATACTATACCACAATGCCCATTCAGGGAAGCAATTGCGTTGACTACTGACTGTCTGTCATCTGTAATACCATCAGCTACAGCTCCAAAACTCATTACATTTGCAATAAGTTGTGGTTCAGTAAATGAATATTGACATCCTGCTTTTTCCCATTCAACAATATTGCCGGGAGGAATTACCTGAGCATAAACTGTTATTGAACAGCTAAGAAAGAAAAAGTAAAAAAACGTTTTCATTACAGGCTGGCTGTTTAAATTGAAAATAAAATGCAAATAACTGTCTTAAAAATTGCTTGCATTCAATCATTTATTATCTCACAAAAGTATATTAAAAAAACCTATCTAACACCTCATTTATTTAGCAAGAACAGTTAATTATTATCCTTATTTTCGCATATATACTGCTAACTTACAGGTATTAAAATCATTATACTTCAAATACCTTGAAGTCTTATCATTTTATAATCAGTAATTTGAAAATATATTTTCAAACAATGTTGTCTGGTTAATATTTAAATTCATAAATATATCGCAACTACGTTGCTTTTTGATTTCTGAAATACGCTAATCTACAAATATATAGCAACTACGTTGCTGAAATTGATGCTGCATAGCAGCTAAATATTTGTAGAATTATTAAAAAACGAAAAATGAAGCCACGTAGTGGCGAAATCTTTGTATAAGTCTTATATTAATTGGGTTACAAGCATAATTGCAATTTTAACCGGACACCAATAATTATCAAATTAAAATTCAAAAAATATTTCAATTCACAAACAACGTAAATTTGACCTAAATTACAGAAAAGCATTAACATATAGATCGTATAAATTGCAAACATACAATCAATAAATTTTCCGTTAATAGACAACTTCTTTCTTCACAAATACCTGATTTTCATTGATTAATTTAATGACATATACACCCTGAGAAGCTGTAAATGCAAAATTATTATTTCCTTTATTCATTTCATAAGACTGAACAAACCTTCCTTTTATATCATAAATTATTAATGTAGTTTTACCAATCCATGGATTAAAAACTTTGATTGTTTGATTATTATAAAATATATAAGGTGTTTCTGCAGTAAGTTCCTTAACACCTGATAAACTCAAATGCAATAAGAAGCGGTTTTCCATATCACTATGCTGAGCAGTGAAAATATAATTTGTATTTGTTGACAAATTCTGAAATACTCCTGTTTTAAGGTCTTCAATTACAAGACTTCCTATTGAAGGATCATAAACTGTTGAAATGGTATAATTTCCATCAACACCAGCTTTAAAACCAAGAGGAATTATTGGATTATTGTTAATTGATGATAAATTATTAATACTCCATTTCTTATTGAATTTAGAGGTATATAAATCAGGTGCTTTCTGAATAAGGCTGAACATTTTTACGGCTCCCTTCTCATCATTCTGATTCCCATAATTAATAATTACTTCATCGCTGTAAGGATTTTCTGTCGTGCTTACTTTTAAACGGATTGAATTATTTTCAATTGCAGCTGTTTTTAACCAGGATTGCGAACTGTGTTCACAGGCTAAATTGTTAACATTAAAAGTTCCGGCAGTAGCAGCTTTAACCCAAAATCCCTGTGTAGAGGCTATTAAATTAGATACGCCATTTGTACCTGAAACAGCATTTGAAATAAAGCAACCATAATTTCCAATTAGAGGATTCCATACCCAATATGCCTTTTCTCCAGAACCAGCATCTGTAAGCATATTTCTGTTAAATCCAGAAGATGTATTCCAGTTAATAGCTGATGGATAAGGATTACCTATAAAATTCCATCCTGCATACAAACCAGCAGTAAAACTTAAAAAACTGTTAACCAAAACATTATTAAGATTTCCTGTAAAATATTTTGTCGTTGTAGATGGATAACTAACAGCATATCCTCTACCGGGAACAAAATTATTACTACCATTCAATCCAATAAAAGCAGGATTTTCAAAAGGAATCCAGGCTCCATTTACTTCACTCCATGCATAAAAATTTTCATTTACAGGGCTAAATCCGGCACTTATCGACTGGCTAGTTACAGGAGAAGAAAGTTGATGAAACTCTTCAGGAACTGAAATATGAATATAGCGTTGCATTATATTTGCTGATGTTGTCAAACTTCCTTTATTTATCAATGAAGCAGTTCCTGTTACATCCGACTGTAAAATTAAAGAATCGCTTACCGTTAAATCTTTGCCAGTATTAATTGTTAGCTTACCCAAAGGAGAAATCGTTAGTTTTCTACATTTAGCAATATTATTTGAATTAACTATTACATATTTATTGGGTGGAATAATAGCAATAGTTGTATTTGAAGGAATTCCATGATTCCAATTATTATTTAGTTCCCAGGCATTGGATGAAATGGCATTAAATATTGTAGAATCATCAGGAGGAGGTATTACAATTTTCATGACAGTTAAAGTTGAAGAATCTCCGAACCCACAATCATTCTGTGCTTTAACACTAATGATTGAGTAGACAGCATTTGTATCGAATTTAACAATAATTGAATTACTGTCACTATTTCCAACAGCACCTAAAGGCAGAGTCCATAGATAATTAGATGCATACTGAACAGGAGTTATTGAATAAGTTAAGCTGTCTTGTCCATGAGTATAATAACTACTCCCATTGATATTAGAAGCTGGAACAGGAAGCGGTTTAACAACAATGGTTTTTGTCACTGAAGTTGCTAAACATCCATTTGTATCTGATATAGTAACTTTATAATCTCCTGAATTTTTAATTACAATGCTTTGGGTGTTTTCATTGGTAGTCCATTTATAACTATAGGCAGAATCTGATTTTAAAATAACACTATCTTTCTGACAAAATATTGAATTTCCAAAAGCAATTATTGTTGGTATTGGAGGAACTGGATTAACAACAATTCGATAAAAAGGTGATACAGAAGCACAGCCATTAGTATCAGTAGCAACTAATGAATAGGTACCAGTATTTGAAACAATAATACTTTGTGTTGTATCACCTGTTGACCATTTATAATATTGACTGGTTGCAGCAGTAAGTGTAATATTATCACCTGCACAAATTGTAGTTGGTTTATTGGCTGAAACTCCAACAAAACCTCCTGACATACATCCTTCTACGACAAAGTAAATAGTATCAGACAACCCTGAATAAGATACAATTGCATAAGTTTCTCCTTCAGAAACTCCTTTAAAACCTCGAGTTATCAAATCATATTTTACAATTAATGTATCGTTAATTATAACTGAAATATTCGGACTAAAATTGCCTGTATTGTTTGCAAAGCTTTGATATATGGCATAATAATCTGGATACTTTATCTGATTTTTTAGTAAGTATATTATATCAGGATTAACTCCAAATTTAGAGAGTTGCTCATTGCTAACAATATTTAAATTTATCTGATCATAAACAAATACACCACTATCTGGATAATTATAGAATCCTTCAAGAACTATCTTTTGAGTATCCAAGATATTGGGATTTACATAAATTTTCAAATCTATAATTCCCTTAAGCAAGGTATCAATAGCATAGGTCTTATTCTGAAAGCTGATTTCAAGGCTCAAAAGATTAGTTGTATCTTTTACATTTATTCCAATATGTAAAATACTATCAATTTTATATGTTGAATTCTTCTGCGGAGAAATGATTTGTAATTTAGTTGTATCCTTTTTTGAAATTATCTGATTACTATTGAGTGAATTTAAATTGGTTTGCAAATTGCTTTTTGAAGATAAACTTAAACTACTCGTAGGAGTAGCAGGAATAATATTAAATAATGAACTATTAATTGAACTATTTAATAAAAAATTAACTCTATTGCCAACATCAATGTTTTTTAATACAGGTCTTATAAATGAATGACCGACATAATTATCATAAACAGAAACATTTAATATTCCATTGGATAGAGGTCTTGTATAACCTGCAAGTTGACTTTCTATAGATACAATTAAATCGCTTTCTGGTAAAAATGTTCCTGTATTAAAAGCATCCATTACCATTGCTGTTTTATTTAAAAAATCTAATGCTTTAGATACTGGGCTAACATCACTTTTTAAAATGTTTAATAATATTTCTTTTAATACTGGATTTCCTTCTTTATTTGATCCAATCTTTAATAAATAATTTAAAAATTTATCTAGCGATTCATCACCACAATTTTTAACAAAATTTATAATATCCTGTGGAATGGCAATATCAATTGTCTGATTCCCGGGTAAAATATCACCTGAAATTAAATGTGCTTTAGTGTTAGTAATTCCGAATTTTACACCACCTTGACTTTGATTAATTTGCAAATCGTTTACAGCATCTGTTGACTGAAATGTCCAAATATTACTATTTGGATTTACAGGTTTAATAAAAACTAAAGGTATTGGAATTTCTTGACCAGAAAATGCATACCAAGACTGGATTGCAGTATTGGCTAAAAATGGCAAATCACCTACATATCTATTAATTATATCTGCCCATTGAGAACCGTGATTCGGAACATCAATCATAATAACTTTATTTACATATCCTCTTTCATAATTTTTATATGAACTGTTCTGAAACGAGCCAGTTCTTGTAAATATTGGCCCCCAATTATCAAAAATACTTCTTAGCACACAGCCCCCCATACTATGACATACATAATCGACTCTATTTGCAGCATAGCCCTTATTTCTCATAGCTGACACTATCCCTTGGAATGTATTTGGGTTTGAATTTGTATTTCCTAATGTCATATCTAAAGCATTTACCTTAAATGACGAATTAGGTGAGATATTAACAGCTTTAATAATTATGAAACGAGGATCATTAATAAATTTACAAATAAATCCAAAAGAAGTGTTTGAGAAATCATCCCATGTATGTTTATCGCCACCTAATCCATGAACAAACATCAGAGGTGGTCTGACAATTTTTATTTGTTTAATAATTAATTCAGATGTCATATCTGAATAAGTAACAGTAAAAGTTGCATTTACATTTCTATAAGATTTTAAACTATCTTGCGGATTATTTCCTACAAAATCATCAGGCGCAACATACCAAAAAACATAATTCGAATCAGTTTTAATTATAGATGCTGATATTGAATTAATACCATTTGCTTCTGAACTATAAATTAATTTTTGAGATGCTGACATTACCCTTCCAAGTTTAGTATTATCAGTACCATTGTATCCATCACTTAAGGTAACTGAAACACTTGAAATACTTAATCCAATTGAAGGGTTTATTTTTGTAACATTTAAAAAAATCCTTGCTGTACCATCTGCAGCAACACCTTGAGGAAAACTAAAAGATCCACCCGATAAAGGATAACTAAAATCCCAATTATAGTCAACATGAATATTTGAGGCTAATGCTGTAGTTATTACAAAAGAAGGACTTATTTGCACATTTGCAGGATTGTAAAAATCTGTAATTCGTATTTTTATATTGTTACTTGCACTGCTATAGGCAAAACTTTTGTTTAATGTAACATAACTATTCAAATAATCTAATCCATCTACAATACCAATATTTTGCCATGAACCACCACTATCTGAGTACTCAATGGTATATTTATAATACCTTTTAGATCCAATTATTGTATAAGAATTTCCTAAAACTAATTTATCTTTCCATTCTATATTAATTAATTGGTTTGTATAAAAAGATAAACCAGAAGTAGGAAATAGAATATCCAAATTATTTGCAATAATACTACCGTTGAAATTAAATTGTGATGTGCAAGTAAGTTTTGAAACAGTATCTATTACAGTTACATTATAAAAGCCTGAAAGCATAACATTTGTAGATGTAAAGAGATATGAGAATTTACCCAATGTATTAGTGCTAATATTAAAACTCTGTAAAAAGCCACCAGGTCCTTGAATCGAAATATTTGCAAATCCATTAGGTTTAAAATCGGTACCATTAATGGTAATATTCTGACCTGCAATCAAGTTAGCATTACTTAATGAAATTTTCGGAAATGTTAAATTTGTTTGTGGTGTAATATCTTTTAAACATCGCACAGAAAAGCCAAAGCATTTATTATGTTGATATTTGCCTAAAATGCCGTTATTGTAATACAAATCGATGTGCCATGCATTTCCAATACCGTTCTCAGTAGAACTCCACCAAGTGCAGTAGCTGCCAATGTTGACGAATGGTCCATTGTAGTCATGGCCGCCAGATGGAAGAGCTGAAAAACCATTTTCGTTGGTTGCATTAGTGTTAGGGCTAGTCCAATGAGTTAAGCCAGCTTCTTTGAGTTTGCCTCCTGCTATGCTTCCGTCTCCCAAATAGGTAGTAAGAATTGTCCATTCGTTTTCACTTGGCACATGCCAGTTACTAGGGCATAAATTACGACTGTCATTTACAACATACCAGGTATATAATCTACCATAAGTAGCAACATTACTCTGATATCCGTTATAAGCCCATTGGTATTTTGGTGAACTTTCGGCTGAAATATTTAATGTGGCTGGAGTTGTTGTGCCAATATTATCTCCATTTCTGTAATGAGTTGTTTTAAGATTTTGCTTCATCCATACTTGCGTTCCAATATTTACTGTATCATATCCATTTCCATCAATATCATAAAGTGGATATTGAATAGGCTGTAAGCTCCAATTTCCTTCATAATAAACTGAATTAATTTCTGATTGTGAAAGAATACGATTGTATATTCTAACATCGTCTATTATTCCTTTATAAGGATTCTGAATACCATTATATGTATCAAATCTAGTACCTATTGATATATGACCAGTTGTCCATGTTTTCAATATACCACCTGACATTTTCATAGCGCCAATATAAACAGAATTTTTATATATTTTAATAGAATCATTACCCAAATAGACGCATGTTAAATTATACCATTGATTTTTGGAAAAATTAGTTAGTAATATACCTGAATTAAAAAAATCATCAGCATGAACCCTTGTTGTATCAATACCAATACTGAAAGCAGTTCCTGCCCCGCTAACAGCATCATCTCCATAATAAAATAAATTACCTCCATTACTCCCATTAATAATTTTAAACCAAACACTGAAAGTTCTTATAGAATTGCCAGTTGGGAGTTGAATTGGATTAGTAGGGCTGATAGAAATATAATTATTCAATCCATTGAAACTATAAGCATTGTTTGCATTTCCAAATCTGTCTGCGGTGAGAATTGCTCCGCTAATTGCACCATTGTTGCCATGTCCGCTTTCATCTATAGAATTACTGTTAAAAGGATAAAAAGCAACCAATCCATTTGTGGGTGTTTGAGAAAATATTTTAAGATAACTAAATAAAATAATTACAAGAAAGAATATATTATTTTTCATATTGATTATGTTAGATGATTAAAAAATTCTTAAAACAATTATTTAGACGAACAAATAAGATTTTAAAATAGATTATATAAAAGGTATAATCGTTTACTACTACAAAATTAAAATAATTTAATTCAAATTTAAAGAAAAAACAAAAACAATAAAGGATATTAAGAAAGAGATAGTTTAAGCTAATGTCAAACTATCACTAAAATATTTGTTAATAAACAACTTCTTTCTTCACAAATACCTGATTTTCATTGATTAATTTAATGACATATACACCCTGAGAAGCTGTAAATGCAAAATTATTATTTCCTTTATTCATTTCATAAGACTGAACAAACCTTCCTTTTATATCATAAATTATTAATGTAGTTTTACCAATCCATGGATTAAAAACTTTGATTGTTTGATTATTATAAAATATATAAGGTGTTTCTGCAGTAAGTTCCTTAACACCTGATAAACTCAAATGCAATAAGAAGCGGTTTTCCATATCACTATGCTGAGCAGTGAAAATATAATTTGTATTTGTTGACAAATTCTGAAATACTCCTGTTTTAAGGTCTTCAATTACAAGACTTCCTATTGAAGGATCATAAACTGTTGAAATGGTATAATTTCCATCAACACCAGCTTTAAAACCAAGAGGAATTATTGGATTATTGTTAATTGATGATAAATTATTAATACTCCATTTCTTATTGAATTTAGAGGTATATAAATCAGGTGCTTTCTGAATAAGGCTGAACATTTTTACGGCTCCCTTCTCATCATTCTGATTCCCATAATTAATAATTACTTCATCGCTGTAAGGATTTTCTGTCGTGCTTACTTTTAAACGGATTGAATTATTTTCAATTGCAGCTGTTTTTAACCAGGATTGCGAACTGTGTTCACAGGCTAAATTGTTAACATTAAAAGTTCCGGCAGTAGCAGCTTTAACCCAAAATCCCTGTGTAGAGGCTATTAAATTAGATACGCCATTTGTACCTGAAACAGCATTTGAAATAAAGCAACCATAATTTCCAATTAGAGGATTCCATACCCAATATGCCTTTTCTCCAGAACCAGCATCTGTAAGCATATTTCTGTTAAATCCAGAAGATGTATTCCAGTTAATAGCTGATGGATAAGGATTACCTATAAAATTCCATCCTGCATACAAACCAGCAGTAAAACTTAAAAAACTGTTAACCAAAACATTATTAAGATTTCCTGTAAAATATTTTGTCGTTGTAGATGGATAACTAACAGCATACCCTCTACAAGGGACAAAATTATAATTCCCGTTTAATATGCTAAATCCAGTATCTTCAAATGGAAGCCAACTCCCATTAGTTTCATTCCATCCATAAAAACTTTCATTTACAGGACTAAACCCAGCCCCTATTGACTGATTAATTACTGGAGAGGCTAGTTGATGAAATTCATCAGTTGTTGATACTGGAATATAGTGTTGTACAATATTTGCAGTAGTTGATAAACTACCATAATTAATCAGAGAAGCAGTTCCTGAAGCATCAGATTCTAAGTATAATGTATCAGATATAGTTAGATCTTTTCCTGAATTGATTGTCAATTTCCCAAGTGCAGCAATGGTTAATGTTTTACATTCATTACTGTTAGAATTAATGACAGCAAGTTTATTAGAAGGAATTATTGCTTTTACAAAAGATTCGGGAACAAGATTATCCCAGTTAGCAGCATTTTCCCATTCATTAGAAACAGCTTGAGTAAATATTGAATTCAGATAACTTAATCTGATTGAATAATCTTCAACTTCACCATAATCAGCATTTCCACAAGGTGTTGAATTAGGCCCATAATTTGTATCATGTAATCTGATTCTCATTCGGGTAATACCACATTCTGATCCAATTGGAGGCGTAATATTTGCTGTGATTTGTGAATTGTTTATATTTCCTGTTGTTGCAAAAACATTTTCACTTGTATCTGTAAAATCACCATCCTGATTCCAGTCAACCCAAACCAGAATTTGATCTGTTGAATAAAGGTTTGCTATATCTATTATAAGTGAAGCAGTAACACCAATTTTTAAATCAGCAATCTGAGATGTAAAATCCTGATATCCTTCAATTCCTTTTAATGACACCTGATTTAAAGTATCAATAGAAACATTTGAAATATATTCAAAATCCATTGCTAAAGCACCTGCATCGCAATATGTTGTATAGGATGCTGTTAATGCTGGTTGCAAATAACATCTTGACGCAGTAAAGTATTCATAAACTGAATAAAAATAATTTGTCCCCGAAGCTAAAGCTGAAATATTTATTGAATTAGCATTTCCATTATAAATAACGAAGTTTCCGCTACCTATCTGAGACCCGTTACCAAAAGCTGTATCTGCATTATATGCAATTCCATTAACAGGATCAGCATCAACAGCACTTCCTTCTTTTGCCAGTACCAAAACTGCATCGCCATTTCCACGAGTAAAAGCTATCGACATTGAATGAGAGCTAATGGCCTGATTAACTAATAAAGATGTCTGAACAGTTGGTGGCAAACAAGGTGGTAAAAGATTAATAGAATAATCTTCAACTTCTCCGTAATTTGCAATTCCACAGGGAGAACTAGCTTCTTCATTGAAATGAATTCTAACTCTCATTTTCTTTAAACCAACTGAAGTATTTTGGGGAGGAGTTATAATTGCAGAATACGGTCCACCACCTGGAGTCCCGTTAATACTTATAGTTGAATCATCAAGAAAATCTCCGTTATTGTTCCAGTCTACCCAAATCCCGCATTGATCCAATGTATAAGGCATTCCATTCGTAACAGTAATTCCTAATGAAGTTCCCTTAAGAATATCTGTTGAAATTGCAGAATAATCAACATATCCTCCGGATGAACAAATTGTTGTATTATTTATTGACCCAAAACTTACATTTGATATAAATTCATCGCATATATTGGAAGAAGCATTACAATAAATAATTGCAATTTGTCTGTTTCCTGAAGGACTTATAATTGTAGGAGTAATTGAAGCTGATCCCAGCATAACAGTGGTAAATTCAGCATCAAGAACATTAGCCAAAGTAGCTGTTGAGGAAACATCATAGGTAAGCCAAAAGTAATTTGCCCCATCGCTTAAATTATGATTTCCTGTAAAGGTGAAGTTCCCATTTGGTGAAAATATTGCTGTTCCGAATTGAAATGTTGTATCAAAAACATTTGTTGAACTTATAAATAGTTTAGCAACATTTATATCTGATACCGGATTAGTAGTTCCATTTGTATTAAAAGTAAATGAAGATACATTTAAAGGTGATAAACTACCACTAGTTTGAATTTCAACACCTATTATTTCCTGATTTATCTGACCCGGTGCGATATTTGAAGTATTTATCTGAGTAGAAATACTGGATTGATAAGTCATTGGCAATGAATTATAATATACAGTTGTTTCCCAAAGACCTCTTCCGTAAGTTGCAGCTCTTAATTTACTATTTTGTGGAATGGAATCATAAAATATTTCTATTTCTCCAATTTTAACATTCGGTAATCCTGAATTGAATGCAACCCAATTATTTGAACCTTTTTTAAAATAAACACCTAATTCGGTTCCAACATATAATTGAATTTCGTTAATCGATTGTTTATTTTGCACAATAGTGTATACCGGAAGCTGAGGAAGGCCTGCAGAAATATTTATCCACGTATTTCCTCCATTAACAGATTGAAAAACTTTATTTGCATTATAAGCACTCATTGTAATCCATAATGTATTTGCATCATCATTTTTAACAGTTATATTGGTAATATAAGATGAATTTATTGGTAAAGTACCAGTAATATCAGACCATAATCCACCTCCATTTGTAGTTTTCCAGATTGTATAAGGATCTGCTACATAAATCACCTGAGTGTTTGATGGTGCAATAGCCATTGAACGGATTTTCTGACTTGAGTTTATAAAAGAGATTTGAGTCCAACTATTACCTCTGTCAATTGTTTTCCAAACATCAGCATATGCTGCATACAAAGTCTGATTATTAACAGGGTCAATTATATAAGGTGTAACCCATGAGCCTTCACCTGCAGCTGCAGGCTCTATATCTGTATAATCATTAACCCAATGATCAGTGGTTCTGGTTATCTGACCATAAACATAACTAGCATACTGAACATTTACGTTTGTATAATCAATCAAACACTCCATACCATCTCCACCTTTTACATCTCGCCAGTTTCCTGCAGATAATAATTTACTTCCATTATCCTGCAGGCCGGTAATAATATCATTAGCTTGTGTTTGAGAAATACCAAGTTTATACATTTGGCTGATTTGCATTCCATTGGTTTTATCTGTCCAGGAATCTCCATTATTTTTTGAAATATAGATACCTCCATCGTTACATTCGAATAAATCTCCATTATTCCTAAATTTCAACATATGTTTGTCTGCATGTACAGCCTGAGCATTTGTCCCAACCCAATGGTTTGCTAGTGTCCATGAATTACCTCCGTTAACTGAATGCCATGTATTAATTCCACCAATAAATATATCATTTGCATTTGATGGAGAAACTGCCATACATAAATCGTACCAACCTTGACCTCCTGTATCACCTCCATCAGCTGACCAACCCAATAAATTAGAAATAGCACCATCAAAAACCATAGAATATGACAAACCACTATCTGTAGATTTGTAGATTGCATATAGCCCACTATTACTTGCAGTTGCAAGAGCATATACCCAATTTGGCTGATTTGCTGATACTGCAATTTCTATCCTGTTTGCATTTATATCACTGAAAGCTTGAACCCAAGTAATTCCGGAATCTGATGAAACATATATTTTACCATTTTCTGTAGAAGCATAAAGTGTATTAAAATTACCTGGCTTATATTCAATATCAATAAATGCAGTTGTTGATAATTGATTGCTCCAGTTTATTCCACCGTTAGTAGTTTTGTAAACCCCATATGATGTTGCAGCAATTAAGGTTTGATTATTTGAAGAATCGATTAATAGGCTATTTACCATTTTCCCATTTGAAAGAGAAAAACTGAGACCTGTGGAATTCCAGCTTAAGCCTGCATTGGTTGATTTTAAAACACCTATACTGTGGTTATCCCAATGGTCTTTATCACCAGTTGCTATGTAGATTGTATGAGAAATTGTAAAATCGGAGGGAATAACAATGTCACTAACAGCAAGAACACCTAAAGTATCAGTTAAGCAATTCCAGCTGTTTCCATTATCTGTAGTTAGCCATAATCCTCCGGAAGCTGCACCCACCCAATAAATATTTGTATCAACCGGATGAAATGCAATGCAATTTATCCTGCCAATACCAGCGTAACCTCCTGTTGAGCTATTTGTACCTAAACTAATCCAATTACCTAGATCAGATGTATTTGACAATGGAAATGAATTTAAGTATTCCTGAGAAACAAATTCAGCTGTTTTTTTAGGAAATTCACCGGTTTTAGTATTTACCTGATTTTCCATATTATATTCCCAACGTTTAAATTGTTTCCAGCCAACAGCTTTTTTCTTTATTCCATTTTCAAAATAATAGCCTTTATTAACTTTATAAGCATCCCAATATTTGTAAAATGCATTTTTATAATCGAAAAAAGTTAATTCCTGTTTACTCTTATTATCAGGTAAATTTTTTAGCCAGTTTTGAGAAAACACTCCGTTAGCAGGAAATAATAATAAAAAAAACAAAGCCCATTTCATGTAAAAAAATTCTAAATGAATACTATTTTATATTTTAAATCTCTCCCAATTAATAAAATACATTATATCCAGAAATGAAAAATATTGCAGTCCAATTTATTATCATTTTAAAGATCAAAAATCTTTAAAATCAGAATTATACCATTAATGATTGAACTAATTTATATATCATTTTGAAATTATTTATAACTAAAAGACAATGTAAAATTATAATATTAATTTCAATTAAGATTAATTATCTATTAAAAATTTACATCAGTATCTTGATATATTGGAATGAAGTAAATATAGATAATTCATAATAAATAGTTGTTTTTTTATTAAAATTAAACGAACTGAAAAGTAAAAAAGTGACAGCATAAACAGAACTATGCTATCACTTAAAAAAATCAAAAAAAATATCACACAAATCTGATTATCAGCAATAATTTCGAACATACAAACTTACAGAGATTATGTATAGCCTAGCTTACATTTCCTTTATTCATATCATAAGTCTGAATAAATTGTCAGTTTATATCCTAAATATTTACGATAGTATTTCAATATCGAGAATTGATAATACAGATTTTATCTATTAATCTATTAATCTATTTTTTCTTAGGAATAAAATAGAGAAACCACAAGAACCATAAAAACCATAAGGCATCCATCCAATTTGATGTTTTAAAAAAGTTGATTCCCATTAGTCCAAGGAATCCCAAAAATCCATAAATCCATTGTTTGTTCTTCATTTTTTGTATATTTATTTATTATGTTGATTGTTTATTTAATTTATAAATACTTTTTGTGTAAAAACATTTTTAGAAGTTTGAAGTTTTACAATATAATAAGCAGAAGCATAAGCATGCATATTTATTATGATTTTCCCATTTGTACTTTCAAGTGTTTTTACTATTTCTCCCAAAATATTGTATATTTCTATATGTTGCAATTTATCATCAGAATTGATATAAATAGAATTATCAAAAATGTAGATGCTTGTATTTTCATTATTGTTGTCTGAAATCTGCATTGGTGCTGATGCAAATAACAATTGAAATCGATTTGCATTGTCATTAACAGTAGCAGCAAATGAATAATCTGGATATTGATTCATATCTTTTATACTATTAGTAAACAAATCTTTAATGTAAATATAGGTTGGAGTTGTAAAAGAATTTAAATTGCTGGCAGTAATGGTATAATTTCCATCAACACCAGCTTTAAAACTAAAAGGAACAACAGGATTCCCCGAAGTTGAAGATAAATTATTAATACTCCAGTTTTTATTAAGTTTAGTTGAATATAAGCTTGCTGCTGTTTGATAAAGACTAAACATTTTTTCTGCACCCCTCTCATCATTCAAATTCCCAAAGTTAATGATCATTTCATCACTGTATTGATTTGCTGTAGTGCTAACTTTTAAACGGATAGAATTATTTTCGGCTGTTGAAGTTTTCAGCCAAAGTTGTGAACTATGTTCACAGGCATTGTTATTAAAACTAAAGACTCCATTTGATTCTGCTTTAACCCAAAATCCCTGTGTAGATGCTATTAAATGAGATACGCCATTTGTACCAGAAACAGCATTTGAAATAAAGCATCCATAATTTCCGATAAGTGGATTCCATATCCAATATGCTCTTTCTCCTGAACCTGCATTTGCTAACATACTTCTGCTAAATCCTGCAGAAGTATTCCAATTGATAGCTGAAGGATAAGGATTACCTATAAAATTCCAACCTGCATATATTCCGGCAGTTACATTTAAAGTGGAATTAACAACAGCATTATTTAAAACACCTGCAAAACTTTTAGTGGAAGTTGATGTATAACTTATTGCATATCCCCTGCCAGGAACAAAACTATTACTACCATTCAATCCAATAAAAGCAGGGTTTTCAAAAGGAATCCAATTTCCAGCAACCTCATTCCATGCATAAAAACTTTCATTTACAGGGCTAAATCCAGCACTGATAGATTGATTAAGAACTGGTGAAGACAATTGGTGAAACTCATCAGGAACTGAAATATGAATATAGCGTTGTATTATATTTGCTACAGTTGTTAAACTACCTTTATTTATCAAAGATGCTGTTCCTGAGACATCAGATTGCAATGTTAATGTAGCATTTACATTTAGATTCTTTGTTTCATTTATGGTTAATTTTCCTAATGGCGAAATTATTAAATTATTACACTGATAGTTGTTTGAATTAACAACGGCAAGCTTACCTGTCTGAATCGTTGCATTTGTTATGCTACCGGGAACGCCATGATCCCAATTAACTCCATTTTCCCATTCATTAGAAACTGCTGCAGTGAATAGTGAAGAAACAGGAACGGATACTACAGTAATTCCCAATGTTGAAACACCTCCATCACCACAATCATTATGGCCTTTCACAGTAATGTTACCCGAAACAGCAGAATTAGAATAATTAACTGTTATAGTATTTGAATTATTTCCAGAAATTATACTGGCTCCTGTTGGCAAAGTCCAGATATAGTCTGTTGCTGCATATATATCTGGTATAGAATAAACTAGGCCTTGTTGTCCCTGAGTTACATTTGTTGTTCCTGTAATACTTCCTGCATTTAAAGGATAAGATCCTGAAATATTCCCGTTTATATCAACCAGAGGTAATGGGATCCCTTCGTTTAATACTATATTATTAATATTCACATAAGCATTTGAGCCTATGACAAATGAAGGTTTAAAACTAAATTTAAGATACATAAGTGACCCTGCTGAATTAAAAGAAGATGTTCCTGAACCTGCAAGGATTATTTGACCATTCGATGGATTTTTAAAGAAAGTCCAACCTTGAGTAAGTGTTGAAGTAGTTACAATATCCATAAAATTAAGATAGCTTGCGTTGAAACTTATACTAGCCTGAACAGATAATACTGATTGTGCAGATGGTAAAGATGTAATCATTACAGGGTAATAAAAAAATGAAGAAGAAGGACATGCTCCTATTTCCGGCATATTTATTCTAGTATCATAAATCTGAAAATTACCTGAATTTGCAGTTGCACCCACAGAATCATGAACTGTAATATTAACTATACCACTTTTTTTGCCAGTAAGAATTCCTGACTGGCTAATAGTTGCAATTGAAGTATCACTCACATTCCACAAAAAAGGTAATATTCCTCCACCATTTACAGTAAACTGCTGTGTTTCGCCTGCTACAATATTCCCTGAATTAGGTGAAATTGAAAGTATTGGTAAATTTATTGTTGAAAAATCACCATTTGTAAAATTTGGTAGAAATTCTTCATTAAACAATCCTGTTATAAAATTAATATTTGTAAATCCTGTATTTTGAGTGGAAACATGAAATCTTATATAAACAAGAGTTCCACTTCCCGATAAAGGAGACAATCCTGCAAATGCCAATGAAAGAATACCCGGGTTATTTGAATTCATAACAGGAAGTGGATAAGAAGCTAACAAACTACCATTTTTGATAACTTCTACAGGTGTTAATATATTATGATTATAACTAATATTTAAATTTCCTGAATAAATATTTAATCCACTTAGATTAGTTGTGTTAATTGGAATATCTATATTTGCACCCTGCCATTGGCTAAGATTGGTTGGAATACTAAGCCGCATTGCCCTTATTTCAACAATACCTGAAGTATCTTTTAATCCCGAATTATCCTGAGCAATTACTTTTGTCGTTCCAAATTGATTTGCAGTAAGTAAACCGGAAGAGTTTATACCGGCAACAGCCGGATTACTAACCGACCATTGAAAAGGAGGTGTTCCTCCGGATACATAAAACTGCAATGATTCACCTTTGGTTATAATACCGCTTTCAGGATAAACTGTTATAGAAGGTGGTGCTGAAATACCAATATATCCATCTCTAAAACTCATTAAAGGACTTCCTTCATTAAAAAAGTTATTCGCATTTACTGAAAAATTAAGATAAAGTCCACCGGATTGCAGCGCTAAAAACCTTATATATATAAACTTTCCAGAACCGGTTAATGGTGATGAACCAGCTCCTGCTATTGTTATTTTACCAGGGACCGAAGTGTTAAAAGCAGGAGTTCCAAATGGTGCACTTAGTGTACCGGAAACAATCACAGCAATTGGTTGAAACATGGATGAATTGAAATTCAATTGTAACATATATGACATTATATTCCTGCCTGTTAGGTTACTATCTGCATAAATAGGAATATCAATATTATTACCTGAAACAACAGTTGTATCAGGAAGCCGCATATTAATAGTCTGGGCTTTTAAAAATCCATTGACTGTGAATATCAGCAAAACTATTAAAAAAATTATATGTTTTCTCATTGTTTTTTAAATTTGAAGTAAATAAACATTCTTCAAAAAAGCTTTCCATCTTTCCTTTCATGGAAAGATGGAAATGCAATTTATCGAACAACTTGAAATATTTGTGATTGAGATAATCCACCAACTGTAAATCTTATCAGATACGAGCCATAATCAAGCGAATTCCCCTGTTTTGATAAAGAAACAGAATATTTACCGGCAGCCTGATTTTCATTTACAACTGTTAAAACTTTTTGACCCAGCATATTGAAAACTTCAATATTTACACTCTGATTATCTTTATCTAATTGATAACTTAATATTGAATTTGAATTTGAAGGATTTGGATAAATACTAAAAATGCCTCCTTGTGTATTTGTATTATTTTGAGGAATATTAGTTGCATTATCCATAATTGTAACGCTTCCATTAATAGCAGCTGCTGTCCTGTCTGTTTCATTTGACAAAAATTTATCTACAGTTAAATAAGTAGTTACTGTATTGGCTGATAATAAATACGTATGGAAAGTAAGTTGTGCAAGAGAAGTATCTGAAACCAAAGGATTTGTTCCAGCCATAGCAATAGTCAAAACACCATTAATACTATCATTGTAATACAAATGATTCATATCAGGTATCAGATTTGTAAACTGTGTTAACTTAAGATAGCCCGGATCATATTTAATTTTAATTTCAGCTGAATACAAACCTGATACATTTGTAACTTTCAAAGGAATATTTATATCTTGATTATTGGCAGTAACTGCACTACCAATAGTCAAATCAGTATTGCTGATTGCTAAAGGTGCTTTTGTTAATTCAGCCGGAAAGAACTGAACCAATCCAATAACATATTGCAAAATAAGTGAAGCATCATAAGCAGTTACACCAGAGGCAGCTGAAACATCAGCAACCTGAATTTGAGTTGGATTAAGACTAATAAGACTTACTACTTTCTGTAATACAAGAGATGCATCATAAGCCTGAACAATTCCGTTCAGACTAACATCACCCATCAAAGGATTGCCTGAACCAGTTGTTTTGAAAGGTTGATAGTTTACTGCAGTAGTAATTAATTCCTGAACACTTGTTCCGTTTCCACTTGAATTTGTCTGTATAGGACCTAAATTACTGCCCCACCAGCAATTTGTAGCATCTATTACAAAAGATTTATCTACATTGTTAACTGACCAATAGTAATTATCATTAAAATCGCAATAATTAAATACCGGATTAGAAGCAGCTGTTGCATATACACCATAATAACTATTTGTGATGCTGCTATATGTAATATTTGGACTGGCGCTTGTTGTATAAATTCCATAGTAAGCATATTTAACAAAACAGTGTTTTAAATGGCAAAGCGGGTCTAATGACTGATCATTGAATGTAATACCATTCCAGCTGGCCATAGCTGGTATTGAAGCTGATGAATCTGCATTTGCATCACCACCATAAAAATCATCGCGATAATCAGTAAAGACAATATTGCTGTCAGCAGAAAAGCCTCCATCAGCAATCATACCTTTATTCACAGTCATACCACCACCATTAAATTTACAAACAACTCCGGGCATAAACGTTAATGTAGCTCCGGTACCTATGGTATAATTGCTAAAGAGATAAGATATATTAGTAAGACCACCAAATGAACGTTTTGGCAAAATTACATCCTGGGTCAATGTTTCTTCTCTTA
>JBMOKG010000057.1:0-29738 GCA_049315385.1 Bacteroidales bacterium
AAACTGGTGTTCCACCGGCTACTGTTAAGTTAATAGCACCATCATTTACACCATTGCAACTGATATTGTTGAATGTTGTAATTACTGCTGTTAATAAAGCTGGTTCAATGATAGTTTTATTAGCTGTTACTGTACATCCTTTTGAGTCAGTTACAGTTACTGCATAAGCACCAATTGTTAGACCGGTTAAATCTTCAGAAGTTGAATAAGCACTTCCGTTTTTGGTCCATGCATAAGTATAAGCAGGTGTTCCACCGGCTACTGTAATATTAATATTACCAGTCTGGTTTTGATAACAGGTCAAATCATTGTATGCAAGATTCTGAATCTGTAAAATTGCTGGTTCAGTTACATTATAAGTAGTAGTTGCTGTACATCCGTGAGCATCTGTTACAGTTACTATATAAGAACCTACTCCAAGATTAGTTAAATCTTCTGTAGTTGCATAAGGGAATAAATCTTTGGTCCATGCATAAGTATATGGAGCAGTTCCACCTACAACATCAATGTTGATTGCACCATTGGTTCCATTGTAACAGCTTACATTAGTTGTTGTACCTAAAGTAACAACTAATAAATCAGGTTGTGTTATGATTTGTGAAGTTGAAGCTGAACATCCTTTTGCATCAGTTACAGTTACTGCATAAGTACCTGGTTGTAGAGTACTTAGATCTTCAGTTGATGCGTAAGTAATGCTATTTTTTGTCCATGCATAAGTATAAGCAGGTGTTCCACCGCCAACTGTTAGATTAATTGCACCATTACTAGCACCATTACAATTGATATTGTTGAATGTTGTAATTACTGCTGTTAATAAAGCTGGTTCAATGATAGTTTTATTGGCTGTTACTGTACATCCTTTAGCATCAGTTACAGTTACTGCATAAGCACCAATTGTCAAACCGGTTAAATCTTCAGTAGTTGCAAAAGCAATAGCATTTTTTGTCCATGCATAAGTATAAGCAGGTGTTCCACCAGCTACTGTAATATTAATATTACCAGTCTGGTTTTGATAACAGGTCAAATCATTGTATGCAAGATTCTGAATCTGTAAAATTGCTGGTTCTGTTACATTATAAGTATTAGTTGCTGTACATCCGTTAGCATCAGTTACAGTTACTATATAAGAACCTACTCCAAGATTAGTTAAATCTTTGGTAGTTGCATAAGGGAATAAATCTTTGGTCCATGCATAAGTATATGAAGCAGTTCCTCCAACAACATTGATGCTGATTGCACCATTGGTTCCATTGTAACAACTAACATTGGTTGTTGTACCTAAAGTAACAACTAATAAATCAGGTTGAGTTATGATTTGTGAAGCGGTAGCTGTACATCCTTTTGTATCAGATACAGTTACTGCATAAGTACCTGGTTGTAGCGCACTTAAATCTTCTGTTGATGCGTAAGTAATGCTATTTTTTGTCCATGCATAAGTATAAGCAGGTGTTCCACCGCCAACTGTTAGATTAATTGCACCATTACTAGCACCATTACAATTGATATTGTTAAATGTTGTAATAACTGCTGTTAATAAAGTTGGTTCAACGATAGTTTTATTGGCTGCTACTGTACATCCTTTTGAGTCAGTTACAATTACTGCATAAGCTCCAATTGTTAAACCGGTTAAATCTTCAGAAGTTGAATAAGCACTTCCGTTTTTAGTCCATGCATAAGTATAAGCAGGTGTTCCACCGGCTACTGTAATATTAATATTACCAGTCTGGTTTTGATAACAGGTCAAATCATTGTATGCAAGATTCTGAATCTGTAAAATTGCTGGTTCTGTTACATTATAAGTATTAGTTGCTGTACATCCGTTAGCATCAGTTACAGTTACTATATAAGAACCTACTCCAAGATTAGTTAAATCTTTGGTAGTTGCATAAGGGAATAAATCTTTGGTCCATGCATAAGTAAAGGAAGCAGTTCCTCCATTAACATTGATGCTGATTGCACCATTGGTTCCATTGTAACAACTTACATTAGTTGTTGTACCTAAAGTTACAACTAATAAATCAGGTTGTGTAATAATTTGTGAAGCGGTAGCTGTACATCCTTTTGTATCAGAAACAGTTACTGCATAAGTACCGGGTTGTAGCGCACTTAAATCTTCAGTAGTTGCATAAGCACTGCTATTTTTTGTCCATGCATAAGTATAAGCAGGGGTTCCACCGCCAACTGTTAGATTAATTGCACCATTACTAGCACCATTACAACTGATATTGTTGAATGTTGTAATTACTGATGTTAATAAAGCTGGTTCAACGATAGTTTTATTGGCTGTTACAGTACATCCTTTTGCGTCAGTTACAGTTACTGCATAAGCACCAATTGTAAGACCGGTTAAATCTTCAGTAGTTGCATAAGCAATAGAATTTTTTGTCCATGCATAAGTATAAGCAGTTGTTCCACCGGTTACAGTAATATTAATATTACCAGTTTGATTTTGATAACAGGTCAGATCATTGTATGCAAGATTTTGAATCTGTAAAATTGCTGGTTCTGTTACATTATAAAGAGTAGTTGCAGTACATCCATTGGCATCAGTTACAGTTACTTCATATCTTCCTATTGTAAGACCAGATATATTTGCTGTTGTAGGTGCATAAGGGAAGAAATCCTTTGTCCACGCATAAGTATATCCAGGTGTTCCAGAACTTGCAATCACATTTATTGCTCCGTTACTACCATTATAACAGCTAACATTTGTTGTTGAGCCTAAGTTTACAACCAATTGTCCTGGTTGTGTTATACTTTGTGTAGCGGTAACAGTACATCCTTTGTTATCAGTTACAGTTACAGCATAATTACCAGCTCCTATTGCTGTTAAATCTTCTGTAGTTGCAAAAGCACTGCTGTTTTTTGTCCATGCATAAGTATAAGCTGGAGTTCCACCACCCACAGTTAGGTTAATTGCACCATTATTAGATCCAAAACAACTTAAATTATTAAATGAAGTAATAACAGCTGTTAATATAGTTGGTTCAATAATTGTTTTGTTGGCAGTAACAGTACATCCTTTAGCGTCAGTTACAGTTACTGCATAAACTCCAATTGTAAGTCCGGTTAAATCTTCAGTAGTTGAATAAGGGCTTCCGTTTTTGGTCCATGCATAAGTATAAGATGGTGTTCCACCGGCTACTGTAATATTAATATTACCAGTCTGATTTTGATAACAGGTCAGATCATTAAATGCAAGATTTTGAATCTGTAAAATAGCTGGTTCGGTTATGGTTTTCGATATTGAAGCTGTACATCCGTTAGCATCCGTAACGGTAACAGCATAAACACCTGCTCCTAAAAAAATTAAATCTTCAGTTGTAGCATAAGGCATAAAATCTTTGGTCCATGCATAAGTAAAACCAGGTGTTCCATTAGATGCAGTTAGATTAATTGTACCATTTGTTCCATTGTAACAGCTAACATTATCAAAATTTGTTATAGCAAGAGTTATTGATGGAGGAGCTGTAAATGTTTTTGACGTAGTTGTTGTACATCCATTGGCATCAGTAACAGTTACAACATAAGTTCCAACTGCAAGTCCAGTTAAATCTTCAGTAGTTGCATAAGCAGAACCATTTTTGGTCCATGCAAAAGTATAAGGTAGAACGCCGCCACCTACATTAATATCAATAGTACCATTATCAGCAACACATGATGGAGCTGTAGAACTTCCAACAGCAGCAGTTAATTGGTTTGGTTGTGTTATTATTATTGAAGTATCTATTGTACATCCGGTAGCACTGCTTACGTGTAAAGTAAATGTTCCGGCAGATAAATTAGTAGCTGTGTTTGTACGTGAATTGGTTGTTGTTGTTTGTACAGGAGATGTACCCCATGTATAAACAAAACCAGGAGCTGAGCCTGTTAAAGTTGCAGTTGCAGAACCTGTTGTGTTGTTAAAACACAAAACATTTGTTTGAGCAATACTAGCTCTAAAAGGAGGATAAATTGTGAATTTTCGAGGTGTAGTCCAGTTTTCTGCTTCACTATAAGAAGGTACTGTACATGATGAGAAAACGGCACGACGAAGATAAAAAACTCTGATAGTATCACTATTATTATAATAGGTAACATTTGGGAAATTGAGATTGGTTAGACCGTAAGAATTAACATTAGACCAGGTACCAAATGTACCAAAATCAGAATATTCCCATTTGTAAGTTACTGCAGTACAAGTACCAACATCTGTAATAGGAGTTGGATAATGATAATTAGTAACTAATACTGTATTTCCGTGAAGAATAGGAGTAAGTGAACCGCAATTTTTGTTAGGAGATAAAAGTGTATCAACATTTGCATCAAAAATTGGCTGAGATTGCCCATTTACACGAATCGTAAATGCAAAAAAGAAGAAAACTACAAATAATAATTGTATTATTTCCTTCAGCTTTAAATTGGTAAATAAATTTTTCATAGTTATAATGTATTAATTAATTAATAGTTATTTTTACTCCACCGCATTTACCAAGAGATTCACGTTCCGGATCGGTACATTGAATGCTAACAACACGACGAAAGAAAGTAGTAGCAGTTACAACACCAGGATTATAATCCTTAGTAGCAGCTAGATTTTTGGTAAGATTCTCTGTAAAATACTCATTTGTGGCTGATTGCCATTCATAAGTTACTGCAGGACATGTACTGCCTTGAGCATCTTTAACAGTAACAGCAGATCCGATAATAATTCCCGGATTAAAAGCTACAGTACTTGTTACAACAGCAGGTGCAGTAAGATAATTGCCAGTAAGCACCTGTGCATTTGCATTGAAATGCAAAGCGAAAAAGAAGAAAAGAGGCACCAGAGGTGTAATCATTTTCTTCAAACTTAAGTTAATGTTTAACTTTTTCATAATTTGTAAGTATTAATTAATAATTCGTAATTTATTTTTATTTTTAGTATAGATTTATTTAAAAGATTAATAAAATGATTTGATTTTAATTCAGGAGAAGCTTTGTTGTGTAATTTCATAATAATTAGTTTTAAATTTGGTTTTTAGTTAAAGAAATATAATTAGTTTTCATCATAAAACCTGTGTTTACATAAAAAAACGCAATTAGCTCTTATACAAGCTAAAACACTCATTTTTTTAATATTAAATATAGGGTTTTTAAGATAAAAACATAATAAATTGACCTAATTTACTTATTTTTAACAAAAACTCTGTGCAAATATACTACAAAAAAATCATTATATTACATTTTACATATATTTTTTTTGTTATTTTTTCAAACTATTTTTCTTAAATCTGATTTTTAAAACAGATACATGCTTTAAAAGTTTAAAAAAAAATATATTTAACATTTAGCTATATTTTAAAATATTTTCTTCCAACTTTTTAATTCCTTTTTATATTATCTCGGTTTTAAAGATAAATGCAATTTAAAAAACAGCATAATTTATTGTAATTATATTTTTGTACTAATGCTAGTAAAAGACCAAACAAATTTATTCAGTATTTATCCATTTTTTTTGTAAAACTTCATATCTAACAAAAACAAGTTGTTGATGGATCATTTAAATTTTTCATTTAAATCAATGATATACATATTAAATTATAGAAGTAGGATAATGTGTAAATATTCTTATTTCTGTTTAATACATAGAAGATAAATTAAATACCTAACTATAATCAATGTGGATTTAATAAGCTTATATTATTTTTTTAATCACTAAAAAGAAATGAACAATAAATTGTAAATAAATAATTGGAAATTGAATTTTCATTGTTTTAAAAAAGTTTAGATTTGTTAGATGTAAATTATATATTCCCTATTAATTACCAAACAATCCATGATTCGAAAAATTCTATTACTACTATTAATTCTGCATTTTACATCTGTATTTGCCCAGGAGCAAGACGAAATAATTTGTGGTAAGACTGATAACAAGAAAGTAAACCGCATGTTTGAGAAAGCAATTACAGAATACAGTGCATATAGATATAATGAAGCTATTAAAATATTAAGAGATATTATAGATACTGAACCTGATTATGTAGAGCCTTATTTTTTGTTAGGAACTATAAGCATAAAAAGATCTGATAAAAACCTGAAAGCTGCTAAAATGTATTTTTCAAAAGTTATTGAATTGTGTCCGGATTATGACCCTTACACTTATTATTACTTAGGTGATATTTATTATGGAGCAGAGAAATATGATACAGCAGCAATATTTCTTACAAAATTTTTAAAAGATGTTGATAAAATTAAGTCCGATGAAGATTATAAACGCGCTGAACAAATGCAGAAATATGCTGCATTTTATGATAAGCTATATAAAAACCCGGTACCATTTGAACCAAAATCTCTGGAAGGAATAAGTACTAATTTAGATGAGTATTTACCTATCATAACACCTGATAATGAATATTGCTATTTTACACGTCGTACAGAAATACCCGGAGAAGTAACTCCATGGAAGAAAGCTGATAATAAATATAAGGAAAAATTTATGGAAAGCGAAAGGCGAAACGGTGTCTTTAATAAAGGTGAAGAAATGCCAGAACCATTCAATTTGAGTGATAACGAAGGAGGTGCAACTTTTACAATTGACAATAAATACCTTATATATACAATCTGTAAATATACTGATGGAGGAAATTATTACAATTGTGATATTTGTTATGCTGAAAATCTTGGGAATTATCAATGGAGTAAAATTAAGAATCTTGGAAAAAATGTAAATACATCAAAAACTTGGGAATCACAACCAAGTATAGCATCAGATGGTAAAACCCTTTATTTTGTAAGTGATCGTTCAGGTGGATATGGAGGTTATGACATTTACAGAACAACAAAAGGTGTTGATGGAGAGTGGTCTATTCCAGTCAATATGGGGCCTACTGTGAATACAGCAGGGAATGAGAAATCTCCATTTATTCATACTGATAGTCAAACGCTATATTTTGCATCTGACGGTTGGCCGGGATTAGGTGGTTATGATAATTTTTTTATAAAATTAGGTGAAGAATTCAAATGGAAAGAGCCTAAAAACCTGGGTTACCCAATTAATTCAACATTTGATGATGCGGGTTTTTTTGTCAGTACTGACGGTCGTTTTGGATATTTTGCCAGTAATCAGTTAAAAGGTATTGGAGGATGGGATGTTTTTTATTTTGATCTTTATGAAGGTGCGCGCCCCGAAAAAGTAGCATTTATTAAAGGAGAGCTAAAAGATGAAAAAACCAATGAAGCTATTGTAGCCAGGATTGAACTTAAAAACATTAAGACCAAGCAAATTACTGAAATTCCGGTAGATACGATTACCGGTAAATATGTTGCAGTTTTCCCTTTAAAAAACGATTACCTTTTAACTATTAAAAAAGATGATTATGCGTATGAGTCAAAATATATATCGACTAAAGATGAAACATTTCAGCAACCTGCCACAATAGATATAAAAATAAAACCAATTGAAGTAGGTGCTTCTTATCAATTGAAAGATATAAATTTTGCAACGAATTCATATATTCTTACCGAAGAATCTAAAACCATTATAGATGGTTTTATAGAATTTCTGAAAGAACACTCAAAAGTAAATATTGATATTCAGGGATATACAGATGACATAGGTAATGATAAAGATAATCTATTACTATCAGATAATAGAGCTAAATCAGTTTACGAATATCTCGTTTTAAGAGGAATCACAGTAAATCGCCTCAGTTACAAAGGATATGGCGAATCCAAACCATTCTTACCTAATATAAATGATGAAAATCGGGCAAAAAACAGAAGAACTGTTTTTGTAATAAAATCAAAATAGAAATAATAATTTGAATAAAGCAAAATGTAATAAGTGATAAATAAAAATCAATTTGGATTCAATATCTATATACTTATCAACCCTCTCTACGGTTCATTAATAATTTAAATCCGACACCATGAACATTAAGTAATTCAATTTGTGGATCTTCCCTTAGGTATTTACGTAGTTTTGTAATATAAACATCCATACTTCTGGCATTAAAATAGCTATCATCTTTCCAGATTTTATTTAATGCTACACTCCTATCAACCACTTCATTCGCACTTTTACAAAGTACCATTAGTAATTCAGTTTCTTTAGAAGTTAATTTTTGTTCTTTTCCTGAAAAAGTTAATATCTGACGGTTATAATCAAAACTATATTTACCAATAGTAAAGAAATTATTATCAAGATTTTGCTTTTCAGCATCCTGAGTCCTGCGTAAAATAGCTTCCATCCTCATTAACAACTCCTCCATACTGAATGGTTTTGTCATATAATCATCTGCTCCTATTTGAAAGCCTTTAAGTTTATCATCCTGCATATTTTTTGCAGTAAGAAATAATATCGGTACTTTTTTGTCAAGTTTCCGCATATCTTTCACTAAACTAAAACCATCTTTAATTGGCATCATTACATCAACTATGCAAAAATCAAAATCATTTATCTTAAATTCATCAAATGCTATCTGACCATTAACACATAATTGTGTAGGAAATCCTTTTGCTTCAAGATAGGATTTTAATAAACCTCCAAGGTTAGGATCATCTTCAGCAAGTAAGACTTTAATTTTATTGTTTTCCATATCTATATGTTTTTTTAATTTTAATAGAATTATAATAATATCATTTTAAATTGATACTGATAATATATAAAGTAAATAAATTCTTTTAAATTTTTAAAGACTTTTAAAAACTTTAATATTTACAATTTTGCTAATTATTTATATCATTCAAAAGGCAAAAATACAGTAAAAATTGAACCTTTTTTCAATTCACTTTCAATTTCAATAGCTCCCTGATGTTTAGTAACAATTGCTTTTACATAGCTTAATCCTAGTCCAAACCCTTTAATGTCATGAACATTCCCTGTTGATATCCGATTAAATTTGTCAAAGATTTTCTTTTGATTTGCTTTACTAATCCCTATACCATTATCAATAATTTTAATAATTACACCTTTATTATTATTTATTGTTGAAATTATTATTTTTGGTTTTTCAGGTGAATATTTATTTGCATTATCAAGTAAATTATAAATCAAATTTGTAATATGAACTTTATCAGCTAAAATTACAGAAATCTTTGCATTCAAATCTTGTGTTATACTCCCACTTTTTCGCATTACATGAAATCCAACATTATTAACAGCCTGAGAAATAATATGATGTAAATCTATTTCTTCTTTTCTGAGTAATAATTGTCCTCTTTCTAATGTAGCAGTTTGCAAAATATGTTCAGTCAATGTTTCTAAACGTTTATTTTCTTGTTTTATTACATTAATATAAGTATTAAAAATATCAGCTGTTTTATTTATATTTTTATCGCAAAGGACTTCACATGCGAGAGAAATAGTAGAAATAGGAGTTTTAATTTCATGTGTCATATTATTTACAAAGTCGTTTTTCATTTCTGAAAGTTTTTTCTGCTTGAAAACTGTAAAAACAGAATATGAAAATGATATTATTATTATTATTATCAATGACATAGATGCAATTAACATAAGCCATAATTGCATCATCAAAAAACTTTTTTCTTTAGGGAAATAAAGCATCAGATATTCCGGATTCATATACATATTGCTAGGAAACAAGACATAAGAGTAATTTCTATTAATTAAGTCTTTGCTGTATTTTCCGGTTTTCTGAACTATTAATTGCCCTTTAGTTGGACTATAAATACCAAATTCATATTCTGTCTTAACACCTTTATTTAACAACTCCTGAAAAATTAATGAATCTAATAAATAAGGATTAATACGCTTTTCAATGGGTTTAAACCGGCCTAAGTTAAATACATCTTCAAAAAAGTCCTCAATTAAATTTATCTTTTTCAATAGTAAATCTCTTTGTGATTTTATAGCTGTATAGTCATTTAATACTGTTTTGTCAATATCAATCTTATGTTGTTGAATCTTTTTGGAATTTGTTTTCTTCATCCTGCTTAAAGCCGGATCTTCAGAAATTATTATACTTGTATCAGGATACAATGTAGTTTCACCGTTGTAATTGTCCCAGGAACTTATATCAATTATACGATTTTGCATTTTATCTTCATCTGTCGAAATACTTTCCTCATCAATACCGGGATATTTTTGTTGTTCTTTATAAATCAATAAATTTAAAGAGTCGAGTGTATTGATAAGTAATGTTCTTTCTTTGTGCTTAATTAGTTGAGAAGTTATTTCTTTTTTACCTAATTTTGTAATTACAATAGAAATGGCATCATCAACATTGCGACGAAAATTAGCTTCTTCCACTGCAATGGCATTTTTAATCCAATACAATTGAAGTCCGACTAAGCCAATTAATGCAAAAGTCATTAAAATAATAATGATAATAATATTTTTCTTATTCATTATGTAACAAAATTAGAGATAGTTTCCCTTCAAAAACTATGTTTAACATATATTAACATATATTAACGTCAATTAACAGCAGGGATTAATGATAGAGTTTACTTTTGTAACATAAATCATGTATTTAAAAATACATGAAATTTTCATAAAAATTGGTTTTTGGTTAATTAATTACGGGGTAATGAAAATTACCCCGTATTTTATTTAATATCATTCAATTCCATTAAATAATTTTACTTTCAAATTAAAAGAATAGTAGAACTCAATGAAAAATAAAGACATTGAATTAAAAAACAAAAATATTTTCTAATTATCTCAAAATGTAAATATTAATCATTTAATATTTCAGAGACTAATTAATATTTTTAAATTTTATAAGTAATCAAAACTTTTCTTAAAAAAGGATTTTATTACTCAAAAAAAAATATATAAAAAATATTTTCATTTTTAGTTTTTAGGTATTTTTGCAAAAAATACAAATATTTTATATATATTATTAATCTAATATTACTATTTTTGCACATTAATTATGATAGAAAAACAACAAACAATTGCAAGACCAGTTTTAATATCAGGAACAGGCTTACATACAGGCAATTATGTAAATCTAACTTTTAAACCAGCCCCCATTAATTTCGGGTATAAATTTAAAAGAATTGATATTGAGAACTCACCATTAATTGAAGCCAATGTTGATTTAGTAGTTGATACATCAAGAGGAACTTCTATTGAATCAAATGGTATAAAAGTAAGTACAGTTGAACATGTATTAGCTGCTATTTTTGGTTTAGGAATCGATAATATTTTAATAGAATTAGATGGTTCAGAAACACCCATTTTAGATGGAAGCTCTAGACCAATAGTAGATGCTCTTTTAGAAGCTGGTATTGTTAAACAGGAAGCAGAAAAAGAATATTATGAAATCAAATCAAATATTACTTTTACTGATCCGGTTAAGAAAGTTGAGATGGTAATCATCCCTAGTAAGGAATTTAAACTTTCTGTACTAATCGATTATGAATTAAAAGTATTAAATACACAATTTGCATCTCTCAATAAACTTGAAGATTTCCAAACAGAAATTGCGCCATGCAGAACATTTGTTTTTCTCCATGAGTTAGAATACTTACTTTCAAATAACCTGATTAAAGGAGGCGATTTGAATAGTGCTATTGTTTTTGTAAACAGAATAATGTCAAATGAAGAACTAAACCGTCTTGCTGGTTTATTCAAAAAGCCATCTGTTGAAGTATTAGCCGAAGGTATTCTAAATAATGTAGAATTATATTTTAATAACGAACCAGCCCGACATAAATTACTTGATGTAATCGGCGATCTAGCTCTTATCGGGAAAAGAATAAAAGGGCATGTAATCGTTAGTAGACCTGGTCATAGTTCAAATGTTGAATTTGCTAAATTGATAAAAAAACAGATTAAGCAAGATTTAGTAAAAAAAGATATTCCTCTTTACGATATAAATAAACCACCTTTATACGATATAAATAAAATAAGGGAATTACTTCCGCACCGCCCACCCTTTTTATTAGTTGACAAAATTCTTGAAATGGGTGATACTTATGTAATAGGCTTGAAGAATGTAACGATGAATGAAGATTTCTTTGTTGGCCACTTCCCTAACGAACCTGTAATGCCGGGAGTTTTACAAATAGAAGCAATGGCTCAAACTGGCGGCATTATGGCATTAAGTTCTGTACCAGACCCTGAAAACTACGCTACTTATTTTATGAAGATAGATAATGTAAGATTCAGAAGTAAAGTTGTCCCAGGTGATACACTGATTTTCAGGCTAGATCTCCTGACTCCAATTCGCAGAGGTTTATGTAATATGAAGGGCATAGCTTATGTTGGCACAAAAATTGTAATGGAAGCAGAAATGCTTGCTCAAATTATTAAAGTAAAATAAAAAACCAACAGGCAATGCTAGTAAATAATAAAAATACAAATAAATGAATCAACCCTTAGCATACGTAAATCCTCAAGCAAAAGTAGCTAAAAATGTTGTTATAGAGCCATTTGTTACTATTGATAAAAATGTTATTATCGGTGAAGGAACCTGGATTGGTCCTAATGTTACCATAATGGAAGGTGCTCGAATAGGTAAAAACTGCAAAATATACCCTGGAGCAGTTATATCGGCTCCACCTCAGGATTTGAAATATAACGGAGAAGAAACTACAGTAACCATTGGGGATAACACTACAATTCGCGAATTTGTAACTGTTAACAGAGGAACTAAAGCTAATATGGAAACTGTAGTTGGGAATAATTGCCTTCTGATGGCTTATGTGCATATTGCACATGATTGCATAATAGGTAATAACTGTATTCTTGCAAATGCAGCTACATTAGCTGGACATATTGTTATTGATGACTGGGCAATTATAGGCGGATTATCTGCAGTTCATCAGTTTGTAAATATTGGTGCTCATACAATGATTTCCGGAGGATCATTAGTTCGTAAAGATGTACCTCCATTTACAAAAAGTGCACGAGAACCTCTTTCTTATGTTGGGATTAACTCAATTGGCTTACGTCGAAGAGGATTTAGTTTCGAAAAAATAAAAGAAATTCAGGATATTTATCGCATCATTTTTTTAAGAGGATATAATGTAACTCAGGCTATTGATGTTATTGAAGCAGAAATGCCTGCTACATCAGAACGTGATGAAATACTATCATTTATTTCTAAATCAAGCCGTGGTATTATGAAAGGTTATTCCCGTATTTCATAAAACAAATAATTACAATCTATTAAAGCCAAAGTTATAAATAACTTTGGCTTTTTTTTTTAAAACTTAACTAAACTTTTCCATATTTGGAATAAGAATAATAAAAAAGTCAAGTACATTTCAACAAATTTACTAATTAACAAATAAAAATACTGTTTATAAAGAAAAAATTTATAGGTTTGTATTGTTAATTAAAAGAAATTATGGCTTTAATTCATTCCGTATTATCCTGGATTATAAAAAAACGTATTCATCAGATTGAACTTTTCATGAAATACCCTCATGAAGTTCAGCAGGAATGGTTTAAAAAGCTTATAAATGCTGCAAAAGATACAGAATGGGGTATTCAATACGATTATAAATCTATAACTCATCCTTTGCAATTTAAGGAAAGAGTTCCAATAAATGATTATAATTCGTTAAAGCCTTACATAGATCGCCTGATGAGAGGAGAGCAAAATATATTATGGAATACAGAAATAAGATGGTTTGCTAAATCCTCTGGAACAACTTCTGATAAAAGCAAATTCATCCCTGTAAGTGAAGAATCACTTGAATTATGCCATTTTAATGGCGGAAAAGATATGCTTTCTTTATATTGCAATAATTATCCTGATACCAAAATCTTTGATGGAAGAAGTCTTGCATTAGGAGGTAGTCATAAAATCAGTGAATTTAACAGCGAATCCTATTATGGTGATTTATCAGCAATAATCATTCAAAACTTGCCTTTTTGGGCAGAATTCCAACGTGTACCAAATAGAAGTATAGCATTAATGGACGAATGGGAAAGTAAAATTGAAAAAATGGCTATTGCAACCATTGAACATGATGTAACAAATATATCAGGAGTTCCTTCATGGACTTTGTTATTGTTAAAAAAAATTATTGAAATTACCGGGAAAAAAAATATCAATGAAGTTTGGGAAAATCTGGAAATTTATTTCCATGGTGGTGTTAGCTTTTCACCTTACAGTGAACAGTTTAATCAATTAATTCCATCATCAAAAATGAATTACCTGGAAACTTATAATGCAACTGAAGGATTTTTTGGCATTCAGGACAACCCTAATTCAGATGAATTACTATTAATGCTCGATTATGGAATCTATTATGAATTTTTACCAATAGAATTAGTAGATACAGAAAATCCAAAAACACTATCGCTGGAAGAAGTAAGTAAAGGTATAAATTATGCCATGATTATTTCTACAAATGCAGGATTATGGCGTTATTTGATTGGAGATACAGTTAAGTTTACATCTCTAAGTCCGTTTCGTATTAAAATTACGGGCAGAACGAAAAATTTTATAAATGCATTTGGTGAAGAATTGATAGTTGAAAATGCTATCAATGCATTGGCTATTGCATGTGAGAAATCAAATGCCAGCATTGTTGAATTTACTGCTGCACCTGTTTATCTTGAAGATGGGAAAAATGCAAGTCATGAATGGTTGATTGAATTTGATAAAATGCCTGATAGCATTGAATACTTCACTGAAATTTTAGACAATGCCATTAAATCACTCAATTCTGACTATGAAGCCAAACGATATCACAGCCTAATGCTTCACCTTCCAATTATAAGACCAATGCCTAAAAACACATTTTACAACTGGCTGAAGTCAAAAAATAAACTTGGAGGACAACACAAAGTTCCCCGTTTATCAAACGACAGAAAATATGTAGATGAAATTTTAGCTATTGTTGAATTAAATTGATCTTTATGAGATTAATATTCTTCATTATTTTAGAAAATTATTTAAAAACAAATATTTCTAAGCTATAATATATATACCAGCTTTTGACTTTAAAAACATTACAAACTTTATATATTTTATAAGTTAATAGAACATCTATCAATCCCAAAATTTTTATAATTTTGCAGCCTGAAAAACATAAAAATCATATATAAATGAAGAAACTCATCGAATGCGTACCTAATTTTAGCGAAGGACGTGATATGGCTGTAATAAAACAAATTACAGACGAAATTGAGAAAATTGATGGTGTAAAATTATTAGATGTTGATCCGGGTGCTTCAACCAACAGGACTGTTGTTACATTTGTTGGAACTCCCGATGAAGTTATTGAAGCTGCTTTTAAAGCAATTAAAAAAGCGCAGGAATTAATTGATATGCGCAATCATAAAGGGGATCACCCTCGTTTCGGTGCTACCGATGTATGCCCATTAGTCCCAGTTGCCGGAATTTCAATGGAAGAAGTAGTTGTGTATGCTCATAAATTAGGCAAACGTGTTGGCGAAGAACTTGGAATTCCAGTATTTTGTTACGAAAATGCAGCCAAAGAATCAAAACGCAGAAATTTAGCAAATTGTCGGAAAGGAGAATACGAAGCTTTAAATGATCGCATTTCTACACCTGAATGGAAACCCGATTTCGGACCATCTCAATTTAATGAAAGTATTGCCCGTTCTGGTGCTACAGCCATTGGAGCCCGTGATTTTCTGATTGCTGTAAATTATAATCTGAACACAACTTCTACACGAAGAGCTAATGCAATTGCATTTGATGTTCGTGAAAAAGGTCGTCCAATGAGAGAAGGAAATACAGTTAACGGAAAAGTGGTTTTGGATGAAAAAGGAAATCAAGTAATGATACCCGGAACATTAAAAGGAACTAAAGCTATTGGCTGGTTTATTGAAGAATACGGTATTGCTCAGGTTTCCATGAACATAACCAATATTTCCGATACACCATTGCATATTGCATTTGATGAAGTAAGTAATAAAGCTGCTTTACGTGGTATAAGAGTTACCGGATTGGAAATCGTTGGTCTTGTTCCTAAAAAAACTATTATTGATGCAGGGAAACACTATTTGTTAAAACAACAACGTTCTGTAGGAATATCAGAAGATGAAATAATTAAAATTGCCATCAAATCCATGGGATTAGACGATTTGAAACCATTTCATCCTTCAGAAAAAATTATTGAATACGTTTTGGAAGCTGAAAATAAAAACAAAAAACTCATAGATATGAGTTGCACAGGATTTGCTAACGAAACAGCATCAGAATCACCAGCACCCGGAGGTGGATCTATAGCTGCTTACATAGGAGCTTTAGGCGCTTCTCTTGCAACAATGGTAGCTAATCTATCTTCACATAAAGCTGGTTGGGACGAAAGATGGAAAGAGTTTTCTGATTGGGCTGAAACAGGTCAAAAGATCAAAGATGATTTATTATTCCTGGTGGATGAAGACACCAATGCCTTCAATAAAATTATGGATGCTTTTAGCTTATCAAAAAAAACTGATGAGGAAAAAATTATTAGGACAATTGCCATTCAGGAAGCTACCAAATATGCGACAGAAGTTCCTTTCAGAACCATGCAAAGGGCTTTCGATGCATTTGAAATTATAAAAGCAATGGCAGAATTTGGAAATCCTAATTCTGTAACTGATGCCGGAGTTGGTGCTTTATGTGCCCGTTCAGCAGTAATGGGTGCGTTTTTGAATGTAAAAATTAATGCTGCCGGATTAAAAGACAAAACTTATGTTGAAGCTATTCTTGCTAAAGGAGCAGAAATTGAAACAAAAGCCAAACAAATTGAAACTGATATTTTAGAAATTGTAAATCTAAAAATAAATTCGTAAATATCCATTTATTTCTGATTTTCTGCTATTTAAAATTATCAATAATTAAAAATAATTATTGCTTTATTGAAAAAAATGCAAACAAAAAAAAGATTTGTCTGATTTAGAGAATCTTAACATAATTTCATTTAAAACCAATTGAAATGAGAAACAAAATAGTAGTTTATCCAATATTAGGCGTGATTTTATTATTATTGTTCCTATTAAAAGCCAATGCTCAGAATTATAATATAAGTTTTGCTGCAACAGGGATGGGTTTAACAATAGATAGTGTTTATGTTGAAAACCTTACACAGGGGACAAAAGCTAAATTAGTTACAGGCGACAGCCTTCATCTGATTGTATCAACTGATATCGAAGATTTTAGACTAAATGATAATCTCTTGCAAATATATCCTAATCCTATGCAGGGACAGACGGATGTTTTGTTTTTTGCAAAGCAGTCTGGAAATGTCCAAATTAGAATCATTGATGTTTCCGGTAAAGAAATAATATATAAAACTGATAAAATTTCAGAAGGCTTTCAGAAATATAAGCTAAATGGATTAATGCAAGGTTTATATTTACTTAATATTAAAGGAGATAATTATTCTTACTCAGCAAAAATTATTAGCCAGAACACTACTCATTGTGAAGCAAAAATTTACCTAACCGAAAGTGAACAACAAACGGTTAATAATAACAAGTTCAAAACTTCTAAATCATTGCTAACAATGGCCTACACTTCTGGTGACCGCATACTTTATAAAGGCTTCTCGGGCAATTACCGGACTATCTTCACACATATTCCAACAGCAAATACCACTGTTCTTTTTAACTTTTTAGCTTGCAACGATGCAAGTAACAATTACTATTCCATTGTACAAATAGGAACTCAGATCTGGATGGCAGAAAACCTTAAAACAACCAAATACATTAATGGAATTGACATACAGAATGTGACTAATAATGGAAACTGGGCAACACTTGTTTCCGGAGCTTATTGCAATTATAATAATGATAGCAGTAATTCCGCAATCTATGGTAAACTTTATAATTTTTATGCAATATCCGATACCGGCAAAATATGTCCTGTTAACTGGCATGTACCAAATAATACTGAGTGGACAACACTGCAAACATATCTAGGTGGTGATATTATTGCAGGAGGCAAACTAAAAGAAACCGGATTAATTCATTGGAAAACTCCAAATACAAATGCAACTAATGAAACTGGTTTTACAGCCCTTCCGGGAGGTTACCGTTATGATGGGGCATTTTATAATATTTTAAATAACGGCTATTGGTGGAGTTCCACTATAGATATTTCAGGTTTACCAACAAACAGGTTTTTATGGTACAACCACAGTGATTTAACTACAAACAATGCTCAAAAATACAGCGGTTTTTCAGTACGATGTCTGAAAGATTAGTTTTTTTTAGGCATTATAGACAAAAGTAATGTTTTTTTCGACCAATATTTATTCATCTGTCTAAATATTAATTCACTGATTATTCATATATATAACTAAAAAGGCAACTCAAAAGGGTTGCCTTTTTATTAGTTTTTTGAAAAAAGCATCCAAAAATCATGCTCATATTCTATTAATTTCAGATTAATCCTTTCAGCCTCTATTTCAATATCTTTACCTGTTTTATAATCTTTTATTTCTTTATCATAAGTATTATCTTCTTTAATAATCTTACTCGAAAAATGTCTGAAAACAAATATATCATCCATATTTAAAAGTTCAGGAAATTCGTGTTTCGAAATTATTTTTTTTGTAGACAATACCTTTCGGATGTCAGGATAATAAAGCCAAAATAAGCCGAAATTATTTACAGTATCATTTTTAAGACATGCTATAGGGCAAATGCCCAAAATTCTTACTTCAGAAATTTTTCTTACAGTATCCATAAAACAAACTTCTTTTATCTTAAAAGAATTGATTTTCAAATTATCAAAATCGAATTTTTCATTGATCTGTTTAAGTGTCAAAGGAATTGTAAATTCCTCATTCGCAATATCAAAAACTGTAATTTTCTGGTTTAAGATACTATTAATCAATAATTTTGACAAACTTTCATTGTCAAATAGCAGTGGATTGTTTTCTTTTGAAATAATCCTCCAAATCTTTGAATAAAAATAAATCATGGGCTCTTTTACAATAAAATCTTTGATTAGCTCATTTGAATCTCTATCACTGAGTACATTAAAATTTCGCAGATTTACAGGAAAAATTTGTTTGAATTCAATGGCATTTTTATATTGCCTTTCGCATATTTCGTTTCCCAAAGAATCCCATACTGTCCATCTTTCCACTCTATTATTGTTTTCAAATTTTCCCTGAGATTTTTTTATTCCATTTGGATAAAATGATTGGTAACTACCGTTTAACATTCCATCCTTTACATTGTAATTACAATTCAATTCTTTGTTTTTAAATTGTTTAGGAATGTTTTGTGCATACAGCAAATTTTCTGCATTAAAAGTGAAAATTACAAGAAGCAAGCAGATTGACAGTTTAAATTTCAGTTTAAAATATAGATTTTTCATAATGCATTGGTTTTATTCATAGTGTAACGCATTAACCTAAAAAAAAATTATATTTATTTTAACTTTGCCCTTGGATGAAACTGTAATATATTATCGCGTAAAAATTCTCTATCGAGGTGTGTGTAGATTTCAGTAGTTAAAATAGATTCATGCCCAAGCATTTCCTGTACTGCACGTAAATCGGCACCACCTTCAATAAGGTGAGTTGCAAAAGAATGTCTGAAAGTATGAGGGCTTATTTTTTTATGCAATTTAGTCTTTATTGCCAAATCTTTAATAATAGTAAATATCATCTCACGACTAAGCTTAGAGCCTCTTCTGTTCAGAAATACATAATCTTCATTCCCCTTTTTAATACTCAGATGTACTCTGTTATCTTTTAAATAAGAATTAATTAATTTTATAGCAGATTTACCAATCGGTACTAAACGTTCCTTATTCCCTTTACCGGTAATAATTATAAATTCTTCTTTAAAATGCAAATTAGAAATTTTAAGATTTACTAATTCTGTTACTCTTAATCCGCAGCAATATAGTGTTTCGAGCATCACTTTATTGCGTTGTCCTTCAGGAGTGCTTAAATCAATAGCATCAATTAAATTGTTAATCTCTGAAACATTGAGAGTATCCGGTAGTTTACGGCCAATTTTGGGCGATTCCAATAATTCAGCAGGATTAACATCAATAATATCTTCGAGTAAGAGATATTTAAAAAAAGCCCTGATACCAGAAATAATTCTTGACTGCGAACGGGCATTAAGTCCTGATTCATTTACCCATTTAACAAAATCCTGAAGATGAATTAATTCAATCTGTGAAGGTGACAAATCGAATTTATGAAAATCAAGAAATTCTACAAACTTCTCAATATCATGCAAATATGCAGAAGTTGAATTAATTGATAAAGATTTTTCTAATTGAAGAAAAGAATTGAAATTTTTTATGTACTTTTGCCAAATCATTTATAGCGTATAAGGTTTCAAAATTAAAGAAAATAATTTAAAAAAACATTAGGTTTTTAATTAATTTGTATGTAATTTTGCAGCCCTCAAAAAATCAAAAGAGATGGCCAAAAAGAGTAAAGAAGCAAGAGTTCAGGTAATATTAGAGTGTACAGAACACAAAACCAGTGGAATGCCAGGTACTTCAAGGTATATTTCTACTAAAAATAAAAAAAATACACCTGAAAGATTAGAATTGAAAAAGTACAATTCAATTCTTAAAAAAATGACAGTTCATAAAGAAATTAAATAAGTTTGAATTATGGCAAAGAAAGTAGTTGCAACGTTAAGAACATCCACAGGTAAGGATTTCGCAAAAGTATATCACATGGAAAGATCACCAAAAACAGGTGCTTATATGTGGAAAGAAACTATCATTCCTAATGATAGCGTAAAAGAATATTTAGCAAAAAAAGCATAAGCTTATTTTGAATTTTACAGAAAAGTCCCGACTCTTTTCTCGGGACTTTTTTTTATTTATATCCATCATTTGCTAAAAAAAATCTATCTTAGCAGCCAAATTCAATTAATTTATGGGAATATTTTCTATTTTTTCAAGGGAAAAGAAAGAAAACCTTGACAAAGGTCTCTCAAAAACGAAAGAAAGTGTTTTTGCAAAGATCTCGAAAGCCATCATTGGTAAATCGAAAGTTGATGATGAGGTTTTGGATAAACTCGAAGAAATTCTTATTTCTTCTGATGTTGGTGTAGAAACTACCCTTAGAATTATTGAACGCATTCAGGAAAGAGTTTCCAAGGATAAATACTTGGGTACTGAACAATTAAACGGCATTCTCAAAGAAGAAATTGCTGAATTACTCCAAAAAAACGAGTCTGAAAACAGGGATGATTTTTCTTTTCCAACAGGGGAAAAGCCCTATGTAATTATGGTTGTTGGTGTGAATGGAGTTGGGAAAACAACTACCATCGGGAAATTAGCTTACCAATTCAAATCTGCCGGAAAATCAGTATTATTAGGCGCATCAGATACGTTTAGAGCCGCTGCTGTTGATCAGTTAGTCATTTGGGCAAACAGAGTCGGAGTTCCTATTATTAACCAAGGGATGAATGCAGATCCAGCATCTGTAGCATTTGATACGGTTTCATCCGCATTGGCCCGCAAATCAGATGTAGTAATTATTGATACAGCAGGCCGATTACATAATAAAGTTAACTTAATGTCTGAATTAACAAAAATAAAAAGAGTAATGCAAAAGGTAATTCCAGATGCACCTCATGAAGTTTTGTTAGTATTAGATGCATCAACAGGTCAAAATGCGATAGAACAGGCAAAACAATTTACAGCTGCTACAGAAGTCAATGCATTAGCTTTGACAAAACTGGATGGAACTGCCAAAGGAGGTGTTGTGATTGGAATTTCCGATCAGTTTAAAATCCCAGTAAGATATATTGGCATAGGTGAAAAAATGGAAGATTTGCAGGTATTTAATAAACAGGCATTTGTAGATTCTTTATTTAGTTAAAAACGCTATTTCAATTTTAATTTTATTGAATAAATCCTGTCAAGTTATGTAAACTTGACAGGATTTTATAATTATTGTATTTTTATTATCCAATTTGCCAGACATTGCCTGGCAAATTAACAAGGTCTTATTATAATCAATTAGTTTGTCGAAAAAATTCACAATAAATTTAAAATGTTTAAAAAACGACCCTCATTTTCAAAAAAAAGCAAAATAAAACTTGCAAATTGATAACTTTTAAGTTAACTTTGCAGTATGAAAATTCAGAGACAGATCATATTTCACGAATATCATTTTACTTCCTTTTATTTGGAGCAAACTGAAAAAGTTCAGGAGAAAATTGAATATGTTCTTAAAGTAATTCAGAATGTCCAAAATACTCCAAAAAAGTTTCTTATGCATTTGTCAGAAACTGACGGACTTTACGAAGTAAGGATTGAATTTGAAAGTAATATTTCCCGAATTTTTTGCTGTTTCGATAAAGGTAATTTAGTTATTTTGTTTAATGGTTTTCAAAAAAAGACTCAAAAAACACTCAAAAGCGAAATCGAATTGGCTCTGAAACTGAAAGATGAATATTTTAACTCAAAAAAGAAAAATGATGGACACAAATAAAATTAGAAATGCTAAAAACTTTGACGAGTTATTAGACATTAAATACGGGAATATCGGAACTGAAAAACGTGACGAATTTGAAGAAAAAGCTCAATATTTTGTGATTAGTGAAATGTTGAAAGATGCCCGAAAAGAAGCCAATATGACGCAAGAACAATTAGCCGAAAAAGTAGGGACTAAAAAAAGCTATATTTCACGACTTGAAAACGGGCGGTGCGACATTCAACTGTCCACACTTTACAGAATTTTCGAATATGGTCTTGGTAAAAAAATTAATTTATTGATTGGCTAAAACAAAACACTATCCCAACAAAGAATTGCTTTCAGCGAGGGTAAGCTTGAAAATAAAACTACAAACAAATAAATAAACTGTAGAAGTAATCGGCAATTAAGCGAATCTAAAGCGGAAAACCGTTTATCAGCTTTTACTAACTAGCGGGTAAAGAAAAAAGAAACCTTATTGAATGATTGCAAACAATATAGTATATTTGCAAGAGAAAACCATTTTGTCTTTAGACAGTATAAGAAAAAATTTAATATAAATATTTTATGATTATAAACAACCTTAGACACTTAGTATTACTTGTTTTAGGTGTTCTTTGGGCGGGCTTTGTAGAAGCTCAGGAATCAGTAAATACTTCCGGTAGCGATGCCACAGGAAGTGGAGGTAAAGTTGCATACAGTATTGGACAAGTATTTTACACGACTAATTCAAATAGTTCTGTTAGTGTTGTTCAAGGTGTGCAACTTGCTTACGAAATTTTCACCATTGGTATAAATTCAACAATTTTTGAAATTTCGCTTACTGTTTTTCCGAATCCTACTAAAGATATTTTAATTTTGGAAATAAGTAATTTTAATAGCGAAAAGCTATATTATCAACTTTGTGATATGCAAGGTAAAATGCTAAATATGGAACAAATTGTAACTCAACATACACATATTAGCTTGAATAAATTGTCTTCTGCAACATACTTTTTTAATGTTGTAAATGTAGAAAACAAGAAAGTTCATTCATTTAAAATTATTAAAAACTAATAAGTTATGAAAATAATAATTAGATTTTTTGTTGCGATATTAATGATTGTAAGTGTGCTTCTGCCAATGAAGGCCGGCGCTCAGGCACCAAATAAAATGAGTTATCAGGCTGTAATTAGAAATACATCTAATACCTTGGTAACAAATCAAGCTATAGGTATGCGTATTAGCATTTTGCAAGGTTCAACAAGTGGAACATCTGTTTATGTTGAAATCCAAACGCCCATCACCAATACCAACGGATTGGCAAGTATTGAAATAGGTGGTGGCACGATTGTTTCCGGTTCTTTCTCATCAATTAACTGGGCAAACGGACCTTATTTTATAAAAACTGAAACCGACCCTAATGGAGGAACAAATTATTCAGTAACAGGTATAAGCCAATTGTTAAGTGTGCCTTATGCACTTTATGCTGAAAACAGTGGAAACTCGATTCCCGGACCTCAAGGGCCACAGGGTACAGTAGGTCCGCAAGGGCCAACAGGAAATAATGGGGCGAACGGACAACAAGGGAATGCTGGTATAAACGGTACAAATGGGAAAAACACATTGGCAAAAACAACAACTGAAGCAGCAGGAGTAAACTGTGCAACAGGTGGGTTTAAGATAGAATATGGTTTGGATACCAACTACAACGGTGTTTTGGATGCAGGCGAAATAAATGCTGTATTTACAAAATATGTTTGTAATGGAGCAACGGGCCCACAAGGACCTGTTGGTGCAACCGGACCTCAGGGAATAAGCATTACTAACTCCTTTGTTCAGGGTGATAGCCTTTATGTAAATTTAAGCAATGGACAAACATTAAATACAGGTAAGGTATCAGGACCACAAGGTACTACAGGGACTCAAGGACCGCAAGGGGCTCAAGGTATGACAGGAATTACTGGTCCACAAGGCATACAGGGCAATAATGGAACACAAGGATATGACCTTATTAGTGTTGGAGATATGATTGTTATTTATACCAGTACAAATGCATACGGTTTTTCACAAAATCAAAATTCTTCTTCTTTAAGTCAAGGATTTCCAGACGATAATGCCGGTCAATGGACATCCGTTGCTTTAAATGATACAGTTATTGGTGTTGAATCATCTGAAAAGCAAATTGTAATTTATACAAATACACATGCTTATGGTTTCTCTAAAGAACAATATTCTGGTTCAACACAAATTTATCCTGATGATAATGCTGGACAATGGATTTCTATTGCATTAAGTGGGACACCAATAGCTTCTTTCCACTCTCAGAAACAAGTTGTTATTGTTACAACAACTAATGCTTACGGTTTTTCACAAAATCAAAATTCTTCTTCTTTAAGTCAAGGATTTCCAGACGATAATGCCGGTCAATGGGTATTTACTGCTATTACCGGCACATTATTAGGAGGTAAAGCATCTAACAAAAATATTGTTATTTACACAACCACTAATGCTTATGGTTTCTCTCAAGATCAATCTTCTGGTTCAACACAAATTTACCCTGATGATAATTTAGGTCAATGGACAATTTTAAATTTAAGTGGAACAGCTAAAGGAATTATAAATACAAAATGACATATACCTAAATATGAATTTATTAATGGACTGCTTACAGCAAGATTTATTGTATTACGCTCATTCATTCGAGGACTGGAATACTGTGAACAGAGACATTACTTTTTTATTCATTGTAGGGAAGTGTTCAGCAACTAACTGCTAAATTGAGTTATAAAACCAAATCTAAACACTAAACAGCAAAAAAATATTTAAATTAATACGAAAACCCTAACAAGCATAAATATCACTAATAAAACATATCATATTTGAAAACAAAACCAAAACAAAAAATCAATATCATCACCATGGGATGTTCTAAGAATCTGGTAGATTCAGAACAATTAATGAGGCAACTAAATGACAAATATGATGTTATTCATGAATCTGAAAAAGAGGATGCTGACATCATCATTATCAACACCTGCGGATTTATTGCTGATGCCAAACAGGAATCCATTGATACCATCTTAAACTTTTCAGAAGCAAAAAAAACAGGGAAAATAAAGAAAGTTTACGTAATGGGATGTTTATCTCAACGATATAAAAAAGAACTTTCAGTGGAAATGCCGGAAGTAGATGCTTTTTATGGTGTAAACGATTTAACAGAATTATTAAAAACACTTGAAGTTGACCTCAAAACGCAGTTGTTGGGCGAGAGAATGCTTACTACACCCAAGCATTATGCTTATTTAAAAATTGCCGAAGGTTGTAACCGCAATTGTTCTTTTTGTGCTATTCCTCTCATCCGTGGGAAAAACATCTCAAAATCTGTTGAGGATTTAGTAGCTGAAGCTGAATGGTTGGTAAAACAAGGTGTGAAAGAATTAATTCTTATAGCTCAGGATTTGACATATTACGGCATGGATTTGTATAAGAAACGCAAACTGGCTGAATTGTTGAAAAAACTAGCTGCTGTTAAAGGTCTGGAATGGATACGTCTGCACTATGCTTATCCTGCTGATTTTCCCATGGATGTTCTGAAAGTGATGGCAGAACATGACAATATCTGTAAGTATATAGATATACCACTGCAACATATCAATAGTGACATTCTTGCCTCTATGAAACGCAACATCGACGCAAACAAAACCCGTGAGTTGGTTTCTAAAATGAGAGTAAAAGTTCCGGGAATCTCAATAAGAACTACATTAATTGTTGGTTATCCGGGTGAAACTTATGCACAGTTTGAAGAATTAAAACGTTTTGTTGCCGAAGCTAAATTCGAACGTTTGGGTGTATTTACCTATTCTCCCGAAGAAAACACTGCTGCTGATAAGCTGAAAGACAATGTTTCAGCCAAAACCAAAGAAAGAAGATTTTCTGAAATTATGGAATTGCAGCAATTAATTTCTGCTGAAATAAATAATGCTAAAATTGGCAAAGTTTTTAAAACCATTATCGACCGCAAGGAAGGTGATTACTGGATAGGCAGAACAGAATCCGACTCTCCCGAAGTAGATAATGAAGTGCTGATTACTTCTGACAAAAAATTAATTACAGGTAATTTTTATCAGGTAAAAATCACCCATTCTGAAGATTATGATTTGTATGGAACTATCTCTGCTTTCATTTAAATATGAATTAACAGCATATTTCTATTGAAATACTATTTCTCTTTTTTATTATGGTTAAGTAAATCCTGATATGTTTTAAAAGCCAATAAAGATTCATCAGCATCAACCTTCATAATAATTTACAAATCAGTTTAGTGCTTAATGAGCTTAATGGTTTGCATTGAATTTTCAAATTTTATTTTCAAAAAATATATGCCAAGTTTGATGCCTGAAAAATTATGAAGTTCAATTTGTTTCCCATTCCAAACCAATTGACCCAATACATTAGTCAATTCATAATCTTCTTTTCCATTTTTGTTCATTATGTTTATTTTATCGGAAAATGGATTTGGATAGGCTATAATTTCAGGTGTATTTAAGCTATTTTGATTCACATTTGCAGGATAAATTTCAATAAAATTTCCTGGAGTTAACACTTTGCCATTGAAAGCAGCATAAGTTGGAGCATATTTGTAAACACGAAACACAGAGTTCATGAATTCATCCGGCCGTGCTAAATCATGAGGGATGGTATCTCCCTGCACTAATGATCCATTATTGGTAACAGGGCAAACATATTTCCAAACTACATTACCAGCAGGAGTAACTTCAAGGAAAAGGCCAAGAGTACCAGCACAAATTATTGTATTTCCATTAGGTTGTCTTTGAGCTCCTGAAATGTTTTCAGCATATAAAGAAGTAGGTGGATTAGCTTGGTAAGTCCAGGCAAAATTAGTTGGGTAGTAAGGTGAACCTGAAACAATAGCATAATTACCCGCTGTATCTATAGGCGGTACTATTTCACAAACTGTAGAATAATTAAGACTAACACCATTATTAAAACATGTCAGATTTCCTGCTCCCGGACATCCTGGTTTTACCCATTCCACATCATGTTGCTGAAAATATTTTTGATTTGAAGCTGTACCGGCACCGTAACAAATCGGATTTCCCCATCGATACAACAAATCACCCCCTTTATTATGTGCACCACCGGTATGGCTTGCCGACTGAGCTGTAGTAGTACTGTGATCTATTATCCACACCTCGCTGTTACCTCTTACACTAAGTGCTATTTGATTTAAAGCCGGGTTATAGTCTATCGAATTCATGTGATTCCAGAAAAGCGGAAGATTTTTATGATCACCCGCTGCATCTATCAGTTCGGGATGAGCAGAAGGCGTTCCGTAATTCGATTTGCTTGCATCATGATTCTGAATAAGATGATCCCACACATGCCACTCCCATACTACAGTTCCTCCTGAGGGATAAGTAGGTTGAATTTCAATAACACAATCGGGCAGAAAAAATCCTTTTACTCTAACATCGGGCTGAAACTTAGTTGTATCGAAACCTGCAGCTTCAATCTGAGCCAGTGTTTTTTTCTCTACAACCAACATAATAATATTCCCATTAGGCAACTTTTTTATATCATGATGTTGCATATAGGTTGAAGTGTTATAATTCATATACCAAACCAAACTATCGTTCCAGCTATATTCTTCTATCCTGCCACCTTCGCCACCACCTGTTCCTAGCTGTGCCTGAACCATACATGTTCGTAAAAGATTGCCATTCTCCAGTAAATATACTGCCTGCCCAGGAGGATAGATGCTTTTTACCCATTCGTGTACTTTACGGCCTTCGTTATTTATAAGGTATGTCTTTGTATATTGCTTGGGAGCAAACAAAGTGTAGCCTTTATAAGTATTTATTGTATCGTTGATAAACAAACCAACCGTTTGAGTCTGGCTAAAACCTAATTTTGCAAACCATACCATTATAAGTATTTGTATTGCAATGTATCTTCCTTTTTTCATTTTAAATCTGATTAATATTTTTAATAACTCTAAGAAATTATTTAAGCATTATCATTTTCTTACATATTTGTTGATTGTTTGCTTTTAGAATATAAAAATACATTCCTGTAGCCATTCTTACACCATTTTCATTACTTCCATCCCATTGTAACTGATATTTTCCTATAGAATAATTTCTGTCGGTAAGTAATTTTATCTGATTTCCTCCCAAATCATAAACAATTACATTCAGATTTTTAGCTTCATTTATTTCAAATTCAATAGTTGTATAATTTGAAAAAGGATTCGGATAATTCTGATTCAGTATATCTTCAGTTTTTTTTATTTCCTCGGATTCCTTGATTGAAGTTAGGTCAGAAGGTGTAAAATAGTTTGGTGTTGATCCTGTCATAGTATTTCCGGGAGTAAGCGTCTGACCTGCTAAAGCTGGGTGAGCAGATGTATATCTGTAAGCTCTGAATACACCATTATATGTAGGATAATTATCAACTTTTACCTTTTTAATACCATCGCGGCACATAGGATTAATATATTCCCATACAATAGAAGTATCAGCAGGGCATACTTCAAAAAAATGGCCATCATTCATCGAACAAACCAAAGTATTTCCGTTGGGCAATCGTTGTGCACTCGAACCAATTGTACTGAAAAATGATGTATTGTTTTTACTTGAATATCTCCATACAATTTGTTTTGAAACATTTTTCTTTTCCTTCATCAGGTTGTTATCAGGTGTATTTACAACATTATACCCAGCTAATGGAGGGTTTACATAATTGCCGGTATTAACTCCGGCTGAATTAAGAAAAGGATTAATTTCAACAATATATGATTGAGCACTAAGTTCAAAAAGATTCTGAGCATTATTGAATACCAGAAAATTTCCGGCTCCCTGTAACCCTGATTTAATCCATTGAATATCGTGTGAACCTCCTAATTGTTTATGCCCTGCAGATGCTTTTTCCCAATTATCGTTTACTGATGGAGGATCACCTTTATCGTATTTGGCAGGATCACCGAATCTGTATTTAAAATCACCGGCACTTGTAGCCGCCAAAGCAATACTGCCTGTTGGATTACCAGATATAAAAGTATTACCATGATCAATAACATAAAACTCACCATGAACAGAATTTATTACTATCTGATCCAATATCTCGTTATAATCCAGAGAATTACAATGCATCCAGTCACTTTTCACCGAATTACCCCTGATATTCAAATCAATTTTACCTGGGCTATTAGCAACTACACCATAGTTGGGTTTGGAAGGATATAAATCCTGTACAACATGATCAAAAAAGCACCATTCCCATATTACAGTTCCCTGCCTGTTTACTTCTACTATTACATCCATCTGAGGATTTGTATAAGTTTGAGTAGTATCGCATCCGGCAGCAAGACATTGTGCTGAAGTTAAATCCTTATTGGCTATATAAATAAAAGTTGAATCGCC
>JBMOKG010000058.1:0-29735 GCA_049315385.1 Bacteroidales bacterium
TTTCTCCCTGTCATTCTCACATTTTGCCCTAATTTTTTTGGGTAGTTACTCGAAAGGACAGATTATCGTTGTTACAAACAGCGGTTCTGGCCTTGCAGCAACTTATCCAAGTTTTGCAGCTGCTATTACAGCACTTAATGCAGCTACAATTAATAGTCCGGTAATCATTAGTTGTGCTGCAGGGGGTACGGAAATTTTTTCTTCATCTACTGCAGGTAATATTACAGCAACAGGAAGTGCTGTTAATCCCATAATTATTCAAAAAATTGGAAGTGGAGCAAATCCATTAATAACTGCAGCTGTGGGAACAAGTACTACAATTGATGCTATTATTAAAATTGGAGGTGGTGATTATATTACAATTGATGGAATTGATTTAAAGGAAAATATTGCAAATACTAACGTAACCAATCAGATGGAATTTGGTTATTACATTAGCAATGCATCAGCTACAAATGGAGCTCAATACAATACTATTAAAAATTGCAAAATAACACTGGATAGAACCAATACCACGACAAAGGCTGTTTATCAGAATGTTACTACGACACCAACAAATTCAAGTGGTGCAAATTCATACAATAAATATCAATTTATTACAGTAGAAAACACTTACAATGGTATCTATTTTGTTGGGAGTACTACTTATAATGATATGAATCTGGAGATTAGTAATTGTATAGTTGGGGCCAATACAGCAAATGATATTGGGAACGGATCTGCCTTACAAGCAAATGGAATTCGCACAGCTTATTCCAACAACATTTCAATTTTTAATAATGAAGTTAGAAATGTTTGCATATCATCAGGAGGGCAGACTTTATTTGGAATTTATCTAAATTCGCTTCAAGGAAATTCAAATAATGTGTATAACAATAAAGTTCATGACATCCAAACACTTAGTACCAATGTGCTTTCTATAGTGGCTGGTATTCGTGCTGATATTCAGACAGGTGCTAAATGCAATATTTATAATAATATGATCTTTGCTTTACAACATGGAATCTTTACTCCAACTTCAACTATGGTAATTTATGGTATTGGTGTGAGTTTAAATGGAACTGGAACAGGAAATATATTTTATAATTCTGTAAGAATTGATGAAGATGAATTTCCGACAAGCACAGGACTCTTTATTGGAGCAGTAGCAGGAACTGTTAATATTAAAAATAATATCTTTGCAAACTATTCATTAGCAGGAATTACATCATTAAGGTATTGCATCTTTAAACAAACGACAAGTATTTTAAATTCTGTTAATCATAACAATTACTATATTAATACATCTGGAACCAATAATAAAGTAGGTTCTTATAATGCAATTGATCAAAACACATTAACAAACTGGCAAACCTCATCCTCCAAAGATGCCGCTTCTTTAAATATTAATCCGGCTTTTGTGTCTGTTACAGATTTACATTCTACAAATTCGTATTTAAATGCAGCTGCTATTTGTATTTCAACTGCTAACGGGGATGATTTGAATATTACGAGTGATTTTGATGGTGATTTACGTGATGCATTAACTCCCGATATTGGTGCTGATGAATTTACAATTGCTCCTGTTAACCCATGTAACGGAACACCTTCCTCTGCTTCAATCAATGGTTCTGCATTTGTTTGTTCGGGTAATTCCACCTTACTTTCATTAAACACAACTTATAATTTTCTTGGTATAAAATATCAATGGAAATATTCAACGGTTTCCGGAGGTCCTTATACAAATATGGACACTTTATCAACTCAGATAACAGGAAGTATTAATGCAACCAAATATTATATATGTACAATAACATGCATAAACAGTGGATTATCTTTTACTACTCCTGAGAAAACTGTTGGAGTTACTATTCCACCTTCAGCAACAATTGCTTATACTGGATCTCCATATTGTAAAACACTTACAAATTCTCAGGCTGTTACATTAACAGGAACTGCAGGTGGAACTTATACAGCTTTACCTTCAGGTTTATCAATTAATTCAACTACAGGTGCAATTACTCCAAGCATGAGCAATGCAGGAATTTATACAATTACTTATAAAATTGATTCAGCGGGTGGTTGTGCTGCATTTACAACAACTGCCTCAGCAATAATAACTGCACCACCTTCAGCAACAATATCTTATACAGGTTCTCCTTTCTGCAAAACACTTACAAATTCTCAGGCTGTTACATTAACAGGAACTGCAGGTGGAACTTATACAGCTTTACCTTCAGGTTTATCAATTAATTCAACTACAGGGGCAATTACACCTAGCAGCAGTTCGGTAGGGACTTATACTGTAACATATAGTATTGCTGCTACAGGTGGATGTACAGCTGTTTCAACAACTACAACAGTGTCTATCGTTACTTCACCCTCAGCAACAATATCTTATACCGGATCACCATTCTGCAAATCAGTTACTGCTACTCAAAACGTTACACTTACTGGAAATGCAGGCGGAATTTTTTCTTACACACCAACCGGATTAAATTTATCATTAAATACTTCAACAGGTGCTATAGTTCCCAGTTCCAGTTCTGCAGGTACCTATATAGTTACTTATACTATAGCTGCTTCTGGTGGCTGCCCTGCAGTATCAACTACTGCTCAGGTAAGTATAAATCCTTTACCTGCAAATGCTGCAGTAATTACTTCTATAAATAACGACAGTGTTAACCCTGGCGAAAATAATCTAATGTATTTTGTTCCAGTTATTGCTAATGCTACATCTTATATCTGGTCTTATTCAGGTTCAGGTGCAACTTTTATACCAGCTTCTACAACAGTTGCAGATAGTGTTAAAATTAATTTCAGTGCAAATGCAACCTCAGGTAATTTAACTGTAAAAGGGCACAATGCTTGTGGTGATGGATTTGTTTCAGCCAGTTATCCAATTTTTGTAGCTTTGGGGATAGGTGAAATTGCAAATACTTTAAACTACCGGATTTTTCCAAATCCAACTTCAGGCAAAATAACAATTAATATTAGTGGAATCAAGAATAATATTGATTTAAAAATTATCAATATGCAAGGGAAAGAGATTTATTTTAGTAAAATAATTAACAACAATCAATCTCACAATCAGGAAATAGATTTGTCTTCTTTTTCTAAAGGTGTCTATTTTGTTAAAATAATGAGTAAGAACTTTATAAAAGTTGAGAAAATGGTACTTCAATAAATAATAATTTATTATTTATTGAATATTGCCATTTGATTAATATTCATTCTGACAAAATTGAATTTAGTTGCTTCATATTCACAAGAAAATCGGAATAAAATTTCATTTATAATAATTTAAAACAATATCTGATGAAAAAAAATACCTTAGTAATCTTAATATCTTTCATAATTTCAATTAATTCAATTAAAGCACAATTGGTAGAACATTTGTATAATTTTAATAATTTACAGATTACAGATACTCTGAATGGTAAAGATAACTGGAAAAGTGTTCCAAATGCTGTAAATGGTGGTGATTTTGGTATTCAATATTCAAATGGTTCTGGAATTATTACACCTGATGCTACTTTAGGTGCATTTTATACGCATGGAGGTGCTAGTGTCGGACAAACTGCTTCCCGCAAATCAACTGCAGCATTACCTTTTGATCTTTCAATCGGTGGAGTTATGGAAATTGAAGCTCAAATATATTCTGCTTATTGGAATACTTCTTTCGGCATCGGTTATGATAAAAATGATAATGGAATTATTGCAAATGTTTCACAGGGAATTGAAGCAAACGAAGGTGGACTTTGGATTAATATACACAATATGAATCCAATTGGAGGTACAATAGTTAAACCTGATGGAACTTCTGTTGCATTTACTTATGATAGTATACCAGGTTGGAATACCTATAAATTACTTATTGATTTTGATGCATTCAATGCTCAGGGTGGTGTAACTTTATATGCTAAAAGACCAAATGCTTCAAGTTTTACATTAATATCACAGATTAATAATTTAAATTTAGGACTCACATCTGGTTCTAATGATAAAAAAGATCCCAATCTATGGAAAACACTATTTATTCATGCTTTGGGTGGTAAGCCCGGATTTGATAATATAATAATCCGTCAACCAAATACAGGGGGGCTTCAATATCAATATATAGTGTTTAACAGTTTGCCATCTCAAATACTAACTACTCATGTTCCAATAGCATTACATGCAACTACAAATAAAAATTTACCGGTTAGTTTTACAGTTTCCGGACCTGCTCTTTTATCAAATGACAGTATTTTGACACTCACAGGCGATACAGGAACTATATCTATTATAGCTCATCAACCGGGAAATACAACTGTTGCTCCGGCTGCAGACTTGCCTATGTCAATTTATGTTGTTAATCCGGCATTTGTTTTTCCAAAATTGGAAATTAAAAATCCTGTTGATGGAAAAACAGTCCGTGCACCTCATTTAGATAAAATACCTTTATCATTAGCTACTTCTATTGATTATAACAATCTTCTTTCAATTAGTCAGGTATATTTTACAATTAACAATCAGAATATACAACCTGACACCATTAAAAATGGCTATTATCTTTACTATTGGTCACCACCATCATTTGGAACTTATACTATATCTGCATCTGCAGTTAGTTCGGGAGGATCGTCTACAACTAAAGTAGTTACCTTTCAAGTTATTCCTGATTCTTCATCAATTAATTTTACAGTTTTAAATGCAGTTCATTTTGCAGATTTATCTGGGAGTAATTTGGATACCTCAATGGTTTTGCCGAGTTTTTCAGGAACGTACAAAAAAATAACGGCTTATCTTCAATATGATTGCCCTCCTGAAGGTTGTGAGCCTTGGGATGTTATCGGGAATGTCAATATTAGAGGTGCTAATGGTGATTTTGTTGAATTGCTTCGTTATATCACACCTTATTCAGTTGCTTGCCATGATAGCGTGGATGTTACTGATTTTGCATCACAACTTCAGGGTAAAATTGATATTCAGGCAAGTTTTCCGGCTAAATCAAAAGTTACACTTACACTTATATATCAAGAAGGAACACCGACATATAAATATAGCTGGATGGAAAAACTCTGGCTTGGTTCTTATGGATTTGGAGGTTGGGGAACCGGAGCTAATGGATTTCCAACGGTACAACCTGTTGAAATTAAAAGTTTAAATTTAAGTAATCCAGCAATAACTGCTGCTTATTTAAGATTAGTAACAACCGGGCATGGATCAGGAGCTGATAACACTGGCAATGCAGCTGAATTTTACAATGCAACTCATCACATTAACTTGAATGGAAATACTATTTTTAATCAGAATCTGTGGAGAGCGTGTAATCCAAATCCTTCGGGATGTATGCCTCAAAATGGTACCTGGATTTATCCGAGAGCGGGATGGTGTCCTGGTTCTATTCCAATGCTATGGCAAATAAATTTGTCTTCTGGTCTAGGTAGTATAATTAATCTGCAATATGTATTTGATCCTACTTATATTAATCAATGTTCTGCAGCAAATCCAAATTGTGTGAATGGAGTTACTTGTACAAGCTGTGCAGGAGGTGCAAAACCAAATTATATGGTTGCAGGAGAATTGCTTACATATTATGGAGGTGTTCCTGTAAATATTGTAAACAGTACTGATTACTTTAAATTAAATATACATCCAAATCCTTCAAAAGGAATTTTTAATCTTTCTGCTGATACAAGGTTCAAGAATACTGCTGCTGTAAGAATTTTTAATTTACAGGGAATTGTAATTAAAGAATTTAACTGGAACGGTGATGATACTATATTTGATCTAACTGATGTTTCAAATGGAATTTATGTAATGGAAGTTAAAAATATGAATGGATATGAAATTAAAAAACTTATTGTTCAATAAGTAATGTATTAAATATCTATTATAAAATATTGGCAAATAAGAGTATAAGTTTATTCTTTAGATGTCTATTCATAAAAAGGGAATCATTCAGTAAATTTTAAAATGAATTACACTTAGAAGATGATAAATCTGAGATTAATAATAAGGGGGAAAAACAAGTTTTCAAACTTATTATTTAATTTGTTTCCATCCGTAATTTCACTTAATAAAATCTGTATATTCCCTATCTGTTTTGATTTCAGATTGTTTTAAATTTGTAAAAAATAGTTCTATTATGTTTGCAACAAAAATATTCTTTTGCGATAATGATTTTTTATCCAGAAAAACAATTAAGATTTTACTTGACAAGATTCAAAATACTGATATTTTAGGTGAATTTGATAAGACAGAAGAATTAATACTTCAACTTAAATTACAAACGCCTGATATTGTAATCTATAATTTGCAATCGAATAAACTTAACGATATTATCCGGATAAAAGACATACTTAAGAGAAATCCAAATGTTAAAGTAATAATTACGAGTACATATGAAGATATCAAAACTATTGCTGTTGCTTTTAGCTTAGGTGCAATTGCTTTTCTACCTAAAAGGAGCCTGTCTGTAAGTAATTTGTCAAATGCAATTAATTATTCTAAAAAAAATAATCATTATTTGTCAAGAGGTTCTTTATATAAAATGGAAGATCTTAATAAAATGATACAACTTAATTATTCCAATTAATTATTTGTCTCAACTTCAAATTGATTAACTCATTTAAGATAGAATTCCTCATTAAAGTAAAAGAAGGACTGTTATTAATTTATCAGTCCTTCTTCTTATTCAGAATAGTTATAAAGAGCATTCTATTCTATTAAAGACTAAAAATTTAGGAAGGTTTATTGGATTGATTAGTAAAAAAATCAAATAAAAATAAGCGCTGATTCAGATATTTTCTCTAATTTCGTTGCATTAAAAAATAGTATCATTTTTATAAGTATTCAACTTAATTCATTTTAGAAATGGCAAAAGTTAAAGGTGACATTGTAATTGACATTGAGAAGTGTAAAGGCTGTGAAGTATGTATTAAAGCATGCCCAAACGACGTAATTGCAATGGCGAAAAATGTAAATGGAAAAGGCTATCACTATGCTGAATCCGTAAATGAGGAATGTATAGGTTGTGCTAATTGTGCAATCGTATGCCCCGATGGTGTTATCACCGTTTATAAAATAAAGTTATAAAAACGTTTTTAACAGTTTTAAATACAAAGGAATGAAAGAACTGAGATTAATGAAAGGCAACGAAGCAGTAGCAGAAGCTGCTATCCGTGCCGGATGTGATGGTTATTTCGGGTATCCAATTACTCCTCAATCGGAAGTAATGGAATATTTGATGTACCAGGAGCCTCATAAAACAACAGGTATGATTGTTTTGCAGGCAGAAAGTGAAGTAGCAGCTATTAATATGGTATATGGTGGTGCTGCATGTGGAAAAAGAGTAATGACTTCCTCCTCGAGTCCGGGGATAAGTTTAAAACAAGAAGGAATTTCTTATATTGCAGGTGCTGAGCTACCTTGTTTAATTGTAAATGTAGTTCGTGGAGGCCCTGGTTTGGGAACTATTCAGCCAGCTCAATCCGATTATTTCCAATCTACCAAAGGTGGTGGACACGGTGATTATAGATTACTGGTTTTAGCACCGGCTTCTGTTCAAGAAATGGCAGATTTTGCAGGATTAGGGTTCGAACTTGCTTTTAAATATCGTAATCCTGTTATGATATTATCTGATGGCGTTATTGGTCAAATGATGGAGAAAGTTGAGTTGTCTGAACAACAACCGCGTTTTACTGAAGAGGAAATTCGCAAGAATACACCATGGTCTACCATGGGAAAGCCAAGTGATAAAGAAAGAAATATCATTACTTCATTAGATCTCGATTCTCATAAACAAGAACGTCATGTTGCTCATCTACGCGACAAATACCTTGCAATGGAAGAAAATGAAGTGAGATACGAAGAAATTAATTGCGAAGATGCAGAGTATTTAATCGTAGCTTATGGTTCAAGTGCCCGTATCAGTCAAAAAGCAGTAGAATTAGCAAGAGAAAAAGGTATTAAAGTTGGTTTATTCCGTCCTATTACGCTTTTCCCTTTTCCTAAAAAACCTTTGTTAGCTTATACTAAAAAGATAAAAGGTATACTTACAGTTGAAATGAGTTTAGGTCAAATGATTGAAGATGTTAAGCTTGCAGTAGAATGCAAAATTAAAGTAGAACATTTTGGTCGTTTCGGTGGTATCATCCCAACACCCGATGAAGTGGTAGTTGCTTTAGAACAACAAATAATAGGAGGTTAATACAATGTCAGATATTACAAAAGAACAAATCAGACAACCTGAAAATTTAGTTTACACAAAAACTAAATTGCTGACCGATAAAGCATTGAGCTATTGTCCAGGTTGTGGTCATGGGACTGCACATAGAATTCTAATGGAAGTGATTGAAGAATTAGGTGCTCAGGATTCCACCATTGGTATTGCACCAGTTGGCTGCTCAGTATTGGCTTACGAATTTATGAATATAGATATGCAACAAGCCGCTCATGGTAGAGCTCCTGCAGTTGCTACTGCTGTAAAAAGATTATTACCAGATAGATATGTTTTTACTTATCAGGGTGATGGTGATTTAGCTGCTATTGGTACAGCTGAAACAATTCATGCTTGCAACCGTGGTGAAAATATAACCATTATCTTTATTAATAATGGTATTTATGGAATGACCGGAGGTCAAATGGCTCCAACAACTTTACCAAATATGAAAGCATCTACCTGTCCTTATGGCCGCGATGTTGCTACTATGGGTAATCCGCTTAAAATGACAGAACTAATTGCACAATTACCAGGTGTTCATTATGTTACACGTCAGGCAGTTCATACTCCTGCTGGTGTTCGTAGAACCAAAAAAGCCATACGTAAAGCTTTTGATTTGCAAAAACAAAACAAAGGCTTAACTTTTGTTGAAATTGTTTCTAATTGCAACTCCGGTTGGAAAATGACTCCAGTTCAATCTAATACATGGATGGAAGAGAATATGTTCCCTTTCTATCCTTTAGGCGATATTAAAGTAGATGGCCAATTGGTTAAATAATTTTTTAATGATAAAAAAATTGAAGTTATGACAGAAGAAATAATCATAGCCGGTTTTGGAGGACAAGGTGTTTTATCAATGGGTAAAATTCTTGCTTATTCCGGTATAATGCAAAATCAGGAAGTTAGCTGGATGCCTTCTTATGGCCCTGAAATGCGTGGTGGTACTGCAAATGTTACCGTTGTCCTTAGCGACAAACGTATAAGTTCACCAGTTATCAATAGTTACGATACTGCTATCATTTTGAACCAACAATCAATGGATAAATTTGTGTCAACCGTAAAACCAGGTGGATTACTTATTTATGATCCAAACGGAATTACACATCATCCTGAACGCAGAGATATAAATATCTATACAATTGAAGCATCAGAAGCTGCAGGTAATTTAGGTATGATGAAAATTTTTAATATGATTGTATTAGGTGGTTTCCTTAAATTAAAACCCTTAATTCAACCTGAGTTTATTCACAAAGGTCTTGAAAAATCATTGCCGGTTCGTCATCATAAGATGATTCCCGAAAATGAAAAAGCAATAGAAATCGGGAAGAGCCTTATTAAAGCGTTACATACCATTTAATCTTTTTATTAAAATTATACACCCTTTATTGACTTTAGTCAGTAAAGGGTGTTTTCTTTATCTAGTAATCAAATTTATACTTACCTTTGCAAAAAATACATTGTTTTTATAATTGTGTCGTAAACTGCTAATTCTAAACAATTATCTAATAACCATTAACTTTGTATACATATAGTCTCAAATGATTGAAAGAACTATAATCTCATTATTATTAATTTTTTGCTAAATTTATGGAATACAATTCAACACGTAATAAACTTATTATTGCAGAATATGGACGCAATGTCCAAAAAATGATAGAATTTGCAGTAAGCGTTGAAGATAGAGACAAACGCAATCAAATGGCAAAAGTAATCATCAGAGTAATGGGACAGATTAATCCACATTTACGTGATGTTGCCGATTTTACACACAAATTATGGGATCATTTGTTTATTATTTCTGATTTTAAACTGGATGTTGATTCTCCTTATCCAATTCCTACCAATGAAATATTAAGTATAAAACCTGAGCAAGTTCCTTATACAGACAAAAAATTCGCTTTTCGTCACTATGGAAGAAATATTGAATTAATGATTGAGAAAGCAAATACAATGGAGGATGGTCCTGCCAAAGAACGTATAGTACATCTTATTGCCAATCATCTTAAAAAATCTTATCTGACATGGAACCGTGATAGTGTGGATGATGAAGTAATTGTTGAACACTTAAATATAATGTCGAAAGGACAGTTGAAACTAAGTGAGAATTTTAAATTTAACAGTTCATTTGACATACTTGCAAAAAACAAACCATTAGCTGCAAAAATAAAACCGGGAAATAGCAACAATACTTTAAAAAGGAATAATCCGATAAAGAAAAGCAACAACTTTACCCAACCTAAGCGTAAAGAAAATTAATAGTTTATACTTTTACTGCTATGAGTTCATTTGAAATTAACGGGGGTAAAACCCTTCATGGAGAAATTATTCCTCAGGGTGCAAAAAACGAAGCATTGCAAGTTATTTGTGCAGTTTTACTTACTTCAGAGAAAGTTAGAATCAGCAATATACCTGATATCAGGGATGTAAATAAATTGATTGAATTATTAGCCGGCATGGGTGTTAAAATAGAAAAAACAGCCAAAGAAGAATTCTTATTTCAGGCAGATCAAATTAATCTGGAATATTTAGAAACAGAAGAATTTAAAATTAAAGCTGCATCATTGAGAGGATCTGTAATGATTGTAGGACCACTATTAGCAAGATTTGGTAAAGCATATATTCCTCAACCAGGAGGTGATAAAATTGGCCGTCGCCGATTAGATACTCATTTTGTCGGATTTGAAAAATTAGGAGCTAAATTTAATTACGATTCTGCAAATAAATCATATCAGATTGACGCTTCACATCTTGAAGGTTGTTATATGCTGCTTGATGAAGCCTCTGTTACCGGAACTGCGAATATCATTATGGCTGCTGTAATGGCAAAAGGGAAAACAACTATTTTTAATGCAGCATGTGAACCTTATCTACTTCAACTTTGCAATATGCTTAATAGAATGGGCGCAAAAATTGAAGGAGTTGGATCTAATCTGTTGAGTATTCAAGGCGTTAATGAAATGTCTGGATGTGAACACATCTTACTTCCTGATATGATTGAAATTGGTAGTTTTATTGGTTTAGCAGCGATGACACATTCACAAATTACAATTAAAAATGTAAACTATCAGCACCTTGGCGTAATTCCCGAAGTCTTTCGTAGATTAGGAATTAACATCATTTGCGAAAATAACGATATTATTGTACAACAACAAGACCACTATGAAATTGAACATTTTATGGATGGTTCTATTATGACTATTTCTGATGCTCCTTGGCCGGGATTTACACCTGACCTAATTAGTATTGCATTGGTAGTAGCAACTCAAGCAAAAGGGAGTGTACTTATTCATCAGAAAATGTTTGAGAGTCGCTTGTTTTTTGTTGATAAATTAATTGATATGGGGGCTCAGATTATTCTTTGCGATCCACACCGTGCAACAGTTATAGGTTTGGATCATCAATATCCTTTGCGTGGTATCGAAATGATTTCTCCCGATATTAGAGCAGGAGTTGCATTACTTATTGCAGCTCTATCAGCTCAGGGAAAAAGTACTATCCATAATATTGAGCAGATTGACAGGGGGTATCAGCAAATTGACGAAAGATTACGATTACTGGGTGCAGATATTACTCGCATTCAATAAATTTCAGCGAAAGATTTTTGTGAAATTATTAACTTTAAGGCTTCTTGTTATATAAGAAGCTTTTTTAATTTTGTACTTTCTAATCTTCTTTATATGAAAAAAATAAAAATAATTTTTATAGTTAGCTTTTTGATGATATTTACATTACATGCCCAAAAACTAAACAAGAAAATTATTGATATCAAAACAGACAAAGAAATATTAATTGGGAAATGTAATTTAAAAGGATTAAAAGCTGATACTTTCGGGCTTGTGTTTAAAGAAGAATATAAAAATTATCTTCCGGATAGTTCTAAGATTAATATACTTCAATCAAAGATGAAAAGTATTACTATTGAAATAGTTATGGGAACCTGGTGTGGTGACAGTAAGGAACAAGTACCCCGATTTATTAAAGTTCTGGATGCAATAAACTACAAAACAAAAAAAATAAACTTTTTGTGTCTGGATCACTTCTTTAAAGCAGATGATTTTGAAAAAGAGAAAAACAACATACAAAAAGTTCCTACTTTTATTATCTATCGTAAGCAAAAAGAAATTGGAAGAATAGTTGAAACACCCACAAAATCGCTTGAAGAAGATTTATTGGATATTGTATGTCGTTGAACAATTATTTAAAATTCAGGAATCTTCAGCGTATTATGGATTTGATTATAAAAAAAAGCTATCGGATTTTTTTGACCGATAGCTTTTAAAAAATATTTCTTAAACCTATAACTGAGGACCAGCAGTTACCAAACGTTTACCTTCTTCATTATCAGTAAAACTTTCAAAATTTTTGATGAATTTTTCTGCAAGATTACGGGCAGAAGTATCCCATTCTGTTGGGTCTGACCATAAGTTTCGAGGATTAAGTAATTCAGGATTTACATTGTTTACTGATTTAGGTATTGCAAGGCCAAAAATTGGTAAGCTATCATATTCTGCATCATCTAATGTCCCGTCTAAAATGGAATCAATGATTGCTCGGGTCGATGGAATATCTATGCGTTTTCCAACTCCGTAAGGACCACCAATCCAACCTGTATTTACCAGATAAGCTGTTGATCCATGTTCTTCAATTTTCCGGATAAGTTCACGTGCATAAACTGTTGGGTGTAAAAGTAAAAATGCAGCTCCAAAACAGGATGAAAAAGTGGGAGTAGGTTCTTTTATACCTCTTTCCGTACCAGCTACTTTTGCCGTGTAACCACTTAGAAATTGATACATAATCTGATCTTTAGTAAGTTTTGCTACAGGAGGTAAAACACCAAATGCATCAGCAGTAAGGAAAATGATTTTTTTTGCGTGACCACCTTTTGAAACTGGTTTAACAATATTATTTATGTGATAAATAGGATAAGAAACTCTAGTATTCTCAGTTTTCGAACCATCATTAAATAATATTTCCCTTGTGTTTTTATCATAGGCAACATTTTCTAATAATGCATCACGTTTGATGGAATTATAGATATCTGGTTCATTTTCTTTGCTGAGATTAATACATTTTGCATAACATCCTCCTTCAAAGTTAAAAATACCATTATCATCCCATCCGTGTTCATCGTCTCCAATCAGCATTCGTTTAGGATCAGCTGATAGTGTAGTTTTTCCTGTTCCCGATAATCCGAAAAATACTGCGGTATCTCCATTTTTTGCCATATTTGCAGAGCAATGCATTGAAGCAATCCCTTTTAAAGGCAGAAAATAATTCATAATCGAAAAGAACCCTTTTTTTATTTCTCCACCATACCATGTACCTCCAACTACAGCTCGGCGTTCTTTAATATTAAATACAGTATATACATCGCTATGTAGATTGTGTTCTTGCCATTTTTTATTGGTGGTTTTGCAAGCATTTAGCATTACAAAATCAGGTTCAAAATTTTGTAATTCTGCCTCTGTTGGGCGAATAAACATATTTTTTACGAAATGAGCCATCCAGGCAACTTCAGTTACAACTCTTATTTTTAGACGAGTATCATCGTTTGTACCTGCAAAACCATCCATTACATAAATCTTCTTATTATTCAGTTGATTTACAGAATTATCGTATAACTCTTTCCAGATTGCTTCAGAAACAGGTTTGTTATCTGAAGATTTTCTTGTAGGATTTGCCCACCATATACTTGCTTTTGATTCGTTTTCTTCAACAATATATTTATCTTTAGGTGAACGTCCGGTAAAAATACCAGTATCAACTGTAACTGCACCTGTACTGGTTTCAATTCCTCGTTCGTAGCCTTCCAATTCAGGATTGGTTTCATGAATAAATAAATCTTCGTAAGAAAGATTATAATAAATTTCCTTAGACTGATCAATACCATATGTTGATAATGCAGCTTTAATTTTCTCCATATTGTTAATAATTAGATTGTTTCAAGTTAAATAAAAAGTAAATATTTATTGTTTAAAACATTAAACGTAAAAATATTGTATTTAATTTAGTATATACAAAAAATAATTCAAATTACAATAACAAAAAAAGATAATATTTGATTTCAATTAATATAAATATTTTAAAATAATGTATTATTTAGTTTTTTTCTTATATAAAAACCGAATACTTACTTAATTATTTACATACTAGAGATATATAAATCAGTTTGTATTAAAATTATCTGTTTTGTAAATAAGAATTTATTTTTTTAAAATAATTCTCAGGATGTTGTTTGTTAGACCTAAAATTTTAGACAAAAATACATATTTTTTTATTCTGCAAAAGGGAATGTTAAAAAAAAATTTAAAAAATTTAACCATAAAATGAATTGAATATTTATCTTTGTAAATCAAATTTTAATTTATGGAAAACTTAAAAAAAAATCTCGAAAACCTTGATAATGTATTTCCTGATCACTTTAGTCCAGAGCAGATTGCAAAAGCTAAGACTCTTTTTTTGAAAAGATTATCGATAGAAGCCCATAAGTTTTATGGTGGAAAAATCCAAACTGTTCCTAAAGCACCAGTTCTTGGTTTTAATTGGTTCAATGTCTGGTATACTCCGGGAGTATCAAAAGTTTCAACTGATATCAGAGATAATAGTAATGCTTCTTACGATTTGTCCAATCGAGGTAATTTAGTTGCTGTAGTTAGTGATTCTACCCGTGTATTAGGTGATGGTGATTGTAGTCCTGCCGGTGGTTTGGGTGTGATGGAAGGTAAAGCTTTTCTAATGAAATATCTCGGAGGTGTAGATGGCGTTGCTTTATGTATTGATAGTAAAGATGACACAGGAAAAAATAATCCTGACAAAATTATTGATTTTGTGAAAATGGTTCAGCATAGTTTTGGTGCAATCAATCTTGAAGATATTTCGCAACCAAATTGTTTTAAAGTTTTAGATGTATTGCGTGAAGAGTGCGACATCCCTGTATGGCATGATGATGCTCAAGGAACAGCTTGTGTTACACTTGCAGGTTTGTTGAATGCATTGAAATTAACAAACAGAAAAATTGAAAATACTAAAATCGTTTTATTAGGAGCTGGTGCATCTAATACAACCATTGCACGATTGATAATTGCAGATGGAGCTAATCCTGCAAATATTGTAATGTTTGATTCAAAAGGTTCGTTGAATACTGACAGGGAAGATATTGAAGCAGACAAACGTTTTTATCGTAAATGGGAATTGTGTTTAACGACAAATCCTATGAAAATACTTACAATGGAAGATGCAATGAAAGATGCTGATGTTTTAATTTCTCTTTCTACTCCAGGACCTGATACAGTTAAAAAAGAATGGATTAGTCTGATGGCTGCTAAATCTATTGTTTTTACCTGTGCCAATCCTGTTCCGGAAATTTATCCTTATGCTGCTAAAGAAGCAGGTGCTTATATAGTTGCAACTGGTAGAGGTGATTTTCCTAATCAGGTAAATAATTCTATCGGATTTCCCGGTATTTTGAAAGGTGCATTAATGGTTAGAGCAAAAAAAATCACTGATAATATGGCTATTGCAGCTGCACATTCTTTAGCTGATTTTGCAGAAAAACGTGGTATTGATATCGAAAATATAGTTCCAACCATGAGTGAAGCAGAAGTTTTTCCTCAGGAAGCAGCTGATGTTGCCATGCAGGCTATTAAAGACGGAGTTGCCAGAGTTATTATTACAAGAGATGAAGCTTTTAATAAAGCAAAAGAAGATATTGAATATTCTCGCAGCATGGTTGACCGGCTTACGAATGAAGGTTTTATCAAGGAACCACCTCAACAAATGCTAAACGATGCATTGGCTTGGGCTATCGATAAAATGGAGTGCAAAAAATAAAAATTGAATTTTATAAAAGAGCAAGTTTGTAATAACTTGCTCTTTTTATTTTTAACTTATCAATTCAGGTGATAAAAATTTAATCAGTATCTTCTAAATAAAAAATATCTTCTACTTTTTTTTCGAAAACGACAGCAATCTTCAATGATAAAACAGTAGAAGGAACGTATTTGTTTAGTTCCATGGCATTAATAGTCTGTCTGCTTACTTTTACTAAACGGGCAAGTTCTTCCTGAGTTATATCTTTTATAGCCCGCTCAACTTTTAGATTATTTTTCATTTTTGAGTTGTCTTTTAGATTTGTAAAGCATTAAATTGAAGCGTATTAAAAAGAAAATCAGCAATGAAAACATATTAAACATCATAACATTAAAAAAACTTAAACCATATAAAAAGAGGATACAAAATAAAAGCAAGGCATAATTTATATAAGTAGCCCATAGTAGTGACTCTAAACGAATTTTGCCTATATATTCATCTTCGTTCTTCTCTCTTGAAAAAGCTACGAATAAAGCGCCTAAAATAAAAAGAATGCCGCATAACTCATTCGTGATATTATCATTAATAAAACTAAATGTTTTTGTCGCCTGAAAAGGATTATTATCAACAAGCGCAAATACTTTTATGGTTAAAAAAGGGATTTCATCATTAAAAAATAGTATATAAATACTTAAAAAAATTCCTGGAACTAATAAAAACCAACCAATGTTTTTGAAAAAATGTGGAAATAAAAATCTTGTTTTCATAATTTATAATTTTAAATATATTAACGAACAAAAGTAAAGTATATTTTACAAAAAAGCAAATATATTTTACATTTTAATAATATTATAATATCTTTGTAGAAAATGAAACCAGATCCTCTACAACTACTTTTCTATAATTATAAACCTGATATTTCTCTTATCAATAAGATAATATTTGGAAAAAGGCAGGTTGTAGTTTTATTTAATGATAATAATTTAGGTAGTTGTACAACTTTAGGGAATGAAATTTTTGCAGAAAAAGGGAACTTATTGTGCCCTGATTTTAAGAATATATCTCATAGAGCACTTTTAATTGCATATTACAATGCTTTATATAATAATTCTAATAAATCAGATGGACATTTTGATATAACAGAAATTATAGATTTTCGTAAGTACAATAAACTCGTAATAATTGGATTTTTCAGAACTTTAGTTGAAAAATTAGATGCCAACTATATTTCTTCTCATGTATTTGATTTACATATTGCAAATGAAAGAATTACAAATATTCAATTTCAGAATAAATGTATTTCGGTTGCAGATGCTATAATTGTTACTGCAACTACATTGTTAAACAATACTTTTACAAATATTATTGAAAATACCAATTCTAATTGTGATGTTTTTTTATTAGGCCCTACGTCAATACTTAGCAAACAATTATTTTTTTACCCAAATTTAAAATACATATTTGGTACAGTTTACGAAGATACGGAGAAAGTGTTGAAAATCATTGAAAAAGGTGGTGGGATAAAAGATATATCATCATTTATGAAAAAAACATACATGAAAAGACCTGAAAATCTCTTTTAAAATTATATTTTTGACAAAAATTAAAAACCGTATAAATTATGTTTAAAACAAACGAATATTTTGATGGAAATGTAAAATCCATCGCTTACCAGACTTCTGAAGGTCCAGCTACTATTGGTGTTATGGCTGCTGGAGAATATGAATTCGGAACTTCTTCAATTGAATATATGACAGTTACTTCAGGAAAAATGCTAATTCTGTTAGCTGGCGAATCAGATTGGAAAGAGTATAAAGAGTTTGAAACTTTTATTGTTGCTAAAGACAGCAAATTTAAATTAAAAATAGCTGAAGATACAACCTATAGATGTTTATATAGATAATATTAAAAAAAATGAAATTAAATGATGAAGAACGAATAAGTATTTTAAAGAAAAAATAATTTCTAAAATAATTATTCAAATTCTTAATCAATGTTTTAAATTATTTTCAGTTTAAGTTTTATTAACCTAATAAACAACAATATAGTTGCAGTCAATTAAAAAAGTAGTAATAATTGGTGCCGGAAACCTTGCTGTTAATTTAGCAATGTCTTTTCATAGTAATGGTTTACAAATAGTTCAGATTGTAAACAGAACGAAGGCTAATGCTGCAAAATTAGCTTCAAAAATTAATACTTCATTTACAGATAATTTTAATGAAATAGATTTATCTGCTGATTTATATGTTATTGCTGTTTCCGATGAAGCTATTTCAGCTATTTTATGTAAGTTAAAATTAAGAGACAAACTTGTAGTTCATACTGCAGGTTCTGTTGATATGAATATTCTTTCAACAATTACTGTTAACTTTGGTGTTTTTTATCCACTTCAGACTTTTTCAACATCTGATATTATAGATTTCTCTAATATTCCTATTTGTCTTGAAGCAAATTCCTTGACAAATGAAAGTTTATTAATAGATTTAAGTGAAAAACTATCAAACAATATCCAGATTATTAATACTGAAAAAAGGAAAATTATTCATCTTTCAGCCGTCATTGCTTCCAATTTTAGTAATTATATGTATTTAGTAGCTTCTGATATTTTAACTGAAAACCGACTTTCATTTGATTTATTAAAGCCTCTAATTCAGCGTACTGCCGAAAAAATTCAAAATCATAGTGCTCATAATGCTATGACTGGACCTGCAAAAAGAAATGATAATACCGTTATAAATGAACATATTAAGCTTTTGGAAAATAATAAGAACTATCAAGATCTTTATAAACTTATCAGTAATTGCATTAATAAGCATTTTAATAAAATTTAAATTAATATATGTCAAATTATAAAGAAAAACTTCAAACAATTACAACTTTTATTTTCGATTATGATGGTGTTATGACTGATGGGAAAGTATTGGTTGTTAATGAAAATGAACAGCTCCGAACTGCAAATGTCAAAGATGGATACGCTTTGCAATATGCAGTAAAAAAAGGATATAGAATAGTTGTAATTTCTGGAGGTCAATCTCAATCAATTACCCTAAGAATGCAAAGTCTGGGAATTTCTGATGTTTTTCTGGGTGTTAAAAATAAAATTGAAACCTATAATAACTTTTTGTTTGAAAATAATCTGAATAAATCTGAAGTACTTTACATGGGAGACGATATTCCTGATTATGAAATTATGACAAATGTGGGTGTTGCAACTTGTCCTTCAGATGCAGCTATAGAAATCAAATATATTTCGGACTATATTTCAGATGCAAAAGGTGGAGAAGGTTGTGTAAGAGATATAATTGAACAAGTGCTTAGGTTGCACGATAAGTGGTTTCATAAGGATGCTTTTCATTGGTAATATTTTGTTTATTTAAATTTATCTTTTTTATAAATGATGAAATTTTTTTTAATGTAATTTATGAACTAAGTTAAATGTTTAAGGTTAATATAATTTTCTAAATAACTTCAAAATTATTAAAATAATCATTCGTTAATTTAATTATAGTAATAAATTTATATTCAACAAATTAAAAGAATTGTTCAAATAAATGAGGTATTATAAAATTTAATATTAATGAATAGAAATGAGGAAGTTATTTTGAAGTATAACTTTATTATGTTATTTTAAAGTTTGGATTATAACAATACGAAATTAATATTAAATTCCATTTGCCTTATTTAGAATCATTCTTTTTAACGACATCTCATTAATTTTAAGTTATTTTAATATTTTTTTTCCTACTTTTGCGTTAATAAATAATATTGAGAATAACCCGATAATTAATCAATTAACCAATTAGCTTTAATTGTTTGATATTTTGGTTGTTACAAACATTCAGGCTTTTGGAAATATCAAATTAAACAGTTTTTTAACAATATAATTTTTGTTGATTTGGAATATATTTTGTTATTTTACAGTCTCGTTTGGGAGCTTTTACATAAATTTATTTACTATGAGGAGTAAAATTTTTACGTTTTTACTATTTTTATTGGTTGCAAATACGATAGTTTTTGCACAACAGGAAGCTCAATTTAGCCAGTATATGTTCAATACAATGGCTATTAATCCTGGCTACGCCGGAAGCAATAATGCTATATGCCTTAATACTTTCGCCAGACAGCAATGGATGGGGTTTAAAGATCCTGATGGGAGTAGTACTGCTCCTCAGACCTTTTTGTTTTCTATTGATGCACCTATCAAATTCCTTCATGGAGGATTAGGAGCTGTTATCAGTAAAGATAAAGCTGGGTTTGAAGACAATACTCATTTTAGATTAGCTTATGCATATAGAGTTAACCTTGGTAGTGGTTATCTGGGTATTGGTCTTGAAGCGGCTTTTCTTGATAAAAAAATTAATTTTGCTAAATTCAGAACTGGTAACGAAATGGATCCTGAAGGTCATACAGATCCTGTTATTGCAACAGGTTTGACAAAAGGAAGTGATTTCTTTACAGATTTTGCTTTTGGTGTTTATTATAATGTTCCCGGAAAATTTTATGCCGGAATTTCTGCATTAAATTTAAGTGAACCTACCGGTTTTACATGGAAGGCATTACTTCCAACTTCTCCTGTACAAAGTGGGAATGCTGTTCAATTAAAAAGAACCTATTTTATTACATCTGGTTATGAATATATTTTCCCAAGTAATCCATCATTTGAATTAGATCCATCTTTTTTGATTAAAACAGATTTTGTTTCTGCACAATATGATATAGCAGCAATTCTAAAATATGATAATAAATTCTGGGGTGGCTTAAGTTATAGAGTTCAGGATGCTGTTACCGTTTTAGTTGGATTAAACTGGGGCAATTTTAAATTTGGTTATTCTTATGATATTACAACTTCTAAATTAGGTGGAGCTGGTAAAAGCAACGGAAGTCATGAACTTTTCCTAAGATATTGTTTTAAAATAGAATTCCCAAAACCTGTGAAAAGTTATAAAAACACAAGGTATTTTAGTTAAATTGTAACATTAAGTAATTTTTTTCGTTAAATTAAATCACGAAAAAAGTAACAAACGAATAAAAAAACCGTTATGAATATCAAATCTAAATCCTATATGAGAAACGTCTTTTTTTATCTTACCTTAATTCTGCTTCTTGCGAGCTGCGGAAACTCAGGTAATGGAGAATTAATCGGTGTTCAAGACAGACCGAGATTTTATCAACCCGATCCTTATGGAACAATTTTTATTCCACTTGGGTCTTATACAATGGGTGGAGCTGATCAGGACATCTTTTATGCAAACGTGTATCAATCAAAAACTGTAAGTGTTGAGTCATTTTATATGGACGAAACCGAAATTACAAATAATGAATACCGTCAATTTGTTGATTGGGTTAGAGATTCAATTGCTCATACAAAGTTAGGTGAGGGTGGCATTGAAGGTCATTTAATTACAGAAGATGAAAATGGCGAACCAATTGATCCTCCTTCAATAGACTGGAATACAGATATTGAATGGGATGCTCCTGAAAATAAAGAAGCGCTGGAAGATATGTACCTTCCTGAACATGAAAGATTTTACAGAAGAAAAGAAGTTGATACCCGCAAGTTAAATTACATTTATTATTGGATAGATGTACAAGCTGCTGCACAAAAAGATTATTCTCAGCCTGCTAATTCTCAAAATGCATCTTTGATGAACCGTCCACAAGGCCTAAAAGATCGTTCTGTATATATTAGAAAAGAAATTATAAATGTATATCCAGACACCCTTTGCTGGATTCATGATTTCACTTATTCTTTTAATGAACCAATGACAAAATCTTATTTCTGGCATCCGGTTTATGATAACTATCCTGTAGTTGGTATTAGTTGGAAACAAGCAAAGGCTTTTTGTAACTGGAGAACCGTACAAATGAATAGTTTTCTGGAAAGTATTGGAGAAGTTGGAGTAAATGATTTCAGATTACCTAATGAAACTGAATGGGAATGGGCAGCAAGAGGTGGAGCTGCATTAAGTCCATATCCATGGGGTGGCCCTTATATCAGAAATAGCAATGGTTGTTTCCTTGGAAACTACAAACCTTTACGTGGTAATTATGTCGATGATGGTGGTATTCGTACAGTTATTGTTGCACATTATGCACCAAATGATTTTGGTTTGTATGATATGGCTGGTAATGTTAGTGAATGGTGTGCCGATGCATTTGATGAATCTGCTTATAATTTTGCTCATGATATGAATATGTATTATAATTATGATGCTAAAGATAATGAAAATGCGGTTCAAAAAAGGAAAGTTGTAAGAGGAGGTTCCTGGAAAGATATTGGTTATTATATGTCCGTTGTTGCACGACAATATGAATATCAGGATACTTGTAAATCTTATGTTGGATTCAGATGTGTACAGTCTTATTTAGGACGTAAAAAAGGAGATAGCCCAAAAACTGAATCTAATGTTTATAACTAAAATCATTTTAATCAAACAAATAATCAATCAAATTAATTAACTTAATCAAATTATTTAATAATCATGAGTGTAATAAAGAACATTGTAGAAAGCAAAAGTTATAAACAGTTTATGGCCAAACTATACGGTATTGGTGCATCTGTAGTTATTATAGGCGCTTTATTTAAAATTATCCATTGGCCTTTTGCAAACGAAATGCTTATGGCTGGTCTTGGAACTGAAGCGTTAATTTTCTTCTTTTCAGCATTTGAACCATTACATGTTGAGTATGACTGGAGTCTGGTTTATCCTGAATTGGGAGGAATGATAGATGAAGATTCTAAAAAAGGAAAACTTCAGAAAAAATCAACTACAGTTACTCAGGATTTAGATAAAATGCTAGCAGATGCCAAAATTGGTCCTGAATTGATAGATAGTTTAGGAAAAGGTTTACGAAATCTTTCCGAAACAGCCTCTTCTTTAGTAACGGTAACTGATGCTGCTAAAGTATCAGAATCTTATGCAAATACTTTAAAAACTTCAGCTGAAAAATTATCTTCATTAAATGCTATTTATGAATTACAATTGAAATCAGCAACTGCTCACATGGAAACAACTGCTAAAGTTCAGACTAATATGGATCAATTTGTAGTTCAATTACAGGAATCATACGAAAATACTGTTAAATATAAAGAACAAGTTGATTCTATTACTAAGAAAGTTACTCAATTAAATAATGTTTACGGAAATATGCTTTCAGCAATGAGCATTGGAAACAAATAGTTAATACAATTTATTTAATAACTAATTAAACATTAAGATATGGGAGCAACAAATTGTCCGGAAACACCGCGACAACGAATGATAAGTATGATGTATCTTGTATTGACTGCCCTTTTGGCGTTAAACGTTTCTGTTGAAATTCTCAATGCATTTATCATTGTTAACGAAAGTGTTGAAACAACAAATGTCAATTTCGGTAAGAAAATAGATGGCACTTACTCAAATTTTGAAAAAGCTTATATTGGCAACCCTGGTAAAGTAAAAGAATTTTACGATAAAGCCCAAAAAGCTAAACAGTATTCTAACGAATTAAAAACGTATATCAATGGTTTGAAATATGAATTAATTTCTCAAACAGAAGAAATTACAATTAAAGAAGCAGAGAAATTAGATATAAAAGAAATTAAAAGAAAAGATAATTACGATACTCCAACCAGATATTTTATAGGAGACTCTGAAGATGGCTCTAAAGGGAAATCTTTAGAATTAAAAAATAAAATAAATGCATATCGTAATAATATGCTTGCTTTAATAGAACCAAAATATAAAACTTTACTTGATAAAAGTTTAGGTTTAAAAACCAACGAAGATTATAGAGACAAGGACGGTAAAAAACAAAATTGGGAAATGCATAATTTTTACCATACAATTACAGTAGCTACAATTACTATTCTCAATAAAACAGTAGCAGATGTATTAAATACAGAGTTTGATATAGTTAATCAATTATATTCATCTGTAAGTGCAGATGACTTTACTTTTGATAAAATTGATGCTAAAGTAGTTCCTGCTTCTAATTATGTTTTAACTGGAGATCAATATCAGGCAGAAATATTTGTTGCTGCTTATGATACAAAATCTTCAATTACGGCTGAAATTAACGGTGCAACTATTCAGGGTGAAAATGGAATGGTTAATTACAAAGCTTCTGCAACTTCAGAAGGATTAAAAAAATACAAGGGTCAGATTAATGTTAAAACTCCATTTGGATTAAAACAATATTCTTTTGAAAATGAATACATTGTTGCTAAACCTAGTGCTTCAGTATCTGCAGATAAGATGAATGTTTTTTATGTTGGTGTTCCAAACCCTGTTACTATTTCTGTACCTGGCGTTCCTAATGAAAAAGTAAAACCAACTATTACCGGCGGATCTTTGAAACCATTAGGTGGTGGAAAATACGAAGTAAATGTAGTAAAAGGTGCATCCGGAACTAAAGCTCTTGCTGTAGTTTCCATTAATGCTGATTTTGATGGTAAAATAAAACCAATGGGTAAAGTTGAATTCCGTATTAAAACGGTACCGACTCCTGTTCCTTCAATTGGTGGAATTACTGATGGTTTTATTGATAAAGGGAAAATGGGTATTGCTGGTGGTATTATTGCAAAACTTATAGATTTTGAATTTGATTTAAATATGCCTGTGGTTTCTTTTTCGATGTCCACAGCTAGTAAGACTGGAGATTTGATTACCAAGAATTCAAATTCAAATAAATTTACTGCTGAAATGTCGAATTTAATATCTAATGCAAAACGTAATCAAAAATTTTATTTTGAGAATATTATGGCTAAAGCTCCTGAAGGAAATCGTAAACTTCCTACTGTAATTTTAACCATTAGATAAAATATATTTTTGTAATATAGGAATCATAAATTTTAATTATATTTTAAGATGAAAAAAATAATTTTAATAGTATTGTTAGTTTTCAATGTTGGAATAACAATGCAAGCATTCTCTCAGGTTTTCGATAGTCCTCCCAGAGATAGTCCTTGGGATATCACTAATGCAAGGGATCGTAAAGTTGTTCCTTATGCTGCTGTTAGAGAAGCTGATGTTTCCTGGTATACTAAAATTTGGAGGGTGATTGATTTTAGAGAAAAAATGAACTTACCCTTATATTATCCTGATGATGTTATCAGAGATAGATCCAGCTTTATGCAGGTAATCTGGAATGGTTTAAAAGAAGGAACTCTAACTGCTTATGAAAATGACGAATTTCTTAAACCAATAAGCTTTACAGAATTACTTGCTTCATTAGAAGATACTGTAAGAGACCAAAAAGAGGATCTTGATAATCCAGGGGTAATGATAGATACTGTTTATCAAAGAAAATTTGAAACTGGAGATATTAAGCAAATAAGATTAAAAGAAGTTCAATTTTTTGACAAACAACGTTCAGTAATGGATGTCCGTATTTTAGGTTTTTGTCCTCTTTTAAAGAAAAAAGATGAGAAAGGTAACTTTAAAGAAGCTCTTGCAGCTCCATTTTGGATTTATTTTCCCGATGCAAGACCTTTATTAGCTAGAACTGAAGTATATAATCCTAAAAATAGTGCGGAAAGAAGAACCCTTGATGATATCTTTCAGAAAAGATATTTTCAAAGTTATATAATTAAAGAGGATAATACTTATAATAGATGGATTAGTAATTATAAAACAGGATTGGATGCTTTAATAGAAGGTGAAGTTATTAAGGAAAAGCTTTTCTCTATTGAACATGATTTGTGGGAATTCTAAAAAGGTTCTAATATTAAATGAAAAAGTCCGAAATCAATTCGGACTTTTTTTATGATTACCATTGAAATAGTTCAGGTAAAATAGATTATTTTTTAATAGTATTTATTTGGAATTAAATAGTTAAGCACGTAATCAGTGATACCTTCTTCTAAAGAATTAAATGGTTCAGTATAACCCGCTTTTATTAGTTTATCCATTTTAGCTTCGGTGAAATACTGGTATTTATCACGAATGTCTTCAGGGGTATCAATAAAGCCAATATTTTCAGTTTTATTCATAGCTTTAAAACTTGCTTTAGCCAAATCGAGAAAAGCACGGGCTTTTCCTGTCCCTAGATTATAAAGCCCTGATGTTGGTTTGTTTTTTATCAGAAAATAAATAACATTCACTAAGTCTTTTACATAAACAAAATCCCGTAATTGCATACCATCTTTAAAATCGGAACGGTGTGAACGAAAAAGATTAACATTTCCTTTTTCATTTACCTGATTAAATGTATGAAAAATTACTGATGCCATACGTGATTTATGATATTCATTTGGTCCATATACGTTGAAAAATTTCAAACCTGCCCAGAAAGGTGGTTGTTTTGGTTGTAATAAAGCCCATTTATCAAAATTGTTTTTTGATTCCCCATAAGGATTTAATGGTTTTAATTTATCAACTATAGTGTGGTCATCATTATAACCGAATTCTCCCATTCCATAGGTAGCAGCAGAAGAAGCATAAATCAGTGGAATGTTATATGTTACACAATTCGCCCATATTTTTTTTGTATAGTTAAGATTGAGTTCATTAAAAATAGTTACATCAAATTCAGCTGTATCGGTTCTGGCTCCTATATGAATTATAAAATCTATTTTAGTATGTTCTTTTTCAAGCCATTCAAAAAAAATATTCCTATTCACTTTTTCTGAATAGGTTTTATTTTCAAGATTTTTATTTTTTAACTGATTAGAGAAATCATCTACTATTATTATATCCTTAATGCCATTTTCATTAAGCTTACTTACCATACAACTACCAATAAATCCGGCTGCTCCTGTAATTACTATCATTTTATTTTATTTTAGATTTACAAAAATAATGAATTTTGAGGAAATTCATTTATCAATTTTTTTTCTACTGCCATTTCAAAAAGCGAAGTTATTGCTTTTTTACCTTTTTCTCCTAAATCTATTGAAAATTCATTTACGTAAAGTTGAATGTGTCTGTACATGATTTCTTCACTCATTTCCTGTGCATTACAACTAATAAAGTTTTTTGCTGAGTCAGGATTTTCGAATGCAAATTCAACGCTTCGTTTTAGAATTCTGTTAATACTTTTTTTTACAGTTTCAGGTAAATTTCTTTTAATAATAATTCCACCTAAAGGAATAGGCTGATTGCTAAGTTGAAACCATGATTTACCCAAATCAGCAATAAGTTTTAAACCTCTCTGCTGATAAGTAAATCTATTTTCGTGTATAATTACACCGGCATCAAATTCATCATTAAGTATTGCATTTTCAATTTTAGAAAAAATTAATTCTTTTTTATTCTTAATTTCCGGATAGATCATTGATAATAGCAGATGTGCTGTGGTGTATTTTCCAGGAATAGCTACTTTTAAGAATTTAATATCTTCTTTATTTATGATATTTTTACTGATAAATAATGGGCCAACTTCATTTCCAAGTGCGCTTCCTGAATCTAATAAAACATATTTATCAACAAGATGAAGATAAGCATGATAACTAACTTTGCAAATATCCGGTTGAAAGTTAAAAGCAGCATGATTCAATTCTTCAACATCAGCCATTGAGTATTCAAAATCAAAATCTTCAGTATCGATTTTATGATGTACCATGGCATCAAAAATAAAGGTATCATTTGGGCATGGAGAAAATGCAAGTTTTAATTTATTTATCATAGTTTGTAAAGTCATTAAATATTTCTTTCAGGATTTAAAATCCTGATAGGTATGGATAAAGAAATTAATCTTTTCCAAGTATAAAAGTTTTGTTTTTATATGCAGAAGAAAATCTATTTTTTATAATTCTAATTTTGGATTTCTTGATTGAATCATTATTGTCAGATGATTGCATATAAAAAGAAATTTCATTAGGATTGTTTGAATCTGCTACAAATACTTCTTCAAGATAATTATAATAATAGCTATTTGATTCATTTTCATTATAATAAAATTTGTCTGGAAGGATAAAATGTAAACTCATGTCGTAAATATTCGAATCTTTAGCAATTATTATTAATGAATCAGTTATTCCTGATAAATCAGTTAATATCCATTTCCCGATTTGTCTCTCCTTATTATAATCAGATTCTATAAACCCTAAAATATATGTTTTATTATTTGTATTATAAGTAAAAACTTTATTCTCACATGAAATTAAAGGTTTGAGAGAATTATAGGTAATCACTGTATATTTATCTGTTTCGTCACAACAACCTTTTATTACAGTAGTGAAAAAATTCTCTGAGAAATAAACATTATCTGCTTCTATTTCAATTTGTTTTTTAGTATTATAATCTCCTTTAAAATATATAGGATAAAACTCCAATTTAATCTTTGATTCAAGTTTTTCACTGTTATCTGAGCGTTTTTGTGTTTTAACTTCTTTAATTAAACATCTTTCAAAGATATTATCTAAACTGATATATACTTCGTGATAATTAGTTGTTTTGCATATAGAATAGTTTCTATATTCTTCATTTCCAATAAAATATTTAAAATCTGAAGTGTTAGAATCACTCCAGGTTAATTTATCTGAATTTGATTCTTTTGATTTTAATTGAATGTTTTTTTGAAAAGTAAATGCTACAATTTCAACTAAAGCATATTTTTGTTTGTAAATTTGACCTTTGTATTGGTATTTAATTGGATATAGAACTTCTCCAACTAATTGAAGTTTTCTGGAGTAGAGTTTAGTCCCTTTTGGAATATGAGTATAATCAGTAATATTTTGTGGTATTTCAACATATCCGGTAAAAAAACATTTATACCATCCATTAAAAGAGTCTTTTAAAGAAATCTGCACTTCATTTTGCAATTGAAAAAGAACTTTGCCGTTGGGTTTGTCTCTGAAGTTTGCAGGACCATCAACTATTTGTGAAAAACATTTAGAAATGCTAAAAAACAAGAAAATAAAAAAAAGGATACTTTTAGTATTATTCATCTAATATTTCAATTAATTTATGATTCAGATTTTTAACAGCAAGTGGAATATTCCATGAAGCCTTATTTCTTCTTTCAACAAAATTAGAAATACTCCTAAGTTGAATATGTTTAAGGTTTTGTAGCATACAGGCAAACATAAAAGCAGCTCCTTCCATACTTTCGGTTAACGGATTGTAACGATTTTTAATTTTTTCAATACTAACTTCATTACCATGAATTGTATTCACAGTTATCCCTTTTGAAATGGGTAAATTATTGATTATTCTGCTTTGAAAAACAGATTCATTAATTAGTTCCATATTATTGAATGGAAAACTATTGGCTTCAATAAGCTTTAAATCAATTAAAGAAAGGAAATATTCTCCATTATCTGAACCTAATTCCGAAAAACAATCCGAAGTAATATTAAAAACATCACCTAGCTTTATATTTTTGTCAAAACAACCGGCAATTCCTGCATTGATAGCAACATCGTAATTATAAGATTGTAAAGTTTTTCCCATATAATAAGCAGTAGCAACCATACCAATACCGGTAATCAATACATCAATATCAAAATCTCTGTATTTATAAGCAATAAGGTTATTTTCTTTTTGTTTTTCAAATGAAAATAGTTCAATAATTGGCTTGATTTCCAATGATGTAGATGAAACAATTAGGATATTCATGGTCTTTTTTTTATACTATAAAAGTACTACAAAATTAGTAAAATTAACTTAGGTAGATGTTGTATTATATAGAAATGCAATTATTCACCTGCTAACTTTGTTATTTGTAATCATTATTGCCCGACAAACTTTTACAATTGTAATATTATTGAGATTTCTCACTTCGTTACCAATGACAGAATTAGGCAAATATC
>JBMOKG010000146.1:0-7257 GCA_049315385.1 Bacteroidales bacterium
CACCCCTCCAACTTCACCAAGTACATTCAGTATTCTATATACACTTAGTGGAATCTATACTGTTGGTCCTACAGGGGACTATGCTACAATTGAAGCTGCAATCAATGCTTTAAACAATTCAGGTATTGGCTCAGGAGGTGTTACTATTAATGTTCCGGCCGGACATACCGAAACATTCTCTACTCAAACTGCTGGTATTTTAAATGCAACCGGAACGCTTGCAAATCCAATTATCTTCCAGAAATGCGGAACAGGTGCCAATCCAATGATTACTGCTGCAACAGGAACAACCACAAACAGCGATGGTATAATAAAAATAGCAGGTGGTGATTACATCACTTTTGATAGTATTGATGTTCAGGAGAATATTGCTAATTTGACACCAACTACCCAAATGGAATGGGGTTATGCAATTGTAAAAGGGAGTAGTATTCCACCTGTTAATGGTTGCCAGTTTGTGACTATTAAAAACTGTTCAATTACATTAAATAAATCAAATACGGCATCTGTAGGCATATACTCCGGCAATCATTTAGCTACAGAAACTTCCTCTGTTTTGGTTACTGTTTCTTCAGATGCAACAAACAATTGTAAAATTCAGGGAAATACCATTTCAAATGTTTATGTCGGAATTAGCTTAAATGGATATGCTGCGGTAGCTGATTTATCACTCTATGATTTAAATAATGAAATATCAGGAAACTATATTTCAAATTATGGAGGAGGCTCAAATCTTGCTCTTGGTATTACCACAATTTATAATGGTTCGCTTAAAGTTGACAGCAATAATATTACAGGAGGAACAGCTAATAATACAGTTTATGGTATTTACATCACAACAGCCAATAGTCAGGATATTACTATCAGCAGCAACAGGATTTATGAGTTAAAAACAAGTAATACCACAGTAAATTCTCAGGTGCCTATTTATTGCAATGCTGGCAGTACTCCCAATAATAATACTGTTTTGATTTATAATAACCTTATTGAAAATTGTTATCATTATTCTACATCAGATGGGAAGTTTTATGGGATCAGAACAACTTCAGCACCAACATATCTGATTATTCGAAAAAATATCATCCGCAATGATACTCTGAGAGGATCAACCACATCTGGGTTTTTAAGCGGTATTTCTGTTGAATCAAATGCTGTTAATTGTAAAATTGATTCTAATGAAATAAGCTCTAATGCTATAGCAAGTAATTCCACATCCAGCTTTCCATTTTATGGAGTTCTTATTAATAATGGAGCAGTAAATACTGTTTTTAGTATTAACAACAATTTCATATACAACAATTCATTCAATTATACAAGCAGTTCCGGGGTGTTTTATGGTATATACAACACAATGGGCAATGCTACTGAATCTTATTTTAAGAATTCAATTTATAATAATACCCATCTTGGAACAGGAGCTGTTTACGGAATCAGTTTGAATACTGCCTCCGGCACTGCGACAAAAAGTATCTACAATAACTCCATTTATAATCTAACAGGAAAGTCAACGATTTATGGGATTTATTCAAATAATGGGAATCCTGCAAATTGTTATAATAACCTCATTTATGGTTTGGAAACAAGCAGTACTTCTGGTGGAAGCTATGGAATAAGTGTAGCACCTGGTCCAAGTTTATTTCAAATCTACAATAATATTATTTATGGATTAAAAGCAACAACTGCTTCAAATGCTGATGCTATCAGGGCAATTAACATTACAAGTACTACAATTTTATCAACAATAGGTATTTATTACAATTCTATATATTTAGATGCAACTTCGTCGGGTACCAATTTTGGCACCTCAGGTATTTATCATACTGCAAATGCCACAGCTACAACAGCAACGCTTGACATGAGAAACAATATCATTGTAAATAATTCCACAGCAAATGGGACTGGTATTACGGTTGCATACCGAAGATCAAACATCAATTTGTCTAATTTTAATACAGTTTCAAATAATAATTTATTTTATGCAGGAATACCAAGTACTAAGAATTTAATCTTTTATGATGGTACAAATTCTGACCAAACATTAAGCACATATCAAGCGAGAGTAAGTCCAAGAGAAAGTGAATCCGTTACTGAAATGCCTCCATTTATTAATACTGCCTTTTTGCCTTATAATCTTCATATAGATTTCAATATTAGTACTCAGGCTGAAAGTCGTGGCCAAAAAATTACATCTCCTGCTATTACTACCGATTTTGATGGAGATATCCGATGGGGGGAAACTGCTTACATTGGAACTGGAACTTCAACAGATATTGGTGCTGATGAATTCGAATTGGTTAGCACATTGGATATAACTGCAACTGCTTTATTGTCACCAGATAATATAAATGGTTGTTATTCAAATGCAGAAACGGTAACAGTTACTGTTAAAAATAACGCTTCAACTACTATCGACTTTTCTGTTAACCCACTTACTGTAACTACCGATATTACAGGAGCTGCAATTACAAATTTAACGAGGACTATTAATACCGGTACTTTAGCACCGAATACCACTTTGAATGTTGACATGAGTTCAACCCTAGATATGACAGCAGCTGGTATTTACACATTTATTGCTTCAACCAACGTTGTGGGGGATGTAAATACCGCGAATGATACAATGGCCGTGAATAAAACAAAAACAGATTTAGCCGTAGGAGGAACTGCAAATGGTTCTCAGGCTGTTTGTCAAAACAGCCTTCCTTCTGATATTACCTTAAGCGGAAACGTAGGTAGTGTTGTAAAATGGCAAAAATCAGCTGATATTGCCTTTACAACTCCTATAGATTATACTAATAATACTACTACATTGAGTGGTGCTGAAATTGGTTTTTTATCAGCAACTACTTATTTCAGAGCTTATGTTCAAAACAATACATGTACTGATGCTTTCTCTTCAATCGCAACTATAAATATCCAGGATGTTCCAACTTCATTGAATACTATAACAATAACACCAACTTCAGCAAAAATTGGATGGATTGGTTTTGCATACGGATTTGAAATTGAATATGGGGTTGCTCCATATAACTTTACAGGTATATCAACAGAAACAGGTATTACTTCAAATTCTATTACAATCTCAGGACTTAATCAAGCAACATCTTATCAGTACAAAGTAAAAGCAATTTGTACAGGTGGAGGAAGCAGCGAATGGTCAGCAATTGGCGATTTTACAACTACAACAGTTCCAACACCTGGTTTATGGACAGGCGCTATAAGTATAGATTGGTCAGTTGCTGGAAATTGGAGTGATAATAATGTTCCTGGTACTAGTACGAATGTAATTATTCCTTCATCAGCTATAAATCAACCTCATATTACAACGCCTATTACTTCTGCACCTTCTATATGCAATAATTTAACGATTAACGCAGGTGCTGTTTTAATCATAGACGCCGGCAAAGCATTAAGTGTAAACGGAACTATCACTAATAACGCAGGAACTACTGGTTTACAAATTAAATCAAGTAATGCTGGTTCAGGATCATTATTACACACAACAGCTGCAATTAATGCAAGTGTTGAACGTTTTATTCCTCATACAAATACAGACGAATTCCACATGTTGGCTTCTCCTGTGGCAGCACAAAGTATATCGCCTGATTTTAATCAGCTGGATGGTTTCTACTTATGGAACGAAGCTACAGCTAACTGGATAGGATACTCTGATGGCAGTTTTGCAAGCGAAAATGGTGGAAGTAATTTTGTTCCTGGTAAAGGTTATGCTGTTTCATACCCAAGTGCGATAACAAAAACTTTTGCCGGTGCACTTAATCAGGGAAATATAAATATCCCGCTCAGCTTTACTGCAGGAACATACGGTGGATGGAACTTTGTTGCAAATCCTTATCCTTCTTCTATTAACTGGGATGCAGCAGGTGGATGGACAAGAACTGATTTAGACGATGCTGGTGGTGGAGAAAATGCTATGTGGATATGGAATGCCGGCCTCGGTAATTACGGAACCTATATTTCAAATGCTGGCACTGGAACAGGTACCAATGATGTTACTGCTGATATCCCATTGTCACAGGGATTTTGGGTTAAAGCAATCAATACCGGTACGCTAGGTATGACCAATGCTGTAAGATCCCATTCTTCACAGGCATTCCTGAAATCTTCTTCTTCTGCTTTTGATAGGGTTCGCTTAACGGTTACTGGTACTACAAATTCTTACAGTGATGAAATCATTGTAAAATTTGGCAATGCTGACGACCTTGGCGGTGCTCCCAAGATGTTCAGCATAGATCTTACAGCTCCCAGTTTATACTCAACAAAAATGAATAAAAACTGGAGTATTAATTACCTGACTACTATTGCTCAAAATAATATTATACCAGTTGGCTTTAAATCAGGGGTTAGCGGAAACTATACCTTACATGCCAGTGAATTAAACAGCTCTACTACTCCAACCTATATTTATTTGAAAGACTTAGCAATCAACAGTATTACCGATTTGAATCAAAATGCAGATTATACTTTTTCAGCTAGTACCACAGACAACCCTATGCGCTTCCAATTGCTGTTTGAATTATCACCATTGAGAATTTCAAATAATACTATACTAAATACAAGCATTTACTTATACGATAATACTATTTATATCAATAGCAATGAAACAATTCATGAAATTGCCATTTACAATACTTTGGGAAAACTCATTAAAACCTTTGCCAATGGATTAAAGATTACTATTGATATGAAAGAAAATGCTACAGGATACTATTTTGTAAGAGTTGTTACAGCTAAAAATGTTTATTCAGAAAAAGTTTTAGTGAAATAATGTAAAAAAATAAGTTGAAATATAGATTAGAAATGGAAATTATGGTTATTAAAGTCAATAAGACATAAGGTTGAAAAGTAAATGTTTTCATTAACTTATTATGTTTATGGTGGATTTTAATTTTAACATTAATTTTTACATGCTAATCTATCTACAGACAATAATTTATTTAATTTTTGGCAATGTTAACAATAAAAGTAGCTTTTTGTGATAATGATTTATCATCCAGAGAAACCATGAAGATTTTATTGAAAAGAATTCCTTTCATTGAAATCTATGGAGAATATCATAATTCAAATGATTTAATAGAAAAGCTTAAAAAAAAGTCACCACACATTGTATTTTACAATTTACAAACCAATAAGTTAAACGATATAGAAGGGATAAAAAAAATTTTAGTGAGAAATCCATCTATTAAAGTAATTGTAACCAGCACTTTTGAGGATTTTAGAACAATTGCTGTTGTTTTTAGTGTAGGAGCTTTTGGCTTTCTTGCAAAAAAAGAATTATCAGTTATTAACATTTTAAAAGCTATACAGTATTCAACAATAAACAATTATTATCTCTCAACAAGTTGTGAACTAAAGATAAATGATATAAATAAAATAATACAATTGAATTAGTAATAAGGTGGATTCTAAACATTCATTTTTAAACTTTTCTAAGACACAGAATATATATCAGTTATATCTGTGCTAAAAAAAACAGACCAACGTTACGATTATTCAATTATCAGAGAATTGCTTAAGAAAAGATACATCTGGATTTTTTAATATTAATTGCTAGTATAAGAATTACAAAGCATAAAGTTTTTAAAATCATTAAATTATGTTTTTTACTTATCCAACATTTGTACGTTAGCTTTCATTGGAAATAAATTAACAGCAAATAAAAACAATAAACAGATGAAAAGATTAAGCTTTTTATTTTTAGCGATATTTGCCACAGCAAAAATTTACTCACAAACCTATACGATTAGTTTTGCTGCAATAGCAGCTGCATCTACAGTAGACAGTGTAAAAGTTGAAAACCTTACTCATACGGCAACTGTAAAATGGGATTTCGGTGATGTTTTACAGTTGATACTTAGTAATGGGATTAACGAATTAGGTGAAAATGATGAAAATCTTCAGGTTTTCCCTAACCCAATGCAAGGGCAAACTGAAATTTCATTTTATGCCAAACAAGCGGGCAATACAACAATAAGCATTTATGATATTGCCGGTAAAGTAATATTGCAATCCAAGGGTAAACTTATATATGGTACTCATAAGTATCAGTTAACAGGTTTAAAAGAAGGTGTGTATTTTATTAATATTAGAGGAGAAGGCTATTTTTACACAGTAAAATTAATAAGCCAAAACGCTACAACCCTCGAAACAAAAATTAAATATATTGGAAATGAAAAACAAGAAGTTGTTAGTAGTAACCTAAAAAGCACAAAATCAACGGTGACTATGAATTACACTACAGGTGACAACATTCGTTTTACAGGGTATGCAGGTAGTTTAACTGCTATTGTAAACGATGTACCAACCGGCAGTAAAACCATTACTTTTACTTTTATTGCATCATTACCCACAGTTACCACTACGGCAGCATCTGTAATAACATCTACCACAGCCACAACTGGTGGAAATGTGACTGCTGATGGTGGAGCTGCCGTAACAGCCAGAGGAGTATGCTATGCCACAACTACCAACCCTACAACGGCAAACAGCACTGTAGCTAATGGAAATGGAAATGGCATGTTTACTGCAAACATTACTGGATTAGCAGCTATTACAGCGTATTATGCAAGAGCCTATGCTACCAATAGCGTAGGTACAGCTTATGGAAATCAAATTAGTTTTACTACTAATCTCATTCCCACAAGTTTAATCCCAGCCGGCACTTTTACTATGGGCAGCCCAATCACAGAGGTAAGCCGTGGAAGTGATGAAGAAGAATATCAGGTAACACTAAGTGCGTTCCTTATGAGCAAATTCCAAATTACCAATACCCAATATGCAGCATTTTTGAATGCCAAAAGTATAGGCAGCAACGGGATATATTCAGCAGGTGCATATTCTTCAGAAACCTTGATTTATTCCAGTAGTGGCCTTTACGACTGGGGTTTGCATTACACTGGCTCTCAATGGATTCCTGTTGCTGGTTACGAAAACCATCCTGTAATAAATGTAACATGGTATGGAGCAAGCGAATTTGCAATTTATGCAGGTGGAACTTTACCAACCGAAGCACAGTGGGAATATGCCTGCCGTGGCAATACCACCACACCTTTTTATACAGGAGCTTGTTTAAGTAACACACAAGCTAATTACAAATGGCAATATCCATACAATACTTGCACCAACACCATTACAACTTATCCTGCTACAACCCAAGCGGTAGGCACATACCCAGCAAATATTTACGGTTTGCACGATATGCATGGCAATGTTTGGGAATGGTGCAGCGATTGGTATGGA
>JBMOKG010000147.1:0-7257 GCA_049315385.1 Bacteroidales bacterium
TCCTATTCCAGACATATAAGATATTTTTGTCATTTCAAAGTCTTTTTTAAATTTATAATTTTGTTCCTTATTGAATGAACTCATTACAGCATCACAAATAATGCTGTTTTTTGCAATTACGTAAACGTGTGTAAATTCTTTAGAATCGTTGCTATATGAAGCGAAACGATATTTGTATTGTATATTTAAAGCTTTGAGTAATGAAGCATAAAAAATACTGAACGATTTACAATCTCCAATTTTATCGAAGTACAGTTTTGATGGAGATTTTATAAATTGATTTCCGGGAGGATCTGTCCGATAAACTATATTTTTTTTAATATAATTCCATATGTTTTGACAGCTTTCTAAATCGGTATTACCTTTAAGTTTTGCAGCCAGTACAGAAACATCTGACTTATCCTTAGCATCAGCATACAGTATTGAATTAACAATATCTGAAGTATTGCCATTCATATACAATGTATTTCTTATACCTATTGGATTGCTTACTGTTTGCATTTAAAAAAGTTTAGTTTTTCTTAATCCTGATACATCAAAATTTACAGCATTTGCAGAAGATGAATTTTTATTAAAAGTATAATCACTTTCAAAATTTAAAGGAAATCGTTTACCATTAACTGTAATCTTACCTACTATTTTTAAATTGGCTGTAGTTGTTTGTCCGGTTAATAATGCTTTTAGTTGCTGGAACAAATTAGGAGCTGCTGTAAGATTATTAATAAGTACTTCTACATTTAAAGCTGAATAAGTATTAGGTTGTAATGTTTGATTAATATTATATGTAATTACTCCTACATTAATATTATTAAAAAATACATCAGCTGTAATGTTTTCAAATGTTACTGCATTGGTTTCTCCGTTGAACATTTGCAGATCAATCTGAAGTTTTGATGTAAAAACATCAACTAACTTAAATCTGATTTCTTTAAGTATTGGTTTTAAATTAATGGTAGTTAATGCAGTACGTGCATATCCAAATAAGAAATATCCTATTCCAAATAATGCAACATATAAAAACGGTTTACTTTTTGAACTTGCAGCCATATAAAAAATTATTTCAGGCTGTAAAAGTAATACAAGAAAACATTGTTTTTATAAATATAAAGATTGTTTACTGTGTGTTTCAGTAAACTACTGTATATTTCTACAATAAAAAACTATAGAAAAAAAGTATTAAAATTGTATTAAAAAAGTTGGATTATTGTATAAGGTTTTGCAATAGCATTTTTTCTATAAGATATGCTTCTTCTATTCGGTTGTAAATAGCATAATCTTTAAGTGTAGGCTTATGAGTTTGTTGTTTTAAACAGATTTCTCTTATAATATTTAAGGCTGTTTTTTGTGTTACTCCTTCAAGTACTTCAATATCTTTACACTTAATAAAAATTCTATATTTCTGAATCATATAAATAATATTTAGAGTACAAAGTTACAAATATAATATATTGATAAAACAATGATTGATTGTTTTTTTTTTAGAAAAAAAAATTTCTGTGTTTTTTTTGTACAAAAAGTAGTTACTTAGTTACTTTGTTACTTGTTTTTAATAATGTTACTTTCTTTTAAAAAAAATGTTACTTTTCTGTTTTTCTTTATTTATAGGCATTATAATACATGGTAAGTAACAAAGTAACAAAGTAACATTATTTTTGATATATATTTTACTAAAAATACATTTTAATTATATTATTTAATATCAATTAATTACGTTTTTTTATATTTTGTTACTTGCCTTAAAACAAGTAACATTATTCAAAATAATGTTACTTACCTAAGTAATTAAGCTATTGAGCATAAAAAAAGCCTGTAGAATTACTACAGGCTTAGTGAAAAACTTTAAAAATGAATTATTGAACGTATAATAGTTCTCTGTTCATTTTAGCAAAACGATTGATAAAATACAATGTTTCGGAGAGGTGACGCATACATTCCTCTTTAACTTCGTTCTCCTGACTGCTAAGATTAATTATTAATTCAGTAGTTTCTTGCAGATCGGTAATATTATGAATAATATCATCGAAATTAAAATCTAACAATTTTTGTTTGATTTCGTCTGCTGGTACATCTTTTAAATTTGTTCTCATGGTTTAAACTTATTAAAACAGAAATACTGATGCCTGTAGAACGTCGCCAAACGTTTGGGATTACTCCCGACACCAGTATTCTGTATATTTAAGTTTTGTATCTTTTGGCGAATCTACGCTGCAAATATAGCAAAGAATATGCCAGATTGTATTATTTCTTTAAAAAATTTTTAATTTTAAAAGATAAACCAACTTCATAAAAATTATAAGCATTGGTAACTACATTATAATCAAAATACAAATCAGTATTAAAACTACGTAAATTACCTAAATTAATACCAACTTTACCACATATCCCAATATTAAATTTATTATAGTAATTTATAAAATTCATTCCTCCTTCATAGAAAAATTTAATATATCTTTTACCTAAATACCAACGATAACCAATATATAAACTCTGAATATTAACATTTGTAGCATTAATAGAAATAATTCCACTTTGATTAATACTATCAAAATAATCTTCATACATTAAATTAATACCTTGAATTACTTTTTTATCATCTAAATTTTGTCGATTAAATAAAGAAACTCCAAAGAATTCAATTTCTTTTTCATTTGGTTTAACTGTTTTAGTAGTGTCCTGACTGTATGCAGTAATACATAGTATTACAAAGCATAATAATAAAATTTGTTTTTTCATGTGATTATTTATTTAAAAGGGTTAATAATTTTTCTCTTACTGTTAGTTTGGTTTTAACTTGTAGCTTTCCACAATTAGTGCAAAAACGTTGCCCGGAGTTGTTCCAGGTACTTCGATTGGTAAAAGTAGAAAAATATTTATAAGTATGCCCAAAAATAAAGCACTCTAGTTTTTTTAATTGTTGTTTCATATTATTGTTTTTTAAATTTATTGGTTTATAATTATATACTAAATTTAACTAAGTATTGTAGCAATTGAAGAAACTGCTACAATACTTATTGTTATAAGCCATACACCTGACGAGCAAACGGAGTAAGACCATCAATGTATTTTTGCTTTTCTGACCTAAAGTCAAATTCGTATTCTGTTAAATTTTTCTTTGCCCATTCTCTTTTTACGTGCATTACTTCTGCTTTGTAATAAATTGCTCCATCATTTTCGAGCCTCATTATTATTCTTTGCACACTTTCAAGGCTTTTGTTTTTGCATAAATCACGCTTCATTAATTCTTTTTCGGTGCAAGGCAAAGTAAAAATTGAAGCTGCTATATCTAATCTTTGGTATTTTATTTCTGACATTGTTTATTTATTAATTGGTTGATAAAGTACGGCTTATAACAGCGTATAAAAGAAAGCTACCCAACGCTAAAGGCTCTGCTTCGTAGCCTTCTCTTATACGCAAAACGTTAAATTTAATATGGTATATCATTACTAATTATTTTATAATCAATTAAATAATTTTCTATTGAAGTTTCATTTAATGTAATGTAGTATCCTTTCAACTGAAAACCTTTAGTAGCTATTTGTTTTTGTGATATTTCAAATCCTAATTTTCTTAATGCTCGTCCTACCTGATTTATATTAAATTTACCTGTATGCTCTGTAATTTTACTTAATACTTTTACAAAATCATTTGTTTGCAAAAAATAATTATGTTCCTGATCTGCATTGCTAGGAGTAAAATATTTTTGTATTAATTCCATTTCAGCTGGTAAACTCATAAAATCATCGTTTCGCTTTTCGTTTATTTTAATTTCATTTACAGTTAGTTGATAGTTATATTTTTCAGTTAATAACAGCCTGTAAGCTTGTGCCCATACTAGATTAATATCAATTTTTTTGCTGTAGTCGAAATTTATATTTACTATCTTAAAAGCTAGCCAGCGAACATTCCCGGTTAAATCTGTAAGAAATTTAGCTTCGTTTGTAGATCCCCAAAAATTGGCTCTCCTCTTTATAGTTACTGCTCTACGTTCATAAGGTAAACGAACTTTAATAATATCTTTACTCATGTAGGTTTTTAGTTGATTTATCTCAGCTTTTTGAAGTGTTGATAATTCATCTAGATTTATAATAATATTTTCTGCTAATGCAATAAATCCATCCTTATCTAGTGTTAGTTCCTCTGTATAGTAATCCAGTAATTTTTCAGGACAAAGAAAACGGATAAAACTAGTTTTACCCATGTTTTGGTTTTTGTTTCCTTCGCCTACCAAAATAAAAGATTGTTTGTTAAATCCTAGTCCTAAACTACAGGCTATAGATCTTACTAAAGCTTTTTGAAACATAAGTTCAAAAAATTCCCTTTCAGTTTCATCATGCAATGTAATAAAGCTAGTAAGCTGCTTTATATAATCAGTTTCATCTGTAGTATCCAATTCCTCAAAATATTCTTTAAAAGGATTGTAAGGAGGTGTAAAATCACTTTTTAAGGTTTCAATAAGTTCCTGAAGCTTAATTTTAAAATGATTTTTTCTTAGATTTCTTAATATATTAAATTCGTTCATTTCTGAAAATAGTATATCTTCTTTTGTTTTGCACTCAAAACGATTGCTTATAATATTATTTCTCATTTCGTAATTATTGGTAATAAAGGTTTCTAATAAATCTACACCGGGAGCATTACGGTTTATTTCAGTATTTGTAGTAGTAACTGTGTTTTCTCTTATATTTTTAATACAGTCTTTAAATACTTGCTTTGGTAGGCTCTGCAATGATGATAATGTACTAACATAATATGTTTGTAATGCTGTATCTAGTGTATTTATTATTTTGCATACTTCAGGAAGAATAATATATTTTTCTTCTACTGTTTTAGCTTTTGCAAATTTTAAGTTTAATTCGTCTGTAGTCATATATTTTAAAATTGAAAATTACGTTCTGATCTTAGTTTTTGATAAGCAGAAAAAACAGCGTTAATAGATTCTATTTTTGCAGGATCTTTTAAAATATTTACTATGTTTAAAAATTCAGCTGAACCATTATTTACAAAAATTATTTGCAATAAATTATGAAGTTCTGTAATAGCTTTGTTTTTTTCGTCTATAGCATTTAATATTTTATCCTGTTTACATTTGTCTAGTTCTATATAGTTATCAATCATATTCTTATATAATACTTGTAATTGATTAAATAAAATATAATCTTTATATTGCGTAGCATCTGGATTGCTTTTAAACTTCCAAGTATAATAGCTTTCAAGTTCATTAAAACTTTTTTCTGTAAAAGATTTGTAATGATTGAATTTTTGTTTTATGGTGTGTTCACTCATCTTTATCACGTTTTATCATTAGTACATCTAGTATTTGTTTATCCCAATCAATATTTTTATTTTTATACATAGTATGAAATATTGAAACAAAACCATCACGATTGTAACCAGTATCTAAATAAGCTGTACGATCTCCAATTTGCGACAATGTACAGTTTTCAATTTTTACAATTGTTTCTGTATGAATACACTCATTTTTAAGTTGTATCATTACTTTTAATCCTTCAAATCTGTTTTTATTATGAAGTCTTATAGATGTGAAATAATTACATTGAAGTTTATTATTCCAGTTTGTATTAAAATTTAAAATGTTTGGTTGCATTGGTTTAATTATTAAGGTTAATAAAATATTCAGTCCATTGATCTGCCATTGCATTAGCTATTGATTGAAATGTTTTACTTCTTTCATGTGAATTTTTGCAATAAGTAAAATATTCCCTTTTTATTTTGCCTTGTTTAGACATATATATTAATGAAGGTTCAGGCTTTTCTGATGCTGTTTTTTGATTAAATAAATCGTTTGATAAATTATAAATTAATGGAGGTAAATTTTTTAACCATAATTGAGTTCTCTTTAATTCGGGTTCTCCAAAATAATAAGGATGAATTTCTTGATCTGCAGCTCTAAAAATATTTGTCATTATTCCTGAAGGATTTTCAATGCAAATATGTTTTATATCAACTTCAAATAAATTAATAAAAAATTCAGCTGCCTTAATTCTATGTTTTACATAACCAGGTTTTAACCATGTTCTTTTCCCTGCAAAAGATAAATAAGTACAAGGTGGATGTGCAATCATTAAATCAAAATCATTTTGAATTTTTAAAAATTCAAATATATCTCCTTTATAGTGTTGTCCGGGAATATCAGTATCTAATATGTCACAGGACCATGAATCCCAACCTTTATTTTTAAATGCTTCTCTTATTGTAGCACTATACTCACAAGCAACTAACATTTTCATATTTCTGTTTCTAAAAATTTGCAAAAAGTTTTAAATCTTATAAATTCTTTGTAGTCATTTCCTGACATACATATTTTTACTTCTTTAGTGTTTTTATCTTCAATATGTATTTGTAGGATAAAGTTTTTTAATTGTTCTTTTAATTTTAAATTTTCATCAGTAGTTTGAACTATATCTGATTGCTCAAAAGAATCAATTATTTTTAATGCTTCTAATGCTGTTAAAGGTTTCATAGTTGAACAATGTTTTTATCGGTTGGAACAATGAAAATATTTTTTCCAGCTATACTATTAAGCTTATCAGCATATATATAAGGAATAGTAGTAATTCCTTTTTTCCAATGTAAAAAAATATAAGGAGTAATTAAACACTCTTTTATTATACGTCCTCTTACATTAGGATAATTAACTACGGTTAAGTTATTTAACCAGTCATTAAAAATTTTATTTAATTCGTTCATTTTGTATTACTTTTGTTGGTTAATAATATATTTGTTTAATTGCGATAAAATTATTGGATTGCAATATTACAATAATTATATTATATAAACAATGTTTTTATTATTTATTTTATTAACAATTAAATGTTCATATTATGAAACGCTTATCATTATTGAGTAAAATAGATGCTATACTACTAAAAAAAAGTAGCAGTCGTAAATGGTTGGCTTCTGAAATTGGTTGTAGTGTTCAAAACCTAGAAACAGTTTTGCGTACTGGTGATCCTAAATTATCTTTCTCTATAAAATTAGCTAACATATTAAATGTTAATATATTTGAACTATTTGAGATTGAAAATAAATATAATGAAACTGATACAATAATAGTAAAAGATAATGGAAACAAGTACATTCCTACTGATCCATTAATGAAAAGGCTTGATAGAATTATAGAATTACTTGAAAACAAGGAATTTATTAAATAATAAGAATAAAACAATAGTTTGTTGATTGCTTTATGGTTAATGTATTGATTTATAATTATATAATTATTGGCATATTATTAATTAT
>JBMOKG010000253.1:0-1657 GCA_049315385.1 Bacteroidales bacterium
CAATGTGCAATTTCAATTGGATTAATTCAGCTACTTGTTAGCGGTTTAGTATAATTAAAGTCTAGGGAGGAATCTCACTCTACAATCCCATTGGATATACATGTTATTAAAGCATAGAGAGAAATCCCATAAAAACCCAATTAAATATACTTGTTATTGACAGTATAGGTAGGAATCCTATTATAATATCCCATCGAATTTACATGGAAATTGGTAAAGAAGTGAAAAATCTCAATTCAATTTCAGTTTCAAAAGTTTATTTAAAAATGCTGCTACATTTAATAAAAAAATAATCTTAATTTTGTTTGCGGTGTTTTTTTATTCTTATCTTTGTTACACTTTTGTCTATTAATTTTCGAAAAAAATATACATAAGTTATTAAAAATAATGAGCCTGAAAAAGTTTTGCAAGTTGTTGTTAATAAATATATTACAACATACTTGATCACACTTTAATTTGCTCTAAAATCTTTTTAAATAAAATTTATTATACTATTTAAACGAATACTAAAGCGTGATAAAACTAAAACAATTAAAACAATTTTTATTACTAGCCTTCTTTGGATTAACAGTAATTACTTTTTCTTATTTTACTGCAAGTGCACAAATACCATCAGGATATTATAATTCAGCAACTGGTACTGGAGCAACACTTAAAACACAATTGTACAATATTATTAAAGGGCATATAGAAAGAAGCTATACTCAATTATGGACAGATTTTCAAACTACTGATAAAAAAACTAATGGAAAGGTGTGGGATATGTATTCTGATATACCAGGAGGTACACCTCCTTACGAATATACTTTTATTACTCATCAGTGTGGTAATTATTTAGGAGAAGGTCCAGCCAATGGTGGTTGCTATAACAGAGAACACTCATTTCCTAAAAGTTGGTTTAATCAAGATCCTCCAATGTTCACGGATTTGTTTCACTTAGTACCTACGGATGGGAAAGTAAATGGAGAGCGTAGTAATTTTCCTTATGGAAAGGTTAATACTCCTACATGGACATCGCAAAATGGCAGTAAATTAGGACCAAACGTTTTTCCTGGCTACACTGGTACTGTTTTTGAACCTATTGACAGCTTTAAGGGAGATTTTGCGAGAAATTATTTTTATATGGTAACCCGATATGAAAATGTAATTTCAGAATGGGTTACAGATATGTTAGATAACTCAACCTTCCCTGCTTTCACAGTATGGGCTAAAAATATGTTGATTGAATGGAATAATCTTGATCCTGTAAGCCAAAAAGAAATTGATCGCAACAATGCAGTATATAGTATTCAACATAACCGTAATCCGTATATTGATCATCCTGAATATGTAAATCAAATTTGGGGAGGTGGTAGTGTCGGTACTTCAGTAGAACCAAGTAATTATCCGGCTAATTTTAGTGCTAAAAATTTTAAACTGCAATGGGTAGATGCCACTGGAACTTTAGTTCCGGAACATTATTTAATTCGCATGAGTACAGTTGGGTTTAATGAGATACAAAATCCTTTGGATGGTACAACTTATCCAGATAATGCAAAAGATAAAAATGTGAATTATGGTGTGCAAAGTGTATGGTATTTTAATATGAATGCCAATACAACTTATTATTTCAAGCTTTTTGGATACAGAGGAAGTGGTATTAATATTAATTATAAAA
>JBMOKG010000254.1:0-1640 GCA_049315385.1 Bacteroidales bacterium
CCCCATTTTTCTTATTTTTAATTAGTTCTTAAAGCATTGATATATTTTGTTTTGCTGTGTTGAGCCATTTTTTATCTTAAATCTTAAATCTTAAATCTTTCATCTTCGCTCTCTCAGTCTCATCTTCGCCCCCTCACTCTCTCAGTCCCTCACTCCCTTCATCCCGTAATTCGTAATTCGTAATTCACGCTCAGTCTCTTAGTCTCTTAGTCACTTTCTGTCCATCGCCTCTTCTCCTCTGTCACTTTTTACTTTTTACTTTTTACTTTCCACTAAACACCGTCACGCTCCCCTTATACTCCTTTACCATCCCATTCCGTATGCTTTTTGCAATGATAAGATAATAATAAACCCCGCTGGCACAGCCATTGCCATTGTAATCATTTTGATAGTGATCTTGCTGGTAGATGAGATTCCCCCAGCGGTTGAATATCTGAAAGCTGACACTATAATACCCTATATTTCCCAACTGAAAATTATCATTCATATTATCTCCGTTGGGACTCATAAAATTAGGTATTATCAGCGGTGGATTGCATATTTTTTCATCTTCTGCACTGATTACAATGGTATCGTAAGTCGTAATATCATATTCTGCTACATAAGCCCTTACCCAGTAAATACCCGGCTGTTTTACCTCATAGGTGGCCGTATGGCTGCTGTCCTGCCAGGTATAAGTGGCATTGGGTAAGTTGGAGTTTAATATAATATTGTCACCCTCACATAGCTTTGCATCGGGTCCTAAGTTGATAGTATAGGTACACTCGCACACCGAAACATCATCGATGAATATATATATCAAGCCATGTTCACTAAAGGGCCAATGAATAATATCTTGAAAATTCCCAATAGTTAAATATTCTTCTCCTCCATTTGCTATAAAACTACCATTTATTTTTAACCAATTTACAGTATCAAGCAATGAAATATTTTTTTTTATTTGAGCACAATTATTACAAATAGGGAGAATAGAATCTTGCACTTGATTTTGTGTAAATAACATCCCAATAGAATCTAACTGTATATAAAAGTTGTGATTATATGAAACTTCAGCAAGGTTAATTGCAAGTGAAGTGCAATATCTTTTGTTTTTAATTAAAGTATTTATCAGTTTAGTTTTTATTGTTTCTCTCCTATTTGAAAAATTTAAATTGTAATTTTGATAAATAATAATTCCTGAATATGAACTTCCTATATTTGCATATTGAAAACCACTTGGACTAAAAGGAACACCCATTGATAAACTACAAGAATTATAATAATCTGTACTGTAACCCCACCAATATTTTGATTTATAAAGTTCACCAGTATTAATTGGACAACTATAGTATTCTTCAAAAGAAGGGTTTTTTACTAGATTATTACCAGTAATCTGTCCATTGGAATTTATCGCTAATAATATTAAAAATATAAATAGTAAATTTTTTAGACACTTCATATTATGAACAAAAATAAGTAAAACCTGTCATCTTAAGACAGGTTTTACTTGTATAAAGTTTTTTATTTATTTAAAATAGTTAGTTTCCCTGAAGAAACTTTAGAACCATTGATGCTTATATTGTAAAAATACAAACCTGCATTAAGCTGGCTTACATCCATATTTTTGGTATAATTGCCTTTATGCATGGTTTCTCTTAGTA
>JBMOKG010000011.1:0-87589 GCA_049315385.1 Bacteroidales bacterium
CCATCCAGCAAGGCTAAATCTCCTCCACCGCTATATTTAGGGCTGTAAGCTGTGTGTAAGATCAGACCTTTATCGGTTTTTGTATAGTTTGCAGTTTTATACAAGCTTTTTTTACCTTCTTTAGAAACAGCCATGACTTTTAAATTACAGGAATTCTTTATCAGTAAAGGCATGGTATAGATTTGAGATTTTTCATCCGGATCTTTCCCATTCAGAGTATAAAAAATGCGGGTATTTTCTTCAGATTCAATGCTGACTTTCAATGCTTTGGTAAAACATCCTATTTCAGGATTAATCCTGATTTCAGGTGGCATTTTGTAAATGCCAAAGAAAGACAAGCTTGGATTCAGCCTTGATTTTTCTATCTTAAGTTTAATTTTATCGGTTGTAACTATGGGGAAATTTAAAATCCTTTTATATCCTATCGTAGTAGCATTTTGAATTTCTTCCCATTTTTCGTCTTTCCATACATATAATTTAAAAGCCTCAACTCTTTGCCCGATGTTTATATTTTCCTGAAGGACAGCCGTATTGAAAATTATTTTTTGATTCAATTCAAGAACTATTTCATCTGTAGAATCTTTTTCATCAGCCATCCAAAAACTATCATAATCATTATCCGTAATTAATTTTGATTGATCCATCATTGTTTTTCCATCTATTTTTACAATGGCATCTTTGGCTAAATTATCTGAGAAAGTATTGTCAATTAATTGTTTAAAACCTTTTAAAGATTTAATATCCGCTGCATTTATTTTTCCGGTTTTATCCGGTGGAATATTGAGCAACAGCAAGCTATTTTTACCGACAGAATTTAAATAAATATCAAATAGTTTTTCAGGTGTTTTTACGCTATTGTCTTCACTCTGATGGTAAAACCAGCCCGGACGAATAGAGACATCAACTTCGGAAGGGTACCAGACCAGTTTAGAAGCATTTTTTATTTTATCCCTGCTTCCCAAATCTTCTTTTGTCATATCTCCCGGGATAAAGCCACTTACAGCATCTTTCTGCTGAGAGTTTTCTGCAATTTTATCCTGATTCAGCAGCTCAACAGGGACTACACTCCATTCTGTATTTCTGCCATATCCTTCTTCAGTTCCTACCCATCTGGCATCGGGCCCCATGATAGAAATAACCGAATTTGGCTGCAATTTTCTGATGAGTTGATAATAGGATTCCCAATCATAAATTTGTTTTTTCCCATTTTTCCCTTCTCCGCAGGCACCATCAAACCAGACTTCACTGATTTCTCCATATTTGGTAAGAAGTTCATTAAGTTGGTTTCTAAAATAATTATTGTAAGCCGGTGAATCGCCGTAGGTTTTTTCGTGCCTATCCCATGGTGATAAATAAACTCCAAATTTAATATTGGCAGCTTTACAGGCATCTGATAATTCTTTTACAACATCGCCCTTACCGTTTTTCCAGGGTGAATTATTTATACTATGAGTTGTAAATTCTGTTTGCCAAAGGCACAGTCCATCATGATGCTTGGCTGTAATAATCAGCATTTTAATTCCGGCTTCTTTACAAACCTTCACAATTTGTTTTGCATCAAAATCCGTTGGATTAAATACTGATTCCGGTTCATTGCCTTCGCCCCATTCTCTGTTGGTGAAAGTATTAGTTCCAAAGTGAATAAAAGCGATGAATTCCATTTTTTGCCATTGCAGTTGCCTTGGTGAGGGAACAACATTGGCTGCTTTGGCAACAATAGATTCAAGAGACTCACCTTTTGAAATCAGGACAGCATTACTCTTTATGGTTTGAGCGTAAAGAGTTGTTGAAAAAAGAAACAGTAATATAGCGGCAAATTTCTTCATTGTTTATTGTTATTTGACAAAGTTAATAATTTCCCCGGCTTTGGTGTTTCTTTCAATCAAAGCTTTTCCGGGTATCTTCAGTCGAAGTTTTCCACCCTTCTCGCTTAATACAGTGAGTTTTGAAATTATTCCGTTTTTCATTGATGTACTTACCAGAAATGCTCCCTGCGTTCTTAAGTTGTCAAATGCAAGATTTTTCCAATCTTCAGGTATGGCAGGGAAGATTTCAATAATATCTGTCTGGCTTTGAATCAGCATTTCCATTATAGCAGCAGCAAAAGCAAAATTTCCTTCTAAAGTAAATGGTTTATATTCTTTTTTACATTGATTTCCATTTAGATGGAAACTATTGGGTGAACAATAGCAGCTGGCGAATTTATTAAGGCTATCTGCTGCTTTTTGTCCTTCTTTGGCGCGGGCATATAAACTGCCCAACCATGCCAAAGAATAGCCACACCATTCGGAAGAACCTATTTTCTCTAAATTATTCAAGGAATTAGCTATTATCAGACTGTCATTTTTCCCCTTAGAGAAATCAAGCAAACCCAGCGGATAAATAGACATCAAATGAGAGAAGTGGCGATGTGATGCCGGTAATGGATAATCAGAAGCCAGTAATAATCCTAAGTCCTTTGAAACACTTAATTCTGGGAATTCAGTTAAAAGATTTCGATAATGCTGAGTTTCAGTTTTTAATCCAAGATAATCCGCCATTTCTGCCGTTGCTGTCAGTTCCCATCTTATCAGCGAAATGTCGTAGTTGGTCATTTCTTTAAACCAGGCATTGATGCTGTTGTTATTAATTTCAGGACTTGAAGATAAAGGCAGTTTTCTTTTGCCATTTTCCTTAACAGAAAGTTCTTCCAGCATGATAGCAACATCCTTTAAAAAAGGATAGGCTCTTTCTTTCAAAAATAGAGTATCCTTACTGTACTTCCAGTGCATGTAAAAATGATGTGCCAGCCAGGCAGAAGTGGTTGGCGACAATGAATATTGTATCCATCCGCCCATTTCCTCACCTGACAATGTACAAACACCGGGTATAGCCAATCCATTGCATCCGAAATAACGTCTGGTGAATACCTTGCTTTTTTCTCTGATAGACCATAACCAATCTGTAAAGGCTTGTTCTTCGGCAAGATGATTTCCAGTATAAGAGGGCCAATAACTTAACTGGGTATTCAGATCATTATGAAAATCTCCTTTCCATGGTGGTAAACTTCCATTATCAGCGGTCCAGATGGCTTGTAAAGTTATCGGAGGTGCTCCAACTCTTGAAGCAGATCCAAATTTATACATCTCCAGATACCATTGCTTTTCAAGAATCTGATCAGGTATTGAAATGTTTGACTTTTCCCAATAGTTTTTCCACCATTTTTTATGTGTTTCAAGCTCATAATCAAAACCTTTAGAGATAGATTGTTTGACAATTTTTTCTGCTTCCGTAATTTTGCTTTTACCATAGTTAGAAGCAATGCTCCAGCAACCACAAATTCCGTTTTCAGTCTGTACCCATTTCACTACAACTTTGTATTTGAATCCATTCCAGCCTTCCTGAATATAATTTATTTCATAATCGGTTTCCGTTTTTTCACCCTTAGGATAGCCAAGTAATGCTAATCCGGGAGGATCTACACTGTTAAATGGCTTATTATCTGTGTTTTCTTTGGAATACTTAGGTGTAATTAATTCTGGTTTAAAATTTTTATCCACATTTTCAAATTTGAACCATCCAATGGGCAAACTGGCATGAACAAAACATGCTAACTTCATCCCGGATTCCCATTGTACTAAACATAATGCTTTGTCAATATTGAGGTCAACTGATTTCACTTTTCCGAAGCGGGAAATATCAAATTCCAATGCAGCTCCAGGTATTTTAGTAGGTGCGGGATATTTTTCATAAGGTGCATCTCCGACCGCCTGAACGGTATCATATTGATTTTTTGCATATTGTTCGCAAACCCATTTGAAGTCAAATTTTTTCAATTCTTCAATAGGACGTAAGTCCCATAAATCGGCCCTGTCTAGCGAAAAACGGAGTTGCATTCCTTTTTGCCATACCAGTTGACCCAGCATTCCATTTCCTAAAGGAATACCTTCATCCCAGGAATTTGCCAGTTGCGTGAAATGCAAGTCATGTTTTGTTTGCGAAAATGTTATTTTACATACAAGAAGCAAAATACAAAATATGATGTTCTGTTTTCTCATAGGGCTTAGTTAATAATATAAATTTATTACTTTTTTGATTGTATCGTGCATAAATTTTAGATTATCAGACCTGAATATTAATACACTTAAACACTTAACACTTAATACATTTTTCTGTTTTCCAACTTCAATGTCCTAATTCAACCCGCCCTGTCCTCTGTAAAGTTTGATAGGTTTATCCAGTTTTACCTTCAAAACTGTTATGTATTTATCCATCACATTTCCGGGAACATCAATGTAAACCAATCCCGGAACAGGGCTCCATGAAATTTTTCCAACAACCTTATGTGGAATTTTTGTACCGTTTCCAACTACCGTAATATCTTCAATTTTATTTATCAGTCCTTTCAACATGATGGTTCCGTTTACATTTCCGTGAAGAAAAAGGTAAAGGCAGCTTGAGTCTTTTGACAAGGTTGTAGGTCCATAAAAATGTCCTTGAGGAATACCTCCGATAGTATTAAAAATGGCTTCTCCATTTTTTTTATTCCAGGCACCCAGCTCTTTCAATACAGTAATCTGTTTTTCAGGAATAGTTCCATCTTCCATGGGTCCCATATCAAGCAATAGATTGCCACCGTTTGATACTGCATCCACAAAAATAGTAATTACTTCATATGGTGTTTTCCAAATAGTATCATGATGATAGCCCCAGTCTTCAGTGGTGGTCATGCATAATTCCCACCAGTTAAATTTTGGACGGGAAACTGGAAAATTTTGTTCAGGTGTATCGTAATCACCATAACCTTGTAAACGTCCGTTAATAATGGCTTTTGGATTCTCAGTAAGTATCATTTTGCGTACTTTCTGAGCTTCCCATTCTTCGGCACTGTATTCCCAGTCACCATCAAACCACCATAAATCCGGTTTTAAATTTTGACTGATTTCTTTAATTTGCCCCTGAAAAAAATTACGAAAGCGGTTCCATTTAGGATAATCATTTTCAATTTTATATTTGGAACTGTCTTTTAAAAAACCGGGATAATCAGCATCAGTCCAATCGATTAAGGAATAATAGGCACCACATTTAATATTACGTTTGCGCAATTCATCAAAAAATGGTTTAATCATATCCCTTTTTGCTGGTGTAGCTTTTACTATGCTGAGGTTGTTCATTTTTGTATCATACATGGCCACTCCATCATGGTGTTTGGTAGTTATAACAGAATACCTGGCTCCGCTTTCCTGAATTAAATCAGCCCAGAAAGCAGGATTGTAATTTTTAAGGGTGAAGCCTTTCAATTGTTTCATATAATTGGCATGGCTTATTTTTTTATTGTGAAAACTCCAGGATTCATCAATTCCATCTACTGCATAAATACCTGCATGGATAAAAATACCCAACTTGGCATCGGCAAACCATTGCATTTTTTCAGTAATCTCTTTAGGATCAACTTTTGGCTGGGAATAGGATTTTACCGCTATAAACAGTAAGATACCGCAAATTAAAAATTCTAGTTTTCGTTTCATATTAATTGTATTTTAATTGTTTATATATTTGATTGATTTAATTTCTGTTTTAACTTCTTTTGAATCCATCTTTTCAAGTGATATATCCGGCAGCTGTAATAATGGAAATGTATTTTTCAATATCCGGACTTTTTCACAGGCAGTAAGACAAAAAGCCGACCTGACTTCTTGCTGAGGTTTCATAAAATTTTTTGTCGTTATGATTGTGTTATTGCTAAAAATTAAATTGGATGTACTACGTGCTGTCAAAATGGGGTGATCGTAGATTTTAAAAGTATTTCCTTCAATGCGGATGTTTTTATGAACCATATTTCCCTGATGCAGTTCATGATTTTCGGGAGCTATTGCAATGATGTAGTTATCAGGTGCTGAATTATATCCACATTCAATAAAAGAATTGTTTCGTATTGTAACATTCTGTACCGCACCAGATTCAAACCAGGAAGAGGCATCATCAGCAATGAGTATGGCATGCATTCCCAATCGGTAAAAAATATTGTTTTCAATCTGTATTTTTCTGCGGGTAGTCAACAACAATCCTCTTGTATTGCATCGTTCAAAAAGGCTGTTGCGGATGATTACTTCCGGAGTCCAGCTTATGTTCTCAATACAATCACCAATTTTTACATTCCCCGGAAGACTACCCTCTATTTCAATTTCCATATCCCGATTGTTGATTAAATCTGCCGTTTTTAGTCTGGCAAATGCCATAGGCATAAGTGTCTGAGGATTGATAAAAGCAATGCTGTCTCCGGCGAAAAATGCTTTGAATCCGTAAGTCTGATGATGCATAAATCTGACTTTTATTTTTTTATATGCATCTATTGAAGTGATTTTTAAATGAGTTCCGTGAACATTTACTGGATCGTCATGAGAGCCGGAGCAAATACAACTGTCGATGAGAATTTTGCCTTTGCAGCCAGAGAAATGAAAACAATCAGCAAATGCAGCAATGATACGTCCTGAGTGTTCGCGCGGTGCTACGGAGACTTTTAATAAGGATATATTTTCGGAAAACTGGGATACAATTCCCAAACCATGCATATAATGCATTTTAATATTCTCCATTATAATATTCCTGCTCATTTTGATAAAAGCACCACAGTTATCCCTATATGGATCACGGATTGTTAAAATATCTCCTGCCTGATAATCTTCTTTCGCAAAGTCTCCTTCAAACTTAACATGAAAAGCGCTTGTTTCTACCGCTTTACTTTTCAGAAAAGGGCTGAATGAGCTGTATTTCATTATAGTCAGTTCGGGTTTGTAAACAATTGTATGATAAGCATTGGTTTTCCATCCATCCCCATAAAAATTGATAATTCCGTTATCAATACTATATTTTGAATCGGGATGTATTTCTGTTTCTATAAGATGCGCTGATACCGATTTGATTGTAATTTCAGACATCGTTGGCCTTTCATAATCGAAGCTGATATTTTTAATTTTAATATTTTCACAGTTCAAAATGGCAAAAGCAGTCATTTTTCCATGTAAAACAATCAAAGTATTTTTTCCTTCTATCGTAAAATTTTTAAAACTTTCCAGTAAAAAGCCAATATTTTTATGTTTTGATAAAGTATCATCTTCTGTAGCATTCGAAATATACAATTCACGTTTTTCAGCTCCTTCCGGCCAAAGGTCAATACGACCTTCGGGTAATAACAAGGTTGCATTTGTCAAGAAGCGACAAGTTTCAATGGCTTTCCGGATTGCCGGGCAGGCATTTTCAAGGCTATTGGATTTCACACCAAAGTCAGTAAGCAAGACTTTTTGCTGGGCAAATACTTGAAGAGAAAAAACAAAAAACAAAAGGAAGATAATTTTTTTTATCACTTTTAAATATGTCAGAGTTATAATTTGAAAATATACAAATTTGAAAACAAACCTATGAGGTTTGGACTTTACATGCCGGTTTATAAATTATTTTTTCCCAATTGCTTATATCAAGATGCTTATTTTACTTTTATATTTACATCCCCACTTACCAGGCCTTCACTAACAGCATTTACTTTAAAACTGCCTTTGCTCCCTTTTTTAGCCTTCACTATTACCAATGCCAAACCGTTATAGGCTTGCCTTTCTTTACTTTTGAATGGAATAAAGCTTGTAGCATCGCCATTATCAGTGGCTACAATTTCTCCGTCACCTTCAATACTAAATTTAATCAACGGATGAAAACGGGGAACTGTCAACTCATTTATATCCTGCACTTTTACAGTAATATAAGCCAAATCGGATCCATCTGCAATGATGCTGTTTCTGTCTGCAGTTAATGATAATTTACTGGCTGCTCCTGTAGTTTTCACGACATCAGTTGCCCATTGTATCCCGTTTTTGTAAACTATTACCTTTAATTCACCAGCCTGATATACAATGTTGTCCCAGATCAGACGGAAATCCTGTCCTGCAATCTTCTTTTTTCTACCCATTGATTTGCCATTTAAAAACAATTCAGCTTCATCACCGGATGTGTAAACATGAACCGGAACAATGGAATCCAAACGTTCGCTCCAGTTCCAGTGAGGTAAAATATGCGCCATCGGGAAGTCTGGTCTCCAGTGAGATTGATACAGATAAAAACGATCTTTTGGAAATCCGGCTAAATCAACTATGCCAAAATAACTGCTACGGGAAGGTGGGTTATTTTTGCGCATTTCCTGCAGTTTCTTTTCTAGCTCTGTTTTTTTGCCGGGATCATTACGGAAGTTCAGCAAATTTGTCTCATCGGAAGTGTAAGGTGTAGGTTCACCCAGATAATCAAATCCTGTCCATACATATTCTCCTAATAAATTCGGATACCTGGCATTGGTTCGGAACTGGTTATCCGGAGAACAACCCCAGTCTGGTTTTGCATAATCATAAGAGGAAATCTGCCAGTTTTGATAATCTTTACCGAAAAAATATTCACCGCGGGAACTAACACAGGAAGATGTTTCGCTTCCAATAGTTGGCTTATTTGCATAACGTGGATCAGCATCCCATTTGGGTTGCTGATCAAAGAAATAGTTCACACCCATTATATCTATGCCAACAACAGCACCTACTTCACGACTTCGGTCGGGATCGTTGTAACCATTGGAAACCGGACGACTCATATCTTCTGAACGTACGATATCTGCCAGATGTTTAGTCATCTCTATATTTTGCTGATCCATTACTTCATTTCCGATGGACCAGATAAAAACAGAAGGATGATTGCGATCGCGGTGAATCAATGCTTTCAGATCTTTTTCGTGCCATTCATCGTAGAGTTTGTTGTAATCCCATTTTCTTTTGCCTGTTTTCCAACAATCAAAAGCTTCATCCCAAACAAGAAATCCCATTTGATCTGCCAGTTCCAGCAATTCAGGAGCAGGAGGATTGTGAGACGTCCTTAATGAATTACATCCCATTTCTTTTAAAATACTCAATTGCCGGCGTAAGGCTGAGGTGTTGATTGCCGCACCTAAAGCTCCTAAATCATGATGATTGCAGGTTCCTTGAATTTCTACTCTTTTTCCATTCAGTAAAAAACCGTTATTGGCTGTAAATTCCAAACTGCGAATACCAAATGAAGAGTTATAGGTATCAACAATCTTTCCATTTTCAATTATATTGTTTACTACCAGATAACGATTAGGCGAATTGATATCCCATCTTTTAGGAGTTGAAATAGTTGTAGTTGAGGTTATTTTATTATTTTTACCAGCTTCAATAGTAATCGTTGAAGGCTGGAATGCTGCTACTTTTACGCCGGGTTTATTATTTAAATCCAGTTCATATATTGAGGATTCAACCGTAACTTTCTCATTCGCTTTTCCCTGATTTTCAATTACAATATCCATTTTAACAGATGCTGAAGCATCGCTGATCTGCGGTGTAGTAATAAACGTTCCCCAATGTCCTACATGCACAGTATTTGTTTTTACCATCCACACATGGCGGTAAATACCAGCACCGGGATACCAGCGGGAATCCCATTTCTCAGTATCCAACCGGACTGCAATCACATTCTCCTTGCCAAATTTAAGATATGGAGTTAAATCTATGCGAAAAGAACTATATGCATAAGGCCAGCTTCCTACATAATGTCCGTTCAGCCATATTTGAGCATTGGCCATTGCCCCATCGAAATCGATAAAAATCTGCCTTCCTTCATCAGTTGTAGGTAATGTGAAATGTTTGCGATACCAGCCGATTCCTTTGTAGGGTAATTTTCCGGTTTCTCCTGCAAGTTCTATTCTAAAAGGTCCTTCAATGGCCCAATCGTGTGGTAAATCAAGTTTTCTCCATTTAGTATCATTAACTTCAGGGTTTTGTAGGTTTTGAGGTTCAGCAACTGTTGATCCATCAGCTTGTAAACCAAAACGCTGAAAGCACCAGCTCTGGTCAAAACTTTGGACATTACTGCTCCCCATTCTTTGTATAACTTTAGTGCTGATGACATCTTTTTCAGTCTGCTTTTGAGAAACTCCACTGAAACTGATAACGAAAAATAGTATAATAAACGGCCAGAATTTGAGATGTTGGGTTTTCATTCTTATTATTCTTTTATATTAACTTCATAATCAACTTACATAATTCATTTATAATCAGAGATTAAAATCTAAATTTATGTTGTTCTACAATTATTTGTAAAGGGTTTTTAATACAAGCCAAATAAGTTTTTCATGTTTTGTATTCAATTTATTTGGAATATCATCAATATCTATAATAATAGATTGTTCCCCTGAAATAGCGTTTCTTTTATCTTCTCTATAAATATGAAAAGTGCTGTCTAAAGGAATTTGATACCTGAATTTGTAAAGTGCAGCTACATATCTTTCTTGAGAGTCTATTGTTTTACAGTCATAACGACTAAAGTCATCAACTTTAAATGGTAAATCAAGGTCACTTTTTGGTATCTTATCAATGTTATTGATAGCTGAAATTGAATAAATTATTTGATTTAACACATTAGGTCTAAACTCCTGCGGGTATGACAATAAAATGAGAAAAGTCGTTGTTAAAGCTGTGAATGTCCAAATACAAATAAAAGGTAATTTTGATAAGTTTCTTGAAATGCGGACAATAAAACAGATAATTAATAAAGTTATTGCAAAAATTAAAGGGATAAAGAGAATTGCTGCCAATCCTGTATATGGGAAAAATTGGCCCAAGAAATTCAATAATAAAACATTTATTATTAATAAACAAACAGCTATAACCCAACGTTTTTTTCTGCTATTCAATGCAATGTGTGGTTTTTCCATTATAGTTTTTTGTTTTAATCAATCTCTTTCTTTTCTGAATCAAAAATTGTATATCTAAAAAAATTAATAAGACCAAGTTTCCCAAGAAGGTATAATCTTTCTCTTTCAACATTTTTTTTTATTGCCCATTGTTTCCATATTTTTATGAGTTTATGCCATGCAAACCAAGCAATAATAACTCCAATCCATATTGACACATTCCAATTGATTCCCAGTTGAAACAATAGAATAGCTGGCAACAAAAAAATAATTAAAACTGGCAAATTTACAATCAACTCTCCCATCATAATAATTTCAATGGAGGTTATATGATTAGGCTGTTTCCCTTTCATTTATTTAATTTTTATCAATAATCACATTCAGGGATTTGATAAAACGTCTGAATTCATCAATTTCATTGGCTTTAAACATTTTTTTATCAAGTAAAGTTGCCACCATATTTCCAGAATAGAGCATAAAAAAATTCGTAGTTTCTTTTATTTTATAAAAATGATTCCATTTTTGAATAGCATCAACGCTTTCACCTTTAATATGAATGGATTCATTGCTTAGATGATAGTTAAGATGTTCCTTGAAAACGGTGTGGGTGTCGTATACTTTTTTAATCCTGATAAGGGTAAGTATAGGTGTAATTAAAACTACTCCTATAAATATTAATACAAATAATCTTACTCCTGAATAAGATTCTGATGAGTTCTGGTTGAAAATGTTTGTAATCATTATCAATAGAAATATTCCAATTATCAACAAATAGACAGGTTTTTTAAAACTTAATCCCAAAATCAGATTTCTGTAGTCTGTATAAACAATCTTTCCGTTCATACGAATATCTAATTGTTCGGGATAGTCTATAGTGGTGATTGGCTTTTCTTTTTTTATGTATTTAATACCATTTATCAATCCGAGAATTAATAATGTAAAGACAATCAAAAAACCAGCAATTAAAGAAATAATTTCATTTCGTGATAAATAAAAAGATGGGTTTTTGCTAAATATTCCGGGAATTATAACAAAAAAGCTTGTTGTAAAACTCAGTAATAAAAATGAACAAGAAATAATAAGTATCCATCCGTATATTTTTTTCATCTCATTAATTTTTAAAAATCTATGTTCGGTTTTATTATTTGCATCAATCAAATCCATTGAATTATCATGACATCACTTTTATTGAAAATTAAGTAGAATTTGTTTATACAGCCTTATCTCCGACGAAATAATCTTCTTTGTTTTTGAACAACACATTGAAAGTAGTAAGACTACCATATATTCTGGTAATGTATTGTTGCATTTCAACTTTTTCTTCATCGCTGAGCTTACTGGAATTTAGTTTTTGCTCCAATACCCTTACTCTGTCACGTATCATTACTATTTTATGGAAAAAAGCATCAATAGGAATTTCTTTTTCCTTAAGACTGTTATCGCCGGGATACATTACCAATCTTCCGTTGGTCCATTTAACACCCATGGGTACGGTTTCCTGTATATCGCTAAAGCGACGGAGTACACGTATCATACTTTTCTCCATTTTTTCGTAGGTAAGAAAATCGTCAGGAGTTTCAACTGCTTCAATAATTTCCAGCCCAACATATTCACGCATAATCTGGCGTGTTCCTGTTTCGATAAATGTGATTTCATAGGCATCTGATCGAAGTTGAACAACAACGCCTTTGCCAAATTGAGGATGCTTAACTCGCGATCCTATTCCTAGTTCTGTCATGTTTAATTTTTTTTAGCCGGAAGTCCAAAAAGGATGTCCGAAGTATTTGTATTCGTGAAATAACCGGAAATCTGAGAAAACAATTCCGGTATCTCTTAATATAATATTCATGATTGTTAATGGAAATTAAATCCATTATCCGATCATTGTATTGCAAAAATAATTAAATTTTAATATTTTCCGAATAATTTATAAAAAGACTGAAATCAGGGAGTGTTATTAGTTTCAGTTAATTCTTTTTCCTTTTAATTCAAATTCTTTTCTTAAATATTCTTGGCTCCAGTCAATTTCTTTTTCGATTTTCTGCTTTATTATAAACTCGAGATAATATAAACTGTCAGTTTTTTGTGCAGTTACAAATAAAGGAATTAGTAATAATAAGAATACCAAAAGCCTCATTTAAAGTCTTATGGATACAAAAATTAATGATTTTACAAAATATTTATTTTTAAAAAAATAGGAAACTCAATGCTTTTTATTTCAATTACTAATTTAGGTCTTTCAACTTATTTTACAAATTCTTCAATAAATTCTCAAGATAATGATATTCTATACCATGTATATTTTTGATATTTTGAATTTTATGTAAAATCTCTTCATTTGGAGTTTCTGATTTTTTTTGTTTTACACCAACTATCAGTACATTTTTTGGGGTATGTTCGGTGGCAATAAATTCAAATACATTGGTTTTGTAACCATAAGCTTCCATTAATAAAGCGCGGATTGCATCTGTAAGCAACTCGGCCTGGCGTTCTTTTAAGATGCCAAACTGGCTTATTAAACTTAAATCGTCAGTTGGATGCATTTGTTTCCGCAATTGTTTGTGACAACAAGGTGCACATACAATAACTTTTGCATCCGATTGTATACCACGGAAGATGGCATCATCGGTTGCTGTATCACAGGCATGTAATGCAATGAGCATGTCCGTTGCAGGAATTTCAACATCTTTGATAGTTCCTGTTTTAAAACTTAAATTGGGAAAATCAGCATGTTGTGAAATCAGATTGCAATTTTCAACAAGTTCTTTTCGTAATTCCACACCGATTACATTGGGTGTTTTATGTAATACATTGTACAAATAATCATACAATGCAAAAGTGAGATAACCTTTACCGGCTCCCATATCCACAATATTGAAGGTAGATGCTGTTTGTGTATTTCTTAAAATTCCGTCTATGATCTCAATATATTTATTGATCTGGCGGTATTTATCCTGCATATTTTTTTTTACTTCTCCATCGTTGCCAGTAATACCAAGTTCTTTTAAATAGATATTGTTCTTAGTCGTTATCATTCGATTTTTTTCTTTATCATGTGTTGGCTGAGGTATTTCGCTAATGCTGGAAGTTTTCTGCCGGATACTGGCAATGTTGTTTTTGTGGATAGTTAAGTAATAATCAGCGGTTAGCGTAAATAAATCAGCCTGAAGAAAATCATTTTTCAAAAATCCATCGATGATGGCTGTACTTTCATCAAAACTGTAATTTTTAGTAATATCTTTTGTTGGATATCTATAGACAAAAGAAAGTTTAATACCATCTTTAACTTCAATTATTTTGACGGTTACAGTATTTAAATCTAATGTTTTATTCCGTTTGTTTTTAAAAGCCAATCTCACGAAACTATGATCGGATAAGCTTTTGGAAAATAGTTCGACAAACTGACTTATATTTGCTACACTCACTTTAAATCGGATTATAAATTATTTGTTACAAAATTCGTTATTTTTTTCTGATATTTAAGATTAAATTCTGTATATTTGGTGTATAATTACTTCACCTATAAAAAACATATTTAAAACTGTATTGACTTCTAAAATAAACTAAACTACAATTATTTAAGAGCTCTACCTAAAACAAAATCTTATAACATTTTTAAAAAATTTCGTAACAGTTTTTTTTATTTAAAATAATATCATTGTAAATTATTTATAATATTATAATCCGTTGAAAAAAAGCATACTTATAGTTTTCTTTTTTCTATTTTACGGTTCACTGGTTTTAGCACAACCTCCCTGTACATCCAATCCGGTTGCAAATGATTTTTGTCAGAGTGCTACACCGATTTGCAATTTAAACGGATATTGCGGGAATACCAGTTCAACTTATACTTATTGGGTGAGTCCGACAAACCATGCCAATGAAACCAATACTCCGCTTGGGACTGTCTTTTGTGCTACAATACAGAACAATTCATGGTTAAAATTTATTGCAGATTCAAGTGTTGCAGTTTTTGATGTTTGGGTAAGTAATTGTGCACATAATCATGGTATCCAGATGCAGATTTATACAACAACTAATTGTTATAATTATACGCCGGTTTCTAATTGCTGGAATCCCGGAAGTCCTACTAATGGTCAGATTACAGCTGTTGGACTTATACCTGGGAATGTTTATTTTTTCATGATTGATGGTACTAATGGTGATGTTTGCGATTATGTGATTGCAGCCAATGTCGGGGTAGGTTCAACGTTTACGATAACTCCGGATCAGTCGGTTTGCAAAGGAGATTCAGCAGTTATAACTGCTAGTGGCGGTGCTACTTATTCATGGACTTCTTCTCCTTATGACCCTTCATTAACTACTCAATCTTCGTTTTCTACAGTAAAAGTTAAACCAACAACTACAACATTTTATTCAGTAATAGTTACTAAAAGTGGAAGTAATGCTTTTTGCCCTAATAATATTGATACCTTGTATTCATTAGTTACCGTAAAACCCCTTCCGATAATTAATATGAGTTCAAGCAAAGATCATTGCGGTGTCGGTGATGGAAGTGCAACAGCAACGGTAAGTGGTGGGAGTGGAGTGTTTTTGTATTCTTGGAATACAAGTCCTACGCAAACGACGTCAATAGCAACTAATCTGTTTCAGGGGAATTATAAAGTTACAGTTACTGATACCAATGGATGTAAAGTTAAAGATTCTGTTATGGTATTGATGGATACATTGTTGGCGCCACAAATAACAGGACAGCCTTTTTTATGTCATGCTACAACAGCTGTATTAAATGCTGGGAGTAATTATTCTTCTTATTTATGGTCAACAGGAGCAACAACACAGACTATAACTATTTCAAATGCTGCTACCTATATTGTTAAAGTTACTAAAAATAACTGTTCAGGATCAGATACTTTAGCTGTTGTCGATATAACGGTTCCACCCCCACAAATCAGTGGACCTAATTATATTTGTGCAGGAGATACAGTACAACTTAATGCAGGAAGTGGATATTTTTCCTATCAATGGTCAAATAATGCATCAACAAGGTTAGTTTCAATTACTGCCGGTGGTACATATTCTGTAATTGTTAGTGATACAAATGGTTGTAAAGCCAATTCTTCATTTATTGTTTTGCAAAAAAGCGGACCTTCATTAATAACTTCTTCTGTAAACGAAATCTGCGATAGAATGAATGGAAGTGCAACTGTCATTGCCAGTGGCGGGCAAGGAAATTATATTTACCTTTGGAGCAATGGTGGCGATTTCCCTTCAATTTCCGGCTTGCATCAGGGAATTTACAATATAGCTGTTAGTGATAGTTTCTGTACATCAAAAACAACAGTTAAAGTTAAAGAAACGCCTGGCCCTTCGGCAAATTTTTCTGTGGATCCTGAATTTCAGATTTATATAGGTGAAGCTCTTCATTTTAATTTTCAAGATTTATCACAAGGCAGTATTATAAACTGGTTATGGAATTTTGATGATGCATCAGCTTTCGGTACAACACAAAATATTTCGCATGACTATAATGCTGTGAAAAATTACAATGTTACGCTGATTGTGATGGATACCAATGCTTGCATAGATTCATTCAGTAAAGTAATCATAGTTAGAGATATTTTTACTTTTTATATTCCTAATTCATTTACACCTAATGGCGATGGTGTAAATGATGTCTTTACACCAAAAGGTTATAATGTTGATGCAGGGAAATTTGAGATGTATATTTATAATCGATGGGGAAACCTGGTTTACTCAACAAAAAACTGGAATGGCGAATCTAGCGATCCATGGAATGGAACTTATAACAATAGCGGCAAATTAAATGATGTATTGGATGGCGTTTATGTTTATAAAATTATAGTTAAAGAATCCAATGGGCCAGAACATTTATACTCAGGTAAAATTGTGGTAATTCATTAATGAGCTCACTAAAATGAATAATTATAAGTGATTCCGTATACAAAATAATTATATGGATTCTTTTGATGGTATTCTTGCTGAATTAAATAATAGCATTCAATGGAATTGCGTTTATTTATCTTATATTCAGTTCCAAGACAGTATTTCATTTTCGTAATATCTAAGTACTGAGTGTATGTAGAAGCTGAAAATGAGGTATATGATTCCAGGTAAATAAAGGGCTTAAATTTTTTGGTAAAATTATACTTTAACTGTAATTTATTCCGCCATTGGTAATCGGGAATTGAACCGTTAACCGAAGTAAAGACATCTTTATACTGCATTTCTGCGCGTGTTCTCAGCTGAAAATTGAAAAGATAATATGATTTTTTTAAGGTTAAATCCAGGTTAAAACGATGCCTTACAGAATAGTAATCTTCGTTTTTACGTTTTGAAGCATAACGGTAACCACCTGAAAGTTCCCAGCTTTTATTGATTTTGTAATCCAATCCTATTTCAGAATAGGCCAAACCTGTTTCTGTAATATTTTCACTAAACCGAAGTCCAGCATCCAGATAAGAAGTGAATTTTCTGTTTAATTTGTGATCAATTTTTACTTCTGTCCATATTTGAGCATCATTTGTCTGAGCAAACATGGTATAAGAACACGAAATCAACCAGATAGTTAAAAATATAAAATTAAATCTGCTCATTAGCAAAGAATTATTTTAGGATTAATTTTCAGTTTCAGTAATGACATTACTCTTTTTTGTAGCATAATAATAAGCATTAATTGAAGCTGTGTCTTTCAAAAAATCCATTTTGTTGATAGAGACCCTGTGAATATTTAAACCTGTTTTTGCTTTAAGATCTGCAATCAATTGACTGTAATTCTCATCTTTTATCAGTTCAATTTTCTCATATTGAATACGGCGAATGGATTCATGTTTAAACAAGATATTTCCATCAAGTAGAAATGTTGCTAAAATAAGAATACCATTTATAATCCCTAATTCGTAATATTCAAGTTGAATAGCACTTATCAGTCCAATTGCAATTACTATAAACAGATATGTCATATCTTTTACAGTGATTCCTTCTGTTCTATAACGTAGCATTGAAAATACAGCAAAAAGTCCAAATGCAGCTCCCATTGAAATTTTGACCTGATTGAGTAAAAATGTTAGTAAAAAAATGGAAATATTAAAAATAAAATAAGTAAAAAAAAGTTCTTTGTTCCTGCTGTTTCTGAAATATATTAATCCAATGATTATTAATATTGTAACAATATCAATTAATAAATTAATATAGAAAGACTCAGTGATTTTGAGTTCTTTGTTATTCTTTTTCTTTTCTTTCTTCAGTTCTTTTGCATCATTACTTTCATTATTATCACCTGCTGATTGAATTAGCTCTGTTGTATTTCCGGATGTTAAATCTGTAGTCTGTGTATAAATTGAAGAAAAAGGTATCCAACACAAGGAAATAATAAAAATGAAAATGCTAATTTTAGTAAATTTCATGGCTAATTTTATTAAGTGTTAATATTTTTGGTTTAAAGTTATTTTGTTTTAAATCCGGATACAAATTGATGACTCCCAGACAGTATTTGCTAATAGATAATGTTTTAATAGCATAAGATTTCATAATCTCAGTAAATGCTGATTTTATCCTTCGTTCTTGTTTGAGTTCAGCTATAACAATGTTATTCAGATATTTACATTGTGTATCATTATTGAAAAAAAGATTAAGATCAAGCGTTAATCGTTCAGCCTGTGTTTTGTTAACCAAAGTAATACGAGAGTAGTTCGCCCACAACTTTGGTTCAAGATTTACATCATTTATGATGGCATTATGTTGATAAAATGCCAATGATTCATCATTAATCTGCGGAGAATCACCAATAAGTTTTATTCTTTTTTTAATTGTAATTTCTTTATTGTTTTTATTTTTTACTTCAAAAAAGTGAAGATTTGATTGAATATAAGTTCTATAACGGACCTTACAACGATTCCCTTTTCCGCAACGATGATGGTTGTAAAACAAAAAGTCATCAGTATCGTAATATAAAGTTTTATAATTACTTATATTGTTTTCGTTAACGTTGAGTACACGATAATGAAATGCTAGCTTTTTTAATATATCTGGCAATAATGTAATATTAAAAACATATTTGGTGTCAGTCCTGTTCATTAACTGAACGTTATCCATCTCATTTAGTGATATTTGATCAAAGCCGGTTAATATAGCTGTGAATTCATCTGTCACAAAATTATTATCGTTTTGAGTAGACATATTTTTTTATAGCTATCAGTTTTTTTGTACCGTCGAAAATCTTTTTCTCAACTTTAAAACCTTTTGAATCATAGGTAGTATATGATTGTTTAATTATATTTCCGCTACCATCATAGTCAATTTCACCAATTTTTTCGTCACTTGAATTGTAAATAAACGAAGTTTTGGAAATAAGTTTTCCATTAGCATCAAATACTGACTCTTCAATTTTATTTTTATTGACACTATAAGTGCTTTTTTCAGTATTTTTAATAAGTCCTTCTTTATTGTATTCGGTTTTTTCAATTACATTACCATTCTTGTCATAAACAGTATATGAATCTTTCAGCACTTTGCCATCAGCTGTTTTTGTATTGTATATAGTTTCTGTATTAATTTTATTTTCACGGATATCTTTTTTGCTTTGGGAAAATACATTGCTATACAAGCATAACAAAATGAGTATTGAATTTAGAATTTTCATTTATTGAATTCTTTTGGAGTTTATTTTTTAATAGATTCAAACTTTAAAGTAATTTTTCAAACTAACTTAGAAGAAGATTGCTTTAAAAGAAGCAATCAATTTATATAAAGCCTGCTGTAATTATTTATTGGGTATCTGCAATGATTAAGTCTTTAGTAGTATAGGTTTCGTCATTCTCGGAAATAGTGATATCTTCAATAACTGCAAATTGACCTGCCGGATTTGCAAGTGTTGTATCCAGAGAAAAAGTATATATCTTATATTTTCCTTTACGTAGGTATTTAAATTCGAAAACACCAGCATAATTGGTTCTTTGTTTGTCTCCATAAGCTGAATTGTCTCCATAACAGATATATACATATTTATTAGGAGCATAACTTTCACCCAGAAAACTGCTAAAGGTTTTATTATAGTATCTTGCATAGACTTTCCCCTGAATTGTAGAAGTACCACCTTCACCGGCATCTTTTGAACAGGATGTATTGAATAACAATAAGAAAACTGCACTTATTAAAATCCATTTTTTTAGAATAATCATATTGTTTTATTTTGTTGATTTACTGTTTTATTATCTTTTTGATTTCACTATTATCGCCCCAACTTGCTTTTATATAATAGACTCCTTTTGCAAAATTACTTAAATCTATCGCTTGATAAAAATATGAATCCATGGAATTAAAATCGAATTCTTTATTTAAAAGAGTCTGTGAAAATGAATTATAGATTTCAATTTTTAAGATCGATTTTTGAGTTTTTATTTCTAAATTCACAATACCGGATGTAGGGTCTGGATAAACCTGAAAACTTTCTTTTTCTGATATTGGCAATAAATTGAAAGCTGAGAATGATGGTTTCATAACTGAAAAATAACCGTTTCCGTTAGGGTAGCGACCTAGTGATTGGTTTTTAGTCAGTTGAGTGTATGACATGGCGTCAATTTCATTTGCATTCTGATAAGTTAAATATAAACTCCCGTTTTCAGAGGCTATGGGAAAAAGAGTATTTATGCTGTCATATGCATATGAATTATTTAATCCAATCATAAGATAAGATTTTGAATCAATACTGGTATCGGGAAGTTTCCACTGAAAACGGTCTAAATTATCATTTGATACAAAAACATTATTTAACTTTAAATTTTCATTGGTATTATTGAATAGTTCTACCCAGCTTCCTTTTTCAAATGACGTGCTTTCGGTAAGATTATTAGTTTTTATTTCGTTAATAGCAATATCTCCTTTAATTAACTGTGGTTGTAAAGTGTAGAATTCATATTCAGCACGTGCAGGCGAAAAACTTCCAGTGCTGTCATTTTCTGCCCAGATATAATATTGCAGAATCTTTCCCTTAGCTTGAATCTGAGCACCGTAAATTCCATCTCCGGCAACTGAATCATGATGATTTCCATCGTCAAACATTTCAACATTCATAAACGCTGCTTTACTAATATTCCTGTAATAAAGTAAGGTTGTAGTTGAATTTGTAACTTGTGCATTTATCCAGACACCGGAATTCTGCTCAACTATTTTAGTATCTGGTTTTACTTCTGAAATTACAGGATTATATGAAAAACCTGCATAGGTTGACAAATAGTTTATGCGGGCATCCATTAAACTTTTTAGGCCTGGAATTCTATTAGATGTAGGACCGGCATCTACTGTAAGATTGTTTTTAAAATCGGTATAAGTGTAAAATTTATTTGTATCCTTGTATACAGCTGAATCAATGATATTTTGGTATTGAGAAGCCAGTGTGAAATATTCATTGGATTCCAGATTTTCTTTAACTATTGTACGTAGATGTGCCAGATACATTTTTCTGTAACGTGGAATTACAAATAGCTTTTTCATCAGCGGCCTTGGAGTATATGAATTATAGATTAAATGCTGAAGTGGATCAAGTTTGCCCATTTTATCAATGGAAAGACTCAATGAAATATCATCTGTATTTCTGAAACTACCAAAGGACATGTTTAAATCCCATGGAATTGTATTGAACCTTGCATAATCATCTTTGTAAAGATAATAATTCTGAGAATAACCAATATAGCTATCAAGATTTAGAATTGCATAGTTAAATGCATGCATCCATAAAGCTCTGTCAATATTTAAAACTTCAGGAATATGCACTGTATCAACATTTAAGATATATATGAAATTAAATAAATCTTTCCATCCATAATAGGTTGATTCGAGCTTATAAAATGGGATATAACCAGAAAAACTATTCCCATGTGTATAGGCAAGATTAGCGTTCTGCCCAAAAGGATATTGTAAAACTTCAGGACTTCCTTTGAAGAAACTATTCCCTTGCGATTTAAAGAACTTCTGAGTAAAAACATCATCTACAGTTTCAACACTTGTGTAAAGTCCTAGGTAGTAATCATTAACATATACTTTGGCAAAATTAGCCTGAGAAGCGGGCATGTATTTCTGTGCAATTTTATACGCTACAACTTCGCGGACAAAAGAGGGGTCATAAATTACATTGGCAAGTCTAATTTTAGTAGTTCCCTTATAATTAAGTTGTTTATATGTATAATTAAGGTCTATGTTAAATGGATTCTTCATACGACTTACATCATAAGAACTATAACCTTTATAGCGAATACCTGCTTTAGGAAAATTTTTCCCATTAACGGAAATATCGCAAATCAAGCGGCCATCTTCCCCATAGTTTACAAAGAGACTATCAAGTATCTCTCTCCAGTTGGGTTCCTGAATACGAATACGTATTTCCTGAATCTGATTGATGTTGTAAAATTCGCTTTGTGCATAAAGCAAATCACAACAGCTAATAAGGACAGCAGTCAATGATAGTAAAAGTAATCGCATTCCGGATTTAAGTTTCATTATATTGAAATAGTTTTATGCAATTATCTTACAATTAGCTTTTTCGTAATTGTGTTTGATTTATCTGAAAGTTGAACAAAATACAATCCTTTTGACAGATTATTCAGCTCAATTTTATTTTCAGATAAATTTAAAGTTTTGCTAAGTAAGACTTTTCCCTGAACATCAAAAATTTTCAGATCGAATTGAGAATTATAACTATTTATAATCAGAACATCCTTAACAGGATTAGGATAAATATCGACAACAGGGTCTGAATTAATAGATGTTATTCCAACCGTTCCAATAAAATAAGAAACACCACCTCCTGTAGAAATCCATGGTTTTTTATATTTATCTATTGCAATACGGGTAACCTGAGTATTTACCAAACCCTGGGGAACAGAATATGAAATCCAATCCGTACCGTTAAATCTGCTTATACCTCCGTCAAAGTTATAATCAGCAAATACTCCTATCCAGAGATTCCCATCACCATCAGATTTAATATCACGTACAAAGTTATTATATAAACCATCCGTAATTCTATAGTTTTTTTGCCAGACTTCAGAACTGTTCAACTTTGAGATACCGTAAAAACTACCAATATACCGGTTATTATTTTGGTCGAAAGCGATTGCAAACGTATTATCATCAAGTAAACTATCTGTATTCAATTTAGTATAATTACTGAAAGTGCTTCCATGAAGTTTTGAAATGCCACCCATTTCAGTACAAAACCACATATCTCCACTAGCATCAGCAGAAATATAAGTGATAGCATTTGTTGAAAGTCCGTTAGCAGTTGTAAAATTTGTGAATACTCCCTGATTGAATTTCGAAACTCCACTTTGAGTGGCAAACCAAACACTGCCATCAGAAGCCCCATAGATATAGTTTACACTGTTATCAATCAATCCCTGGGCAGTAGTATAATTTGTCCAGGAAGTTCCATTGTATTTACTAACGCCAATATTTGTGCCAACCCATATATTATTGTTTTTGTCAGATGCAATACATACGCCATAATTATCTATTAAACCATTTGTAGTAGTATAAGAAGTCCATGCCGTATCATTAAATTTTGCAACACCACTGGCGGTTGATATCCATTTAATATTATTTGTGTCAATTGCAATTCCGGTTACAAAATTATCAGGAAGACCATTTGTTGTGGTATAATTAGTGAAATTCTGACTATTGACACCTGGTATGTTTAAGAAAAAAATGAAAATTACGATTAGCTTTAAGAATACATTCATTAATGATGTTTTATTCTTATGGTCTGATTTAATCATATAAAATAGATTTAAATATTATTTGTTTAAAATTATTTTACTACGTTGAATGGATTTTCCATCAATGCTTATTTCAATAAAGTAAATTCCGTTGCTTAAGTCGTTGAGATCCAAGTTTGGTTTATTGATATTCTTCATATATAGTTTTCCATAAAAGTCAAAGATTTGAGTTTCGAAATCTTTGAAAGTCGAAGGAACTGATATTTTTATACTTCCTTGTGTTGGATTAGGATAAATTTTAAAAATCTGATTGCTGATATTATTTTCAGATATCCCGACAGTTGCAGTAAAAACAGTTGAAATGGATTTACATCCATTGCCATCAGTAACTTCAACCTGATAGGATGCTGTCTGGGTTGGAGTATAAGTATTGGTTGTTGCTCCCGGAATAATACTGCCATTCATATACCATTGATTTCCATTTGTCGCACTTGAAGTCAACATTGTTCCGTTTTGAGAAATTGAAGGAGTAAGCGGATTGTTATAAATAATAACAGAAGCTGTTCCTGAAGTTGAGTTAGTGTCGCTGAATACAGTTACAATATATGTTGTATTTGTAGTTGGTGTTACTACAGGATTTTGTAATGTAGAAGTAAATCCGGCAGGGGCAGAAGTCCATTGGTAAGTATAGGAAGTCCCACCATTTGCTGTGCAATTTAATTGAACGCTTGAACCCTGGCAAACATTTAGGGGAGTGGCAGTTGCATTAACAGATAAAGTGCTGCTTCCATTTACATTAATTGTAACAGATGCTGTATCTGAACAGTTAATTGCTGTATTTGTAATAATTACAGTGTAAGTTGTATTTGTTGAAGGTGTAACTATTGGGTTTTGATCTAAAGAACTGAATCCTGAATTTGATGACCAGGAATAAGTATAAACAGGAGTAGTTTCTGTAACTGAAAAAGCTGATGAATTAAGGGTAACAGCAGCACCTGGATTTATCTGAGTTGTTGTTGCAGTTGCAGTTGCAATAGGAGCTCTTACATAACATTTTGTATAACGGTAGGCATGAGATGAGACGGCACTGGTTTTGGTCCAAAGATTTGTACCTGATGAATTAACTTCATAGATAGAACCTTGAAAGTTACATACTAACATATTCCCGTTAGGAAGCTGATGGGAATTCCCTTCGTTGGTGGCTGTAAAAACAGTATTGAACCGAGAGTTATAGGTTGCAGGAGCATAAGCTGATCCTGCAGTATAGGAATAATTGTATCCATTATAAGGTGGATTCCAGATGTCAATGGCTGTTTTTCCACTTGTTCCGCCCTGATTATTATAACCGCAGAGATAATTCGGGTAATTTACATTATCGCCCGAAACCCAATGTGCATCATGAACTGTGCTAAAATTTGATGTACCACTTGCACCGTAAGATGCAGGGTTTCCCCAACGATACAGAAAATCGCCACCTTTTCCTGAATTACCACCATTATGACCTGCAGCTTCTGTAGTCGAAGTGCTATGATCTATTATAAAAACTGAATTCATATAATGCATACTCACTACGATTTGATTAAGAATAGGATTAAAATCAATTCCATTCATATGATAACGATCAGGTAAAGAACCATTACCAGCATAGTTGATATTCATTAATTGAGGATTGTCTAAAATAGAAGTTACATAATTGTCTTTAGCAGAGCTGTAGTTTTGGCATAAATGATCCCAAAGTTTCCATTCCCACACTATATTTCCTGTAGTTGGTCCTGTAGGTTGAACTTCTATTATTTTCTCTGACCAAAAAATTGCAGAAGTCGAAGAACCTGCTTGAGTAGCTTCTGTTGCAGTTCTTTTATCATATGAAATCATCAGTACGTTTCCGTTGGGCATAGGACAAATATCATGGTGTAATTGTGTGGTAGAAGATGAATATGAGAAATCCCATGCTACAGTTCCGCCCCAGGTAATTTTCTGAACTCTACCTGTTATACCGCCTTGCCCGGGAGCACCTGTAGCCTGATAAGTGGTTGTTCTTACCAAAGTATCTCCTGGAATAAGATAACAGGAATATGCATTTTTAGTAGTAGAAGTAAAAGTCCATGTTTTAAATATAGATGGACTATCAGCAGTGTCAATCAGAAAAGCCTGTGTGCCGTTTTTTGTAGCATAGAGTGTATATAAGCCCCATTGCTGGGATTTTACCTGAGGACAATTTAAAATAATTGTAAGTGAGCTTATAAATGTTATAATTAAGTTTCTTCTCATATATATTTTTAGAAATTTATTTATTGACAACAAATTTACGCTGTTGAACAGTTTTGCCTTCTATTTTTATAACTATAAAGTAAATTCCATTGCTAAAGTCTGTAAGGTCCAGACTTGATTGGTTGAAATTCTTTTTATACAGTTTTCCATAAATGTCAAAAATTTGAGTTTCGAAATTTTTTATGGTCGAAGGAACTGATAAATTTAGTGTTTGTTGTGCCGGATTTGGATAAATTGTAAATACCTGATTACTTGAATAATTTTCAGAAATACCGGATGAGGTTACATTCACTGTGACAGATGCAGTATCAGAACAGCCAATAATATTATCAGTAACTATTACTGTATATGTTGTATTTGATGTTGGTGAAACACTTGGGCTTTGCAATGCTGATGTGAAACCTGAAGTGGAAGTCCAGGAATAAGAATAAGTCGGACTGGTTTCTGTAATAGATGTAACTGAAGCATTTAAAGATATGGGAGTTCCTGAAATTATCTGAGAAGCTGAAGATGTTGCAGATGCTAAAGGACCTCTTACATAACACAAATCGTATCTATATGCATGAACAGATTTTGCACTGGCAATTGTTTGAAGTGTTGTTCCTGTTGAGCTTACTTCATAAACACTTCCACCTGGATTGCAAACCAATATGTTTCCATTTCCAAGTTGTTGAGAATTTCCCATATCTTGTGCTGCAAAAGCAGGAATTGTTGGATTAATAACTACTGTTGGCCCAATAACAGAACCTGCAGTATAAGTGTAATTATAACCATTGTAAGGAGGATTCCAGATTGCAACTTTTACACTGCTTCCGCTATTGTTATTAAAGGCACACATGTAATTCGGGTACAATGGATTATTCGAAGGAATCCAATGAGCGTCGTGAATAACATTAAATCCACTATTGTTAGCTGTTGAAGAAAGTCCATAAGCAGCAGGATTACCCCAACGATACAAGAAATCACCGCCTTTACCTGAATTTCCTCCGGCGTGAGTGGCAGCCTGTGCTGAGGTCGTACTATGGTCAATAACATATATTTCATTCAAAGCATGTGAACTTAACATAATCTGATCCAACTGAGGATTATAATCGATTCCATTCATGTGAAACCAATCCTGTTTGATGCTGTAATTTACATTCATTCTCTCAGGATGTTCAGCAACACTCGTAACATAAGTTGCAGTTATTGCCGGGTATACACTTTGGCAAAGATGATCCCATACATGCCATTCCCAAACAATATCACCTGTGGTAGCACCTGTAGGATGAACTTCAATTATTTTTTCAGACCATACAGTAATTGTTGAAGAACAGCCCACTGTGGATGGAGAGGCGCTTTTTGACTCGTAACAAATCAATAATACATTTCCATTGGGTAAAGCACATACATCATGGTGCATTTGTGTAGATGCATCGGATACAGCATATTCCCATACAGTAGTACCAGCCCAGTTAACTTTTCTAACTTTTCCTGTTATTCCACCTTGTCCAATACTTCCTGATTGATATCTGACAGTTTGAAGTATAGTGTCATGTGGAAGCAGGTAAGCTGAATAAGCGGTGGATGAACTTAAAGTCCATGTTTTATAAACTGTTCCTGCCGTATCAACCAATTTTGCCTGAGTTGCATTCTGAGTTGCATAAAATGTATACATGCCCCATTGTTGCGACATTACTTTTGAAAATGTTATTGTTAATATAAAAAAAACAATAAATGTCATAGCTGTTTTTCTTCTCATATATATTTTTTAAAAATTAATTTCTATTATTAATGAATATAATGCAATGTTAAAGAATAATATTGTCCTTTTATAACACAATAGGAGTTCTTGCTTTTTTTATAGATGAAATCGGTTTTTTTATAGATGAATCAGTACTTATTAATACATTTAAAAAAAATTTCTTTAAATTTTGAAATTTTTATATTGCAATATTAACATAAACTTAATCTGTGGATGTTATAAGATTCTGAAAAATTGTTATAAGATTTTAGAAAATACTGAAATATTAAACAAATAATATTATTTGTTTAATATTAAAATCTGTATTTCAGCTGTTTGCGGAAATTTGCAGAAATTTGCTTGAGGGAATAGGCTGAGGAGGATTTCAGAAACAATGAATTCTAAAGAAGATATTTGTTTTTAAATAAGCATTTATAAAATACAGGATAAGCAAAATTTTCAAAATATCATTTATGAGACGAATGATATAGCTTTCTGTAAGCCAGATATTCAGGTAAATTCCAAGATAAAATGCTTTTTGATTCCCATTTTAGTTTAAAGGATTGCTTTCTTTCTAAAATACGCTGGTAATATTCCCCTGAAGTCATATAATAAGTTTTTTCTGCCGGGAATTTCTCTTTTTGAAGACTATCTATCATTGTCAGTTCTGCTAAAGGCTTATCCAGATAAGGTAATGATTTATCAGAAAGTGAAGCTAAAAAATTAAAATGTACGAATGAACGTTTCGATTTTTCAAAATTATATTTTGCAATTATATTGTCCCAGTTAAAAACAGAACAGATAACTAAAACGATAAGTAAACCAGAGATATTCGAATTTAACAGCCAAAAATCAGATTTCTTGTATTTTACCTTTATCAGCACAGTATAAATGCCATACAGGCATAATATCAAAAAAATAATTACACCTATTCTTTTATAGGCAAGTGAGAAATAATAGATGTACCAGTAATTGCGTATTGCTACAGAAATGGCCAGAATTGCATTTTGAGCAAGCCAGATATAGCATAGAAATTTCAAAAGTCTATTATTGCTATAGAAATTCAAATTATTACGAAAAAAATAAAGTACTACAACTATTGAAGTGAGGATTGAAAGAATCAGTAAATAAGTGCCTTCGTGTACAAATTGTTTCAGTGTGAGACCATTCCATTCAAAGTTGAACCAAACCCAGTAAATATCTATAACATTAAGTATAATCAGGATTGCATTCAGAATAAAAAGAAGGAAAATTGCAGCTCTTAATTCATTTCTTAATGCATTGAATTTAAAACTTCTACGATAATTATTCCTGATTCTTGTCAGGAAATTACTGCTACTTTTATCGCTTTCAATAATATATGGATCCGAAGACCTGTATACAATATAAATGCTGATGATTCCACCGAAAAATATTGTAATGAGTATGCCGGCATCAATGTTATTAAAGATAAAGCTCAGATAGTTATTGAAAAAAAGTCCAATGTTTTGTAAAAGACGATTGAAAATTGGGTTTGAATGACTGTAAAAAATCAGAAATAAAATTATAATCAGAACGGGAATGATGAAAATTCTAAATCTCCATAAATAAATAATGAATTTATTTTTTTTATGTTCTGAGGATGTAAGTTCTTTTATAAGATTTCTTTGTGAACGGCTAAGATTGCTGACTGAAAGCCTCAATGTAGTTACAAGTGATTTTGCATCAGGATACATGATACTCCCGACAAACATGAAAAGCATCAGAAAATTTATAATAAATGCAAAATCAGAGTATATAAATACAGTATATAACATAGTAATGATGAGACCTAATGCACATATAATCTGATTTTTGCCAAAAAATTTAAACTGCTTTGTAAAAAAAAGCCAGCCTGTAATGAAAGCTTCAAAAATTAAAACATTGAGACCCAATGCCTGATTATGAAATAAGATAGTAAATAAAATAATACTGATAACTAAAATCAGGATGTTAGTTCTGTTTCTCATACGTTGACAGGTTTCTGATACAAAAAACTAACGAAAGTATTTACACTTTATTATTAAGTAAAAAAGCGAATCTTTCCTTTTTTCACTTTATCCTTTATCCTTTATCTCCTCTACTTACTCTTTCCCTGATTAGCGACAGCTTCCATTAATTTCCTGATTTCTTCTTCGTCTCCCAGAAAATAATCCTTCTGTAAGTTCAATTGGTCATCAAACTCAAATACATAAGGAATGCCGGTAGGCAGGTTGAGGTTTACTATGTCTTCATCGCTGATATTTTTTAACAGCTTTATGATTCCGCGCAAGCTATTACCGTGAGCAGCAACCAATACTTCACCACAGTCAACTAATTTTTTTGAAATATTATGCTCCCAGTAAGGTTGAATTCTTTCAACAGTATCTTTCAATGATTCAGTTAAAGGAATTAAAGAACTATCAACATCAAGGTATTTAGCATCTTTACGGGGATTTCTTTCATCATTTTCAGTAATTGCTGCTGGTGGAATGTCATAACTTCTACGCCAGATATGTACCTGTTCATCTCCGTATTTCTGAGCAGTTTCAGCTTTGTTTAAACCTTGTAATTCACCATAATGTTTTTCATTCAATCGCCAGGTTTTTTCTACGGGCAACCATAGTAAATCCATTTCTTCCAATATGATATTAAGGGTTTTAATAGCGCGTTTCAGGTAAGAAGTGTAACAATATTTAAAATTGAAGTTGTTTTCTAAGAGTACTTTGCCACCTTTTTTTGCTTCTTCTACTCCTTTTTCAGATAAATCAACATCCGTCCATCCTGTAAAACGATTTTCTTTGTTCCAGACACTTTCTCCATGTCTTACTAAAACTAATTTTTTCATTGTATTTATATTATATTGTGAATTCTGAAGATATTAGATTGATTTTAAAAACAGCTTAAGCGGTTTTATTTTCATCATTTTTCCAGTCAAATTTATATTTTAATTTATTTTTTCTGGCTAAGATTACAATGATGATTCCTGCAATAATAAAGGGAATACTCAATAGTTGTCCCATATTCAATGGCATAGAATTTTCAAAAGCGACTTGTGATTCTTTCAAAAATTCAATTGCAAAGCGCATTGAAAACAATACAATCAAAAATGTACCAAATAAGAGACCATTATTTGGCATTCCATCTTTTTTGTAATAATACCATTTCAAGACAAAAAATAATGCAAGATAGCTTAACGCTTCATAAATCTGAGTTGGATGCCTTGGGATGAGTAATTTATCATCCCTTACAAAAACAAAACCCCAGGGTAAATTTGTTGCGTGACCATAAATTTCTGAATTCATCAGATTACCTGTTCTAATAAAGAGTCCAGCCAATGCAGTAACAATTACTATTCTGTCGATAACCCACCAAAAATCCGGTTTTTGCGTTTTCGAAAAAAGGAACAATGCAAAAATGATTCCAATAGCAGCGCCATGACTGGCTAAACCTCCATGCCAGATATACAGAATTTCAATGGGATTACTTAGGTAATAATCTGATTCATAAAATAAACAATGTCCTAAACGGGCACCAATTACAGTAGAAATAATCATATACATGGCTAATTTGTCCAGAACCGGCAAAGGAACGCCTTCTTTTTTAAAGAATTTTTCCATGATAAGATAGCCAACATAGAACCCCATTGCAAATAATAATCCGTACCATCTTACTGATAATCCGCCTATATGGAATATCTCAGGATTTACGTTCCACTGAATAAAATTTAGTATCATTAGCTTGAATATTAAAAAGCAAATTTATGAAACATTCTGAAAACAAATTAAATGTCTTAACTTTTTTTATGATAAAGAAATTCAGCATTTTTGTCATATTTTTACGATATTTGCAACTAAATTATTGAAGAGGATAGTAGACCATGCCTGAAGAAGCAAAACCACAGAAAAAGTGGCTCATTAAGCTCAAAAACAAATACCGTCTTGTTGTAATGAATGATGATACTTTTGAAGAAAAGTTATCCTTTCGTTTATCAAGACTCAATGTTTTTGTAGCTATAGGTTCGGTTTCAATACTTCTCGTTTTTGCTACTACCTATATTATTGCATTTACACCACTCAGAGAATATATTCCAGGTTATACCAATCTCAAACTGAACAAGGAATCTTATATTAATGCATTAAAAATAGATTCACTTCAGAATGAAGTCAGGAGCAGAGAGTTGTATTTAAGTAATTTAAAGATGATACTGGATGGGAAAGCCATCATTGACCCTGCTTCTAAACAAACAAAAGATACTTCCGTTAAATATAATAATATTACTATCATTAAATCTAAAGAAGATTCAATATTACGCAAACAAATTGAGAGCGAGAACAAATATGATTTATCTTCTCAGGATTTAACATTGGATGCAACAGAAGCTCCTTCTATAAATGCTTCTATCAGTACATTTTTTTATTTTACACCATTAAAAGGACTGGTAATAAATGGATTTGATGTGGCAAAGCAGCATTATGGTGTTGATGTTGCCGGTAAAAAAGATGAGGTGATAAAATCGGTATTGAATGGTACTGTAATTTTTTCAAACTGGACACTAGAAACTGGATATATTATTGGTATTCAGCATCAGCACAATCTGATTTCTGTATACAAGCATAATTCGGCTTTACTTAAAAAACTCGGAGATTATGTAAAAGCAGGCGACCCTATAGCCTTTATCGGAAATACAGGAGAATTAAGCAGCGGTCCTCATTTGCATTTCGAATTATGGTATAACGGAAATCCGGTGAATCCTGAAGATTACATTCCTTTCTAAACGATAACTATGAAAAAACGAATTGCTATATTAGGTTCTACCGGTTCTATTGGAATGCAGGCACTGGAAGTTATTAAAGCTCATCCCGATCATTTGGAAGTTGAAGTTTTAACGGCACATTGTAATGCTGATTTATTGATAAGTCAGGCACTTGAATTTAAACCCAATTCAGTTGTAATAGGTGCTGAAAGATTATATAAAAAAGTCGCAGAAGCATTACAACCACATGATATTAAAGTTTTTGCAGGCGAAGATTCTATCAGTCAGATTGTAGAATCTACCGAAATAGATATAGTACTGGCTGCGATTGTTGGATTTGCAGGTTTAAAGTCAACTTTAAAAGCAATAGAAGCAAAAAAAACAATTGCTTTGGCCAACAAAGAAGCGATGGTCGTTGCAGGTAATCTGGTGACCAGACTTGCCAGAGAAAATGCCGTTAACATTTTACCGGTCGATTCAGAACATTCTGCTATTTTTCAATGTCTGGTAGGTGAATTTCAAAATCCCGTTGAGAAGATTTATTTAACAGCTTCCGGTGGTCCTTTCAGAGGTAAAAACAGAGAATTTCTTTCTAAGGTTACCAAAGAAGCTGCATTAAAACATCCGAACTGGGAAATGGGAAAGAAAATTACCATTGATTCGGCTAGCCTTGTCAATAAAGGATTAGAGGTAATAGAGGCAAAATGGCTCTTTGCCTTAAAACCGGAACAAATTGATGTTATCATTCATCCTCAGTCAATAGTACATTCTTTGGTTCAGTTTCAGGATGGCTCCATGAAAGCTCAAATGGGTCTGCCCGATATGAAATTGCCTATTCAATATGCATTTACATATCCTTTCAGGTTTAAAACCGATTACCCCAGATTTAATTTTATGGATTATCCGCAACTAAGTTTTGAAAAACCCGACAGGGATACTTTCAGAGGGTTGAATCTTGCTTTTGAAGCCATGCGTCAGGATGGGAATATGCCATGTATATTAAATGCTGCCAATGAAGCAGTAGTTCATGCCTTTTTGCAGGATAAAATTGGCTTTCTGCAAATGGCTGATGTAATTGAAGCATGTATGCAAAAAATTAGTTTCATTGTTGAGCCCGCGTTGGAAGATTATATTCAAACAGATATTGAAACAAGAAGGATAGCGGCTGAACTTCTTACAAAATACAGCAATTAAAAAGTAAAATTAACGTTCAGTATAGCTGATAATAAATCTGTAACATTTAGCTAAGTTCGTTTGATTATGAATTTTAACTTGCTGTGGTTGGTAAATGTATTATAAAAAATAGTAAATAAATTATAACTTTGCAAAGTTCTCTTTTAATATGCGGGAGGTTAAAATTTCAACGCAAAGAGATGCAAAAAAAAGCTAATAACACTAAGATTTAGCATTGAGTAAAAATTAAAATAATTAAAAATGGGAATATTAACACAAGCATTCGGCTTGATTTTAAGTTTATCGATACTTGTAATACTGCATGAAGCAGGGCATTTTGCTTTTGCAAAACTTTTCAAAACCAGGGTTGAAAAGTTCTATTTGTTTTTTGATCCCTGGTTTTCGCTCTTTAAATATAAAAAAGGAGATACCGAATATGGTATTGGTTGGTTACCTTTGGGTGGTTACGTAAAAATATCCGGAATGATTGATGAATCCATGGATAAAGAAGCGATGAAACAACCGGCTCAACTCTGGGAATTCCGTTCAAAACCAGCATGGCAAAGATTACTTATCATGACTGGTGGTGTGTTGGTAAACTTTTTACTGGCATTGTTCATTTATTCAATGATATTATTTGCCTGGGGAAGTGAATATTTACCGGCTAAAAATGCAAAATATGGTTTGAAATTCAACGAAATAGCATTAAAAGCAGGCTTTCAGAACGGAGATAAAGTTTTGAAAGTCGATAATATTGATGTGGAGGATGTAAGTGATATTCCAAAACTGATAGTTATTGATGCAGCTAAAACCGTAACACTTGAGCGTAAGGGTGAAATGATTACGATTAACTTACCTCCCGATTTCACTAAAAAACTTCTGGCAGCAAAGATAAAATCTTTCTCTGAACCTCTTTTCCCGTTTGTGATTGAAAAAGTGAATGGGAAACCAGCTGAAAAAGCCGGTTTGCAACAAGGAGACAGGATTATTGCTTTAAATAAGGATACCTTCCTTTTTTTTAATGATTTTGCAGCTACTGCCGCTAAATACAAAGGCAAAGAAGTAGATGTTCTTTTCCTTCGTAATAATGTCGCTCAAAAAACTAAACTTACATTGACTTCAGATGGTAAAGTAGGTGTTGCACTGAAAAACCTGCCTCAGCTTTTTGACACCAAAAAAACGCAATATAGCTTTTTTGCTTCTATTCCGGCAGGCATCAGTTTAGGTGTTGAAACTCTGGGTAACTATGTGAAGCAAATGAAATATGTTTTTACCAAAGAAGGTGCTCAACAGGTTGGCGGTTTTGGAGCCATTGGTGGTTTATTTCCAAAAAGCTGGAGTTGGGAAATTTTCTGGAACATGACAGCTTTATTATCAGTAATTCTGGCATTTATGAATATATTACCCATTCCTGCACTGGATGGAGGACATGTAATGTTTTTATTGTATGAAATTATTACCGGGCGCAAACCCAATGATAAGTTTATGGAATATGCTCAAATAACCGGTATGGTTATATTATTCAGTTTATTGATATTAGCCAATGGAAACGATATCCTGAAAATGCTTAAATAATAAATACTGCTTATTATTGAGGTTTTATCGGTTCGGGTTTAACATACAGTAGAAAGATCGTGAAATATATAACAACCAAAGTACCACTACTGCTAACTTTTGGGAATACGATGCTAGGATTGGAAGAAGGTGGAATTTAGATACTGTCGTTTTAAAAGAATGGTAAAGCGCATATGTAACTTTTAGAGAAAACCCTATATGTTTCTTTGATAATAACTGAGATAATCTTTCTACTCTCACCAATAAAGATGGAAATGTAGTTGCCGTTAAAGACGATCAGAGTATTTATTAGATATTTTGAAATTTAATTTAGTTTCTGTCATTGATTGAATTCAACTGCCTGAAACCTATCAGCTTATCATACAACTCTCCCGTTGTTCTGTAATATACAAATATGAAATAATCATTTTCAGCATCAGAATGATTCCCTTCCACAAAACTGTCATCAATTTCCTTATTAGGTCTTTGCAAAATATACTGGTAATTATAGTAACCTTGTTTTACAAATATTGTAGCTTCATAAGCACGGTTTTTGAAACTATAGGTCATCCTGGAATGTTCATCTAATTTCCAATTAGTGAATGCACCATATAAATAAATATTACCTTCTACAGAAGGGATATCATAAGGCAATGTAAAATGCACATAAGTATAATCTGCTTCATTTTCGCTGTCTGTAATATAATCTGCTTTGATAGCTCTCTTGCCATTAATATCTTCTTCGGTTTTATAAACTTTAAAACGGCGGGCCAGATCATTGTGAAGATATACATGATTGGAACCACTTTCAAATTCTATATGTGAAATTCTTTCGGAATTGTATTTCAAACTTTTAATATCGAAATTCCTGAATTCATTTCCTCCATTAAAAGTATTACCTTCGTCATAATCATAATCTAATTCATTACCTTTTACCAAACGAGGCTTAAGATTACAAATCGCATTATCAGGACGCATATTCTGGAATATCTTTACCACTAAATTTCTTGATGGATTGTTAATAATGAAGTTATTAGTAATTATATTAAAATCTACTTCCTGTTTAAATTTCTTGTCATTTAACAAAGTAGCATCTTTTATCTTTCCGTTGATATTTACTTTTTGTTCCAACACCATAAAACGTCTGATAATCAAAGGTTCATTGACATTATTATCTAAATAAATCTTCAAAATATAATTACCTGATTTGGTTATTTTCATTGTTTCTTTAGGAAAGATCAAATTGTAATGAGTGTATTTTTGTATGGTGTTAAAAGACAATTTATAATCTCCGATATAATCTTCAGTAAAGCCATCAATATATTGTGAAGGCTGTAATTGAGAAGGTTGCCAATTAGCATTGCATTGAAAAATTGTGTATTTGTAATGTTTAACATCAGCTTCCAAATCATCAAAAGAGAAGGTAATAGTCTCGTTAGTATTTAAACTGATAACAGGCAGAGCCATTTCCCATGCAGTTTTGTGTATTAAAACGGTTTGTAAATCTTCATTACTTATACTATCTATTATCTCATCTGAAGGATTACTTAAATTCACGCCATCAGTTAAAGCGGGAGTAATTACTTCTTTTTCTTTTAATGTGTTTTGAGAAAGACTATCCCTTGAAACAGTAATTGCAGTTTCTTGTGTTTTATCAATGAGTTTTTGCGAACAAGAAGTGAAATTGATAGTTACAGCTATTAATATGAGTATTCTAATTGAAAAAAGTTTATTTATCATATTGTTTTTATAATGTTGAAGAAATCGCTTCAATCCATGTGAGACTATTTCTCATGTGTTTATTGTTTTTCAAGAAATGATTCAGCCATCAAATATCCATGAGCAGTAGCATAAATAATTGAGCGCGTGTAACCTGAACAATCTCCGATAAATTTTAAATTCTGTAGTTTATCATTGTCTAATAAATTAGAATAAAATTTAATTTCAGGTGCATAAACCAGATTATCAGGATAAGCAATTCCGGGTATTACCTGATCAAGGGTTTCGATAAAGTCAACAATACTTTCTATGATTCTGCGTGGAAAAGCAAGATTAATATCACCTAAAATATAACGGCAATCATGTAAAGTTGGCTGAATCCGGTAGAGTTTCTTTGTTCTTTTAGAGTTTTTAAAATGATCATATGTCTGAAGAATAACTTTTCCTTTTCCTGCAAGCAGATTGGACAATTTTGCAATGTGAGAACCATATCCGATTGGATTGTTAAAAGGTTCAGTCAGTTGAATCGTAACTAGAATTGCAAAATTGGTATTCTGACTTTTCTCTTTCATTTTTGCATGACCATTTACCGTAACAAAATCATCATAATTTTCGGTTACTACAAAACCCGAAGGATTATTACAGAAAGTACGGACCATGTAACCTGTTTTACTCTTATACTTTACCTTAAATTCATACATTTCTTTATTGAGTTCAGCTACAATGTGATTGGGTACTTCGTAACGAATTCCCAAATCAACTTTTGTATTGTCTAAAATAAGTTCGGGATGATCCTTGATAATACTTCCCACTAATTTATGACCACTCCTGCCAACTGCAACTACAACTTTATCAAATGCTTCATCGCTATTTCCGACAAAAATCTTTTTACCTTCAGTTCTAATAGTCAAAATATTCTGTTCAAATCTAAAACTAATATTTTTGAAACTTTTAAAATTTTCATAAATATTGTACAATACCATTTTTAGCTGATCAGTACCCAAATGGTAAAAATCTGCAGAAACTGGCATAAATCCTTTGTCATAGAATTTTTTAAAATAACTGCTGTTTGTAAATGATTGTCCTGTTTCCACCTGATTGTCTTCAGTATTTGCAATATAAAAGTCAACCAGTTTTTTTTGTAAAGAGAGGTCTATAAACATATCTCCACCCATTTCTGAAGACACAAAAAGTTTGCCATCAGCCCTAATACCTGATATACTTGAAGAATAAATATCTTTACTTTTTTCAAAAACCACGATTTCATGTGCTTCAGTTTTCATTCTTTCGATAAAGCCGATAGCAGCGGCTCCAAATCCTATGACTGCAATTTTCATATTTTTTAGTTTTAATTTGATTTCGGATAAATTTGGTAAGCTTAGCTTATTGTTTACTTTGATTTAATAAGAAAGTTAATTTGTTAAAATCTGTTTTATCCGATTTTATATTTGTTTTTCTATGAGAGTAAATTTTTAATAATACTTTTTTCAACCGGAATAATTCCTTTTTCAGTAATAAAACCTGTGATATAGGATGCTGCTGTTACATCAAAAGCAGGATTAAAGGCTTTACTTCCGGGTGAACATACCAATATCTTAGTCAATTCATTGTTATCGTTAATTCCGGTTTGAAACAGAACTTCATCTTCAGAACGTTCTTCAATTTCTATATCATCACCTGACTGGCAATTGATATCAAAAGTTGAAAGTGGTGCTGCTATATAAAATGGAATTCCAAAGGTTTTAGCTACTATGGCTTTTTCAAAAGTGCCTATTTTATTAGCGGTATCTCCATTTGCTGCAATTCTGTCAGCACCACATATCATCATATCAATTTTACCTTTTGAAGCTAAATATGCGCCTGCATTATCAGGAATTATAAGGTGAGGAATGCTTTCATTTTGCAGTTCCCAGGCTGTTAATCTGGCACCCTGACCGCGAGGACGTGTTTCGTCTACATAAACAAATATATTTTTCCCCTCTTCTTTGGCTTTATAAATAGGTGATAATGCACTTCCATAATCTACAAAACCTAGCCAGCCTGCATTGCAATGTGTGAGTATATTAGCATTGTTTTTAATGAGTGCATTCCCATTTATTCCAATCATTCTTCCGGATGCAATATCTTCTTCTGCTATTTTTTGTGCTTCAGCTTTGGCATGTTCGACAGAAATACAGCCTGCCGCAAAAACTCTGGCGGTTGCATAAAACAAGTTGCGTGCTGTAGGTCGACTGGCTTCTATTTCTTTTCTTGCAACTTCAGCAAAAAGCTTATTTCCTTCAAACTGAATAAAAGCCTGAGCCATTGCAAATCCTGCAGCGGCACCGATAGCACCGGCACCTCTTACTATCATTGTCTTAATGGCAATACAAGTTTCATTAAAATCTTTTGATTCAAATATTTCAAAACGAAAAGGCAAAAGATTCTGATTAATCATCATCACACTTTCTTTTTCCATCCAGATTGTGAAATAATGTTTACCGTTTACATTCATTATTAATAATTTATGATTTTAAAAAAATTCAAGAAAGCGGTTTTAAAGATAAGAAAAAACATAAAGGAGTGTGAATTATTTTTTTACAATATTTTTATAATGCCTGTATCTTTCCAGTACTTCATTTACAAAGCGAAAAGTTTCATTCCCTCTTGAATATCCATATCTTACTACCGGATCGTTATAATACCTGGGATTTGACTTCATTTTCAGGAAATATTCAACATGATTGCTCCAGATATTAGGATTTTTTCCATATTTTCTTGCTAAATTTCTGGCATCCATAATATGCTCAAATCCGGCATTATAAATAGCTAAAATAAATTTTATCCTTTCTTCCGGATCCGAAATTTCTTTAGGTAATAATCTATTTATACGCATTTTTAATCTTACACCACCTTTTATTTGTTGAGCAATGGAAGAGTTTGGTGTAACTCCGAATTTCCGGGCAGTTTCTGGCATCATTTGCATAATTCCAAAAGCACCGGACCAACCAATCATTTCGGGACGAAAATTTGATTCCTGATAAATCAATGAAGCTAATAACCTCCAATCCCAGCCTATCATTTTACTATATTCTTTTATTTCCTTATCATATTTTGAAATTTTACCTCTCTTCAGCGCATAATATTCATTCTTTACAATATTTGATGAACGTGAATTACGATAATATTTATCGTAAATTATACGATACTGAGCTGTGGCTTTGAATTTTGTTAACCACTTATTGATATCTGTTAAAAAACTATCTGATTGATGGCGGACAGCCCAGGCAAGTTTCTGTTTATGGCTCACAGCCGTTTTTATATCTAAATTATTATAATAAGTGTTGTTTACCAAAGCAAAATTTTCATCCGTTACAGTATAGTCAATACCGCCATTAGAAACTAATTCCATTAACTGCTCTGTTTCAAGAGAGTCACTTTCAATAATATTAATTTGAGTTTTATATTGATTTTGAATCTCTTGCAATTGAGTTTTATGTATACTATTTTTCTGAACATAGACTTTTTTACTTTCTAAATCTTCTAATTTTCTGATTAATTTAACTCTACAGAGGCACGCATCTTTAGTTTTAAGTGGATTGCGCTGCACTAATACCTGACGGGTTTCCAGTATTGGGACTGTAAAATCAACTGCCTGGCTGCGTTCTTTGGTAACGGTAATATTACATGCAATTAAATCGCATTTTCCGATTGCAAGAAAACCAGCATTCGTAGCAAGATTATTGGTTATTAAAAGCTCAAGTTTTACACCAAGATGATTTGTATAGGCTTTCAGCATTTCGAGTTGAAAGCCCATAGGTAATCCTTTGTAAATAAAATATTCTATTGAATTATAATTGGTTGTAACGACTAATTTGCCTCTTTTTTTAATAGTTGATAATAAATCTTCTTCCTTTGGAGTTGGATTATTGATTTTACCACATGCTATTGCTAAAAGCAAAACCAAAAGTAATACAATTGTTTTGTTTACAGATTTATACGTCATAAGCAGACTTTGAAAGTACAAATATAAACAAAATAATGGATAAATGTTTTTATAGTCACTAATTCACGATAAAAACTCAAATCATATAGTATCTATTAATTGCTTTTTAGCATATACAATGGCTTGATTGAAAAAGGCTTCGTCTATCATACCAGCTGGAGCTTTGAGTTCAAAAATACGTTTAGGAATATTCAGCTTTTCAAAAGCAAACCCTTCTCTTACTTTAAAACGATATTTTTCTTTTAAAATCTCACGTCCTATTTTCATTAATTCATCAGGTGACTTATCTATTCCCATGGTAGCCATGGCTTTTGAAACCAGTTCAATATTGTAGATTCCGCGGGCAAAAAAACAAACTGCAATAGATGATAAAATTTGGCGTAGGCTTTCTTCTTTAATTAGTTTATCAACAACTTGTTCTGCTGTCGGAGTTTCATTAATCATTTCATTCTGATCAATTGAATAACCTGCATTATCTAAATGACTATGACGTGCACCAACAGTAAATCCTAAATAAGCTGCAACACCCGTATGATAACCTGCCATTTCATTTTTACCGAAAGTCAGCGCATAATCTTTTCCACCATACTTTTTTGACGTAAAATCAACACCTTTAGCAAGAGCTTTATAAAAATCGTTGGGTTGTGAAATAATGCGGTCAACAGCTTCAATATATGCATTAGAATTTCCCCATTCCAATAAGACTCCATTCGTATCTTCAACCGTAATAATTTCTTTTTCCAATGCTTCGGTAGCCCAGGAAAGAACAACCCCGGTTGTCATAGAATCCAGACTGTATTTTTCAACGACATCAATCAATTTAAGCATATCTTCAGGATCGCTGATGCCAAGCATACTTCCCAGTGCATATACTAATTCAAAATCGTAACCAACCATGGTAGTTTTGTAAAAGTAAGGTTCATCTTCATAAGGTTCACGAAGTACAGCCAGATGTATACACCCTGTTGGGCAATGTGAACAAGCTACACGACGTCCCAGAAAGTTTTCAGCAATATGTTCACCGGAAATATTTTCTGCATTTTCAAATGATGCTGATTTTAAATTCCGTGTAGGTAGAGCACCCATCATATTAAGTGTTTTTATATTTCCGGCGGTTCCCAAATCATGATATTTCTTCATAACTGGAGAATTTACAGCCTTATCATATATTTCCTTATATGTTGTAATATAATCTTTCTTATGAGTGAGGTCTATTATCTTTTTACCTGAAATCATTAATCCTTTTAGCATTTTACTGCCAAAAACAGCTCCTAAGCCTAAGCGTCCAAAATGGCGATAGGTTTCGGTTACCACGGATGAATAGGTAACTAATTTTTCACCAGCCAACCCTATCCGCATAATAGATCTCATGCCTGGTTCATTTTCATTGGCCCTGATTACATCACCAACAGTAAAAGCACTTTTCATTCCCCATAAGGTATAGGCATTACGAAATTCTACTTTACGGTCTTTGATAACAAGATAAATAGGCATGTCACATTTTCCTTTTATAACAATGGCTCCATATCCAGCCATTTTAATTGCAACTGCACTTCGCCCGCCCGCATGACTTTCTCCAAGATCGCCGGTATGAGGAGATTTAAACATTGCAATTGTTTTTGATGCAAACGGATAAACACCTGTAAAAGGACTCACTGCAAAAATAATAGGGTTTTCGGGTGAAAGAGGGTCGGTATTCTCAGGGCATTCTTCAAAAAGAAGTTGTGTGGCAACACCGGTTCCTCCAATATATTTACTGAAAAGTTCAGGACGATTTTTTATCCAGAATCTTTTATGGGTAAGGTCAATATATAAAACTTCACTAAAATTATCTAAGTTTATCATAAGGTTTAGTCATTAGTCATTTGTAATACATCATGCGGACAAAATTTTACACAAAACCCACAGTGTACGCAGATAGCAGGTTTATTTTCAGTATCGTTCCAGAATACAGCTTTTACAACACAGGCTTTTTTACAATTACCGCATGCAATGCATTTTGAACTGTTAAATATTACACCTCTTCCTGGCTTTTCGGTCAAAGCTGTTGTAGGACAAACTGCAGCACAAGGTGGATGAATACATGAGCGACAGATAATTACAGAAAATCCATTGGACATTCCTCCTTGAGATTGGATTCCGATACTACTATTAGATAATCCCCCTTTTCCGGCACGTCGGGTGCAAGCAAACATGCAAGTCTGACATCCTACACATCTTTTGGCATCTTTTATGGTTAATCTCATAAATCGATTTAGTTTTAGTTATAAAGCAAAAATACATTAAAAATACAGATAATCACAAATAAAATAAAAAAAAGGATGATTCCTCATAATTCATCCTTTTTATTAACAGTTATTAATTATATATTATTGTATTACAATTGCTTATAGCGTAATCATATTTGGAATTGTATTTTTCTTTTGAGGCTGATTATCTTTTCCCGGCTCTTTGTCTTGTTGAAGTTGATTATTTTGCTGAGGTTGAATTATAAGACTATCATTTAGTTGGAACATTTTTAATTTATTTATCATTTCCTCCATTTGATTAAAGTTAATCAGAGGATTCATCTGAAATAAATCCTGATTAAACCCCAAAGATTTAAAATCATTGAAAAAATCATCATTAAAAAAATTATTTGAATTCATTTTTTGCTTCAACTGAGAAAATAAGCTGTCATTATCAAAATTAAAGAACTGAATATTTGCATCCGGCGAAGCATACACCTCGCTATAAGTGGAATCGTATTGAACCAGATTGCCATTTTCGTCGAACTTCTTATTAACTTTAATGTCAACTTTTGGCTGAATGGCAGCTATACTGTCTTTATTATCAGGAATACAATTTCCATGAACAATTGTTTTTTCTTTAACTACCACAAAACTATACAGTACAATAGAAATCAGCAAAAAGAAAGGGAAACTCAGCAGGCTTTTATTATACATTCTATTAACTTTGAATGATTTAATTTTATTTATTATTTTCATTTTTCATCCTCCATTTTTTAATTCTCAGTAATAAAACAAAGATTATACCAATTTCAATACGATGTAAATAGTTTTAAGAAATTTTAATAAATATGCAGTGAGATAATGCAAATCTGACATTTAATATAAATAAACAGTACATAAATCTGCCGGTTTGACAGTATTTGTAGATTAAAATTTACTATAAATGTCAGTTAGCTGTTTTAAGAAAGTTCTGAAATAACAAAAAGTTAAATCATAATAGCTAATAATATAGTTTATTTGTTGTTATAAAAATTCATGGTTCTTTCTACACCAATAGTTGTAAAACTTTTTACCACTTCTAAAGCTAAGTCAATTTTTGGAAGAATAATATCTTCCTCTTTTTTGCTCCATTTCCCCAGCACATAATCTACCTGATAGCCTTTTGCAAAATCATTACCAATTCCAAAACGTAACCTTGTAAAATCTTTGGTTAGTAAAGTTTCTGTAATGTGAATCAATCCGTTATGACCTCCATCGCTACCAGACTTTTTCATGCGTAAAATTCCGGGCTCTAATGCAAGATCGTCAACAATGACCAATAAGTTTTCCTTAGAAATATTTTCTTTATCAAGCCAGTATTTGATTGCTTTACCACTTAGGTTCATGTATGTAGTAGGTTTTAGCAAAATAAGCGTTCTTCCTTTGAATTTTGCTTCGGCTCTATATGCATGGCGTCCTATTTCAAACTTTGCATCCAGCGCATTTGCCAATGCATCCAACACCCAAAAACCTATATTATGACGAGTATTAGCATATTCATCCCCTATATTTCCTAAGCCACAGATTAGATATTTCACTTGAAGAGTTTGGTATTAATTTAATTCTCTAAATAATTTTAATTTTTCTTTTCAAAATGCATAAAGTACACAAAGAGTCATGATTCTTTTAAATGAATCACAAACGTGTTATACTTTTTATTGTAAAACGAATGCAAAAATAAATAAAAAATAAGGAATTATGAGGAAGTAAAAAATAGTTTGCCACTTAAAATTGTTTAATCTTATTTATGTTAAATTCCTCGAAGCTTTGCTTCGATAGAAAAAATGTTTTCAGTTAATACCTAGTCAGCTCTGCTACGAGGTAGTTTATTTTAAAAGAGATGAAATACTTCCTTTCTTTAATATGACAATAATGGATTTTAAATAAAACAAAATGGATAGCATTGAAAAATAGCAATTTTTTTTTACTTTTGTAACCCATCAAAATCCATAAGCATTGACTGAAAAGAAAGAAATAGCCGAAACCCCGTTAATGAAACAATACAATACAATCAAGATAAAATATCCTGATGCATTGCTACTATTCAGAGTAGGTGATTTTTATGAAACTTTTGGTGAGGATGCTGTAAAAGCTTCCGAAATCTTAGGTATAGTACTTACACGTCGTGCCAATGGTCATGCAACATATATTGAACTGGCAGGATTTCCATATCATTCACTGGATACGTATTTGCCCAAATTGGTTAAAGCAGGTTATCGTGTAGCTATCTGTGAACAACTTGAGGATCCTAAACTCACCAAGAAAATTGTTAAACGTGGGATTACTGAACTCGTTACTCCCGGTGTTTCATACAATGACAAAGTGCTTGAAAATAAAGTAAACAACTTTCTGGCAAGTATTCACCTGGATCCAAAAATGAATGGTATCTCTTTTTTAGATGTTTCAACCGGTGAATTTTATGTTACTCAGGGTTCTGAAGAATACATTGATAAGTTGTTACAAAGTTTTCGTCCCAGTGAAGTTATCATACAAAAAAACAAACTCAGAAAATTTCAGGAACTTTTTGGAGAGAAATTCTATACCAATACTTTTGAAGATTGGGTTTTCTCAAAAGATTTTTCAAATGATGTATTACTTAAACATTTTGAAACCACTTCATTAAAGGGTTTTGGAATCGAAAATATTGAAAGTGGCACTATAGCAGCCGGAGCTGCTTTACATTATCTGGCAGAAACACAACATGATAAAACTGCTCATATTTGTAAACTGACCCGTATTGAAGAAGAACATTTTGTATGGCTTGACAAATTTACTATCCGTAATTTAGAATTGGTAAATTCTTCCAACGAGAATGCTGTATGTTTAGTTGATATTATGGATCATACAATTTCTCCTATGGGAGCCCGTTTGATGAAAAGATGGGTCGTTTTGCCGCTCAAAGATAAAAAACCAATAGAAGAAAGACTGGATGTCGTTGAATTTCTGATCAAAGAATCGGATATTTCAGATACATTATCTCAAAATATAAAATTAATCGGCGATCTCGAAAGATTAATTTCAAAAGTTGCAGTAGGTCGAATAAGTCCCCGTGAATTAGTACAGGTTAAAAAAGCACTTTTTGCGATAGAAATCATCAAGCATGCGTGCGATAAAGCTGAAAATCCTGCCTTGAAAATCATTGCTGAACAACTCAATATTTGTCATATCATTCGTGATAGAATTGAAAAAGAAATTAATCAGGATGCACCGGTAATGCTTAACAAAGGTAATGTAATTGCAGCAGGAGTTTCTGCAGATCTGGATGAGTTGAGAGGATTGGCGTATTCAGGTAAAGATTATCTTGCGAAAGTACAACAAAGGGAAGCAGAACTCACAGGAATTTCTTCTCTGAAAATCGGCTTTAACAATGTATTCGGTTATTATCTGGAAGTTACCAATACACATAAAGATAAAGTACCCATTGATTGGAACCGCAAACAAACATTGGTAAATTGCGAAAGATATATTACTGAAGAACTCAAGGAATACGAAGAAAAAATATTAGGTGCTGAAGATAAAATTGCCAGCCTCGAAGCCAGTTTATTTAATGATCTTTTACTTGGTTTATCAGAATACATTCAGCCTATACAGCTGAATGCAAACCTGATAGCCCGTCTGGATTGTCTGTTATCATTTGCAATGCTTGCAATCCAAAACAACTACATTCGCCCTGTTATCAATAATTCCTACAGTATTGATATTAAAAACGGAAGACATCCAGTAATAGAAAAACAATTAGCTTTAGGAGAAAAATATATTGCCAACGATGTATTTTTAGATAATGAGAATCAACAGATCATTATTATTACTGGACCCAATATGTCAGGGAAATCTGCTTTATTGCGACAAACCGGCTTAATTGTACTTATGGCACAAATGGGTAGTTTTGTTCCTGCCGATAGTGCAGCTATTGGATTGGTAGATAAGGTTTTTACAAGGGTAGGCGCTTCTGATAATATTTCATCAGGAGAATCAACGTTTATGGTAGAAATGAACGAAACAGCCAGCATTCTTAACAACATTTCTGACCGAAGTTTAATATTACTGGATGAAATTGGTAGAGGAACAAGTACCTACGATGGTATTTCGATTGCGTGGTCGATTGCTGAATTTTTGCATCAACATCCCCTTTTCAAAGCAAAAGTATTATTTGCTACCCATTACCATGAATTGAATGAAATGGCTGCTTTGATGCCCCGAATTAAAAACTTCCACATATCAGTAAAAGAGATTGGGAATAAAGTTATCTTTTTAAGAAAGATGCAATCCGGAGGCAGCGAACATAGTTTCGGAATACATGTAGCAAGGATGGCAGGCATGCCTGCCAGCGTATTGGAAAGAGCCAATGAAATTTTACTTCAACTGGAGAAATCACATAGTAGCGAAGAATTATCACAAAAACAAACGGTAAAAAAAGGAAAGGGAAAGGATATAGGAAATGACTATCAATTAAGTTTTATTCAATTAGATGACCCACTCTTACAGCAAATTAAAGAAGATATTTTAAATACTGATATCAATACTTTAACTCCGGTAGAAGCTCTGATGAAACTGAATAGTATCAAAAAAATGCTTGGAAAGTAATAATATGAAGTTTTAAGTTTTAAGTAAAAAATAATATAAATACCTGAAAATTAGCATGTAAAATTATTTTAAAAGTTTTTTGGTGAAAAAAACAGATATAGATTGAAAAAAATTTGCACAGGACGAATTTTTTTTAATATCTTTGCAGCCTCAAAAACAACAATGCGAAAATAGCTCAGTTGGTAGAGCACGACCTTGCCAAGGTCGGGGTCGCGAGTTCGAGTCTCGTTTTTCGCTCAAAATAAAGTTCTGTTTTTACCAAAGAATTTTATTCAAGGACGCCCTGGTGGTGGAATTGGTAGACACGCAGGACTTAAAATCCTGTGACCATTGCGGTCGTGCGGGTTCAAGTCCCGCCCGGGGTACACTTAACAAAAAGAAACAGCTATAATTCAAAAGATTATAGCTGTTTTTTTATTGTAGTGGACGATATAGTGGACGATAAAATATGGGATCAGGGATCAGTCTCAAAAGTTGTGGGATTTTAAAGGATCAGTCTCAAACGGAGCGAAGTGCAAAAAAGGGAATTTATAAGTGGTTTGTGGGAAGATTTTAGGTTATAATCGAAAAAAGTATAAAATTTGATAAGTTTTTTGATTATACTAGGATGTACTGACCTATTTTTTCTTATAATCTGGTTGCAATATATGTCGTAATTCGAATATAATCGCAACCAAATTGCAGATTATGGCACACAGGATTAAGACTTTTTTCATATGTTTATATTTTTTTTGTTCATATTCAATTATTTAAATAGAGTAGGTAAATGCCGAGAAACGTATATTTTAAGCTTATGCTTTAATGGAACGCGGATGACACAGATACGTTCCGTAAACGCGGATTATCACAGATTTTAAATCCGTTTAATCTGTGTTTTTCTTTAGAAATCCGCGTCATCAGCGTTCTGCTTTTTTCATCTGTCTATTTTTTAATATTATTTATTTGTACATAAGGGACTCGCCAAAATAAACATCCTCGTGTATGTGAATATTTTCACATGTCTTTTTTTATTTATTTTATTTCAATCGAAATTCATAAACGATTTTAATATGTGTTATTTGGCTCTATTATGGCGTTACTTTGGCGTGATTGGCGTTACTTTGGAGTTACTTTGTAAGAGTATAAAAAGCACCTCCTCCTTTTATTCCAGAGCTTTTTAAGATTGTTTTCCCTACCAAGTATGATAATAGATGTTATATTTACAAATCCTTTAAAAATTTCAGATCATTAAACTAGGTGCTTCATTTCACAGATTCCAATTAATTTGGGAAATTATAAAGGATCAAAATTTCAGCTTGTAACTATCTTCGGATTCTTTAAAGGCATTAGTAGATTCCAAATAATTTTGCATTTCATCTATATCTTCGCCTGTAATTGTTTCGCTAAATTGATGGATTCTATCAAGCATTTTTATATACGGTTCAGGATCTCTTTGTCGGGAAAGTTTTCTTAAAGATAACAAATAATCCTCCCTATACACCGTTGGTATCAATATTTTAGATTGATTATTTGCAACTAATTCTGAATTCATAAATAGTCTGGCAGTACGTCCATTTCCATCTATAAAGGGATGAACTTCACTTATCAGGAACATTATATATGCTGCTTTTGCAAAAGGATCTCTCAATGCTTTGTAATACTCAAAGCCTTGTTCCAAAGTTCCTCTGACTAAGGTAAAATCTACAAAATATGTGTTTCCCGCATGATTATTCTTGTTTTTAAACTCACCCGGCAAATAATAAGGTCTTCCTTCCATTAATATTTTATGACGGGTTAAAAGTAATGCAATAAAATGTGCATAATTTTCAGGAACAATTCCGATGTTATTTATTGAAGAAACTATTTTATACGTGCCTAAAATATCATGTGAATCATCAGGTCTGCCAGGTAATGGTATCCCTGATTCTATAATATTTTTTGCATCAGATATTTCAAATTTTGTTCCTTCAATATAATTTGAAAAATAACTTTCAAAAAAAGCAAAATTCCGGAAAGATTTAGAGGTATCGTTTTTCTCAGGGCGTTCAGGAAAAGTTTTTGTAATTAACGATTGAAACAGTATCTCAAATATTCTTTTTCTTTCCGGATCATAAGCCGAACCGATTGCTCTTGCAATAGCGATTTTTGATTTTAAATTAGTGACCGGTTTTGTCGATAAAAGAGCACTAATTATAGTATTGAGTCTGTTAAATTCGTATTGCATATTTAACTTAACTGAAATATCTCTGGCTTTATCTCTGACTATATTTAATTCACTCTCGCCTTTAACTCTGATAATAGATTCTAATTTTTCTTCTATTTCAGGAATTGTTAATGTTTTAGATTCAGGACCGGGTTTTTTACTAATTTGAAAATTCTCTAATAATGCTCTTTCAAATTGTGAAGCATATAATGTACCATAAAACAAATTGTCTCCTTCAATAGGTGGATTTCCTTCCAGCAAACTAATAGTAATACCGGGCAATGTGATTTTTTTTGTATAGGTATAGGTCAGAAAAATTATATTTTTTGAAGTAGGCTTAAACTCAATTGCACTCCGATGACTTAATAATGCACCCGGGTAAAGATGGCTCAAAATCTCAAATAAATTTGTTTTGATAATATCTGCTGGATTATCTTTAAGGTTTGCTGAAAAAATCTTAGGGGCAATTTTCCTGATTAAACCATTTTCAAATAACTTTTTAGTTTCCCTGATTTCAATAGGGTTAGAAGATGCAAAAATGATATCTTTATAATATATGTTTGAGTTTTTTTCCATAATAAAACATTTTAAAATCCAAAATTACATATTTTTTCCAAAATAATACATAATTACCAATATTTTTTCCAAGATAACAGAAATCGTTAATTATTTTCCAAAATAACATCATTTTTAGAATAAATTTTCCAAAATAATGAATTCTGAAAGCTGTAAAAAACTCTGAAAAATTGGCGAAAAGCGGAATGCTGAAATTTGTTGAATGTTGCAGAAAAATGCTGTTTCAATTAGCTGATAATCAGGTGTTATGGAATAGCTCTATGGGACTTAAAATCCTGTGTACATTGCGGTCGTGCGGGTTCAAGTCCCGCCCGGGTACGACGCCGAAATACCAGAGAAATAAAGTGTTTCGGCGTTTTTTATTTCCGATAGTTTTTCTAAAAAATTACTTTTTTCGGATCAATCCGAAAAGTTGAGGATTTAAAAAATATTTTTTTACTTTGCAAAAAAAAAGGATCAATCCGAAAAGTGGTCTATACCAATTAAGGACTGGAGTATGTTTGGATCAATTTATAATTATCCTTGAAACAGAAGTCAAATATGATAAAGCTACCAACTTACACTAAATTTTTCATTCTCCGAAAAAATATATTTTAATACCTGTAAAAAAAGAAAGTTGTCGGGCTAGTCCGACAACTTTCTTATAAATCTCAGCTATTTTTTATTGTAATTCTGTTACCTAATATTTATGATTTATCATAAATATTTAATAAATGATTATCTTTTGAGTAAATATCTGATCGTTGTTGTTAAGTTTAACAAAATATACACCGGCAGCAGGTTTAAAAGGATAATCATGAGAACCTTCTATGGATGTATAGGATACAATCTGCTGACCATTTACATCATAGATATACAGCTGACTTTCGCCTTTCCATGGATTATATACATGAAGAACATGATCAGTAAAATAAACATTTGGAGAAACTACTAAATTGATTTTATCGGCTTTTCCAAAATGGAGTATAAAACGATTAGGGTTGTCATTTTGTAATGAACTAAAAGAATATTCAGGCTTTATTCTGAGGTCATGTAAACTTCCATTCTTCAAATCTTCCAGAATTACTGAGGTAAACTGATTAACACCATTAACAGAAAATGTATAATTACCATCAATGCAGCTAATACCCATAGCAACATCAGGATGATCTGTTGTATTTGTAAGTTTATTAATACTCCAGTTTTTACCTTCTTTAGTTGTATAGATATTAGGTGCTGTAGCAAAAGGACTGAAAAGCTTTTCAGCACCTGATTTGTCATCTATGTTTCCAAAATTGATAATAAGTTCATCACTATAACTGACAATATTATTATAGAGTTTGATGCGAAGTGTACTCATTTCATTTGATGTTGATTTTACAAAGCTTTGAGGTGTATGTTGACATGCTAAGCCATTGATACTTAGATAACCTCCTGTATTAGCTTTCACCCAGAATCCTTGTGCTGTACTTATAATATTTGAAACTCCATTAGTACCGGATGCCGCATTAGAAATATAAGAGCCGTAATTACCTGTAGCAGAATTCCATAACCAGTAGGCAAATTCACCGTTCCCTGCATCATCCAGAATATTACGATTAAAGCCTGAGGCTGTATTCCAGTTAATTGATGATGGATATGGGTTTGCAATCAGATTCCATCCTGCAAAAATACCTGTAGATACATTTAAATTGGTTTCTATTATTGCCTGATTAATATTTCCCCTGAAGCTTTTGGTAGTAGTTGCCGGATAGGAAACATAATATCCCCTTCCAGGATTAAAATAATTATTGCCGTTAAGCTGTGTAAACATATTATTAGTGAAATCAATCCATTTCCCTTCTGCTTCATTCCATGTAAAGAAAGTCATTTCACCAGGATGGAAACTGTTATCAATTGCCTGATTAGCAATTGGAGAACCAAGGATATGGAAATCATCCGAGTTATTCACAGGGATATAACGTTGTATAATATTGGAAATGGAATTTAAACTGCCTTTATTAATAAATGAAGCTGTCCCATTAGCATCTGAGAGTAATGTGAAACATCCTTCAATCAAAAGGTTGCTGTTATCATTGATTGTCAGCTTACTTTGTGGTCTCAATGTTAAATGTTTTGCTCTGGCAAGGCCATTTGAATTTATTATAGCCAGCTTATTGTCAGCAATAATAGCATAATAACTTGAGTCAGGTGCCCCTTTATCCCAGTTGGCATCAGTTTCCCAAGCATTTGAAACAGTAGCTAGAAAGGTAGTAGTTTTGTCAACAGGCATTACGTTTATTGTAAGAGAAGAAGGATTGCTGTTGCCGCAGTAATTATGACCTAGTACACTTATATTCCCTGTTACTGCGGAAGTATCAAAGTTAACAGTGATAATAGGACCTGAACTGTTGCCGCTTGCACCAAAAGGTAAAGTCCATTCGTATGAAGTTGCATTGCTTATATCAGCTAACGAATATGTAACATTTGTTTCACCCTTATAAACAACAGATAATCCTGATATATCAGAAGCAGGTTCAAGTAATGCATTTACATTAACATGGAGTGAAGTTATACTTCCTGCACCGCATTCGTTAATAGCTCTTACTAAAATATCTCCGGAAATAGCTGTATAACCGAAAGTTAAATTAATACTGTTCGTCGAGCTGTTTCCCGTTACTCCTGGAGGCAAGTTCCATAAATATGAGGTAGCATTAGCTACTGGAGGAGCTGTATAAGTTACAGCCTGCTGACCTTGACAAACAGAAGTTGGTCCATTGATACTTCCTGCAGCCAACGGAACAGAATCTATGGTAATGAATCTGGAAGACATTTGTCCAATACCACAGACATTGACACCATGTACTGAAATATTTCCAGAATGTGCATTCATTCCGAAATTTAGCTTGATTGTTCTGTTGGAACTAGACCCGGAAGCACCTGAAGGTAAATTCCAAACATAAGAAGTAGCATTATTGATAACTGGCAGAGTATAGATTACATTTGATTTGCCCTGACATACATTAGCTGGTCCGGAAATGATTCCAGCTGACTCAGGAAACGGGTTAACTGTTACATTAAAAGTGGAGGCCACTCCCTGACCACAAGAGTTATAGCCTCTTACTGAAATTGTACCTGAAACTGCAACAGTGGTAAAATTACAAATAATTGAACTGCTATCACTTTGTCCTGTAACTCCATTAGGTAAGCTCCAGATATAAGAATCTGCATGAGTGATATGAGGTACTGTATAAACTACGTTATTTGTATTCTGGCATACTGTACTCTGACCTGAAATTGTTCCAGCTGTATTTGGGAGTGGATTTAAAGTTACGTATAAACTACTCATATTACTGTATCCACAAACATTATAGCCTGTAACTGAAATATTTCCTGAAATTGCATTAGGTCCGAAATTGATTGAAATACTGTTAGTAGTACTGTAACCTGAAGCGCCTGAAGGAAGTGTCCATATATAAGAAGTTGCATTTGTAATAGGAGGAATGCTATAAATAACATTGTTCTGCCCCTGACATACATTCGTCTGTCCTGTAACATCTCCATTAAGGAATGCATATTGGCTTACAGTAAATACAATCGGATTAGAATATGCAGGATTAGTACTGATACAATTCATATTCGAATTAAGTATAGAATAGACCGTATCGTTGTTAACAGGTGTAAAGGAATAAGTATTGGAATTATTTCCAACAACTTGTCCATTTTTTATCCACTGGTAAACCGGGGCTGTCCCGCCATTAACCGGATAAGCGGTTATTGTAACAGGAGTGTTGATACAAACATTTGTACTATTGGTAGCAATACTAACACTAACAGGATGTGGAGGGTTTTCACCTATTGTAACACTGCCACTGGCAATGATATTTTGGTTGATATCCTTTATATTGACAGTATAAGTGCCTGAATATTCAGTTATGGTATCTGTTGACATTCCATTGCTCCATTCTATAAAGTAAGGAGGTTGAATACCGCCGACAATAACCTTTGCTTTACCATCTTTCACGTAATGACAACTTGCAGGTGAATTTGTAAATGAAAGCTGAACACTGCCTCCAATTTTTCTGTTGGCTTCATTATTAGTAAAATCAAATTCAATTGGAGTTCCGTTTACGATTCTTCCTATTATTGTAGTTTTCGTATCTTCAACATACCAGGGTATATTGAAATTCATGCTCTGGGATGTATCGAGGGCAAAATTTTGCTGACCGATGAAAACTTCATTGTTATTGTCATCAAGATAATAGAGTCTGAGTATAGCATTACAACTATCATAACCTACATTTTTAATTGTAGCATTTATCATAAAAGTAGTAGAATGATATGATGGTAAAGTATCATTAACGTCGAAATGTGTAAAGAGAAGGTCAGGTGATTTACCTACAATTACAGCTCTTGTAGCTTCATTATCCATTTCATTGGTTTCAGAAATATTATTCCCAAAATCGATAACAGAACGAATAATATGAATACCTCTCAGCGTTGATTTCCAAGTTTTATTTAAATGGATAGTAGTAAAAGTATTACTCATAAGTCCGCCAACTTTAACAGTATCGAATGCTGTATTATCTACTTTAGTATAAAGGAAAAGAGAATCTGTACTTGTCATTCCTGTGTTTTCGTAGGTCAGATCGAGGACGATAGGTTCATCCAGTTCCGGATTTAATTTGGATGGTGCTATATATTGTGATAAAACTCTGTAATTTGGCAAATCAGTTACATTAACAGTCACTGTAATGGAATTGTTAAAGTCATTACATTCAATGTAATTGTTATCAGGATCAGCAGTCATTCTTACATAATAAATTCCTGATTGAGGGAAAGCGAATGGAGCAGGAAGGTAAACTGCAAAAGGACATCCACAGAATGTGCTCTGACAATAAGTGGTAGCATTTCCAAGATTGAGCCATCCTGTTAGACCCGGTCCGCTAACTTCGAACCTGACTTTGAGATTAGATGCTTTGTATAAACCGGAATTATTTACTCCAACATTTAGGATTACTGGTTGATTTTTAATCTGAGTATAATCCCAAAAAGCTCCTCCATAACAGAAGTCACTAAGCGAGAAATCCCAGCATAAACTACCTGATGCTGAATTATTGGAGTTGTTGGATTCATCAATTAGATTTGAAGGATCAACGGTAACTATCAGTAAATTATCACCATATGCAGGGCAAGGTACTGTGATGCTAATAGTCTGTGACTGATAGCTGCCTAAGGTTCCGGCAAAATGATACGTATGTATTATTCCGGCTACATTAAAATCAACATCAAAATTACCTGCAGCTACGAGTCCATTATTGGCAATGATGGCTGAAACTGTAATGTTTCCCGGGTTTAATGGATCAACAGGATCTACTATCAGATTGTTACATCCGTAAACAATAAGATCTGATTTACAATCATATAATGTAGTACTGAGATTTACAATATTATTGGCTTCGTTTATTTCGTTGACTGCGTTCAGATAATCAGCCGTAAATTCAAAAGTATATAATGCAGCCAGATGGGGTGAAGGCCAGCTAAAATCTGTTGATGTACAGCTAAGTGCAGGAATATTTGATGTACTGCTGTACAATGTGGTAATCAGTGTAGATCCCTGATAAATTCTGAGTCTGTTTTGGAAAGGTCCGGTAGCAATACCTCCAGGATTATCAAGATTAAATGAGATTGAATTAAACTGACATTGATTATTATTAGGATAAATATAGCCGGAAGGAGTAATTTCCGGTTGAGCAACATGTACCATAATGCATACAGAGCTGCTGTTATTTCCTTCATAACATTCAGCCACATTATTGTTGTAATCAACTGTAGCTGACACATAAGTGCCTCCGGCTGAACTATAAGTCATTGATGGAATACTCAGTATATAAGATGCTCCGGGGCTCAATGCAGGAATTGAAATATTACTCATAGGTGCAGGAGAACCAAAAGGTGCATCTAAATGAAGAATTGAAGGACCACTGCTCTGGTTGCCATTGTTATATACTGTTACATTACCACTGAGTGATTCACCTTCTATTATATTTACACAATAATTATAATGACAACTTCCTGGAGAAACTGTTTGCGGACCGATGTTCAAAGAAACTGTCAGATCAGGACAATATACTATAGGTGGAACGTAAATCTCAAAAGAAGTTGTTGTATCACCAGTCAGAGTATAGTCAGTTATATGAAGGTTTACGTGATAAATACCTGCAGGATAAGGGGCATAAATACCAACACAATAATCTCCCAGTGAATTGGTATATGTACTGCCAGACTGACCTGTTTCAGTAACAGTATATGTCACGGTTGCTCCTGCACAGGATGGATCCAGCAAAGGAACTGCAGTGCCGATATAATTGGCATGCCCGCAAACATTTATACTTGAACCAGAGGCTGCATAATATGGACTTGGATGTGCTGTAATCATTATTTTACCCGGTAAAGTAAAATTACCATTGGTAAATGGACGAATAGCCTGATTATCCAGTTCGTTGGGTTCAGATAAAACATTTGTCCAGTCGATAAATACCTGCATTGGACACCAGGAAGGAAGTGATGGTGTTTGGATATTCCATGAAACAGTAATATTGCTATATGCACCCAAATGAGGTACCGTAATATCACCGTAAACATAAGTAGTATCAAATTGATTTTTCAGATGAACAATAAAATTATCTGCCGGACGACCAGAATAGTTATGGATGGTTGCATATACAGTAATCATTTCACTGGTATCAGGATGGGCATTAGAGAAGCTGATGTCGTTGGCAAAGATTGTAATATCTGCAGCAGTGAGAATTCTGGGTTCATTCAATGGGCCCAGTATTGCAGAACATCCTGCTTCATCAACCACACTGATCATCGAATGCCAGTTTTGTGATTCAGACAAAGAAGTAGCAATATAGTAATAATCTTTACCATTTGTAACATCCAAATCACTTTGATCAACCTCCATCATATAGAATAAACGGTCATTTGCATTGGTATAATTGCCATTTCCTTCATAATCAAGTTGAAGTCTGGGATATGTTGGCGCTGGTATAACACCGTCTGCATTGGTATATCTTACTTCAAAACGATAAATATTTGTTGGAGTTCCATCAAACGGACTGACAATATGATTTGTATAACCGATATTACTGGTATAATTTAACATTGGTAAATGATAAATCTGCTCAGTAATGGTTCTGCTAATGCAGTTTGTAACATTACAGTAACCTTCAGCTCTAACATAATAAACTTTACCTGATTGAGCAGCCACGTTAATATTAGTTCCAGAACCTAAAGGAGTACCTCCGCAACTATCAGCATACCATACCCATTGGGCTCCCTGACCAAGGTTTCCACCAAAAACAGATAAAGTAGAAGAACTTCCTGAGCAGCCGGCTATAGTTCCATTGATAACTGTTGGTGATACAGATGGTGTCTGAACATTCACTGTAAAGGAAATACAATTTGTATTATTACAATAACCTTCGGCTCTTACAAAATAGGTTGTGGTTGAACTGGGGTTTATTGTTATGCTTGTTCCTGTTCCAACCGGAGTTCCTCCACAATTACCTGCATACCAATGCCAGTTTGCTCCTGTACCCAGATATCCTCCAACCAGACTTAGAGTCATAGTATTATCAGGGTCGTAGCAATAGACTGAATTTCCGTTAATGGCTGTAGGAGCTTGAGAGGGTGAATAAACAACTACATTTGTATTAATACAATTTGTAAAATTACATACATTTTCTGCTCTCACAAAATAGGTAGTATTATAGGAAGGACTTACCGTGATTACAGAGTCGATCCCCACCGGAGTTCCTCCGCAACTTCCTGAATACCAATGCCAGTTTGCACCATTTCCGAGTATGCCGCCTAAAACTTTTAATGTAGTAGAGTTACCTGCACAGGAAGTAGTTAGTCCGCTAATACCTGTTGGTACGATAGATAATGTATTGACTGTGATATATTTGGAAGATGAATTGCCTTCGCCAAATGAATTAATTCCTTTTACCGTGATATAACCCGAGACAGCATTCGTAAAGTCCACGATAATTGTATTGTTAATGATTATTGCAGTTGCACCTGGAGGCAAAGTCCAAATATAGGAAGTAGCATTCGGAATTGCCTGTACAGTATAACTTACATTGGTTTGATTCTGACATACAGATGCCAATCCAAGAATGCTTGCTGCATCACCTGGCAATGGACTGATGGTAATTGGTAAAGATGACTGTAATCCAATACCACAGGAATTAACACCTTTTACAGAAATATTTCCGGAAGATGCTGTTCCACTAAAACTAACACTGATAGAGTTAGTTGAGCTTACTCCATTAGCTCCTCCTGGCAGTGTCCATATATAGCTTGTAGCATTTGCTATAGGTAGTACAGAATATACAGCATTGGTTTGCCCCTGAGTAACAAGGGTTGGTCCGCTGATACTACCTGCAATATCTGGTTTCTGATGAACGGAAATATTTATAATATTGCTGGTGTCGTTAACATTCAGAAGACACGGATGTGAGGATGTCATCACACACTTTACCATATCATTGTCAGCAGGAAAATAAGTAAAATAAGATGCTGCAGATAGTCCTGCAATTTCAGAAGGAGAAAGCGACCTGTTATAAATCTGTATATCATCTATACTTCCCTGGAAATAATTTCCAATATCATTGGAAAAACCAATAATTATTCTGTCCTGCCAGTTAAAATCAGAATAATTCTTAGAACCCTGTGCACGTAATAAACCATCTACCCAAATCTGTTGTGGTTTATCACCTCTACGATAGGTATATACAAGATTGTGCCAGTTTCCGTCTGCATAATTATACCCTGATGTGTTTATTACTTCATTGGAATATAAACGAGCATAAATATTACCGGAAGATAAATACAGATGTCTGTCATTTCCTGAGGCTCCCATATTTCCAACACCAACTCCAAAAATTCCACCATTGGCATTGTTGGTTTTGAACCAGATAGAAACAGTCAGACTGTCTTCTGAAATATTACAATTGGTTGTCATATAATTATTTGTACCATTGAAATAATAGGCACTGTTCGGATTGCCGGATCTGTCAGTAGTTAATATAGCTCCGATAACAGAGGCATTTAATCCGTTAACACTGGCATCATTTGCATTACCATTGAATGGATAATTAATAAAGATATTATTGCTGATACCAGATCCTGATAATGCTAAAATATTGTTTACGTACCATTTATATTCCGGATAATTTCCGCCATTAACAGCAACTGAACTGAAGGTAACCAGACTATCCTGACAAATACTGTTGCTGCTGCTTACAATGCTTACTGATGAATTGATTGCAGGATATAAAGTTATATATTTTGATTTACTTAAACCATTTCCACAACTGTTTACACCATGAACGCTTATCATTCCTGAAGTTGCAGCTGTTAAATCAACTGTTATTGAATTAGTTATACTAGATCCTACAGCCCCTGGAGGTAAAGTCCATATACATGAATCAGCATGAAAGATTGAAGGAATACTATAGGTTGCTATATATTGTCCCTGACAGATATCAGTTGGTCCATAGATAGTTGAAATTGAATCCGGAAGCGCATTAACAGCTATTTCGAGACTTGAAGATCCTCCATATCCACACATATTTCCGGCACTAACTGTTAAATTGCCTGAAATTGCCAAATTACTATAATCTACAGTAATTGAATTTGTATATGAAGTTCCACTTGCTCCAGAAGGTAATATCCATTCGTAGGATGTTGCATGGGTTACAGTATCAACTGTATAAATTACCTGATTTTCACCCTGGCAAACCGTAGTAATTCCGGTAATATTTCCAGTATTTCCCGGCACAGTATTAATTACAACTGTCTGACTTGCACTACCTGAGCATGCATTACTGTCGGTTACAGTTACTGTATAAGTACCTGCACTCATTACATATAAGTTTCTGTTTATTGAACCGGTATTCCAAATATAAGAAGAATAATTACCTGCATCAATTATCCCGGAATAACAGAATGATGGTCCTCCAGTGATAACAGGAACAGGTAAAGTATTTACTTTTACAGAAATATTAGCAGAACCTGAACAACCATTGGTATTTGTAACATTCACTGAATATAAGCCACCCGTATTTACAATAATAGTTCTTGTAGTATCACCCGTATTCCAATGATAAGTGTCATAAATTCCGGCATCTAAAGTTACATTGCCACCCTGACAGAATGTTGTACTTCCATTGGCTGAAATAGTCGGTTGTATTGAATCAAGAACAGTGACATTGAAAGAGCAAGTTGAAGTGTTTCCAGATACATCAATAGCAAGATATGTATTTGTTGTTGTACCTGAGGGGAATACATCTCCTGGATGAAGCCCTGAAGTTTGAATAATAACCGGATAAACATCGTTATAAGATATTACTACTAATCCATTACCACCTGATGTTTGATTACCATAAGAATTATTCTGCCAGTATCCACCTTTTGCACAATCAGGGCATAATGCTGCCAATTCAGTATTATTACCAGGAACTGTTGCTGTGCCATTTAGTATAGTGTCACCAATACTGGTTCCACCGCCACCTCCGGCACCTGAAGCATCACTATTAAAAGGTGCACTGCCGCCACCACCGCCGTGGTAGCCACCGCCACCGCCACCACCTGCACCACCGTCACAGGTATTTGAACAGCCTCTGTTATCTCCATTAATTCCATTAATACTTATGCTTGCACCGGCTATACCTCCAGATGAATTTCCATTTCCAGTGGCTATTCCATTCATATTTCCACCACCGCCATAACCAGCTTGAATATCGTTTCCACCGCCACCGGCACCGCCACCTCCACCGGCAACAACCAATGGTGCATTTCCGAATAGAATAGCAGTACCGCCGCCACCGCCGCCACCGCCGCCTGAACAACCCCAGCCACCGGCATATCCGCCATTACCTCCTGTACCGTATCCATAACCGCCATTGCCACCACCATAATTCGAATAACAGCCCAAGCCATTGGTTCCACCACTTCCAACATAAATAGTTAGTGTATCGTATGGTACTACTGATATTTTACTAGTAACATATGCACCAGCACCACCAGCACCACCTGCCTGGCCATCATTACCACCACCGCCTCCACCAGCTCCCCAGGCTTTAACAGTAATTGATGTAACATTTTCAGGGATAACAAATTTTTGTGGAGTGCCAGTATAATTAAAAGTTTGACTTCCTATAGCATTGGAGGTGCAATTATCAGATACTATAGGGTTGGTGTAATTAACAGTTTGTGAGCATAATAAACTCATATCAGAAGGACATCCAGAAATAACAGGTGGAAATGTATCCCTGATAATAATTGTAAAATTACAAGATGAACTACAATTTCCATTTGTTGCAGTCATAGTTAAATGATTGGTACCAACCGGAAAGAAAAATGGAGAAGTTACCTGTGTGGAATGCCAGGAATAAGATAATGTCCCTACATCTGTATTCCCTGCAAAGTTAGCATATGCACCGCAATGGTTAATATCGGTAAATTCGTCCGCAACGGATGGACAACTGACCACAGGCGTAACTCCAACCAGATTAACATATTCAGTTGCTGAATTTACACAACCATTTCCATCAGTAACTCTTACAGTTTTAACAGATGTTGAATCAACAGTAATTATCCTTGTCGTTTCTCCAGTATTCCATTGATAATTGTTGAATGTACCAGCATCTAATAAAACAGAACCTCCAGGACAAAAGCTCAATGGTCCGTTACTGCTGATATTTACTAAGGGTAATGGGAAAACTGTTATATATTGGGATGAAGAATTTGAACAGCCGTTGATATCTTTAATAGTAAGTGTATAATTGGTAGAATAAGTTGGTTTTACTTTAATACTTAATGTTGTATCTCCTACGGGAGCCCAGTTGTATGTATAATTACTGAAATTGCTTGAATTACCAATACTAACTGCATCTATTTCATGCCATAAAGAGGGAAGAGCAGGATTGTTCATTGCAATTCTGATTTCTGAAACATTAAAAGTTGTTAATGGAAAACTAATATGTAAAATTCTTGATGCAGCAGGTGCTACAACTGCAGTTGCAGAATATACTACTTCAAAATTACCAGAAACCGGATTCTTCACATAAACCGTATCAATGGCACCAGGGTTATAAGTTTCGTAAATATCAACAAAATTTACCGGAGCAGGATCAGGAAATCCCAATACAAGGAATTCTCTTTGCCCGTTAGTTGTTGCAGAAGTCCAGGTAGTACTGATATCTCCATAATTTGGATATGTATTCGGAGCCCCAATAACCTGATTGACTGACCATGAAGAAGATGAATATTGTGAACTGTAAGCTATTATATTACTAGCAAATCGTTGTTCTGCAAGTACTTGATAAGGTGTGGAAAGTGTAACTGAATCACCATTACAAAAGGCAGTTGGACCATTTAAAGTAATAGATGGAGCAACAGGATTATTATGAACAATAACTGTTTTTGAACCATTTCCGATACATCCATTATAGTCTGTAACAGTCACATTATAGATTCCACTTGTTGTAACATTAATTGTTTTTGCTATACTTCCGTTATTCCAAGAATAATTTACATAATCGCCAGCATCTAAAGTAACATTACCTCCTACACAGAAAGTTGTAGGACCATTTGCCGCAATAGCAGGTGTGGGAGCGTAAAAAGGTTTAACAAACACAGTAATGGAAGAACTTACCTGAGTAGAAATAGTATTAGGAACAGCAACAATTACTATTCCGGAACCTCCATCTCCTCCTTTATTATTAGCATTGTAGTGAGAACCGCCACCGCCGCCACCGCCAGTATTTGTACCCGCATCACCACCCGGAACATTAGCCTGGCAATTTGTGCATGAATTTGTACCAGGGGCACCATTATTATATCCTGCACCACCATAAGTGACACCAATAGCACCACCGCCACCGCCGCCAATACCACCATTACCTCCTATACTGCTATAACCGGCACCGCCACCACCGCCACCCCAGTAATAGGGAATACCAAGTATGTCAACCATTCTGCCTGGGCCTCCGTTAGGCTGAGCTGGTCCATCTCCGCCATTACCTTCTGCACCGCCTCCTCCACCGGAATAATACCAACATCCATTTACGCCTCCACGATAACCTTGACCGGCAATTCCCATAGTATATTGACCTCCATCACACCAGTAACCACTCATTCCACCTCCACTACCACCTGAACCTCCAGTCCAGCCTGGAGCATAAGCACCGTATGAACTGCCACCGAAGCCTCCGCCTATTGCAATTAATGAACCAAATTCTGAATTTTCACCACTTTTAGCAGGAATTGCATATTGATGTCCGCATGGTTGTCCGTTTGAACAAGCAGCTGGAGCACCTTTGCCACCTTTTCCAACAATTATTTTTGTTGAGCCAGGTGTTAAAAGATAGGATGGTTCATAAATTACGCCGCCGCCACCGCCGCCGCCGCCCATATCCATACCGCCACCACCGCCGCCGGCAACAATAAGAACTTTGGCATGAAGGGTGTCAGGAATGATTAATGTTCCGCTTGAAAGAAATGTATGGGTTGTATATCCGTCAATATCATTCACCAGACTGCTGCCGAAAATAGCAGTACATCCTTGATTATTGCTTACCTGAACAGTATATTCACCAGTAGAATCTGCTGTATAAACCGAATCTGTTGCAAATGGGATATTATTTCCATTTAATTTCCATTGATAGGTATAATCAGGTGCAGTAGTGGAAGCTAATTCAACATTGCCACCAATACAAAAACTAGTGGCTCCTCTTGCTGTTATCCTGCCGGAAAGTCCGATACTAACTACAGTTGTTGCATAAGAATTACAACCATGTTCATTGGTGCCTGCAACTTTGTATGTTCCTGCATTTATATTATTTACAGAAGATAATGATTGGTTTTGAATTGAAGATGTGAAACCGAATGGTCCTGTCCAGGAATATGAAACAGCACCAGAAGCATTTAATTGTAATGTATTTCCATTACATAACGGACTGTTACTGCTAGCTATAATTAATGGTATGCTTACAGTTAAGGCTTTACTATTTTCAATGCCAAATCCCCAGAAATTTTGTCCTTTAACAGAGATATTACCTGATACTGCAACTGAATCAAAATTCACTGAAACAGAATTTGTTGTTGTAATTTGAGTAGCGCCATTGGGTAATGTCCAAAAATATGAGCTTGCATGAGGTATTTCAGGAACTGTATAAATTATATTTTGCTGTTTTCTGCATACGGTATCATTACCACTTATTATACCTGCAGGATCGGGTAAAACACCAACTTTTACGATGACACTATTACTGGTATCTGTATTGCAAATATCATTAGGGATATCTGAGGAAAGTATACATTTAACAATATCATTATTCTTTGGTGTATAAGTAAATATGGAACCAGCAGTGATATTATTAAGATTCATTATTTCTGAGTCGGGGAGCGCACGGTTATAAATTCTTAATTCATCAATAATACCGGGAAAATAATTTCCACTACAGCAGACTTCTCCACCTATCCAGGAACCTCCAGCATATCCGGTATAATTTGTTTCTACTGGAGCAGAGTTCATTAAAATTCCATTTACATAAACTTTTGCGATTAATCCATCGCAACTTCCGGTTAGATGGTACCATGTACCTATAGTTGCTGTTATTCCTGAAGAAACAGTTTGTGAGCAACCACCAGGTTGTCTGATTTCAGTACAAAGAACACCATTATTGAGTGAAATACTCCAATCCTGGCAACTGCCCATGCCTCCAGCAATGGTATGTCTTCCTCCGGGTAATGATGAAGGATTAATCCATGCATCTATCGTCCATTTATTGCCGGCAGACCAATTTCCAATATTAATATATGAATTGCCACCATTAAAACTATATGCACTATTATTGTTTCCAAATCTATCAGTTGATAGATTTGCTGCATTAACTGTGCCATGGTAATTATGTCCACTAGCATCATTGGCATTTCCGTTCATTGGATAATACGTCACTAGTCCGTTATTGTATTCAATACCAGAAGCTTTTAGTGTATCATTCACATACCATTTGTATTTAAATCCGTTGACAGGATTATTGGTTGAGGCTGTAAAACTGATAGAATTTCCATAAAGTACACTGTCAGCATTGGCTGTAATATTAATATTTTGATTGGTATGTGTTTGTGGATTGGCTATGCCATATCCCGGGCTGGTTGTATTGCCGTTTAAAGTTGAAACTACAGAATAAGTACCCTGGGCTGTTACTGTTATTGAAGATATTGTATCTCCGGTACTCCACATCAGTGATCCGGGTGTATTGGTTGATAAAATACTATATCCACAGAAATTCTGAACGTTAACAATAGGAATAGTTGAAATCAGATTTAAAACTTCTTCATGATATAATGAATCTATTTCCTGAGTGTTAAGTTCTCTGTTGTAGATACGGATATCATCAATTGTGCCCTGAAATGGCATTTCCCCATGTCGGGAACCTATAGTTAGCGTAGGTGAAGGTCCATAACCTGGGTTAGATCCGTTAGTACTGACTGTACTGACAAGTGTGCCATTATAATAAAATTTAATTTCTGTTGAGTTCCTTACCATAACAACATGATACCAGTTTCCTAATGCTGGAATCGTATTGTATACATCTGAAATAACACCAGAAGTATTATAATAACTTATAGCATCATATGAATATACTGAGGAATAATACATAAATTGAATTGCCTGATCAAGATTTGCATCTCCAATGGAAATAATACCGAAATTATTCAAGTAATTGCTGCCAAGTGGTAGAGAACTGAATTTGACCCACACACTAAAAGTATAGGTATTATTTTGGAGATTATTTGACTGGCATACAATTTCAGAATTTCCGATGAAGTTATAGGCTTTATTTGAAATACCAAAACGGTCATTTGTAAGCGAAGCTCCGTTTACAACTCCATGATTGCTATTACCACTTTCATCATTGGCATTTCCATTAAAAGGGAAATAAGCAACTAATCCGTTTTGAAGATTTACCTGAGCACTAAGCTGCAGAGTAATAAGAATGAACAGTAAGAAATAAATTTTTTTCATAAATACTATTTTATGCCATTTTGAGAGGCAGTTTAACAATAAGTTTCAGAATAATTATTATTGAAATCTGATCAAAATAAAAAACAGGAAACTCCATTTCAGGGTTTCTGTATGCATTTAAATGTTAAATATGAAGGAAATAGTATATTTATGCTATAGCTCTCTGTTTTAATTTATGTCTTTTTTCAAAATAAAAAACAAATTTATATCATAAAGGTTCTAAGATTTACTGTTTTTTGTTAAAAATTTTAAGTATTTTGTTAAATATAAGTAATGTTGTATTGATTATGTGTGATTTGCAATTTGAATTAATTCAGATTAATAAACTTACATGTTAATAACTTTTCAAAAATGTCAATTATTTACTCAAAATTTATTTAAAATGATAGAATCAGATAAAACAAAGGATCAATATCAAAAGTTGTAGGATTTTAAAATTAAGCAAATAATTTAGCTATTCTAAAAAGGAAAAAATTGATATCATTTACACCTCTAGATTGAGACCTAAGAGTTTTGATTTTAGCATTAAAAGATTCAGCAGAAGCATTGGTACTACTAATATCGAAGTAATTTAAAATGGATGTATAGTTATTCATAATGGTTCCGGATATCGTATTTAAAGATTTAAATCCTGATTTATCAGCCATTTCATGCCATTTTGCTAATCGTGTAAATGCATAAATCTTTATTTTAGTATGCGTATAGATATCCGATAAAGTACGTGTTAAGTCGTAAGCCAATTTAATATCGGGGTATTTTTCAAAGAGTATTTCTACTCTCTGTTTCTGTGATTCAGACCAAATATACTTATTTTTATAGAGAATATATCGACTGGTTATTGCTGGGCGATGAATAGGGATGGGAAAAGTTAAGAGGTGCCGATAGATAAGCTGAACCATTTGCTTGATCTGCTACGCTACTTTGCACTTTATAAAAATTATTTTCCTGGGAGGAGGATGGTGAAGGTGGAAAGTGTATAGTGTATTAGCTTAGATAAGAATAAATTAATCCCTAAGGCAACGCACAGAGAAACCATTGTACTTTAAGTAGCCGTGTCTGAATGAATCTTTAAAATCATAGCACATGCTCCGGCTCCACGCGCCTAACGTATTATACTCAGCGGTAGACCACCAGTAGCCGTTTTCGCCAATATCGTAAAAAGCACCTTTTTCGTAACGGTGGCCGCCAGGAAGGGCTGAAAACCCTGTTTCATTAGTTGCAGCTGTGTTAGGGCTTACCCAATGGGCTAGACCAGCTTCTTTTAGTTTGCCTCCGGCTATAGCTTCGCCTCCCAGAAAGGTTGTTAGTGTTGTCCAATCTAGATCAGATGGTACATGCCAGCCAGTAGGACATAGGTTACTGCTATCAATTACTGCGTAAAAATTGTATAATTTGCCATATACTAAACTGTTGCCTGGTGTATTATTATAATCACAATAAGCTCCTGTAGTAAGTGGTCTCCATGTTAGACTATCAGGTACATTAGGTATGGAACTGCCATTTCTATATTTTGTGGTTTTTAAATTCTCCCGCATCCAGCATTGACTGCCTATACTAACGGTATTGTATGTATTGCCATCAATATCAGTTATTGTTGGAGGGCATGTTGTTGTCGTAAAAAAAAAACCAATGATTTTACTGCCCGTCAACACATCGTTAACAATTGTGCTATGATTAAGTGCATAGCCATTAAAGCGGATGTTGTCTCCTATATAATACTCCATAGTTACTGTTGCATTTGTGCTTTTCAAAGTAGTAAGAGCAACTTCCGGTTTTTCGCAACCAAGATATTTAAACTTTGTTTCATTTGGTATTGCATTTTGACATATTAGTTTTGCGGTATAAAAATATGCATCTCCGATAATATTAATAAAATATAGACCTTGTTTTAAGCCTACTAACAAGTACTTTTGATTACCTTGTAAAAGTTTATTTTCGGTTTGCAATACTTTTTTGCCTGCAATATCATAAATGCTTATTGTAGCATTACCTGTTTGCCTGGCATAAAATGATATTTCGGCTTGCCCTTGCATAGGGTTAGGATACACATGAAGGCTTTGGTTATTTTTATCTATTTCGCTAATAGCAGTGGTAACTATCATCTGTAATACATCGCCAGCATGCCATATTGCAGATGCAGGATGGGTAAGATTTTCCACTTTTACACTGTCCACTGATACGGCAGCACCTGTTGCTATAAAGCTAATCGAATAGGTTTGCGAATAGCTATTTGCGGTTGCAAAAATCATTAAAACCAAAAATGTAATTTTTTTCATAGTTTTCTTATTATGAATAAAAATGGCAAAGTATGACAAATATCATATTTACAACAAATTTATACAAAAAAATGGAATAAGTTAGAAATTAATGTAAAAGATTTTCTAATGTCAGGTTGGGTGGATGCATCAAGTTGGGTGCACTGGAGAAAAATGAAGCGGCAAATCCTGCATTAAAAGTATGGCTTAGCGTGAACGTATCTTTATTGAATGTAATGAGCGAATTGAATGAAAGAAGATGGGTATTTACTATGCTCTATCTTCTTATTCATTTCTTTGCTGAAAGAGAATCTCTTACACTTATTAAACGCTATAATATAATAATATAACTATTTGTAATTTGAAAATATATCAAAAAAAAAGACGCTCATGAGCGTCTTTTATATTATAAAGGAAGTAGTTTAATAGAAGAAGATTCTGTTATCTTCTATTTTTGCTTTATCCTGAATAGCTTTGTAAGCTTCATTTCCAACTCTTTGATCGAAAGTGCTCTGCATTTGCATTTTAACCATTGTATAATCTTTTGCAGCTGGTGCTTTGATAATATCATCAACACAAACTACGTAAACTCCGGTATAACCTTTGATAGGCTTTGAAATAGCAGCTTTTTTCAAGGTGAATGTTGTTCCGATTACTTCTGGTTCATAACCTTTTCTTCCAACATTATAAGCTGCGAAATTTAATTGAGGTACGGTATCAACTTTAGTATTAAATTTTGTTGCTAACTGATTTAGGTCTTGAGTAGATGCCAAAGCTGTTTTTAGTTTTTCCTGAAGCATTACAGCTTTTTTATCTCTTTTTACAACAAATTCAAGTCTTTGTTTGAGTTGAGCTAAAGGAGCAATTCCTTTTTCACGAACTTCTTTAATTACTGCAACTACAAATTTATTATCAAATTCAAATACCTGTTTAGAAACATCATTCTTTTTTGTTTCTTCATTGAAAGACCATCTTACTAATTCTCTGGCATTTTCAACACCAGGGATATTATCAGCCATCGGTTGTACATATTCTGCAGTACGTTTGTTTAAACCTTCTTTTTTGATGGTAGCTTCAAATTGATCAACAGTAGTATTTTCGCTGGCAAACTTATTAGCTTTTGCAAATACATTTTTATAGGTTTGGTTACTTGCTTCAAGACTACGGCTCACTAATGCAACGCGTACTTTCTTTTCAGGTACTTTTTTCCCGGTAATATTAATAATATGGTATCCAAATGGTGATTCAACTACAACTATTTCTCCAACTTTACCTTTAATAACAGCTTCGTTAAAAGAAGCTATCATTTTTTGATCCTCAAACCAACCTAAATCTCCTTTGTTTTCTTTTGCTGAAGGATCATCAGAAGTAGTGCTTGCTAATAAAGTAAATTTAGCTGTATCTTTAAGAACTAATAATCTTAAACTATCAGCAACTTTTTTAGCTTCATCTTTGGTTCTTTTAACTGTTTCTGCAGCACCATAAGCTCCTTGAAATGAAACCAGTATGTGTTTAGCTTTCATAGAATCAGGACGTAACTGAGCATCCAATAATTTGGCCATTTTAAAAGATCCATTGTCCATAAATGGTGGGAAAATGGTACCAATACTTGCATTAAACATAGCAGAATCAATACGGTAAGGCAATATACCTCTTTTGATAAAAGTACTATCGTAACGTTTATCTGAAACTGAATTTACAAATTCAGGAATATTATCAGTAGTTTGAAATTCTGCAAATAAGTCATTAACTTGTTTGGTAGTTGCATCTAAGTCTTCTTTTGAAGGAAGTACTTCAAACATAACATAATCAATATCTCTTGATGGTTCCTGATCAAATTCCTGTTTGTGTTCTTCATAATATGCTTCATAGTCTTTATCTGTAAGCTTAACAGCACTATCAGAAACAGTTGCATAATCAACAGAAACTAAACGACATTTTACAAAATCATTCTGTGCTTCATAAGATTTTTTCGCAAATGCTTTTGGCATATAAAAGCTTTTGGATATAAGATTATTGTATTTTGTACGAATTCTATCAGATTTGATATATTCTTCAATCGACTTCCATTGTTTTTGTTCTTCTGGTTTCATTTGGTCAAAACCATTAATAATTTGCATTACTCTTTGTCTGTCAACCTGTCCTGTTTTTGGATTTGTGAAATTTTGAGTAATAAACTGGTGCAAAAATTTACCATAGAACATATCATTCATTTCACTTGGAGAAACTTCAATTGAAAGTTCTTCATATTCTTTTCCCATTAATATATCACTTACCAGCTGATTCCAAACGCTTTGACGAACCTGAAATAATTCCTGAGAACTCAGATTTTCTTTGCGTTGTTGTTGTTTCATTTGTTCAACCTGAGTTTCTATTTTTCTTTCGAATTCAGAATAAGTAATATCTGTACCATTGACAATACCTAGTTTTTTATTTTTGAATCCTTTAGTGCTTTTAAATGCATCCTGTAAAACGAATCCTGCAATGGCAATACCAATTAAAATAATTAGTAGACCTGATCTTTTTCTTATTGTTCCTATAATAGCCATAGTTCTTTTTTTTAAATAGTTGGCAAATTTACATTTTTTTTTGTAATTTATATTATTTTTCAACCATTTTTTTACAAATTTCAATTCAATGAACGAAATTGTAATAGATTATACCGAAATGAAATATGAAGCAGAGCAATTCTCATACACCAGCGGAACTACAACATCTTTATGATTTGCATTATTCCGGCTATTCAATAAAATAAAAAATAAATTATTTTGGTATTATGTGAGTATCACAGATTTTAAAATATTTTTTTTATGAATTTTTCTAAGTAATTCAATAAATATTGCTGAATATAAAAAATGGCAATGTGATAATTAAAAGAATTCTACAATACGTAATAAAAAGGAAAGAGATGTACTATTCATTAGATATTCTGAGGTTTACTTTTTCGATGCGGGTTTCACTGGCTTCAAGTATTGTAAAAATAAAATTGCCAATCATGATTTCGTCGTTTAAGTTTGGAATACTTTCATGAGAATGGGTTATTAATCCTGCAAGTGTTTCAAAATCATCTGTCTTAGGAAGATCTAAAATGTATTTGTCATTCAGGTAATCTATTTCAAGTCTGCCAGAAAATATATATTCTTTCTCTGAAATTTGTTTTTCTATGTGGTCTTCAGTATCATATTCATCATTAATTTCACCGAAAATTTCTTCAATTACATCTTCAAGAGTAAGCATTCCCGAAGTTCCTCCAAATTCATCGACTACAACAGCTACATTTTTTCGTTGCTCAATAAATGCAGATAATAATTTATTGGCTAACATAGTTTCGGGGACTATTATTATTGGTTTAAGTACTTGATTGATATTCATTGGTTTTTTCAACATATCATGAGAATGTACATATCCAATAATTACATCAATGGAGTCTTCGTAAATCAGTATTTTTGAAAGATTGGTTTCTATAAATAATTGAATAAGTTCTTCAATGGATGTATCTGATTCTACAGCAATTATTTCCGTACGTGGTATCATACATTCGCGAAGTTTTACATCCCTGAAATCGATTGCATTCTGAAACATTTGTAATTCCTGCTGAATTTCGTTGTTTTCAGAATTATCGTTTGAAAATTCATTTAAAAAATTATCTACATCTACTGGTGTAAAAACTTGATTTTGATGATGAAAATTCACTTTAAAGAGACGTTTTAGTAAAAATTCAGAAAATGCAATAAATAAAAAAGTAATAGGATAGAGCAAATAATAGAAAAATATTGCAGGAACTGCAAAAAAACGTAAAGTGTTATTAGCGTTTATTCTGAAAAGGATTTTGGGTAAGAATTCCGCAGTTATTAATATTATTAATGTAGCTAGTATAGACTGGATCAGTAAAAAAACAAATTCAGAATGAAAATCATCGGGGAGAATTCCAATTATTTGAGGACCTAGCATTCTTGCAATTACAATTCCATATATAACCAATGCAATATTATTACCAAGTAATAAAGCGCTTATAAATTTCCAGGGAGTTTTTGAGAAATTTGATAAAATACTTGCAGTGAATGAACCTTTGCTTCTGTCAACTTCAATCTTTAATTTATTTGCAGTAATAAATGCAATTTCCATACCTGAAAAAAAAGCAGAAAGCAATAACATTAAAAGTATAATAAATAAATCATTCATGATTGATTATTTGCTTTTATCAATATTAACATTGCCATGAGGACGACGGAGTATATAATTATTAAAACTTTCATCGGCATCAAATCCATCGCCATATAAAGTACCATCTTTATTTACCCTTGTTACAGCTACACTTGATGAAATAGTTTTTTTGTTTTGATCCCATAATAGACTTTCGGTGTAGATAGTATCGCCTTTTTTATAGTCAATGATAACAACATTGTTTTTTACTTCCATTATTTTTCTGTCCTCATAATTAACAGCGTAATTAGCAGATAATTTCATTTTTTCACTTCTGTTTAAATCATAAAAGACAACGTTTAGTCCTTTTGGGTATTTTGAATAGGATTGTTCACTCTGGTATCTGTCTAATTGAGGACTGGTCATAAAGAGCTGTAGTCTACCTGAATCACTTCTTAAAATACGAATGTCTTTTGCAGATTCAACAGGTAAATTTACAAAATCGGTTAATGATTTTATTTTTTTCATGTCATTTTTACAAGAAACAACAATTAAAATTAAGAAAATACCAATCAATAGTTTCATAAGCTGAAACTTAGATATACCTATTAAATATGAACAATTCTTATGTGTGTTTATCACTTTTGTTTGGATTGTAATTATCTTACGATCTTTGTTTCGTTGGCTTCAATGAGAAATCTGTTTTTATTTGCCCAATGGACAGTTTAGAACATTTTCCTCCATGGTTTTATTAAATCTTTGAATATACTTGCATATAGAACTTTCTGTAAAATGAGATATTGAAAATGCAATTTACACTTTTCTCTTACTTTTGAGTTTATAGAGTTAAACTTATCAACAATACAGACATTATTGCTAATATTTTAATCGTTCTCAATGTTTTTGGTTTTTAATCAAATTTTCTTTTAAAGAACCAGAAATCGTAAGCTGAAAATCCAATTGTAATTTTTGTAAAATTTTCTTTTATTAATTGATTATCTATAGTCCCTCTTTTTCCATATTCAATACCGAAGTTTACAGTTGACTTACTTTTTCTCAGTGGTAGTCCTAATCCAAAACTTATGCCAAACTCATCGATTTGTGTATTATCTATTTTTAAATTAGTTGTTGAATATCTTAGTCCGGCTCTGTAAGTTATTCTTTTAAAGTATTTAGAAGAATAATAATCAGGTTTAATTTCACCTCCGACAGAAATTCTCATGCTATTTGTTAAATTAGCCTCTTTTACATTATTGACGGTATAGTTTGCCCAGTTTTGCCAGTTAAAATCTGTTCCGATAAGCCATTTATTTGTTTTTTCCAATGAAAAACCAATACCAATATTCATAGGGATATGAATTCTGCCTTTAATATCATTTTGACTGTAGTTTGCGGATGTATCATGAACATATTCAATCCCGCTTGTGCTTTCCGAGAAACTGTAAACCAATTTATCTGTATAAGTATTTGAATTCATTTCATTGCTAAAAACAATCCCGCTACCTAAGGTTAATCCATTCCCAATTTTTTTTGTATATTGTAAACCAAAGTTAAAATTAAAACTACCAATATTTGTTGATTTGATTTCTTTTACATCGAATGTATACAAAGAATCAGGGAAAGAAACAGTTTGAATCCGATCAATGTAACCAAATAAATATGAAATATTTACACCTAAAGATAAATTTTCATTTATTTTGAAACCTTGTCCGATGTAAAACTGATTCAAACCTCCTTGTCCTTCAAATTTATAATTAACATTTCCGGCAACATTAACTTTCTGATTTTCAGAAATTGTATAACCAACACTGCTGTATGGTAATAAGCCAAAACTCGCTTTCCACCAATTGTTGATAGGAAAACCAAAGGTAATATATGCCAAAGAAGTATAATTGGATTTCTGACTTAACGAAGCTGTTTCGAGTTTTGTAAAATTACTTAACAAACCTCCTTCAAAAACGAATGATAAGGAATCAAAACTGGTATAAGATGCAGGATTGAGAATATTTACAGAAGTTGGATTTCTAACAGCATAGCTAATTCCACCCATTGAAGTATAGCGACTATTATTATATGTTTGTAATTCGCCTAGCCCAAAACGCGAATAAGGAGAATGAATTTTGTTCTGAGCATTTAAATTTAAAATGGTAATAATGAAAACCACAATAAGGGTTGATATTATTTTTTTGTTAGTTTTTAGCATTAAAATCGAGTATTATGTTTAGTCCAATTAAGACAATATTTGAAACTGCAAAGATGCTATTTTTTAATATTTTATCAAAATATTTCATATCACCTCCACTTATAATTATTTTTAAATTTTTATAATCATCAGAATATTTGCGTGTTACTCCTTTAACTTCATAAAAAATGCCATTCATTACACCCGATAAAATCGAATTTTCAGTCGTATTTCCAATGATAGCTTTTTGAGATTTTTTTTCTATTAACGGAAGTTTCTCTGTAAAAGTATGTAAAGCTTTAAATCTTATTGAAATACCGGGAGAAATAGCACCCCCTAAATACTCATTTTTTTCATTGATAAATTCGTAAGTTATACAAGTTCCAGCAATTACCACCAAAACATTTTGATGAGGGAAAAGATGACTTCCTGCCACTGCAGCAGCTAATCGGTCTTTTCCTAAAGATTCGGGACTTTCATATCTGTTTATAATTGGAATTGGTGTTTTATCTGTAAACTCAATAAAATTAAAATTGTTTTTTAAAAAGGTATTTATTACTAAAGGATAATCAATTACAGAAGATAATATAGCTGATTTAACTGGATACTTTACAATGATTTGTTGTATTTTTTTTAACGTAATGTTTTTAATTGCATGCATTTCCAGAATTTTACTTCCTTCAAAAATTGCTATTTTTTGTAATGTATTTCCAAAATCTAAAACCAACTTCATATCAAAATTTTGAACTGCAAAGTTAATCAAAATTAATAGAATAGCATCATTTCATTTTTTGTTAAAAAACAATAATAAAATATAGTATAACGTATAATTTATCAGTTTTAAACTTCATTTTAAGGCATTCAACAAAATAATTTATAATAATCGAATTATCAGACCTAACTTTGTAAAATATTTCAATATAGTGTTTCATCAAAATCAAAAAAGAAATGAAAAAAATATTTTTAACAGTAGCAATAGCATTAAGTGCTTTATTATTAAATGCACAAGATGAAAAACCCACACATTACATATTTGGTAATAACGGCAAGGTTTCAATTAATGGTTTTGGAGCACCTATTGTTGAGTTTTCTTCAAAAGGTGGTAATCTTTCAGTTTTTACAGGTGGAGGTGGTGCCGTATTATTTAATCAGCGTTTTTTTGTAGGAGCATATGGTATGGGTATGGCAACTCAACATGATGTCGATGGGTTAAAAATAAGACAATCAAACGGAGAACTTATTTCTTATCCTACAATGCGAACAATGTTCGGGCATGGTGGATTCTGGATTGGATATATTCATAACAGGAAAGATGCTTTACATTGGGGCGTGAGCAGCAAAATTGGATGGGGAAGTATTGGATTGACAGATGCAGATTTTAAAGAAGAATCTCATACAAAGGTAGGATTAGATCAAATTTTTGTATTTATACCACAAATAGAAATGGAAATGAATTTTGCACGTTGGTTTAAAATAAATATTGGTGCCGGCTATCGCTTTGTAAGTGGAATTGATAAAACATATACAAACAGCAGCGGAGAGAATGTTGCTTACTATAAATCTTCTGATTATAATAGTCCACAACTTTCAATCAGCTTATTATTTGGTGGTTTTGGCAGATAACTCAATCTCCATTTTTATTAAATGCATATAACGTAGAATTATTAAACAGGATTTTGTAATTCTTCATGATAAATTATGAGTAGCTAAAGCTATTATTTATTATTCAGCAATGTATAGATTAACAAAACCTTTATTACAAGAAATACGTTTGCAAAACAAAAACAACTAATTGGATGTTTGCATACTACTACTATAACAATAAATGACACAAAATTAATATTTTAAAATGAAAAATTACAGAACACTAATGTTTGGTTTATTCTTTATTATTTCTGTTTCATTGGTGAGTGCTTCAAATCCCCATGTCGGGAATGAAAAAAACCCGATAATAAGTGGAAGTATAAAAGATGCCAAAACAGGAGAACAACTTCTGGGAGCTACTGTTTTTATAAAAGAGTTAAAATCGGGAGTAGCCAGCAATATGTATGGCTTTTATTCATTAAGTATTCCTCCTGGTAATTATACACTCTTGTATTCATACATTGGATATGAGAGTTATGAAAAGAAAATACAATTAAAGGAAAACACAACCCTAAATATTGAATTACAGCCAAAAAACCAGGAACTTAAGGAAGTTGTAATAAAAGAAAAACGAAATAATGAGAATGTTAAAAAAAATGAAATGAGTGTTGTGCGAATGGATGCAAAGACGATTCGTAAAATACCGGCATTTATGGGAGAAGTTGATGTTATTAAAGCCCTGCAACTTTTGCCTGGAATACAGACTACGAGTGAAGGCTCTTCAGGTTTTAGTGTTAGAGGAGGAAGTCCTGATCAAAACCTTATATTGTTGGATGAAGCTACTGTTTACAATGCATCTCACTTATTAGGATTCTTTTCAGTATTCAATAACGATGCAATAAAAGATGTAAAAATCTATAAAGGAGATATTCCAATGAATTATGGAGGTAGATTATCATCAGTTCTGGATGTCAGAATGAATGACGGGAATCAAAAGAAATTCTCTGCAACTGGAGGAATCGGAACTATATCAAGCCGGTTAACAATTGAAGGTCCTTTATTGAAAGATAAAACTTCATTTATAATATCAGGAAGAAGAACATATTTCGACTTATTTTTACCCTTGTCTCCGGATGAAAATATCAGAAAAAACGTTTTATATTTCTATGATTTTAATGCTAAAATTTCACATACAATTAATGAAAATAATAGATTGTATATTTCCGGTTATTTTGGTAGGGATGTTTTTAATAATGATTTCTCCAGGTTGACTTCTGGCAATCAAACGTTTACCATGAGATGGAATCACCTGTTCTCAAAAAAATTATTTACAAATTTTATGTTCGTTTATAGTAAATACGATTATTTTCTGGGAACACCTGAAGGAGAGGCTAATTCATTCGAATGGCTTTCAAAAATGAGAGACTATGGATTAAAAGCAGACTTTACATTATATTCCAATCCAAATAATACTATTAAGTTTGGGATAGGAAGTATTTATCATATTTTTGACCCTGGAATGGCAAAAGGAACCGGTTCTCAAAGCCTTTTTAATGAATTTGTAGTTCCATCTTCTTATGCTTTAGAAAATGGTGTTTATTTGGGGAATGAACAGAAAATTAATAATAGAATAGAATTAAAATACGGATTGAGGTTTTCGATGTTTCAAAATATTGGAGCGGCAACTATTTATAATTATAATAGTAATTTTGAATCTATTGATTCAACGGTTTATAAATCTGGAGATTTCTACAAAACCTATTCCGGTCTCGAGCCTCGTGTTGGGATTGCTTATACTTTAAATGAAGAATCTTCAGTAAAACTAAATTATTCACGGACTTATCAATATATTCAACTTGCCCAAAATTCTACTTCAGGTACACCTTTGGATGTTTGGTTTCCAGCATCACCTAATGTAAAACCACAACGCTGTGATCAGGTTGCTCTTGGATATTTCAGAAATTTCTTAGGAAATTATCTTGAAACATCCATAGAAGTATATTATAAAAAAATGTCGAATTCTATTGATTTTAAGGATCATGCAAATTTATTGCTAAATCAGAAATTAGAAGGAGAACTTCGTATAGGCGATGCTACTTCAAGAGGACTGGAAGTAATGGTAAAAATACCAGAGGGAAGAGTCAATGGATGGATTAGCTATACATTGTCTAAAACTGATAGAATTTTTCCTGAAATTAATAATGGGAATACTTATCTTGCCTATTACGACAAGCCTCATAACTTAGCAATAGTATTTAACTATGAAATAAGTAAAAGAACTAATTTTTCAGCTAACTGGATTTATTATACTGGTTCACCGGTAACTTTCCCAACAGGTAGAGCTGAAATCGGTGGCAAAATTGTACCGATTTATTCTGACAGAAATGCATACCGTATGCCGGATTATCATCGTCTTGATTTAGCTTTAACGTTGAAAAGTAAACAAAAGCCTAACCGTAAATGGAGTTCGGAATGGGTCTTTTCACTATACAATGCTTATGGAAGGAAAAATGCCTGGGCAATCAACTTCCGTCAGGATAAAGAAAATCCGGAAATTACTTATGCTGAAAAGACTTATTTATTTAGCTTTATTCCTGCAATTACTTATAATTTTAAATTTTAAAAGAGAATGAATAAAATTAAATATATTATTCTATTGAGTATTATAACAATACTTTATAGCTGTACTGAAAAAATGGATATCCAACTGGATAGTTCTTATTCCAGATTGGTTGTAGAAGCCAGATTTTCAACAGACACAACTATTCATAAAGTAAGACTATCTAAAACTTCAAGTTATTTTTATAATAATACAGCTCCTGCAGTAAGAGGAGCTAAAGTAAGTATCAGTGATGGTATAAATACAGTTTTATTAACAGAGAGTGTTGTATCACCAGGTATTTATGAAACACCACCTAATACTTTTGGTGAAATCGGGAAAAACTATCGTTTATTAATCAAAGATGTAGATATTGATGATAATGGTGTTACAGAGGAATATTCAGCCAATTCAACAATTTATCCTGTTAATACAATTGATTCGATAGCAATGGAGTATATACCTCATTTTAAGGCATGGGAAGTTAAATGTTATGTGCTGGATCCTCCAACTGAGGACTATTATTTATTTAATATCTATAAAAACAATATTTTAATGACTGATACTATTACAGAACCATTAGTAGTTGACGATAAATTATATAATGGAAATTATACTAATGGAATAGGTGTCGGATATTTAAGAGACCGGAAATCTGGTGAAAAAGCTTTTCCGGGAGATACTATTAAATTAGAAATCTGGAGAATAACCAAAGAATTTCAGAAATTTTTAATGGAACTCAGAGATGCTACCCGTCCTTCTACTCCGCTTTTTAGTGGTCCGCCGGCAAATGTTAAAGGTAATATAAGTAATGGAGCTGTTGGCTATTTTGCAGCTTATTCTGTTTCAAGAGCAAAGACGGTTATTAAATAAAAAAAATGTTTAAAATAAGCAAAGAAAAAAGTAAAAACAATAATTGCTTTTTGTAAAAAATATTTTCTGCTTTTTGTGTTTTCTCATCAAAATAAATGTAGGTTTGTAAATTATTTTCTATTACATAACAATTTAATAATTAATTACGTTACGTACTAGTTTCAACCTTTAACCACAACCATTTTATGAGAAAAAAAACCATTCAGATTGCTGCTACAGTAATTACTGTGGTATTGATTGCCTTTGTTGTATATAAAATATCTACACAAAAGCATCATTTCAAAAGAGTTAATCCTGCATTTAAGGAATATGTTCAGGCTTTTACGTCGGGAGTAGTTTCAACCCATACCACTGTAAAAGTCCGATTAACCAACGATTATGCTGACTCCTCTTTGTTCGGGACTCCAATTAACGAAAACTTGTTTAGTTTTAAACCATCCATCAAAGGCAAAGCAATTTGGCTGGATAGCCGAACTATTGAGTTTCGTCCTGAAACTAAATTACCTCCAAAGAAATTTTATGAAGTTGAATTTTATCTGTCAAAATTGATAAAAGTTCCTGATTCGTTAAAAACAATGGAATTTCAGTTTCAAACTATGCAACAGGATTATGAAGTGAAAATTGAAAATCATAAAGCATATAACAAATCTGACTTATCTTTAGAAAAGCTATACGGCACGCTACATACAGCAGATATCGCTGATGATAAGCAGATTGAGAAAGTATTAACGGCCAAGCAAGGCGACCGTCAACTTTCTATAAGCTGGGTGCATGATGGGCAAAAGAAAATTCATTATTTCCAGATTGATTCAGTAAGGCGTGGTAAAGTAAAAAGTTATGTAACAATTATTTACAAAGGAAAACCTATTGAAGCGAAAACCAAAGGAGAACTAATTACAGAGATTCCATTTTTAGGTGATTTTTCAATTACAAATGTAAAATTAGTACAGGGTCCTGAACAGTTTTTATTAGTGCAGTTTTCAGATCCTTTGCTCGAAAGTCAGAATCTGGAAGGATTGATCAAAATTGCAAAATCAATGGACTTACGTTATGCCATAGAAGATAATGAATTAAGAGTGTATCCTCCGGTAAAAAAAACAGGTGAAGCGACATTAACTATAGAATCATCCATTAAAAACATGAATGGAGATGATTTGGGACTTACATTAAATAAAGAAATTTCATTTGAAGATAGTAAACCCAATGTTCGTTTCATTGGGAATGGAGTTATAATGCCTTCCTCAAATGGATTATTACTTCCATTTGAAGCTGTAAATTTAAAAGCTGTTGATATAAAAATCTGTAAAATCTATGAAAATAATATCATTCAATTTTTACAAGTGAATGATTTGAGTGGACAAAACGAATTGACAAGAGTTGGCAAAACTGTTCTTAAAAAAACTGTTCCATTGAACAACGTAATAGATTATGGAAAATGGAATCGCTTTTCTATTGATTTATCACAAATGATAAAAACTGAGCCAGGTGCAATTTATTCGGTACGATTAAGTTTTAAAAAAGAATATTCCACTTATCCGTGTGATGGAGTAGCAGATGCAGGCGAAGAAATTGATCTCGTTACCTGGAACGATGACAATGAACGGGAAGATGGCTGGTATTATGAAAACAACTATTATGATGATTATTACGATGAGAATGGCTATTATTATTACAATTGGGAAGAGCGGGACGATCCCTGTAAAAAGTCATATTACAATGATAAATCAATAACACGGAATGTGCTGGCTTCAGATCTTGGGATTATTGCAAAAGCTGGAAGTTCTGGAAATTTTAATATTTATGTTACTAATCTGGTTTCTACAGAGCCAATTTCAAATGTAAGTGTTTCCTTTTATGATTTTCAGCAACAGCTCTTAGGAACTGTAAATACAAATCAGGATGGGATGGCCGAAATTAAGTTAAAAAGAAGGCCTTTTGTTTTAATAGCTAAAAAAGATGAACAACGTGGCTATTTGAAAATGATAGAAGGTTCATCATTATCTCTGAGTATGTTTGATGTAAGTGGAGAAACTGTTCAGAAAGGTTTAAAAGGATTTATATATGGAGAAAGGGGCGTTTGGCGACCCGGTGATTCATTGTATCTTACTTTCATATTGGAAGATAAAGAAAAAATATTACCAGGCAATCATCCGGTCACTTTCGATTTAATCAATCCGAATGGACAGATAGTGAAAAGAATGATAAAAATTATTTCTGTAAATGGATTTTATGATTTCCGGACTGCAACAGAAAGAAATGCAGTAACAGGCAACTGGCAGGCAAAAGTTAAAGTTGGAGGAGTTGAATTTCAAAAAAGCTTAAAAATTGAAACAGTAAAACCCAATCGTTTGAAAATCAATATTTCTTTTGATAAAGAATATCTGGCTAAAAACGATCATACTAAAGGAAATCTTGAAGCTCACTGGCTTACCGGTGCAACAGCCAGAAATCTGAAAGCATCTGTAAATCTTACTTTGACTAAATCAGCAACCTCTTTTAAAAAATATCCTAACTATATTTTTGAAAACCCAGCTTCAGGATTTACTTCCGAAAACCTATGCATCTTTAGTGGAAATCTCGATGAAAAAGGGAAAGCAGTTTTAACTCCGGATATTAATATTACGACAGCAGCTCCCGGTATGTTAAAAGCTAATTTTGAAACTACCGTTTTTGAAGCAGGTGGTGACTTCAGTGTTGACCGATTCTCTCTTCCATATTACCCTTACCTTAGTTATGCAGGTGTAAATGTACCTGAAAATTCCAATAATGACCGCATGCTTTATACCGACAAAACTTATGCAGTCAATTTATTGAACTTAGATTATAACGGAATGATAGTTCCTACCAACAAATTAAAAGTAGAATTGTATAAAATTGAATGGCGTTGGTGGTGGGATAATTCTGAATCCGGTTCTCAGGCAGATTTTATTTCGACTTCCTTTAGTCAGTTAATAGATTCCTCAACTGTCTCAACAGCATACGGAAGAGGTGTTTACAAATTAAATGTAGAACATGATAACTGGGGTCGTTATTTAATTAAAGTTACTGACCAAAAATCGGGACATAGTTGTGGAAAGGTAATTTATATAGATTGGTATGGTTATTCTCGTGCACCTGGTGGAGAAAAACAAGCAGCTACCATGCTCAGTTTTACTTCAGACAAAGAAAAGTACAATGTTGGTGAAAAAGTAAAAATTTCAATTCCAAAAACTTCCATTGGCGGCAGAGCATTGCTAACATTAGAAACTGGTTCAAAAGTGCTGAAATCTTTCTGGATTCCAACAAAACAAGGTAATACAGAGTTTGTATTTGATGTTGCTGAAGAAATGGCACCAAATTGTTATGCTTATATTACACTGATTCAGCCACATTCTCAGGCTATTAATGATTTGCCTATTCGCTTGTATGGTATTATTCCTATTCTTGTGGAAGATCCAAACACTCATCTTAATCCGGTAATTATCATGAAAGATGTGTTGCTACCTGAACAAAATGCATCTATTACTGTAAAAGAACAGAAAGGCAAACCAATGACTTATACCCTTGCTATTGTAGATGAAGGCTTATTAGATTTAACAAGGTTTAAAACGCCTGATCCATGGTTTGTATTTTATGCAAGAGAAGCCTTGGGAATTAAAACCTGGGATTTATTCGATATGGTTATGGGTGCATATACCGGTGAATTACAGCGTATTTTGAGTATTGGAGGTGATGGTGAAGGATTAAATAAAGGAAGTCTGAAAGCCAACCGTTTTATTCCAATGGTAAAATTCCTTGGGCCTTTTGAATTGGGCAAAGGTCAATCAAAAACACATACATTTAAAATGCCACAATATATTGGTTCGGTTCGTGTAATGGTTGTAGCCGGTGACAATGGGAAATATGGCTGTGCCGAAAAAGCAGTAGCTGTCCGTAAACCATTAATGGTATTGGGAACATTGCCAAGAGTTGTTGGTCCGGGAGAAACAGTTAAACTACCAGTTAGTGTTTTTGCAATGGAAAAATCAGTTCGCGATGTTAAAGTACAGATAATTGCAGACAATATGTTTACTGTTAATGGTGGGAATTCCCGTAATCTGACTTTTAAAACTACCGGAGATGAGATGGTAAATTTTGAGTTGAGAGTAAAAGAAATAATTGGTGTTGGGAAAATAAAAATAATTGCTACAAGTGGAAATCAGAAAGCTGTTCATGATATTGAAATAGATGTTCGAAATCCGAATCCCAGAGTGACTGATGTAATTGAGAGTATTATTCAACCCGGCAAAACCTGGAATGCAAATTATCAATTTGTTGGCATGCAGGGTACCAATAAAGCTGTAATGGAAATATCTTCTATTCCTCCATTGAATCTTGAAAAACGATTGAATTATCTGATTGAATATCCTCATGGTTGTATTGAACAAACTACATCTTCTGTTTTTCCGCAATTATATCTGGCAGATCTTGTTGATTTAACAGCAAATCAAAAAAACAAAACAGAACAAAACATCAAAGCAGCTATACTTCGATTGAAATCTTTCCAGCTAAGTAATGGTGGATTAGGCTATTGGCAGGGAGCTCAATATGCTGATGACTGGGGAAGTAATTATGCAGGGCATTTTATGCTGGAAGCAGAATTGAAAGGCTATCAATTACCAATGGGTTTTATTGCAGCATGGAAGAAATATCAAAAGCAAAAAGCAGTTAGCTGGTCAGTAAATGCAACATATTATAATGATGATCTTATACAGGCTTATCGGTTATATACACTTGCACTTGCCAAATCTCCCGAATTGGGTGCAATGAATAAATTGTATGAATTCAAAGGACTTTCTTTGGCTGCTCGCTGGCAATTAGCGGCAACCTATCAATTAGCAGGTAAACCCGAAGTGGCCCGAAACTTAACAACCAGTGCAACTACTTATATAAAACCCTATCGTGAGCTTTGGTACACTTATGGTTCAGATGTGAGAGACAAGGCTATGATTGTTCAGACCTTGTGTTTGATGAATCAGAAAAACAAAGCAGCCACATTAGTAAAGGAAATTTCATCTCAGCTTTGCAAAACTGAGTGGATGAGCACACAAACAACAGCTTATTGTTTGATAGCCATAACAAGTTTTACTGGATCAGCAGCCGGATCAGGAATAAATATTTCATATAAATCTGAAGGAAATCAGGCTTTAGCAGTTCAAAGTAAAAAATCTATTTCAAAAACAGAATTAAGTATTAAGCAAAATTCCAAAAAAGGTAATAACCAGATTACCAATAATGGTAAAAATATACTATATGCACGTATTATAACACAAGGTATTCCTGCTGCCGGTGATAAATCTTCAGCTCAGAATGATTTGAGAATGAATGTTGAATATAAAAGCATGACTGGACAACGCATTAATCCGGCCAGCCTTGAACAAGGTATAAATTTTACTGTTGAAGTTACTGTTTCCAATCCCGGGAGCAGAGGAATTTATAAACAACTGGCACTTGTACAGATTTTTCCATCGGGTTGGGAAATTTTTAATGCCCGAATGAGTGAATTTGCATTGTCTAATACCAATGTTTCCTATTTTAATAATCAGGATGTGCGTGATGACAGGGTTTGTACTTACTTCGATTTGAATCCGAATCAATCCAAAACCTTTAAAATAATGCTTAATCCGAGCTATCTCGGTAAATTTTATTTGCCAACAATTAGTTGCGAAGCCATGTATGATAATTCCATAAATGCCAGAATCCCCGGGATGTGGGTAGAAGTGGTAAATAACGGAAAATAAATTTACAAAATCTGCCAGATTTTTAAAATCTGGCAGATTTATAAGTAACGAAAACTTTATTTAATGTTTGAATAAAAATGCCCTTTCAGAATTTTAAAAAGAAATTATTACGAAAGCAAAATATAAAATGGGTAGTGTTGCTTGTTTTATTACTTATTTTTTGGTTTTCGCAACACAAACCGTTATTCAAAGATCCTAATTCAACTGTATTGCGAGATAAGAACGGGGAATTATTAGGTGCAAAAATTGCAGCAGATGGACAGTGGCGATTTCCCGAAACAGAAAATGTTCCCGATAAATTTGCCAAAGCTATCGTTCAATTTGAGGATAAACACTTTTATCATCATCCTGGTTTTAATCCGGTATCTATGATAAGAGCTGTATATCTGAACATTAAAAACAGGAAAATAGTTAGTGGAGGAAGTACAATAAGTATGCAGCTTATTCGCTTATCCCGCAAAAATAAAAGTAGAACCATTTTCGAGAAAATAATTGAAACTTTGCTGGCTATGAGGCTGGAACTCACTTATAGTAAAAGCGAAATTCTTCGCCTGTATGCATCACATGCACCTTTTGGCAGCAATGTTGTAGGAATAGATGCTGCTGCCTGGAGATATTTTGGAGTAAGTGCAAATAATCTATCCTGGGCTGAAATATCAACACTGGCAGTTTTGCCAAATAGTCCGGCATTGATTTATCCCGGGAAGAACCATAGTAAACTATTCGAAAAGCGGAATCGTTTGTTAAATAATTTATTCAAGCAGAAGATAATTGATCAAACTACTTGCGATCTTTCCAAAAATGAAATTTTACCTGCAAAACCATTTCATCTGCCTCAACTTTCGCCACATTTACTCGAAAGAGCTGTGAATGAAGGGAAAGGAGGTCAGAATATTCTATCTACTATTGATATTCACATACAGGAGAATGTAAATGAAATTATTGAATTGCATCACCGCTTATTGCAAGCCAATGAAATACATAATGCGGCAGCCCTTGTACTGGATGTTAATACCGGAAATGTCCTTGCTTATACCGCAAATACACCTTCACAATCTGGAAAAGAACATGGCAATGATGTTGACATTATTCTTGCGCCACGAAGCACAGGAAGTATATTAAAACCCTATCTTTATGCAGCTATGCTCAATGATGGTTTATTGCTCCCTACTACGTTGATTCCGGATATACCTATGCAAATCGGCGGCTTTGTCCCGGAAAATTATAACTTAACTTATGATGGAGCAGTACCAGCCCGACAGGCATTGGCACGTTCACTCAATATTCCGGCAGTTAAAATGTTGCAAAGCTATGGAGTAGAACAATTTTATACTTTATTGAAAAAATTGGGTATGACAACGCTAATCAAATCTTCTTCCCATTATGGTTTGTCACTAATTCTTGGTGGTGCTGAAGCAAGATTGTGGGATTTAGCCGGAATATATGCATCAATGGGTCGGACTTTGAATCATTTTAACAATTCTCAGGGGAAATACGATAAAACTGATTTTCACCCTCCATTATTTATTAAAAGTGATGAATCTAATAAAAAAAAGACAAATACACAATCTTCTTATTTAGATGCAGCTTCTATATGGCTGGCATTGGAAGCTATGGTAGAAGTATCCCGTCCTGATGAAGAATTGCAATGGCAACAATTTTCTTCCTCTGCCCGCGTAGCATGGAAAACAGGTACAAGTTTCGGGAATCGTGATGCCTGGTCTATTGGAGTAACACCAGAATACATTGTAGCAGTATGGGTGGGAAATGCTTCAGGTGAAGGTCGTCCCGGACTTACCGGATTAGGATGTGCTGCACCGATATTATTTGATATTTTTAAAGTTTTGAAACCCCGCAACTGGTTTAGTATCCCGGAAAGTGAGATGGTTGAAATACCTGTTTGCCGTTATAGTGGTTACAGAGCTTCCG
>JBMOKG010000255.1:0-1618 GCA_049315385.1 Bacteroidales bacterium
TTATCATTAAAAACAGGTATTTATTATTATAAAATTACAATGGGTAATTATTCAAGAAGTATGAAAATGATTTATATTAAATAATTTAAAGTCCGCTTTATTAAAAATCATAAAGGATTTTTCAATTAAATGATGACAGAAATTGATTTGTTAAATAAAATAAAAAGAGGTGAAAAAGATGCTTTTAATGAGTTAATTGAGCTTTATGCTCATAAAGTTATTAATACTTGCTATAGATTTTTATTAAATAAAGAAGATGCTGAAGATATTTCACAAGAAGTTTTTATTGAAATATTTCAATCAATTAATTCCTTTAGAGCTGAGGCAAAACTTTCAACATGGGTATATAGAATAGCTGTTACGAAAAGTTTAGATGAAATAAAAAGACGCAATCGAAAAAAAAGAATAACTTCACTTAAAAAAATATTTCACTTAGATGAAGTTGTTAATTACCTAGCAGGGGGAGCAATGCCTGATAAATCGTTACAAGAAAAAGAAAATTTGAAAGAATTAATGCAAGCATTAAACATATTGCCCGATAATCAAAGAATAGCGTTTACTTTAAACAAAATGGAAGGCTATAATAATTCGGAAATTGCAGCAATTATGAATACAACTACCATTGCTGTTGAGTCGCTTGTATCTCGTGCTGGAAAGAAAGTTAAAGGAGAATTAGAATTTATTCTCAAAAATAATTCTTAAAAGTGCCAGAATACAAAATAATAATCGTCAAATATATTATAATCCTATAGAACTTATTTACAGAAAAAGAATGAATGCTTTTAAAGAGTTTGAATATATCGAAAATATTGAACCTTCGGAAGAATGGAAACTATCATTAATGGAAAAACTTGCAACAGTTAAGCACGAATCTTCCTCAGGTTTTATTAAAAACAATCTAGTAATAGTTGTTTTGTTTGTTGTTATTTTCAACTTTGGTTTTATATTAAATTCAATAATTAGTAAACCACAAAAAATAACAAATAGAAATAATGAACTTATGCTTATTTCTAAAGAATTATTGATTACTGAATTTCAATAAACAATATAACAGTATGGATATTTTTGCTCAAAAAAAGTTATTAGTAAGAATAGTAATATTACTATCATTGTTGAATCTGTTTTCAATAGGTGTATTTATTTGGAAAGATTTTTTCCACAAGCATCCACCAGTAAATCAATCTTATGATAATCGTGATGTATCTGATTTTTTAAAAAGTGAACTTAACTTAACTGAAAAACAAATTGAGCAATTCAGAAGTCTTCGTACTGAATTCTTTGAAAAAGAGAAGATACTTTCAAATACCATGCGAGACGAAAGAGATTCTATGAATCAGGAAATATTTAATAAAACTACAAATGAAGAATTGGTTAAGTCATTAGCCCAAGGAATTGCTGAGAATGAGTATAAAATGGAATTAATGCGATTTGAACAGGCAAAACAATTAAAACAAATATGCTCAACAGAGCAACTCGAAAAATTTCAGTATTTGGTAATAGAAATTAAAGATTATTTAAAACCTGATATTAAATAATATGATTAATAAATGTACAACAAAAATTTGAAAATTAAATTCAAATAAATGAAAAGATTAAAAATATTTTTAATTCAGATTTT
>JBMOKG010000256.1:0-1606 GCA_049315385.1 Bacteroidales bacterium
GATTAAATAACTGAATAAATGTCCATTGTGTCCATTTATAATAAGTTGGATCACAGGTACGAACCTCACGATCCCAATCGAAAGAAAATCCAATTTTATCCAATTGTTCCCGGTAACGGGCAATATTTTTTTCGGTAGTTACAGCAGGATGCTGGCCGGTTTGTATAGCATATTGTTCGGCAGGTAAACCATAGGCATCGTAACCCATTGGATGCAAAACATTAAACCCTTTATGGCGCTTGTAACGGGAATAAATATCAGAAGCGATATAACCAAGCGGATGACCAACATGTAAACCAGCACCTGAAGGATAAGGAAACATATCCAACACATAATATTTAGGTTTATCTGATTGATTTTCTGCTTTGTAAGTTTTATTGGTTTTCCAATATTCCTGCCATTTCTTTTCTATTTCGTTAAAATTGTAATCCATAAAAGTATAATGATGTATGATTTGTATGAATTGCAAAAATAAGAAAAAATTGCGATTTAACGATTTGGTGAGTTGATGATGTTGTGATTTGGTGTTTTAATATAATTTCTGCAAATGAACTATTAGATGATTAGCGAAATATTCTTATAATTTATAAGTATTTGAAAATATTCAATTTAAAACAAACGAGTCGATTTTATTTTTCTGGTATATCCGAAATTATCATGTAATTCATAATTAAGTCCAATTGTAAATCTTATACTAAAATAAGAATCATTCCCCAAAAATGATGTAAATGAAATCCCCCAGAAAAAACTCCGGATATAGTTTGTATATTGTGCTGTTAAAGGTATAGATAATTGTTTAGTATTAAAACTTTTCGTCTGGAAAGGAAGTGAAGCAATATTCGTTTCCAAATAGTTATAAGTATCATATTGCATTTCTGATGATGAGGAATAAATATATTTGTCTGTTGCTTTGTAATCATTGACTTCAAAAAATTTTAATTTCAAAAAAAGCCCTGTTCCAATTTCAAAATTATAATAGGATATAAAATTAGTAATAAAAAAACCTATACTTGTCTGTGAAATATTAGCTTTAGAATATTTATAGTCGTATTCTTTACTGTAATAATCAGATTTACCTAAAAACAAGTAAGGTAAACTAATAGTATTACCTTCTATTAAATAACTTCCATCAGTATTTTCCAGCTTAGTTTGTCTTTCTTTTAAAGTAAAAAAAATTGCTGGACGCAAACAGTAATTTCTATACAAAGGTATTTTTACAAATAAATCTAAACTTAACAACCCACTTTTATTGGCTTCTAATGAAAGTAAATTTTTATAAGTTGAAGTTTCATCAAAATCAATTCCCTTCTCATAACTTAATCCTGCACCTAGATTAATAAACTGAGCATTAGTATTTAAATTTTGTAAAATAAAAAGAAATATGAGTACTGATTTTTGAATTGGCATTTTCATCATCCTTCTTTTAGATTTAACTTTTTTAGAAATCTAACTTATTTCTTTAGTATTTTAAATTCAACCCTTCTATTCTTAGCTTTTCCTTCTTCAGTTGAATTATCATCAATTGGGTTTTCACTTGCATAGCCCTTATAATCAATTCTTTCATCTTCAATTCCATTGGTAATCAAATATTCTGCAACTGATTTTG
>JBMOKG010000257.1:0-1606 GCA_049315385.1 Bacteroidales bacterium
GGCTCCTTTTTGGTGAGATTAGGGCTAATAGGATCAAATTTATTAATAATAAGAGGACTCCAAATTGGAAGTAATGCTTCTTTTATATTGACAACTTCTTCATTTCCATGTACTTTATTTTCTACATTTGCTACTTCTGTTGTTTTTTGTTCAAAATAAATATAATTACGTATATCCGGATCTATCTCTTTACTATCAAGCAGACCTTCTAAAAAGTTTCTGTCTTTTTGAAGTTCTTTGGAAAGTAGCGTAAATGCCAATTTATTCTGGACACAAGCAGTAAAAGCCAACTCTTGGTTATCTTTTAAAATTGAAGGCATGTATCTTATCATACATCCATCTTCTTGTAGTATTTTTTCTGCCATAGTCTCATCAATCAATTGTTCTAAATCAGCTTTACTATAAGTTTGCTTTACCCAATTATCCATTATTGGAAGTAAATCTCGGCCTTTAATGTCGGGGAAATTTTTTTCAACATTCTCAAAGAAGTCGAAATGGTAGCTTGAATCGGTATACTTCGAGTTTATACCAATCTCTAACTCAGTTTTTTCAACATCGTCAGAAAAATCATCAAATTGGATATTGGCATCTACTCCAATTTTAATTAGTGTTTTACTTCTTATTATTTCTATTCCTTTAGCCGAGAAAAGATGGTAACTACAATTTATTCCAGAATATAAAACAATTAATCCTCTTTTATCAAAGCTGACACTTTCGATATAATCAAAAATTTGGGGATAACACCTGTAATCATTACGATCAAAATCGAATAGAGGAATGAAATAATAAATGAACTCTGGGACAACTAGATTTAACTTTTCAAGAAGTTTCTCCAATTGATCGAAATTCAATAACTTAAGATCATGCCCATCTCTCCATTGGCTCATCTGTTCATCAGAGAGTATTTGTAACTTATTTACAGCCTGAAAACAGGAATTGTTGTTTTCAAATTCATACATGCATTGATAGATGTATGCTCTCATATCCATTTCATCAACTTTACTTTTTATCAGATTAAATTGGGTGTCTATTTCCATGTTTTCGTTTATGTTTTCCATTATTCTATTTATTATTTTTTATTTTGTGTTTATTCAATTGTAAGTTTGAGAATTTAGTATTCGTTTTTTCAACTGCAAAATCTTCTTAATCCTGTTTTCAAACCAGATTTTTTCAATATAATCTATCGTTTTTCTTTTGCTAAATCCGGGAATAAAACCAGTCTCAAACTCTGAAATTATATCATTTTTTATTTTTGTGGTAACCTGAAAATCTTTATAAATAAGATACTGAATAATGTCCAACTGATTATAAAAACAGAGTTCTTTAAAAGCATTGATGATTTCTTGATTGTTAACGTCAACACCTTGACTAAAAAAGATATCGGATAAAACAAAGTTCTTATTACCAAGAGATGTAATAAACAAATCACGGAATTCAGATTCATTCAAATTGAGTTTTTTTAAATAGATTGGTAATATTGGATAGCAATCTATCTCACTATCCTCAAAACTCATACACATGAATAGTATTTTATTATATGTTTTTTCGTCTTCATCTAACTGGTCGTAATCTACTTTAAAATGTACTTTTATATCTTTCATATTTT
>JBMOKG010000258.1:0-1603 GCA_049315385.1 Bacteroidales bacterium
TGGTTTCCATGCTCCTACAGTTGCTTTCCCTGTACATGGCACTTTGATGGTAGAACCTACCGAAAGCGAACCACTCTCAGAACTTGACCGTTTGGCTGATGCTATGATTGCTATCCGTAAAGAAATAGCTGATATTGAAAGCGGCAAAGTTGATAAAGATAATAATTTGATTAAAAATGCACCGCATACAGCACAAGTAGTAACTGCTGATGTTTGGGATAAACCATATACTCGTCAACAAGCCGCATTTCCTGTGCCACATGACGATAAATACTGGCCAACTGTAGGCAGAATTGATGATGCATTTGGTGACCGCAATCTGATGTGTACCTGCGAATCAATATAAATTATCAATAATATTCCAAATCAAAATCCCGATGTTTGTCGGGATTTTTTTTATCTGTAAAATCATAAAAAAGAATTAAGTTTGTAGAAGAGGAATACAAATGAAATAGTAATATTAAATAAATAAAAAATGAAGAATATAGTTAAAATAACTCTATCTGTTTTCATTTTATCTATTGGAATTTGGATTTTATATCAGCTTTCAAATTATGAAATAACAATATCATTCTTAGAGAATTTTGTATGTGGTGGATTAACTGTTTTATCAGTAGATGTACTATTAATATTGGCACTTATTCAAAATATCAAACGTGAGAATAATTCTAAAATAGAGAATCCCAAATACGGACTTTCATCACTCATTCTCTTGCTTGTATGTATTTATTTTGTAATTCCTTCTTTGATTACATTCTTTTTACCTTCAGGAAAGACAGATAAATATATTTATGAAAATATCGAAAATAAAGACGAATTTATCATTTGTCAAGAAATTATTGATTGGGAATATTTAGATCATCGAATTATCAGAACTCATTCAAAAAACTCAATTATCAGAAAGATTGAATTGCTTGAAAAAGGAGAAATAAGAAAAGCATTCATATTTCACATAGATTCAAAATATGATGAAATAAGAAAGACGTTAGTATATAAAAATAATACATATCAGTTGTTAGATAATGATAGACCCATTCATTAAAATGGGAATAATCAAAGTTTTAATTTATTTTAGTTTGAGGGTTAATTATAAATTAATTTGCAATGATAACTTAATAACCAATATTAAAAATAGTTAAAATGGAACTCGATTATATCGAAAATATTAATGAATACGGTGACAACATCGTTCGATTGTATAATTTTGATAAGTTGCAAGCAATTCAATTCTGTCAGATTTTACATCAAATCATTATAGTCAATAAAAGCCAACTTGATTTAGCAACGATTGATTTTATTGAGGCACGTAATTGCAGCCTTATGCTTCGTATTTCTACATTAGACAAAGGTATTACATCATCAGATAAAAAAATATTCTATTGCGATTTAACAATAAGAGGATATGAGCAAATGCTTTTGTTATTAGAACCATTTTGTAAAAAAGAAACAAAAGGCTATCAAATGCTATACGATATTGATTCTCTGACTGATTTTTTGTTTTCGCCCAGTGGAACTTGGTAAGTGAAAAATGAATCTGTTATTAATGAGAAAGCCCATTTTAGTATTGCTAAAATGGGCTTTTGCTTGTGATCATGCTGGGATT
>JBMOKG010000259.1:0-1600 GCA_049315385.1 Bacteroidales bacterium
TTGTCCACATGAAGGATTAATGGTTGAAAAAAGCATTACTTTTGTCTATTATACCCATATTTTTATTGATTATAAAATGCAGTAAACCAGAATTATATTGTTTTTTTTAAAATTATTTATATTTTTATCTTGACAAATGAAGTTTGGTGTATTATATTTGTACTTTTTTTATTAAGTTAACAGCTACTTAAATGCTTCTTTTTAGTTAACTGATAATTTGAAATTTTTAGCTCTTATTTTCCTGTATATATTGATAATTGTTTTGATTATCTTTGATTTTAAACCGAATAATTTTTATTTAAATATAGTATTTCATTTTTAAAATTATACATTATGAGAAAAATTACATTTTTTATTCTATTTATTTTTTTGTGTTTACAAACACTATTTACATTTAACAATTCCTTTGCCGGAAGTGCTTATCCTTATCCAATTGAATTTAAACAGCCGAATGGCAATATAGTAAGCATTCAACTTAAAGGAGACGAAAAAGTAAGATGGGCTGAGACTATTGATAATTATGCTATTCTTTTCAACAGCAAGGGTAGTTATGAATATGCAGTACTTGATGTTAATCAAAACATGGTTCCTTCGGGTATATTGGCTAAAAATGTTTCAGAAAGAAAAAATGAAGAAATTCTTTTTTTAAGCAATATTCCAAAATCACTCCATTATTCCGACTCACAAATTCAGATGATGCTAAGTGCCTGGGATATTGTAAATCAAACAGGGCCTCAAAATGTTTTCCCAACTACAGGTTCAAGAAATTTAGTTTGTATATTAATCGGGTATTCTGACTTAGCATTTACCAAAACGCAGGCTGATTTTAATAATCTTTTCAATCAGATTAATTACACAACAGGTGGAGCTACTGGTAGTGTAAAAGATTATTATTTAGAAACTTCATATAATCAGTTTAATCTGACAGTAACTGTTGCTGGTCCCTACACAGCATCTAATACAATGGCTTATTATGGTGCACCTGATGGAGCTAATCACGATTCTCATACCCATGAATTAGTAACTGAAGCCGTTACACTTGCAAACCCTGATGTAAATTATGCAAATTTTGATAATGACGGAGACAATACAGTTGATGGTGTTTATGTTATATATGCCGGCTATAATGAAGGCGCCGGAGCTTCGGTTAATACAATATGGTATCACTCCTCCAGTATTACTCCTATAATTTTTGATGGAAAAATTATCAGTAAATATGCATGTTCTTCAGAACTTAGTGGTACAATGGGGACTGATATTTCAGGAATTGGAGGGATTTGTCATGAATTCGGACATGTATTGGGTGCCTTGGATTTTTATGACACTGATTACGGTGATGGTGGTCAGTACCAAGGTACAGCGCACTGGGATGTGATGGGGTCCGGTAATTGGAACAATGACAGTAAGACACCTTCCCATCACAATGCTTACACAAAAACAGTCGTTTATGGATGGGCTCCTTTAACAACGCTTACACCATGTTCACAAATCACATTAAACAATTCAACTGAAAATTCAAATAGTTTTTATAAGTACAATACAGCAACTGCCAATGAATACTTTATCATTGAAAATAAGCAGCAACTCAAGTTCGACACCT
>JBMOKG010000059.1:0-28620 GCA_049315385.1 Bacteroidales bacterium
AAAAAAAAAAAGTGATGAATAAAAAAACCGTTGGTAATAAAGACTAACGGTTTTTTTTTAGAATACAATGCCAAATTACAGGAAATAGAATAAATATATAGTATATTTGTACTATAAAATTCAAACAAAATTATCAGCATACATAAGAATTCGATTTTCATAAGAAAAAATTAGATATATAAGTTTAAATATTTTTCATTTTTCCCGGGCAATTCATTTTCTATCAAATAACCCGGACCACATTAGTAATATATTCATCTCAAATTCTTACTATTATGAAAAATTTTCTTTTAATATTCTTGTTCTTTTTCTCAATTTATTTTTCAATTGCTCAAGACACTATTCTCAAAATTGATGGAAATGAGCAAATTGGAAAGATCATAGAAATAAATGGAACTCAGGTTAAATATAAGTCAGTAAGTAATTTAACCGGGCCAACTTATGTGTTAAGTAAAGACAATATTTTAAAAATTTCATACAGCAATGGAACTATTGATAGTTTTCCTGAAAACAAGAAAAAACTAGAACAAATATTTATAGATCCCAGAAATTCAGATTTTGGAAGAAATTTCATTTCTTTAAACCTCTTTGATTTATTAAATGATGTTTTCACACTATCTTATGAATATACATTTAACTCAGGTGATTTTAGTATTAAAATTCCGCTTTCTTTTGGGTTTATATCTCTGGGATTAGCGGATTCAACAACAGAATACAATAGTATTTACTCAGATAATGGATCTGATAATGATTATTATAACAAAAATAAATTATTCAGTACGGGTCTTGATTTTTACTGTTATCCATCAGGACAGGGTTTAGTGAAATATTTCACTGGCGTTTCTTTAGAATTTGGATTAATAAAAACTTTGTCTGTACAATATAATTCACTTCCACCCTATTCTACTTATTTTCAAAAAGAAAATTCTCGTTATATGGCCTTACTTTTTCAGAATGGAGTATTATTTCAACCTGGCAAGCATATTAATATTTCAATTAATGCAGGAATTGGATATAGTCGATTGGAATATAATGACTTAATTGATGGTAACATTGTTTTCAGAGCTGGATTAAATTTTGGTTATAAATTTTAATTACTGATATCATGAAAAATTTCAATTTTTTAGAAATTAATTTTAAATTGAATCTACTAACTATTAGAAAATCATTACCTAAAATATCTTTTTTTGTTCTAATAATGTTTCTAAATTTTTTATTTGGATGTTACTATTACAAGGTAAAAACAGCAGTAATAAATTCTTCTGTTATCAATCAGGCTCAAAATGAAGAAAAGTATATAATTCTTCATCAAGGAAGCAATTTATGGCATTTAAAAGAAATTACTATAAACGATGAAACAAAAGAAATGAAGGGAAGTATTGAAACTTTAGCTGAAAATTACAAAATTTATACACCAACAAACTATAAAGGGTCCAATAGATATAGGCTTCACGAAGGAAATCCCACTTATGAAGTACACATATACATCTCAGAATATATTGAAGGTGAAAATTCTCAAATAACAGTTCCTCTTTCATCTGTAAATAAAATTGAAATTTATGATACTGCAATTGGTACAACAATTGCCTCTCATGTTTTTACTACTATTGGTGTAATTGTTGGTGCTTTCGTTATTTTAGCAGTGATTATAGCTCTGACAAAGAGTTCTTGTCCGTTTGTATATATAAGTGATGGGAATTCTTTTCATTTTACCGGAGAAATGTATGGAGGCGCAATTTTTTCTTCACTTGAAAGAGATGATTACATGCCACTACCTGATTTCAAGCCAAGTAATAATGAATATAAATTAAAAATATCTAATGAACTTTTAGAAAGACAATATACCAATATTGCTGAGCTAATGGTTGTAGAACACCCTGGTTTTTCAAAAGTTATCATTGATAAATATGGAAAAGCTCAAACAATAATACAACCTGAAAATGCGATGAGTGCAACTTCAGACAGTAAAACCGATGTTTTAACTGCAATTTCAAAAAAAGACAATAACTATTATTCTTTTAATGATGATAATCAAACGAATAAAGAACTGAGTAAACTTATTGTATCCTATAAAAAACCTTTGAATGCCAAAACAGCAAAATTAATTATTAATGCAAAAAATTCATGCTGGCTCGATTATTTATATGGAAAATTCAATGAGTTATTTGGAGAATATTATAATAAATTTGCTGAATCACAAAAAAAAGTTTCTGCGAAAAAAAACACACAATGGTCATTGGAGCAAGGAATTCCACTTAGTGTATATATCGAAACAGACAAAGGATGGGAATTTGTGGATTATTTCAATGCTATTGGCCCTCTTGCTACAAGAGACATGATTATGCCTGTTGATATATCTAAAGTAAAAGGAGATAACGTTAAAATTAAACTTGAATGTGGATTTATGTTTTGGGACATAGATTATATTGCAATAGATTTTTCTGAAAATCTAAAAGTAAATACATCATTACTATCTCCTTCTTCAGCTATTGATGAAAAAGGAAATGAAGTAGCTTCGTTGTTATCAAAAAATGATGATAAATATTTAATTCAAGCTGATGTTGGAAATGAAGTTGTTATAAAATATCCAGTTATCCAATCAAAGAAAGATTTTATGCAGACTGTCTTTTTGCATAACAGAGGTTATTACGAATATATTAGGGATTATAAGGGGAAACCTGATTTACTTTATCTTAATACATTTAAAAAGAAAGGAAGTTTTGTAAAATTCTCAAAACTATATTATAATAAATATATAGAAAGCAATAATTTTTATGAAACAGCTATAAATTATGGCATCAGAAACTAATTATTCAAATAAATCAACTGAATCAATGCAATTTTCTCCAACATATGATAAACAGTTTCAGGCTAACATACTTCCTCAAAAAAAAATTTCTGGATTTAGGAAAGAATTTATTCACTTCCTTATTCAAATTTATGCTTTAGGCATCCTTTCCAAACACTTTAAAAGTCCAACTAAATGGGTGAAAATTATAAAAAAAATTAATGAGAATCAAAAAAAATTTCAAGGAGAACATCGTATCAAAAAATTCATTAAAGTAGATGGACGATATTTTATGGATTTATACATCCCTGGATGGAAATCAATCGCATATAAAAATTTTATTGAAGGAGAAATTAACAGAATTTTACCTGTTAATACTCAAACTAATCGCTTTTCAAATATATTCATCGCAATCACAAAAAAATGTCATTTACTTTGCGATCACTGCTTTGAATGGGAGGCGTTAAACGGTATAGAAAGTCTTAGTTTATCAGATCTGAAAATTATTGTCAGTAAGTTTCAGGAAAAAGGTACAGCATTGATCCAATTCACTGGAGGAGAACCAATGCTGAGAGTTGAAGATATGATTGATATTTTAAAAACTGCTAAAAAAAATACAGATTTTTGGGTTTTAACCTCAGGCTACAATTTCACTTATGATAATGCCCAAAAATTAAAAAATGCTGGTCTAACAGGTGTTGTAATAAGTTTAGATCATTTTGATCCTGAAATACATAACATATTTCGTGGGAATATAAATTCTTTTAGATGGGTAGAAGAAGCTGTTGAAAATTCAATTAAATCAAAACTTGTAACTGCACTTTGCATCTGTGTTTCAAATTCATTTATCTCAGAAAGCAATTTATTTAAATATATTGAATTGGCAAAAAAAATGGGAGTTTCTTTTGTTCAGATTCTTGAGCCAAAAGCTGTAGGACATTATTTGAATAAAGATGTTGAGCTCACAGTGGATAAAATAAAATTACTTGAAGATTTTTATTTAAAATTGAATTTTGATAAGAAATACTTAGAATATCCAATAATCAGTTATCATGGATATTATCAAAGAAGAATAGGTTGTTTTGCTTCAGCAAACAGGAATGTTTATATTGATACTGATGGAGATATTCATGCCTGTCCGTTTTGTAGGACAAAAATGGGAAGTGTATTGACCGGAGATATTGATAAATCAATAAATGAGTTGCAAAACAATGGTTGTCATAGCTTTAAAACTGTAAATTTTTAAATTATATTTTTTTCTTTTAAAATCTAATAAAATGAAAATTTCATAAACTTGAAAAATATATAATACAGGTTTGCTTTTTCATTTTTAATTTTATCTTTGCATATAGAAAATATTGTAAGCAATGATAAAAAAAATAGTTATTTCAGGACTACTTCTGCTAAGCTTTAATTTAGGCAGAACCCAAAACATCACATTGGTCAATAAGGCGAAATCTGATTACTGTATTGTTCTTCCTAATAAGGCATCGAATTTTGAAATAACTGCAGCACAAATTCTTCAGGACTATATTCAAAAAATATCAGGCTGTAAGATCTCAATAATTGATGATAGTAAAAAATCAAAGACGAAGGAGATATTAATTGGTATCACCAACAGAACTAAAGATGAAATAATCAAAATTAAAAAGAAAAGTCTGAAAGTGGATGGCTATTATCTGTATACCAGTGACGAAAAATTACTGATACTTGGAGGTTCAGGTAGAGGAATTATATATGGGGTATGTGGATTTCTTGAAGATTTTCTTAATTATCGAAAATATTCTCCATCTGAAGATTACATTCCACATCAGGAAACAATCAGCTTACCTCAAATTGATGACACACAGATTCCTCCTGCGGAAATAAGAATTGTCAATGGTGAATTTGCTAAAGATTCACTTTATACACTTTTCCATAAAACATTAGATGTCAAAGATATCTGGAACGATGGAAATTTCAGAGGTTATTTTGTTCATACTTTACCACGAATAATTCCATCAGAAAAATACTTTTCTGATCATCCTGAATATTTTTCACTTATTAATGGAGTTCGTGTTCCTTATGGACAATTTTGCTTATCCAATCCAGATCTGGTAAAAATCACTATTGTCGACTTAAAAGAACAGATGTCAAAACATCCTAAAATAAAATATTGGTCGGTTAGCCAGTCTGATAATTATTATAATTGTGAATGTGATAAATGTAAAGCTATTGATGATGAAGAAGGTTCACCTTCGGGATTGATGATACGATTTGTAAATGAAGTAGCCAAAGCATTTCCTGATAAAATTATCACAACATTGGCTTATCAATATACTCGTAAACCGCCGCTAAAAACAAAACCTCTGGATAATGTAATGGTTACACTTTGCTCCATTGAACTCAACAGGAGCAAACCAATTGAAACAGATCCTACAAGTTCGGGATTTGCGAAAGAAATCAATGATTGGGGCAAAATTACCAATAAAATAATGCTTTGGGATTATGAAACACAATTTTCAAGTTCGTTTGGACCTTTTCCTTTATATAATACCCTTCAGCCCAATATACAATTTTTTACTAAACACAATGTAATTGCACATTTTCAGCAATGTAACATTAAACATAGTGAAAATTTCGGTGAATTGAAAAGCTATTTAATCAGCAAATTACTTTGGAATCCGAATGCTGATGCCAATGCAATTATAAATGATTTTATGAAAGGTTTTTATGGAGATGCAGCACCTTATATCCGTGAATATTTCGATTTACTTCACAGCGAATGTAAAAAAGCAAATATTACGCTTGATATCTATGGTAATCCGGTATGGTTAGCTCAAAATATTTTATCTGAGAAAAATTTGACAATTTATAATAATCTTTTTGATAAAGCAGAGAATTCAGTTAGATTAATGCCAGATATTTATGGAAGAGTAAAAGCTGCCCGATTACCTATAATGTTTTCTACTATTGAAATTGCAAAGACTGATTTATTCGGTTCCAGAGGTTGGTACAAAGAAGTAAATGGCAAGTACATTCAAAAACAAGAAATGAATCAAATGCTGGAAGAATTTTATTCACTTTGCAAACACGACTCAATTAATACATTGAATGAAAAAGGACTTACACCGGAATTCTTTTATAACTCAACATTGAGAGCAATTGATGTTCAGGTAGAAGGAAATCTGGCTTTTAAGAAAAAAGTAATCTGTCAACCTCCACCTGATCCGAAATATACTGGAATGGGTTCACAAATACTTACAAATGGGGTTAGAGGTACCGAAGATTATAAAATTAACTGGTTAGGATGGGAAGATGAAGATGCTGGTATTATTATAGATTTGGATAGTATTACTAAAATTACTGAAATAAATATCAGCACATTGCATTTACCAGATGTCTGGATTCTTCATCCAAGTTCAATTATTTGTATGATTTCTAATGATGGAATAAATTATACTTCAATAGATGAGTTGTATTCAGACAGTGCATTAAAATATAAAACTGACATCAAAACCTTTACATTTAAACTAACAAATACCAAAAGCAGATATATTAAATTTTTACATACCGGTGTAAAAAAACTTCCTTCATGGCATGCTTACAAAGGAAGCAAAGCATGGATGTTTGTAGATGAAATTACAGTTAAATAAAAGAAATAGTTCCAGATGTCAAAAAAAATGGATTAAAATATTTAAACAAAGTATATTCGTGGAATTTAAATTAAAAGGAATGCAACAAATCATTTGTTTTTGTTGTTTATAAAATACAAAATACTATTAAAATGAAAACACTTACAGAATTTATCATTGAAGAACAAGCCGCTTTTCCAAATGCAAGTGGTGATTTAACCCGATTATTAAATGACATTGGCATAGCTGCAAAATTTGTAAACAGAGAAATTAACAGAGCTGGATTAACAAATATAATGGGTTATAACGATGAAGTGAATGTTCAGGGAGAAGCTCAGAAAAAACTGGATGTTTATGCAAATGAACAATTTATAGGTGCATTGCGTTCAGGAGGAGAATGTTGTGCCATTGCTTCAGAAGAAAATGAAGAAATTATTGCTTTTGAAAATGACAAATCACAAAGTGGTAAATATGTAGTAGCTATTGATCCTCTTGACGGTTCTTCAAATATAGAATCCAACGTTTCTATAGGAACTGTTTTTTCTATTTATAAAAGAATCTCTACCGAAGGAAAAGGTAAAGTAGAAGATTTATTACAAAAAGGATTAGATCTCGTAGCAGCAGGTTATGTGATTTATGGTTCATCTACTATGCTTGTTTATTCAACGGGAAGAGGTGTGAATGGGTTTACACTTGATCCTTCGGTTGGCTTATTTATTCGTTCTCACCCTAACATGAGATATCCTGAAAGTGGCACAATTTATTCAATAAATGAATCTAATTATATTTATTTTCCAGATGCCATTCAAAAATACATTCAATATTGCCATTTTGATGATCCTTCAAGTAATCGTCCTTATATTACCCGCTATATAGGTTCAATGGTTGCTGATTTTCACCGTAATCTGATAAAAGGTGGTATTTTTTTATATCCGGGAACAGTTAAAAATCCTTCAGGGAAATTACGTTTGCTTTATGAATGTAATCCTATGGCTTTTATTGCAGAACAAGCAGGAGGAAAAGCTTCACATGGTTTTGGAAGAGTTCTGGAAATTGAGCCAAAAGGAATCCATCAGCGTTCTCCATTTTTTGCAGGACCTACTTATATGGTTGAAAAAATTGAAGAATATATGCAAAAATATTCACCTGATTTCGGGAAATAAATGGATTCAAGACATTAAAATAAAATTCTAATTTCTATAACTAAAAAACCCCTGTCAGATCTTTAAATACTGACAGGGGTTTGTCAATTTAAATAATATCTGCAACTACTTCATCTATTATTTCAGGATTTCTGTCTTTGCATTGGGAACAAATAATCAAATAGTTTTCAATTCGCATGTTGATTTCATTTGCGAAACCTATATAACTGGATGTACCATTAACAATCATAAGTGCATTTATTCTATCAACAATCGTATAATATACATTATCAATGGCAGTTCTTACTTCCTTCATACGTATCTGATTTTTATTTTCAACTTCAGGAAATCTTTTACGCTTTAAAGTATCAAAACTATCATTGTTCTTTTTTAATTCCATTACCCAATCTGTAATTCCAGCAATAGCGGCATCAGAAGCATAACTGCCTTTTAAATCAGCAACTAAACTGTTTATGGCAATAGTTTCTTCATCAAAAGTTTTAAGTGTAATATCACCATAAGGTTTGAATGCTTTTTGAAGATGGTAGGCAGCCTGTTTTACTTCAGGCTTAAAATGATTAGACGCAGCTTTCACTGCATCATACAAACCGCGATAAGTAGCATTACGAATACAATCAGTAACATCTAAATCTTCTGTTGCTGCACTTTTACGAATAATATCCAATGAAACAATTTCATCGACATAAAGAGGCAAAAAAGTTTGAAATTGGGTTTCTATTCCCAAAGTTGCCGGACTGAGGTTAGTGACTGATTTTTTAAAATCAGTCATAAATTTGTAATGCTCTTCATTGCGAAGTTTTGAAAGTTCAATTTTTTTTATTTTCATTTAAATAATTTTTATAATGATTTATTTACGTATATTTTATAATTAATGAAATTTTAGCCAAAGTTTAATAGAAACTAAGGCATTGTCAAATTTTGAATATTTAATTATAGATTATTATTACATTATCATCTTAAATAAGCAAAAGATTAATTTATAATGCCTTTGCAATCAATTCAATAATATCATAATTCTCTATTTCTTCTTCTTTATTTTTGTATTTGATACCATCGGTAAGCATTACCATGCAATAAGGACAGGCAGTAGCAACAATATTAGCTTTGGTTTCTAATACATCTTCAATTCTTTCGATAAATACCTCTTTATCACCTTTCTCTGCTTCTTTAAACATTTGAGCTCCACCTGCACCACAACACAAAGCAAAACTTTTGCTTCGCTTCATTTCTGTTCTGAAATTACTAAGCTTGTCGATCAATTCTCTGGAAGTATCATATAAATCATTTGCTCTTCCTAAATAACAAGGGTCATGAAATGTGATACTTGTATTTTTTAAGATTTCCTCATTTATTTTTAATTTCCCATCTATCAATAATTGTTTTAAAAGATCAGTAGCATGAAGCACTTCGTATTCTCCACCCAAATCAGGATATTCATTTTTAAATGTATTAAAACAATGCGGACAAAAAGTCACTATCTTTTTCACTTCATACATTTTCAGCATTTCGATGATGCTAAGTGCCTGCATTTGGTATAACATTTCATTACCGGCTCTTCTTACAGGATCGCCACAACATGTTTCCTCTTTACCAAGCACAGCATAATCGACATTACAAGCACTAAGAATTTTGCAAAATGCACGACTTATCTTCTTAGCTCTGTCGTCGAAAGACCCCAAACAACCTACCCAAAAAAGGAAGTCAGGTTGTTTACCTTTAGCGAAACATTCAGAGAGTACAGGAACTTCTATATAAGTATTTTCCATTATTATTTGCTGATTTGCTGATTTATATATTTGGTGATTATTAGAATAAATGAGCTGTTAATACTTTATGAACTTATTTCTTTTGTCCAGAGTAATCTATCTTCCGGAGAAAATTGCCATGGGGCACCATTGTTTTCAACATTGGTAAATGTGGTTTTAATACCTGAAGGAGCTGCCCCTTCTTCCATAACCAGATATCTGCGTAAATCAACAATCAGACTTGGATGATTAATATTAATCGGACATTCTTTTGCACAAGCATTACAAGTAGTACAAGCCCAAATTTCTTCATAGGAGAAATAATCCTTGTTCAATGATTTATTGTCGTTAAAGTCTTTCCCGTTTTTTAGAATCCCCTGTCCTTTTTCTTTCATCCTTGCTCGCAAATCCATCATCAACTTTCTGGGTGAAAGCTTTTTGCCGGTTATATTTGCAGGACAAACAGAAGTACATCTTCCACACTGAGTACATGAAAGTGAATCAAAATAATTTTTCCAGTTTACATCTTCTGCATCTTTCACTCCAAATCTTTCAGGAACAGCATTCCCATCAGCCGGAGCAAATGCTGTCTCAGGATTCATCATCATTCTTACTTCTTTGGTAACATTGTCCATATTATACAATTTCCCAAGCGGTTCCAGTCGGCTCAGGAATACATTAGGTACTGATAAAAACACATGAAAATGTTTGGAATATGGTAAAAGATTGGCGAAAATAAATATCAGTAAAATATGCATCCACCAGAAGAACTGATATAAAAAAGCATCATATTCACCTTTTCCTATAAGAGAAGTAAGGTAACTACTTACAGGATAAATTCCTTTAATTTCAGTAGCATTGACAGCAGAAAGATAAAAGGTATTCATTCCTAATAATGAAACCATTAATAATAAAATCATAGTTAATGCAATGTAAGCATCCAAATGATTCTTATGACTTAATTCAATGCCATTAAAACGTTTGATATTCAATAAAGCTCTTCTTCCAATGAAAAGAGCAATCATAACCAAAACAATTGCAGCAAAAATATCTCCGGATGCAAAAACAATTTCATAAACGATGCCAAAAAAAGCTAATGTTTTTTCATTGCCACTTATTCCATCAATAACCATTTCAATACTACCAATAGATATTACACAAAAACCCCAGAATACCAAAGCATGCATAAGACCGATGACAGGTTTACGAAATATTTTGCTTTGTCCTAAAGCAACTTTTAACATTAATAAAAATCGTTTCGAATATTCTTTTACAGGAAAGATCTTAGTTAGCCTGAACAAGGCGATTATATTAAATAATGTATAAGTAAAAATGCCTATCGTAATTAATAAAACTATAATGAATATTATTTGTTTTAACATAGTGGTATTTTTAAAAAATAAATTGTTTTCTCTTGGCAAATATACTATAAAAATAAATCAAATGAATATTCTTGTAATATTTTTATAGCATTATGATTTTAATTATCAAAAGACAGTTGAAGTTTAAAAATCACCATTTAATATTTACTATTAGTTTCATCAACTTAATATATATCAATCTAATTATTAGGAAATATTACCCCTTTTAGATTTTGAAATGTTATTATATTTTATAATTTTACAACGAAAAATATAGAAACCTGATTTAATAAAAAGAGAATGTATAGATTACAATCAAAAATAGATACCAACTCAGAAGAATTCAAAAAGAACAAAGAAGAGTTTTTGCAATTATTGACCCAATATAAAGAAGTTCATAAAGAAGTAACCAGAGGTGGTAGTCCTTCAGCAATAAAAAAACATAAATCCAGAGGTAAATTATTAGCCAGGGAAAGAATCGATAAATTAATTGATCCAAACACTCCATTTCTTGAATTATCACCACTGGCTTCATATAACCTGTACGACAATGGGTTTCCTTCTGCAGGTATAGCAACAGGAATAGGACTTATTCATGGCAGGGAAGTTGTTATCATTGCCAATGATGCAACTGTTAAAGGTGGCACCTATATGCAATATACAATAAAAAAACACCTCAGAGCTCAGGAAATTGCAATGGATAATCATTTACCCTGTGTTTATCTTGTAGATTCGGGTGGTGCATTTTTACCTGAACAGGATAAGGTTTTTCCGGACAAAGATCATTTTGGCAGATTTTTCTATAATCAGGCAAGAATGTCTGCAATGGGAATTCCACAGATAGCAATAGTTATGGGATCCTGTACTGCCGGAGGAGCCTATGTTCCGGCAATGAGTGACGAAACTATTATTATCCGAAATCAGGGAACTATATTTTTAGGTGGACCACCTTTAGTAAAAGGTGCAACAGGCGAAATTGTTACAGCAGAAGAATTGGGTGGTGCCGAAGTTCACACTTCAATTTCAGGGGTTGCAGATCACATTGCCGAAAATGACCACCATGCAATACAAATATGCAGGAATATTTTTCAATCGATGGAGAAAAGAGAAAAACAAGTATTGGATATTGCGCCCATCGAAGAACCTTATTATGATCCTGAAGAATTATACGGAATTGCTCCTTTGGATTTTCGTAAGATGCTTGATCCTCGTGAAATTATTATGAGAATGGTAGATGGAAGTAAATTTCATGAATTTAAAGAAAATTATGGTCCTACTTTAGTTTGTGGGTTTGCACGTATCATGGGATTTCCTATCGGCATTCTGGCTAACAATGGTGTACTTTTCTCAGAATCTGCATTAAAAGGTACCCATTTTATTGAACTTTGTACCTCCCGTAAAATACCATTACTTTTTTTACAAAACATAACAGGATTTATAGTTGGTAAAGAATACGAAAGAAAAGGCATGGCAAAGGATGGTGCTAAAATGGTACATGCTGTTGCAAATGCCAATGTACCAAAGTTTACTGTTATTTTCGGTGGTTCCTTTGGAGCCGGTAATTACGGAATGGGCGGAAGGGCATTTAGTCCTAAGTTATTGTTTATGTGGCCCAACAGCAAAATTTCTGTAATGGGAGGAATGCAGGCTGCAACAGTTTTAATTACTGTAAAACAGGATCAAATGCTTGCTGAAGGTAAAGAAATGCCTGAAGCTGATGTAGATAAAATGAGAAAAAGTATTATAGAAAAATACGATTTTGAAGGATCAGCATATTATAGTACAGCCCGTCTATGGGACGATGGTATCATTGATCCGGTTGATACCAGAAAGGTAATTGCGATGGGTATCGCAGCATCACTCAACAATAAGTTTCCTGAAAAACAGGATGGTGTATTCAGAATGTAGAATATTACAATTTAAACAAAAAACGATAAAGTAGAAATTTTATGAGGAATTACGATAATCTGGAAGTCGATATAAAAGAAAATATTGCAACAATATGGCTTAACAGGCCAGACTTACACAATGCACTTAATCAGGAACTCATAGCTGAGCTGATTGATTGTTTTGAAAATATTAATCATGAAACTGAAGCAAGAATTGTTGTTTTGAGAGGAAAAGGGAAATCATTTTGTGCTGGTGCTGATCTTAATTACATGAAAGGAATCGCAGAATTTGGATTTGATGAAAATTATCAGGACAGCTTAAAACTTGCAAAATGTTTTAATGCTATTTATACTTGTAAAAAGCCTACCATAGCAATTGTTCATGGTGCCGCAATTGGTGGTGCAAATGGCTTGCTTGCTGCCTGTGATTTTGTCTATTGTGCTGATGATACAAAATTTGCATTTAGCGAAGTAAAACTAGGAATTGCACCTGCAACTATCTCACCTTATGTATATAAACGAATAGGCGAATACAGTTCAAGGGAACTTATGATAAGTGGTAAAAGATTTTCAGGAAAAGAAGCAGAATGGCATCGATTGGTAAATAAATCATTACCAGCTGAAGAATTAGAAGATTATGTTAATACTGTTATTGAAGGATTGAAAAGCAGTGGGCCTGAAGCTATGTCAGCATGTAAGAGTTTAATATATACAATTTCAAATCAACTTTCTTTTGAAGCATCTTTAGATTATACTGCTCACTTAATAGCTGAGCTCCGCTCTTCAAAAGAAGGACAGGAAGGAATGGCTTCTTTCATCGAAAAAAGAAAACCAAATTGGGTAAATTAATTACGAAAATAGCCATGTTTTTTAATCCAACATCGCTAAACAATTATCATAATGAAAAAAGAAATCAAGTTTAGTCTTATATACCGTGATATGTGGCAATCTTCAGGGAAATACGTTCCCAGGGTTGATCAGTTAAAATTAATAGCTCCTGTACTTATAGAAATGGGCTGTTTTGCCAGAATAGAAACCAATGGAGGAGCATTTGAACAGGTTAACTTATTATACGGAGAAAACCCAAACAACGCTGTACGAGAATGGACAAAGCCATTTAATATAGCAGGAATTCAGACACATATGCTTGAAAGAGCATTAAACGGAATCCGTATGTTTCCGGTACCGGCGGATGTTCGCAAACTGATGTATAAAGTTAAAAAAGCTCAGGGAGTTGATATTGCCCGTTCTTTTTGCGGATTGAATGATCACCGGAATTTAGAATTATCCATAAAATATGCAAAAGAAGCCGGTATGATTTCTCAGGCAGCTTTAAGTATTACTCATTCAGAAGTTCACACCATTGATTATTATATGAGTGTGGTAGATAAAGTAGTAGAATACGGAGCTGATGAAATTTGCCTGAAAGATATGGCCGGTATCGGAAGGCCTACAACTCTGGGAAAGCTTGTTAAATCGATTAAAGATAAATACCCACATATAATCGTTCAGTATCACGGACATTCAGGCCCCGGATTTTCAGTCGCATCCATGCTGGAAGTTGCCCGTGCCGGTGCCGATTATCTTGATATTGCAATGGAACCACTTTCATGGGGAATGGTTCATCCTGACATTATTACAATACAGGAAATGCTAAAAGATGATGGCTTTATTGTTCCTGAAATTAACATGAATGCTTATATGGAAGCAAGAGCATTGACCCAATCCTTTATTGACGATTTCCTTGGATATTTTATTGATCCAAAAAACCGTTTTGTCTCATCTCTGCTTATTGGTTCAGGTTTGCCTGGCGGTATGATGGGTAGCCTTATGGCTGATTTAAAAGGAGTTCATGATGTTATAAATACTACATTGAAATCTCAGGGCATGAATGAACTATCAGAAGATGACCTTTTAGTAAAGCTTTTTGATGAAGTTAAATATATTTGGCCAAAATTGGGATATCCTCCATTGGTAACACCTTTCAGTCAATATGTAAAAAATGTTGCTTTGCTTAATATTTTGCAGATGACTAAAGGAGAAAAACGTTATTCGATGATAGATAACAATACTTGGGATATGATATTGGGTAAATCAGGTATATTACCCGGAAAACTGGCTCCTGAGATTATTGAATTAGCAAAAGATCTTGGAAAAGAATTTTATACCGGTATTCCACAGCAAGCTTATCCAGATGTATTGGATAAATATCGTAATGAAATGATTAAAAATAATTGGGAGACAGGTAATGATGATGAAGAATTATTTGAGTTTGCAATGCATGAAACACAATACAGAGACTATAAATCAGGAGCTGCTAAAATAAGATTTGAAGAAGAAATTGAAAATGCAAAATCACAATCAACAGAAAAAAAATCAGCATCAAAAATGAAAGAGAAACAAAGTCCAAACCGAAGTAGCTATACTAAAGAAAAAATATCTGTAGAAGAGGCAATCTCAGCATTTGTTCTTTATTCGCTTAATCAAAAAACGACAGTTGCCATTGAGCATTCCAATCCTGTTAATAACGTATGGAATACTATCGGTTATTGGAGAAATCTGATGAAAGTAGTCGTAAATATTGACAAAGATGAAATTGAAGTATTATATACCAAATCAAGAAACGAAATTTTTGAATTGCGAATAAATGAAGTGAAATTTGAATCAAAAATTGAGTATATCGACGAAGGTGAAATAGATATTGTTGTTAATGGAAAGAAATTATTTGCTGCAATCTCTATATGTAATGATGGTATTTATAAAGTATTTATCAATGGACAGGAGTTTTTTATGAGTCGTAATGATTTGCTCATTGAAAAATCTGTTATTACAGAAGAAGATTTCCAGCAAGACACAGCCACCATCGACCGTTTATTCTCCCCTATTCCTGGAAAAATCTTTAAAATCAATGTTAAAGAAGGAGATACAGTAAAAAAAGGAGATGTTATTATTGTAGTTGATGCCATGAAAATGGAGAATAACCTGATTGCAAAAAAAGATTCCATTGTAAAGAAAATACATGTTGAAACCAATCAGATGGTAACAGGTAATTTTTTACTTGTTGAACTGGATGCATTAAAAAATTAAAAGAAAGGTGAAACTACAGATTACAGAAAGTCCACGTGATGCCTTTCAAGGTTTACACGATTTTATTCCTACACAACAAAAAATTGATTATATCAATAGTTTGTTGAAAGTGGGCTTTAATATCATTGACATTGGAAGTTTTGTTTCTGAAAAAGCAATTCCTCAAATGAAAGATACGGATGAAGTAATTAAAAAACTAAATCTTTCGGATACACAAACAGAACTAATGGTGCTGATTGCAAACATGAAAGGAGTTGAAAAGGCTATGAATTTTGACGAAATAAGTTGGCTCGCTTTCCCTTACTCTGTTTCTAAAACATTTCTAAAACTTAATATAAATGCTGATTTTGAAGAAGGAATTAAAATCATTGAAAATACAAATAACCACTGTCAAAAAAAAAATAAAAAGCTCAAAGTTTATCTAACAATGGCGTTCGGAAATCCATACAAGGATATTTTCAATACTGAAATTGTATTGAACGCAGTTCATCAACTCAACAATTTGGGAATCAAATATATTGCATTGTCGGATATTACCGGAGTTTCAGAAATAAAAACAATTAACGAAATATATTATCAACTGTTAAGGGAATTCCCTTCTATTGAATTTGGCTTTCATCTTCATTCAAGACCTAATGTTTGTATTGAGAAAATTGATGCCGCATTTACAAGTGGTTGTCGTAATTTCGATGCTGTAATCAATGCTATGGGAGGATGTCCAATGACCGGTTATGAATTGGTCAGCAATTTAAATACTATTGATTTGTATGAATATCTGAAAGTAAAAGAAATTAGGACCAGCATCAATAATATAGCCTTTTATAATTCAGTAGAAATGAATAATAAAATGTTTGGAAATAAAGTCTGATTCTATTAAAAATTTAAAAAACTAACATTATATAGAATTTATTATGCAGAAAGTAGTTAAAAATGCCAATGAAGCAATAAAAGGATTACAGGACAATATGTCAGTGTTATTTGGTGGATTTGGTTTGTGTGGTATTCCCGAAAATTGTATACTTGCACTATATGAATCAGGTATCAAAGGATTATCCTGTATTTCAAACAATGCAGGAGTTGATGACTGGGGATTGGGATTGTTATTAAAAAAACATCAGATAAAAAAAATGACAGCTTCCTATGTTGGTGAGAACAAGGAATTTGAGAGACAATTATTATCCGGTGAATTAGAAGTAGAGTTAATTCCTCAAGGAACTTTAGCTGAGCGAATCAGAGCAGGTGGTGCAGGAATTCCGGCATTTTTTGTACCTGCAGGATATGGAACAGAAGTTCAGGGAGATAAAGAAGTGCGCGAATACAATGGAAAAATGCATTTACTTGAAATGGGAATTGTAACTGATTTTGCAATAGTTAAAGCTTGGAAAGGTGATGAAAGCGGAAACCTGATTTACAGAAATACAGCTGCCAATTTCAACCACATGATGGCCACTGCAGGTAAAATTACAATTGCTGAAGTTGAAGAGTTGCATCCTACAGGTACATTAGATCCTAATCAAATTCACACACCAGGAATATTTGTTCAGCGAATTTTTCAGGGCACTGATTATCAGAAAAAAATTGAATTTATTACAACCAGAGATTAAATTATAAAAAATGGCATTAGATAAAAACGGCATAGCAAAACGTATAGCTCAGGAACTAAAAGATGGTTATTACGTTAATTTAGGAATTGGAATTCCTACGTTGGTTGCAAATTATATACCATCAGGTATAGAAGTTATTCTTCATTCTGAAAATGGTTTATTGGGAATTGGCCCATTTCCAACCAAAGAAAATGTTGACCCTGATTTAATAAATGCAGGAAAACAAACTGTTACAACAGTTCCCGGAGCTGCATTTTTTGATTCTGCATCAAGTTTTGGAATGATAAGAGGCGGACATGTGGACCTGACCGTTTTAGGTGCTTTTGAAGTATCAGAAAAAGGTGATATAGCCAGCTGGAAAGTTCCCGGGAAACTTGTCAAAGGTATGGGGGGAGCCATGGATCTGGTTGCAGCGGCAAAATATATAATTGTAGCAATGCAACATACTGACAAAGAAGGTAAATCTAAATTACTTAAAAAATGTTCACTTCCTTTAACCGGTGTAAATTGTGTGAAAAGAATTGTAACTGAAATTGCAGTAATTGATGTTACCAACGAAGGCTTCAGGCTAATTGAAAGAGCTCCCGGGGTGAGCGTGGAAGAAATTAAAAACGCAACTGAAGGAAAATTAATTATTGAAGGAGAAATTCCTGAAATGAAAATATAAATTTAAATCATTTTATTATTAACAACAAACAATTTATTTATATGCAATATCCAAAAAAAGTAACCATAGGCGACATAACAGTAAGAGATGGATTCCAACACGAGGAAAAATTCATTCCAACTGATGCTAAATTATGGTTGGCAGAAGAATTGATCCTTGCAGGATTCAAACATATCGAAACAACAAATTTTGGAAATCCTACGGGTATGCCTCAGTTTAAAGATGCTGATGAACTGATGAAACGTCTTAGATCCAGCAAAAAAATAGCACATCTTATCAATAATGTTTCTTTAACTGCTATCACAATCAGAGAGAAAGCAGTTGAAAGAGCTATTCAGGCTAAAAAAGAAGGTTTTGGACCAGACAGGATATTATTAATGGTTTCAACTTCAGAATCTCATCATAAGAAAAATTCAGGACTCTCTCTTGAGGAATACTGGAAGATGAGTGAGAAATGCATCAAAGATGCTCATGCTGCCGGAATTAAAGTAAACGGTACCGTAAGCACTATCTGGGGTTGCCCAATAGAAGGACCAACTGACATGAAAAAAGCCATTGAATTTACCAAAAGATGGTTTGATATTGGTGCTAATGATGTGGAACATGCTGATCATGATGGTTCTGCATCACCTGATCGTGTTTATGAATATTATTCAATGCTGTTGAATCAGGTTCCAAGACCCGAAAAACAGATTGTACATTTTCATACAACCCGTGGATGGGGAATGGCAAATGTATTAGCTGCATTACAAGCCGGAATGACAAATTTCGAATCTACAATGGGTGGAATTGGTGGACAACCAGCAAATTTTGTAAGTGGAGTTCCTGTTGCAGGAACAGGTTCTTACTATTATAAAGATCCTAATCTTGTTGGTTTGGTTTCTACTGAAGACATGGTGGTAATGATGGATGAAATGGGAATCGATACTGGTTTGAATATTGATAAAGTTCTTGAAATAGGAAATATGGTTGAAAAAATAACCGGCAGAAGATTACGTTCAGAAGCCATTAAAAACGGAAGAATTCCAAAGACTTTGACGGGAAGGAAATAATAAGAACTTTCAGCTATAGTTTTAAACCACAAAATAACTTTTTAATTTAAAAACTCTTTAAAATAAAATAATCATGGATCACCCTTTATTAAACGAACAACACCATCTTATCAGAGAATCGGTCAGAGATTTTGCTGAAAAAGAAATAAGACCCAACGCAAAAGAATTAGATGATAAACAGGAATTTTCGATAGAAATTACTCATAAAATGGGTGATATTGGCTTATTCGGTATGGTTGTGTCTCCTGATTATGGTGGCCAGGGAATGGACTATTTATCCTATATTATTGCAGTAGAGGAGTTAGCAAGAGTTGACAGTTCTCAGGCAGCAACAGTTGCTGCCGGTAATTCACTCGGTTTGAATCCAATATATTATTTTGGAAATGAAGAACATAAAAAAAAATACTTACCTTTACTTTGTACCGGTAAAAAATTATGGGGTTTTGGATTAACAGAACCAAATGCTGGATCTGATTCGAGAAATACTAAGACTACAGCGAAATTAGCAGATGGGAAATGGACCATCAATGGCTCTAAAATATTTATCACCAATGCTTCCACAGAAATTACATTAGGTTCTTCGGTTCAGGTTGTAAGTGGCGAAAAAGGCAATGAAAAAGAATTTTCTGCTATCTTGGTTGAGAATTCCACACCTGGATTTACTGCTAAAACCATGCATGACAAAATGATGTGGAGAGCTTCTAACACAGCAGAATTGTATTTTGACGAATGTAAAGTTGATGAAAGCAATTTGCTGGGTAAACGTGGAGAAGGTTCAAAAATCATGCTGAGTACACTTGATTGTGGTCGACTGGCAATTGGAGCTATGGGACTCGGGCTTGCACAAGGTGCTTTTGAACTCGCACTAAAATATTCTCAGGAAAGGGTTCAGTTTGGCAAACCTATCAGCAAACAACAGGCTATTTCATTCAAACTTGCAGACATGGCTCTAAAAGTTGAACTTGCCCGTAATCTTTTATATAAAGCTTGCTGGTTAAAAGACAATGACAAACCCTTTGCATTGGAAGCAGCAATGTCTAAACTTTATTGTTCTGAAGTAGCTAAAGAAGTTGCAGATGAAGCAGTTCAGATTCATGGCGGTTATGGTTTAATGAAAGATTATGAAATTGAAAGATTTTACCGAGATCAGAGATTATTGCAAATAGGCGAAGGAACTTCTGAAATCCAACGATTGGTAATTTCCAGACATATAGGTTGTTGATAATATTTATATATCCAACGAATCTGATTGATTCAAATTAAAAACAGGAAAGTATAGAATTTATAATTGTTGAACAATTACTCTTATATCTTTGTTTTTAAACTTAATATGCTGATTATTATTCAATAAATTCCACAAAACAAATTTGAAATTAAAAACATTTAAATACATAAATTATCGATGAAAATTTTAGTGATAAACCCGGGCACAACCTCAACTAATATTGCAGTATATGAACACAGTAGAACTGTATTTCTAAAAAACATTCAACATAATACTGAAACATTGGAAAAATTCGAGAAAGTTGTGGATCAATATGAATTCAGAAAACAGGAAGTGTTGAATGAATTAACTTCAGCCGGTAACATACTTTCTGAATTCAACATCGTTATATCCCGTGGAGGATTGTTAAAACCTCTTGAAAGTGGAGTTTACAGGGTCAATGAGTCTATGATTAGAGATATTAAAAATCCAATGGCAGAACATATATCAAATATTGGAGGATTAATTGCCAAAGATATTGCAACTATTATAGGTAATAAAGTGGAAGCTTATGTTGTTGATCCAAGCTGTGTTGATGAATTTGAAGACATTGCCAGATTATCCGGACTTCCAGAATTACCCCGTAAAAGCTTTTTACACACATTAAATCAAAAAGCTGTTGCCAGACGTTATGCAACTGAATTTAATAAAAAATATGAAGATGTAAACCTGATTGTAACTCATATGGGAAGTGGTATAACTGTTGGAGCTCATCGCAAAGGGAAAATTATTGATACGAATAATGGCTTGGATGGTGATGGTCCATTCTCGGCAGAACGTGCAGGCACTTTACCTGCCGGCCAACTAGTGGATTTATGCTTTTCAGGAAAATACAGCCAGCATGAAATAAGAAAAATGCTTACTGGGTTTGGAGGAATGTTTTCATATCTAGGAACATGCAATGCCATTGAAGTTGAAAAAAGAATACAAACTGGTGATAAAAAAGCAGAACTGGTTTATTCAGCCATGGCTTATCAGGTTGCCCAAAGCATTGGAGCTATGGCTACTGTATTGAAAGGTGAAGTGGATGGAATTATATTAACAGGAGGACTGGCACATGGGAAATTATTTACGGATATGATACTTGAAAGAGTTAGTTTTATCAGCAAAGTACATATTTACCCTGGCGAAGATGAAATGTATGCAATGGCAATGAATGGATTGATGCTATTGAAAGGTGAATTGCAGGCAAAGGAATATGAATAAGAAAATGTTTAATTTACAAAAACCGAAATATAACACTTAACTAAAGAACTAAGGTTTCTGGGTTGATAACACTAAGTACTCTAAATACTCATACTACCAGAAATATATCACAATAAAACAATTACACAAATGGAATTACACGTTATAAATACAGGAAATCTAAAACTTGATGGAGGAGCCATGTTTGGGGTTGTACCCAAAGTGATGTGGCAAAAGTTATATCCGGCAGATGAAAACAATCGTTGTAACTGGAGTATGCGCTGTTTGCTGGCAGTGGATGGTGAAAGAAAAATACTGATTGATTGTGGAATCGGAGATAAACAGGATGAAAAGTTTTTTAATAATATGCACCTCAACGGAGACGATAATTTAATTTCATCTTTGTCAAAAGCAGGCTATTCAACTGATGATATTACTGATGTAGTCTTAACCCATTTGCATTTTGACCATTGTGGAGGTGCTGTAAAAAACAATATTGATAAAACCGGATTTGAGCTTACTTTCAAAAATGCTACACATTGGGTTGGAAAGGCACACTGGGAACTGGCAAACAAACCCAATGCCAGAGAGAAAGCATCTTTTCTCAAAGAAAATTTTCAACCATTGATGGATGCAGGCAAACTGAATTTAATAGAAAAGGACACTACCCTATTTCCCGGTTTTTTTGTAAAAATATTTAACGGTCATACTGCCGGGCAAATCATTCCATTTATTGATTACAAAGGAAAAACTGTGGTTTATATGGCCGATTTAATGCCGGCAGCAGTACATATTCCTTTGGCTTATGTAATTAGCTATGACACTCAGCCGCTGGTTTCTCTCGACGAAAAAGAAAGTTTTCTCAATGAAGCTCTTGCCAATGATTATATCCTTTTCTTTGAACATGACATTTACAATGAATGCTGCAATTTACAGCAAACAGACAAAGGTGTAAGAGCAAAAGAATATTTTGGGTTGAAAGAATATTTTAACTAGAACCTAATTACAAAAAATTACTTTACAGTAACTAATAGCCCAATCTTGTAAGCAGATTTACAACTACTTAAACTATGTTTAGTTGAATATCCTTACCATATAAACAATCATAAATAATCTGATAACTTATTGTAATCAATCAGTCTTTTTAAATAGATAAATGATAATTTGCCAAAAATTAGCGTTAAGGTCTAAATTTGATTATATTTGTACTACAAAATAATCATACAATGGCACATCAGGATAATAACCTTCATTTAAGTAAGGAAGAAACGGCATTTAATGATTTTATAGGGCATGGTGATGATTTAATGAAAGCTGAAATCTATCGCAATGCAAAAGAATGCTACATTAATGCACTCGAAACTAATTTCAACAATGAATTAGCCGGCAAGAAACTTTCAGAATGTAATGCATTGATTAAGTCTGAATCAAAAGCTATAATAATAATTGTAAGTATTATGGCAATTGCAGTATTTATTCTTTTAATTACATAAATCGCTGCATTTTAAGTAGCATTTACCAAGAATAAGTCATCATTGTTCCGTAATTATTGACGGAAAGTGAATGTTATTGTTTTCATACATTCAGGAAACACTGAATATTTTCAGACTATCAGTTTAATTTCAGATAAAAGTCATAAAAATCCAACCATAAATAATCGTATATTTGTAAAAAATAACGAACCTGGAATAATATATTAATTTTGAAGGTATTTAAAACAGACATTCTTTTAATTTTATTTTTATTTCTAATCATCACAACTTCATTTGGCAATTCTTTTGGCCAGATTGCAAATATAATTGAAACGAAACTTAAATATTCTAATTTCAGGAATAAAAGATTCGAAGAAGATGAAGAAATTGGAAGAAATAATTTTATACTATTTCCATCAATTAAGACTGGAAATTTAAAAACTGAAAAGAAAATAAATCACACAATTTTCACTTATTTGCGTTATGATTCAATATATGAATCTCATTCAGTCAAAAAGACCATTAAATCCTGTGTTCGTGAAGGTTTAATCAATATGAAATATAATGTTTCTTTCAACAGAAATGGGATACTCTCATTACAAATTGAATATTTTCATTGTGGAGCAAACTGCTGGACTAATAAAATATTTCTCAATTTCAATCTTACAAATGGAGAACTTTTAACGTTAAAGGATATTGTAAAACCAAATAAAATTCAAAATATAAAAGATAAAGTTTCTATTAGAAAGAGAAACAAATTACTAACATTTGCTGATTCATTAGTCATTCAATTTGATACTATTACAAATAAAGATATGGCAGAACCTTGTCAGGAAGTATTGAAAGAATTGGAAAAATGTAACGATTTTCTCTCTTTAGAACAATTCAAGGTTGATGAAAATAATTTGAGTTTTTATATAAGCTGTTTTTTTGCCTATTATTTGAGTCCCTATGAGCCGGAATTATTCATCAATTTTGATTTCAGAAACAATTTTTCTTTATTCCGACCAGAATTTTTAAAACAATTTTTTTAATCAATTACAAAGAAATAATTTTAAGTTTAAATTGTAATAATTTAATTATCAAATATATAAATTTTTTTTAAATAAAACCAATGCTAGCAAAAAAAGATATTTACGAAGCTGAATTAATGTACAATGGTATTCCTATGCCATTCGTTATTAAATCCATGGAGGAAATTGACGATTTAGCCGGAGGAATTGTTGATGATCCACACAGGCATAAATATTATACTGTAATATGGCCATTTACCGCGACAGGCAAGCATATTATTGATTTTAAGGAATATTCAATTCAACCAGATCATATTTTTTTTGTAAGTCCGTCACAGGTACACCAGATTATTACAGATCCTTATCCCACAGGATATGTATTGCTTTTTACACCTGAATTTCTAGAGAAAAATAGCATTCGTCCTGATTTTATTGCAAATCTAAAATTATTCCAGAAGAGTAATGAATCTGCAGCCCTACCTATTACAGACGCTATGAAAAACCGTCTCAAAATTTTTATTGACCAGATGATGGAAGCTTTTCATTCTCAAAACGATTTATCTTTAGAAACTATAGGAGCATATTTAAAATTGTTTTTAATAGAATGCAACGGACATTGCTCTTTGCATACAAATACAAATACACAATCTGTTGAAGTAGGAAAAACACTCGTTAAAAATTTCAAAGATATTGTTGAAAAACAATTTACAAAATGGCATCAGGTCAAAGATTATGCTGATACATTGAATATTACTCCTAATTACCTGAATGAAGTGATAAAATCTTCTATAAGTATATCAGCCAAAGATTTTATACAAAACAGGCTGATACTTGAAGCCAGAAGAATGGCTGTTTTTACTGAAAAAAGCAGCAAGGAAATCGGTTATGATCTGGGTTTTGAAGACCCTTCTCATTTCAGTAAATTCTTCAAAATCCAATCAGGTCAGTCAATTCAGGAATTCAAGAAGAGTATTGTAAATTAATCAAATACAAACTCATTTTTTTGAACTTACCTTTAATTATACATTTCATTCCGTAATTTATCCATTTACGAATACATTTTCTATATCTAATTTTGCTGTTTTAATAAAAACTTATAAGAACATATTGAATTCAATTAATTCAATTCTAATGTATGGGTATTGGCATAGTGGATTCTGTTGCAACTTTTAAAATTGAAATCAGTATCAATACTCACAATTAAAAACAACAAGATTAGGGTTTTAGCTAAAACCCAAATAAAAATTAAGGAATCATGAAAAAAACAATTTTACATAAAGCAGAAACCCGTGGAGATGCAAACCACGGATGGTTACACAGCAGACATAGCTTTAGTTTTGCAAATTATTACAACCAGGAACGAATGAATTTTGGTGCATTACGGGTATTAAACGATGATATTGTAAGCGGAGGCCAAGGTTTTGGAATGCACCCTCACGATAACATGGAAATAATATCAATACCTTTGGTTGGAGATTTGGAACACAAGGATAATATGGGCAATGTTGCTATTATCAAAAAAGGTGATATTCAGGTAATGAGCGCAGGTACAGGTGTTTTCCACAGCGAATACAATAAAAACAAAGACTCCGAAGTAAACTTTTTACAGATTTGGGTAATATCAAACAAAAGAAATGTAAAACCACGTTATGATCAGAAATCAATAAAAGAAATGGAAAAAGAAAACGCTTTTTATCAGATTCTTTCACCGTATTCCAATAACCAGGGTGTTTGGATTTATCAGGATGCATGGTTTTATCTCGGCGATTTTAAATCAGGAAATAAAGAAACCTATATTTTTAACAAAGAAGGAAATGGTTTATATATCTTCCTACTTGAAGGTCAGATAGATGTAGATGGTCAAATTCTTGACAAAAGAGATGGCTATGGAATCTGGAATACAGATAATGTTAGTATAAAAGCTTGCAAGGATGCCAGAATATTGTTAATGGAAGTACCTATGAATATTTAATTTAACTCACTTATTATGAAAAAAGATGCTATTATCAATATAAAACCACTTGATTTTATATGGCCAATAAGAAATCCTTTTCTGTTTTTTGCACATCATAAAGATACTTATCCTGCAGGGAATGAGAAAATGGGACCAGCAGTTTCACTGAAAGGTAGAAATATCGGTCAGGATTTTACACTTAAAGATGGCTGGAGAATGTATCATGGGGATGTAGTTCCGGGTTTTCCTGTTCATCCTCACCGTGGTTTTGAAACAATTACTATAGTCCTTGAAGGATTTGTCGATCATTCTGATTCACACAAACAGGCCGGTCGATATGGAGAAGGTGATGTGCAATGGATGACGGCAGGATCAGGATTACAACATTGTGAAATGTTCCCATTGCTAAATACTGAAGGAGAAAATCCAGCAGAGTTATTTCAGATATGGTTAAATCTTCCTAAAGCGAAGAAGTTTGCAGAACCACATTACAAAATGCTATGGTCAGAAGATATTCCAGTTTATAAAACAAAGGATGAAAATGGTCTTTCTACCATTGTTAAAGTAATTGCAGGAAGCATTGATAATGTAAAATCACTTTCGCCTGCACCCGATTCATGGGCCGCTGATCCTGAAAATGAAGTTGCTATTTGGACAATTCAGATAGAAGAAGGAGGTAAATGGGATATTCCAATTGCAGCAGAAGGCGTAAACAGAACGCTATATTTCTACAATGGATCTACTGTTTTTATAAATGAAAAAGAAATCAGCTCTATCAATGCAATTGATTTAGAAGCCAATGAAGCAGTAAGTATAAAAAATGGGAATTCAAAGGCATCTATGATATTGCTGCAGGGAAAACCAATATTGGAACCTATTCTACAGTACGGTCCTTTTGTAATGAATACAGAAGCAGAAATCCAACAAGCTTTTGATGATTATAGAAAAACTGAATTTGGCGGTTGGCCATGGCCAAGTAACAGTCAGGTATTTGCAAGAACAAAAGGAAGATTTGCCTTGTATAAAGACGGAAGTGAAGAAACAAGATAACAATAAAAATTCAGTTTCGATAATTTTTACCATTGATACCTTTATTTTTACATTTCACACATTCACAATCCGATGTAATTTTGCATCATTAAAACTAAATTAATAAATTACTTAAAATTAAAAACAATGAAAAAACAAATTTTAATATCATTCGCATTATTAGTAGCTGGTTTATTTGTAAACGCTCAAACAATGTATAAAGCAGATCTTACAAATTCAAAAATCACCTGGTTAGGCAAGAAAATAACCGGAGAACATACAGGTACCATCGCATTAGCTAAAGGTGAATTTACAGTTAGCAAAGATTTAATTTCTAAAGCAAACTTTGAAATCGACATGACATCTATAAAAGACGTAGATTTAACCGACGAAGGCTACAAAGCTAAATTAGAAGGACACTTGAAATCTGATGATTTCTTTGGCGTAGATAAATTTCCAAAAGCAACTTTTGTTTTAGATAAAGCAGTTCTTATATTAAAAGGAAACTCATTTGTTAAAGGCAAACTAACTATCAAAGGAGTAACTCAACCTATTACATTTAAAGCAGTTATTACTGAAACTCCTGAAGGAAAAAGAATCTATGCAAACATTACAATTGACAGAACTAAATTCAACCTGAAATATGGTAGTGGAACTTTCTTTGATAATCTGGGAGACAAAACCATTTATGATGAATTTAATGTGACCCTTAACCTTTTGATGAAAAAACAATAATAAAGTAAATTTTTGCAGATTGATTTACAAATAGATTAAAAAGGAGTTCTGAAAATTAGATTTTTCAAGTCAAACAAGATTTTAAAAACGCAATTCATTTATGTAAGATAGGATTTAAAATTGAAGTTCAACGATAAAAAGCAATTTCCAAAATCCCTTTAAGATATAAACTATTCCTTATAATACAGCCATTCAGTGTTAAACAAACGCTGAGTGGCTTTCTTTTTTGAGAAATTGAAACCATTTCCTTACTTCATGAAAATTATTGAAGTTTTTATATTATTAATTAAATATTTGCGTTTAATTAAATTGATAAATTTGCAAAAAGATTAATTGAAGCAATTGTATAGCTTTAAAATAAATGTAAGTAATAACAATAAAAATCATCATTATGCTTGATAAAATACCTGGAAAAATACTTTCTCAATCCCAGGAAAATAAAAATATTATTGGAATTAGAAAATATAATGATGGCGATAATTTATATATTGGGTTTATAGTAAATTACAATGAAAAATTTATTGTATTGCAGCATATTTCTAAATATGGCATTGAAGATGGTCTGATTATTGAGCAGATAGAGAATATTGAGTCTATAGAAACTGATACTGAATATCTAACATCCTACCAACTTCTTTTTTCCAATGCCAATAAAATTGAAAAACAATCGATTAGAACGATTGAACTAAACGAAGATGAGAATTGGCAATTTGAATTATTAAAAACCAGGTTTGATCATGGTAAAATAATTACAATCGAACTAAATAATGAAGATCAGATTAGTCATGGATATATATTAGATTTTGATGAAAACTATATACAAATAAATACAATTTCTGATGTTGGTATTGAAAATGGCACACAAATCTTTAAGCTGGCTGACATTACTGCATTTTCTGTTGACAGAATGGAATGCAGAAAAAGAGAAGCAATGTTTTTATTAAACCTAAATTCAAGTAATTAATGCAACTTTTACGAGGAAAATAAAGTTTAAAATA
>JBMOKG010000260.1:0-1585 GCA_049315385.1 Bacteroidales bacterium
ACATTAGCTCCTGAACCTCCTGCGAAATAAATTCCGCATATATAACCAGTAAATGTAGGGAATGAATTCGATATATTATAAATAGTATTATTAGTTACGGTAATTAATCCGGTACTGGCAGACGTAAATACAATTCCTGTACTGGCAGCAGTGGTGGTATTATTTGCATTTTCTATAGTTAAATTGTAAATCGTATTTCCAGATGCAGTTACATTAGCAGCCACAGTATTATATATTCCATTTACTACGCCAAAAGTTCCCTCAACTGCATTTTCTGTTTGATTTCTCATATTAGCAATGGTATTATTGCTTATAGTCAATAAACCTGTTGCTACGCCAGCATTCCAAATTGCCTGAACATTCTGAGCACCAGACATACTTCTAGAATTAGCATCAATACTAAAGGCTTCCGAAGTACTTCCAATTAAATTATTGCTAATTGAGCCATTTGCATTGGTATTGTTCCTGTAAATACCCATAAAAGATGTGGATCTTTGATAATCAGTATTGTAAAGAAGGATCGATCCTATTGTATTGTAATCGCATGTTATTAATCCACTGCCTGAGATATTTATCCCACCTACACCTCCTTGTGAGGTCGTATTTGTAATGGTAATACTTCCAGTTCCAATAGTTGCACCAATTGTGTTAGGGTGTCCGGATGAACCAATTGTAATATCGCCAGCAGTGGCATTTATTCCAGTCCAGGCAGCTGCACCTGGATTACTAAATGAAAAGCCTTTTAAAGTATTATCTTGAACAATACTTGGGATTCCTGTTCCAACACTAATATTAATTCCAGTAAAAAAGTTACTATAACCTGCCGTTTTTGTCCATACCGTAACGCTACCACCTGTTCCACAATTTGGGGAACTTCCGCCAATAAAATTACCTGTTACAGTGAAACCGGCAATTGTACTATTAATATTAATAACAGTATAATCAGCAAGGTATGTAAATGGATATCCAATAGGAAGTGTAGGAACAAAGCTATTTGTTTCGTAAAAACTATTTCCCGAAATCGTACTTGCTGCCGTTGAAGAATTCAGGTTAATGCCATAAGAAGTAATACCACGGTTGAAAAAATTATAAATATTGTTGTTACTTATAGTAACCGTGTTGGCAGCACCGGCCGAATATATTACATTTAACGGACGGTTCGCATCTGACGAACAGGTAATATTGTTATTGTCAATAGTATTTGCAGTATTTGGAGAAGTATCACTTAAAAAAATAACCCCGGATGCTGTAGCCAAACTTGAACCCTTAACTGTGCAATACTTAATCGTATTGCTTGTAGCTCCATTGTAAAGGCGAATTGTACTCGTGCCAGAAGAAGAAGATGTGCTCGTATTTGATATTATCAAATCTTTGGTACTACCTGTTCCACCTACTCGTCCATCAATAATTACGTTGTCAGCTCCATATAAGTCAATAATAGGTGAAGCTAAACCTCCACTAATTGATAACCCAGAAGTGGTTGGATATATTGTTAAACTTGTCCATGAAGCGGCATTGCCATTAAGTATGGCTGAAGAAGTTTCGGTAGTTGAACTTGTAATTGTAATAATGATATCTTTGCCTG